>DATHMK010000001.1:0-9270 GCA_035487155.1 Steroidobacteraceae bacterium
CCCGGGACCAGTACGGCAATCCCTATGGCGGTAACTTCAATGTCCTGGCGCGTTCCGAGCTGATCATTCCGATGCCCGCCAAGATCGCCTCCAGCGCCCGGGTCAGCCTGTTCATGGACGTGGGCAATGTGTTCTCGACGACCAAGTCGCCGACCTTCTGGGCGCCGCCGCTCGGCTACAGCACCGGCGAGGTGACCGTGGACGGCCTGAACAACCCGGGGCTGGCGGGCACGCCGGTTGAGAACTACAACTTCGCCCTCAGCCGCCTCAAGGAGTCGGTGGGTATCTCGGTGCAGTGGCTGGCGCCGCTGGGCCTGTTCCGGTTCAGTCTGGCCGTACCGCTCAATGCACAACGCGAGTTGGACGGGGTGACCTGGGGTGATGAGACCGAGCGCTTCCAGTTCTCGGTCGGACAGGCTTTCTAGGCCCCTACACAGGGGCGCCCGGATCATTCGTTCTAGGTCCGGGCGATTTCCGCTATCATCCACGTCTTAAATTTGGGCTGGGCCCACAAGAGGAGCATCGTGAAGGGCGTCGTCAGGTCTTTGATTCTGGGTTCAGCTGCGACATTGGTACTGGCGGCGGCGCCGGCATGGGCGGAGCTGAAGATTGGTTATGTAAATTACGCCGCGCTGTTGCAGCAGTCCCCCGATGCGAAGGTCATCGGTGAGGCCCTGCGCAATGAATTCCAGCCCCGGCAGCGTGAGCTGGTGGCCCTGCAGCAGTCGCTGAAGGCCCGCGAGGACAAGCTCACCAAGGATGGCGCGACCATGACGGAGGATCAGCGCACCCGTGAGGACACGGACATCCGTAACGGGGACCGGGAGCTGCAGCGCAAACAGACCGAGTTCCAGGACGACGTCAACTCCAGGCGCAATGAGGAGCTCTCCAAACTGCAGAAATCCCTGGTCGAACAGGTCCAGGTCTACGCCAAGGCGCAGAACTACGATCTGATCCTGGCCGATGGCGTCATCTACTCGACCAACGCGGTCGACATTACCCAGCAGGTGCTGGCGATGTTGAACGCCAACAGTGCCAAGGGCGCGGCGCCGACGCCTGCTCCGAAGCCGGCGGCCAAGTAATCCGGCAAGCGCCGCGTAACAGCTTGCAGCGGGCCCGCACGGGCCCGCATGAGGCGGCCGCATGAGTGTCACCCTGGGCGAGCTTGCGGTCCGCTTCGGCTGTGAGCTGCGCGGCGATCCGCACTGCGAAATCGACAGCGTCGCCACCCTGGCGGACGCGCACCCCCGCGCCGTCAGCTTCCTGGCCGAAAGCCGCCATCGCGCGGCGCTGCTGCACACCCGCGCGGCGGCGGTGGTGCTCGAGGCGCGCTTTGCCGCCCAGTGCCCGGTGGCCACTTTGATCACTTCCAATCCGCGCGCCACCTATGCGCGGATCGCCACCGTGCTGCATCCGGCGGCGCCGGTCGTTGCCGGCATCCATCCCAGTGCGCTGGTGGCCGCGGATGCGCGGGTGGATCCTTCCGCCCACGTGGGCGCGCTGGCGCTGATCGGCGCCCGGGCCGAGGTGGGTGCCGGCGCCATGATCGGCCCGCACTGCGTGCTCGGCAGTGATGTCATGGTTGCCCAGCAGGTGCGGCTGGTGGCGCGGGTGACGCTGTGCGATGGCGTCACGGTGGGTGCGCGCAGCATCGTGCATCCCGGGGCGGTGATCGGCAGCGACGGCTTCGGTTTTGCGCCCGAACGCGGCACCTGGCTGAAGGTGCCCCAGATCGGCAGCGTGCGCATCGGTGCCGATGTCGAGATCGGCGCCAACACCACCATCGATCGCGGCGCCATCGGCGATACGGTGATTGCCGATGGAGTGAAGCTGGATAACCTGATCCAGATCGGGCACAACGTGCGCCTCGGAGCCCATACGGCCATCGCCGGTTGTACCGGGGTGTCCGGCAGTACCGTGATCGGAGAGCGCTGCCAGATCGGCGGCGCCTGTGCGATCGGCGGGCACCTGCTGATCGCCGATGATGTGATCATCACCGGTTTCTCGATGATCAGTCATTCAATTCCGAAGCCCGGCGTATACTCCAGCGGCATTCCCTTTGAAGAGGCGCGGACCTGGCGCCGGATGGTCGCTCGGTTCAAACGTCTGGACCGCGATGCTCCGCAGCAGGAAGGGCGCGAGAACGAAGATGACTGAAGTCGTACAGTTTGATATTCACGGCATCCTCAAGCTGTTGCCGCACCGCTATCCGTTTCTGATGGTGGACCGGGTGCTCGAATGCCGCGCCGGGGAGAGCATCCGGGCGCTGAAGAACGTCACCTACAATGAGCCATTCTTCATGGGCCATTTTCCGCAGCGTCCGGTGATGCCGGGCGTGATGATCATCGAGGCACTGGCCCAGGCCGCGGGCATCCTCGCCTTCGTCACCGGCGGCGTGGTGCCGGATGCGGACACCAAGTTCTACTTCGTCGGCATCGACAAGGCGCGCTTCCGCAAGCCGGTCGAGCCCGGCGACCAGCTGCTGCTCACGGCGCAGCTGACCCGCAGTTTCAAGGGCATCTGGAAGTTCTCCAGCGCCGCCTTCGTGGGCACCACCGAGGTGGCCAGCGCCGACATGATGGTCGCGCCCGAGGTCAGCAAGTGAGGCTGGCGCCATGATCGACGCGCGTGCAGTCGTATCGCCGCGCGCGCAACTGGGCGAGGGCGTGTCGGTTGGACCATTTGCGCTGATCGGGCCGGATGTGGTGATCGGCGCGCGCAGCACGGTGGGCGCGCATGCCGTCATCGAGGGTCCGACCCGCATCGGTGAGGACAACCAGATCTTCCAGTTCGCCTCGATCGGGTCGGCGCCGCAGGACAAGAAATACAAGGGTGAACCGACCCGGCTCAGCATCGGTGATCGCAACGTGTTTCGCGAGTTCTGCACCATGAACCGTGGCACGGCTTCGGGGCGCGCGCTCACCAGCATCGGTTCGGATTGCCTGTTCATGGCCTACTCGCATGTCGCCCACGACTGCGACATCGGCAGCAAGGTGATCCTGGCCAACTGCGCGACCATGGGCGGGCATGTGCAGATCGGGGACTGGGTGCAGCTGGGCGGCCTGTGCGCCATTCACCAGTTCTGCAAGGTCGGCGCGCACGCCTTCGTGGCCGGCGGGGCGATCCTGACCCGCGATCTGCCGCCCTACGTGATGGTCGCCGGCAATCCGGCGGCACCGCACTCGATCAACTCCGAGGGTCTGAAGCGCCGCGGCTTCACGCCCGAGCAGATCCGCACCCTGCGCACCGCCTATCGCATCCTGTACCGCTCGGAGCTGAAGCTCGCGCAGGCCATCGGCCAGCTCCAGGAGCTGGCCCGGGACCACGCCGAAGTGCAGCCGCTGCTGACCTTCATCGATGCCTCCACCCGCAGCCTGGTGCGCTGACGGGAGCGCGGCGCAAGCATGCCTGAGCCGCTGGTGATTGGCCTGGTTGCCGGCGAATCCTCCGGCGACACCCTGGGGGCCGCGCTGCTGGCAGCCTTGCGCGCCCGGGTCGGGGAGGTGCGTGCCTTCGGCATCGCCGGCCCCAAGATGCGCGCGGCCGGCTGCGAGGTGTGGGCCGATTCTCATGAGCTGGCGGTGATGGGCCTGATCGAGCCGGTGGCGCATCTGCCGCGGCTCATCGCCCTGCGCCGCAGGATGGTGCGCAGCATCGCCGCGGCGCGGCCGCGGGTGTTCGTCGGCATCGATGCGCCGGCCTTCAATATCGGTCTTGAGGCGCAGCTGCGCGCGCGCGGCGTGCCCACCGTCCAATATGTGAGTCCACAGGTGTGGGCCTGGCGCCAGGGGCGGGTGCGCAGCATTGCCGCGGCCTGCGATCTGGTGCTGTGCCTGTTTCCCTTCGAAACCGAGTTCTACGCCCGGCATGGTGTGCATGCCGAGTTCGTCGGCCATCCGCTGGCGGATGAGATTCCCCTGCACACGGATCGTGCGGCCGCGCGCCGGGGCTTGGGCCTGGCGCCCGAGGACAGTGTCATCGCGCTGCTGCCCGGCAGTCGCCTCGGGGAGGTCCAGCGCCTGGGCAAGGACTTTCTGCGCGCCGCGCGCTATCTGCAGGCGCAGCGGCCGCGGGTGAAATTCATCGCTCCCATGGCCTCACGGCGCGTGCGCCAGGTGTTTGCAGCGCAGCGCGAACGGGTGGCCCCCCACCTTGCGGTGCAGCTGTTCGAGGGCCAGGCGCAACAGTCCCTGATCGCCGCCGATGCGGTGCTGGTCGCCTCGGGGACCGCCACGCTGGAGACCCTGCTGACCCGGCGTCCCATGGTGGTGGCCTACCGCTTCAACCCCCTCACCGCCTTTCTGCTGCGCCGGCTGGGCCTGGTGAAGGTGCGGTTTTTCTCGCAGCCGAACCTGCTGACCGGACAGTCCCTGGTGCCGGAGTTCCTGCAGGAGGCGGTCAACGGCGAGGATCTCGGCCGGGCCCTGTTGCAGCAGCTCACCGACACCGCCGGACGCGGCCACCTCGAAAGCGAATTCCTTAAGGTCCACCAGCAGCTGCGGGTGGGGGCCGCCGACCGCGCTGCGCAGGCCATACTGGAGATGATTCGATGGCACGCACCGAGCGCCTGACCGCCGGGGTGGATGAGGCCGGGCGCGGACCGCTGGCCGGCCCGGTGGTGGCTGCGGCCGTCATTCTGGATCCGCGCCGACGCATCCTGGGCCTGAAGGACTCCAAGCAGCTCCTGCCCGAACAGCGCGAGTCGCTGGCGCTGCTGATACGCGGGCGCGCCCTGTGTTGGGCGGTGGGCTGGGCGGAGTGCCACGAGATCGATGCGCTGAACATCCTGCAGGCCACGCACCTGGCCATGCGTCGCGCCCTGCTCGGGCTGGCCGTGTGCCCGCGCAGCATCCTGGTGGATGGTGATCGCCTGCCGCAGCTGCAGGACATTGCACCCAGCTGCCCGGCCCGCGCCATCATCAAGGGCGACTGCAGCGAGCCTGCGATCAGCGCGGCCTCGATACTGGCCAAGACCGTGCGCGATGCCCTGATGCGGCGCCTGGACGTCGTCTATCCCGGGTATGGGCTGGCGGTGCACAAGGGCTATGGCACGGCGGATCATCTGGCGGCATTGGCGCGCCACTCCGCGTGCGCCATCCACCGGCGCAGTTTTCGTCCGGTGTACGCCCCGCGGGGTTCAGGACCGGTAGAATCGGACGAGATATGAAGGCACAGTTTGTCCATCTGAGACTGCACACCGAATTCTCTCTGGTGGACAGCGTCGTGCGGGTGCCGGAGCTGCTGGCCGCCACGGTGGCGGCGGGCATGCCGGCCGTGGCCGTCACTGACCAGAACAATCTGTTCGCGATGGTGAAGTTCTATCGCGAAGCGCTCAATCAGGGCATCAAGCCCATCGTGGGCGTGGACCTGCTGCTGGCCGAAACGGCCGAACGCCGCGGCAGTTCGCGCCTGACGCTGCTGTGCCAGAACCAGGAAGGCTATCGCAATGTCACGCGCCTGGTGACCCGGGCTTACCTGGAGGGCCAGAAGAACGGGCCGCCGATGGTGGAGCGCAGCTGGCTCACCGCCCAGTCCCTCACCGGTCTGATCGGGCTGTCAGGGGGCGCGGCCGGTGACATCGGCTGCGCGCTGCTGAACGGGCGGCCCCAGGATGCGCGCTCGCAGCTGGATTTCTGGCGGGGCCTGTTCGGCGATCGGTTCTATATCGAGCTGCAGCGCCTGGGCCGGCGCGATGAAGAAAGCTACATCGCCGCCGCGGTGGAGCTGGCAGCGGCGCGTGGCGTACCGCTGGTGGCGACCAATGACGTGCGTTTCCTCGGCGCGGCGGATTTCGAGACGCATGAAGCACGGGTGTGCATCCAGGGCGGGCACCTGCTGACCGATCCGGCGCGGCCGCGCCTGTACAGCGCGCAGCAGTTCCTGCGCACGCCGCAGCAGATGTGCGAGCTGTTCGCCGATCTGCCCGAGGCCACCGCCAACAGCGTGCAGATCGCGCGCCGCTGCAACCTGGTCCTGAACCTGGGACAGGCGCGCCTGCCGGATTATCCGGTGCCGGCCGGCATGAGCACCGAACAGTTCCTGCAAAGCGAAGCGCTCAACGGACTTGCCGCACGGGTGGCGCTCACGCACGCCGGGGTTGCCCCGCAGGGTTATCGGGAGCGACTGGATCTTGAATTGAAGATCATCTGCCAGATGGGCTTCGCCGGCTACTTCCTGATCGTGGCCGACTTCATCCGTTGGGCGCGCGACAACGCGGTGCCGGTGGGTCCTGGGCGTGGTTCGGGCGCCGGCTCCCTGGTGGCCTATGCCCTGTGCATCACGGACCTCGACCCGCTTCAGCACGGTCTGCTGTTCGAGCGCTTCTTGAATCCGGAACGGGTTTCGATGCCGGACTTCGACGTGGATTTCTGCATGGATGGGCGCGATCGCGTCATTGACTACGTGGCGCAGAAGTACGGGCGCGACCGCGTCTCGCAGATCATCACCTACGGCACCATGGCGGCCAAGGCCGTGGTGCGCGATGTCGGCCGGGTACTGGGTCTAAGCTATGGCTTCGTCGATCGCATCGCGAAGCTCGTCCCCTTTGAGCTGGGCATCACCCTGGATGATGCCCTCACCAAGGAGCCCGAACTCAAGCGCCTGTACGACAGCGAAGATGAGATCCGCAATCTCATCGACCTGGCGCGCGCCCTGGAAGGCCTGACGCGCAATGCGGGCACCCATGCCGGCGGGGTCGTGATCGCCCCCTCGGTACTGACCGATTTTGCGCCGCTGTACTGCGAGGCGGGCTCGAACAGCGTCGTGACCCAGTTCGACAAGGATGACGTGGAGGCCGCGGGGCTGGTGAAGTTCGACTTCCTGGGCTTGCGCACCCTCACCATCATTGATCGCACGCTCGCCATCATCAATCAAGCCCGTGCCGCCGATGCGACGGCATTCAGTCTGCAGGGCATGCCGGTGGGGGATGCCGCGACCTATGCGCTGCTGAAGTCCGGACGTACCACGGCGGTGTTCCAGCTTGAATCGCGCGGCATGCGCGATCTGATCCGCAAGCTCAAGCCGGATTGCTTCGAGGATATCGTCGCGCTGGTGGCACTGTTCCGCCCGGGTCCGCTGGAGTCGGGCATGGTGGATGACTTCATCAGCCGCAAGCGCGAACCGGCCGGCGGGGTGATCGACTACCTGCACCCGGACTTGAAGCCGGCGCTGGCCGAGACCTATGGCGTGATCCTGTACCAGGAACAGGTGATGAAGATCGCGCAGGTGCTGGCCGGCTACACCCTGGGCGGCGCGGATCTGTTGCGCAAGGCCATGGGCAAGAAGAAGCCCGAGGAGATGGCCAAGCAGCGCTCGATCTTCGTCAGCGGCGCGGTGGCCCGGGGCGTGCCCGAGCAGCAGGCGGCGCACATCTTCGACCTGATGGAGAAGTTCGCCGGCTACGGCTTCAACAAGTCGCACTCGGCAGCCTATGCGGTGCTGTCGTACCAGACCGCCTACCTCAAGACCCACCACACCGCGGCGTTCATGGCGGCGGTGCTCTCGGCCGACATGGATCACACCGACAAAGTGGTGACGCTGATCGATGAGTGCAAGCAGCTGGCGCTGGCCGTACTGCCTCCGGATGTGAACGCCTCGCGCTACGAGTTCGCGGTGGCGGATGCGAAAACCATTCGCTATGGGCTGGGTGCAGTCAAAGGCGTGGGACAGGGCGCGGTGGAGGCGCTGATCGCCGAGCGCGAAGCGCGCGGCCCCTATCGCACCCTGGATGAACTGTGCCGACGCACGGATCTGACCCGCATCAACCGCCGCACGCTCGAAGCCCTGATCCGCTCCGGGAGCCTGGACAGCCTGGGTGCGAACCGCGCGACGCTGCTGGAGGGGCTGCCCTCGGCGATGCAGCTTGGCGACCAGAATGCACGCGCCCACGAGGCCGGCCAGAACGACATGTTTGGCCTGAGCGCCGTGCCGGAACCTGCCGCACAGGCGCGCGCCGCGCTGCGCACGGTCGCCGATTTCAGCGAGGCGGTGCGCCTGCAGGGCGAACGCGAGACCCTGGGGCTGTATCTGACCGGCCATCCCATCGACCGTTTCGAGGCCGACCTGCCGCGCTTCGCGGCGCAGCGCATCGGCGAGCTGATCAGCGAGCGTCCCGCGAGCAGCGGCGAGGGTGAACGTGGCTTCAGCCGCGGGCGGCTGGTGACCGTGGCCGGGTTGATCGATGAGATCCGCAAGCGCGGACAGCGCATCAGTGTGATCCTGGATGACCGCACCGGCCGCATCGAGGTCACGCTGTTCGAGGAGGTCTTCCAGCGGCACCGCGAGCTCATCGTCAAGGACGCCATCGTGCTGGTGGAGGGGCATTTCCGCTTCGATGAGTTCGGGGACGCCTGGCGCATCGCCGCGCGCAAGCTCACCGACCTGAACGCGGTGCGCGAACAGCAGGCGCGGCGGCTGGTGCTGAAGCTGCCGCAGCGCTCCGATCGCAATGCAATGCTGACCCGCCTGGCCGAGGTCCTGACGCCCTGGCGCAACGGCCCCTGCCAGGTGACGGTGCAGTACTGGAGCGCGCAGGCCAGCGGGGCGCTGGACCTTGGACCGGAGTGGAATGTGCGCCCCGGGCGTGAACTTCTGGAACATCTGGAGGAGCTGGTCGGCCGGGAGGGCATGCGTGTACTGTATGGGCCGGTGGGAGCCCCTGGAGGCCCTTAGACTTGGAACCCTTACTTTCATGGCTGTAGCCTTCCTGGACTTCGAACAACCCATCGCCGAGCTGGAAGCGAAGATCGAGGAGCTGCGGCACGTGACCTCCGAATCCGAGGTCAGCATCAAGGACGAGATTTCCCGGCTGCAGGCCAAGAGCCGGCAGCTGACGCGCAACATTTTCGCCAATCTCACCCCCTGGCAGATCACGCAGCTGGCGCGCCATCCGCAGCGCCCCTATCCGCTGGATTACACCAGCATGATCCTGACCGAATTCCACGAGCTGCACGGCGATCGCATGTACGCCGATGACATGGCCATCGTGGGCGGCCTGGGCCGCCTCGAGAACCGCATCGTCATGGTCATCGGGCACCAGAAGGGACGTGACACCAAGGAGCGCGTGCGGCGCAATTACGGCATGCCGAAGCCGGAAGGGTACCGCAAGGCACTGCGGCTGATGAAAATGGCCGAACGCTTCGGTCTGCCCATCATCACGTTCATCGACACGTAGTCGAGCGTGTAGGGGCGCTGCGGATGGCGAGCCAACTGGGTGATTTGCCAGGGCGACAGATTGGCAAAAATGCTGGTCGTGAGCGCACGGCTCTTGGA
>DATHMK010000002.1:0-19445 GCA_035487155.1 Steroidobacteraceae bacterium
CACGATGGCTTCCAGGTGCAGACCAACTCGGTATCGGTCAACGGCGTACCGGGCGCACTGATGTCGATCCGCAATACCGGGGGTGTCTCCACGCTGGCCGTGATCAAGGGAGTGCGCGAGGCGCTTCCGGATATTGAACGGCTGCTGCCCGCCGACGTGAACGTCAAGCCGATTTTCGATCAATCCGTGTTCGTCAAGGCCGCCTTGAACAGTGTCGTCATGGGCGGCTGCATGGCCGCCGGCCTCACGGCGCTGATGATCCTGCTGTTCCTCGGCAACTGGCGGCTGACGCTGATCATCCTGGCCTCGATCCCACTGTCGATACTCAGCGCGGTACTGTGCATGGGCGCAGCGGGTGAAACGCTCAACACCATGACCCTGGGCGGTTTTGCACTCGCCGTCGGCATCCTGGTGGATAACGGCACGGTCGTCATAGAGAACATCGAGCGCCACGCGGGCCTGCAGCAGAACATGCGCGAGGCGATCATCCGCGGCGCCGGCGAGGTCGGTACTCCCACCTTCCTCTCCACCCTGTGCATCTGCATCGTGTTCGTACCGGTGTTCCTGCTGGAGGGCACAGCCAAGTACCTGTTCTCACCCCTGTCGGTGTCGGTGATTACCGCTCTTCTGGCCAGCCTGGTGCTGTCCTTCACGCTGGTGCCGGTGCTGTTCAACTTTCTGATGCGCGGCGTCGGGCACAGCGGTGAGCACCTTGCATCGAGCAGCAATCCCTTCGTGCGCATTCACCAGCGCTTCGAGCGCGGCTTCAGCGCGCTGCGCGAAACCTATCGCAACACCCTGTCCTGGTGCCTGGCCTTCCCCAGGTATGCCGCCGCCGCCTTCCTCGGCCTGATAGTCGTGTCACTGCTGCTGTTTCCGCTGCTGGGTCGGGACTTCTTCCCGCAGGTGGACGCCGGGCAGATGCGTCTGCACGTGCGCGCCCCGCCGGGTACGCGCCTGGAGACCACGCAGCAGGACTTCGCCGCGGTTGAAGGCGCCATCCGGCAGCTGGTGGGCGCGCGCCAGATCAATGTGCTGCTGGACAACATCGGACTGCCTTACAGCGGCATCAATCTGTCGCTGAGCGACTCCGCCACCGTCGGGCCCATGGACGGGGAGATCCTGATCGCCCTCACCCAGGATCACACCCCGACGGCGGATCTGACCGCCATGCTGCGCCGGCAGCTGCCGCAGCGTTTTCCGCAGCTGCAGTTCTTCTTCCAGCCTGCGGACATCGTCGATCAGGTCCTGAATTTCGGTGAGCCGGCGCCGATCGACATCCGCGTCGCAGGTTCGGACGCGAACGCCACCTACGCCACCGCCTTGAGCTTCGCGCGCAAGCTCGCGGGTGTTCCGGGTGTGGTTGACTCGCATGTCTTTCAGGTACCGAATGCACCTTCCCTGACCGTGGATGTCGACCGTGCGCAGGCCTCGCAGCTGGGCACTTCCCAGCGCCAGGCCTCCGAGAACGTGCTGGTGACCACCAACTCAAGCGCGCAGTCGGCGCCGAACTTCTGGGTCGACCCGCGCAATGGGGTGAGCTATCCGCTGGTGGTGCAGCAGCCCACCTACAGCTTCGATTCCACCGGGAATCTGCAAACCACACCGCTGTCGGGCAGCGATGTGAACGACACTCCCCTGCTCATGAACATCTCCTCCATGGGGCGCGGCACGGTGCCGCTGGTGATGTCGCAGTTGAACATCCGCCCGGTGTTCGATGTTCATGCCGATGTCCAGGGGCGGGATCTATACGGTGCCGCCGGTGACATCGACCGCCTCATCGACGCCAATCGGCCGCCGCTCAGCTCGGCCATGACGGTGAGCCTGGGTGGCCAGGTGGAAACCATGCGCAGCAGCTATGACGGACTGTTTTCCGGCATCGCGCTGGCCATCATCCTGGTCTATCTGTTCCTGGTGGTGAACTTCCAGAGCTGGATTGATCCTTTGATCGTGCTGCTGGCGGTGCCATTTGCCTTGGGCGGTGTGATCTGGATGCTGCTGCTCAGCCAGACCCATCTGTCGGTGCCGGCGCTCATGGGAACTCTCATGTGTATCGGGCTGACCACGGCCAACAGCATCCTGGTGGTGAGCTTCGCCAATCAGCGCCTGGCCGCCGGAGACTCCCCGCTCATCGCCGCGGCCACAGCAGGCTATACGCGCCTGCGGCCGGTGCTCATGACCGCCGGTGCGATGATGCTGGGCATGGTGCCGATGGCGCTGGGAGTGGGCGAAGGCGGCGAGCAGAACGCACCGCTGGCGCGGGCCGTGATCGGTGGGCTGCTGTTCGCCACCTTCGCCACCTTGATATTCGTACCAACCATGTATCGCCTGTTGCGGCGAGCCCCCAAGCAGAGTGCGGCGCCGGTCGCACGAGGCGCCCATGCCAATGCATAATTCAGATAAGCCCGACTCGGCAATCAAGGAAACCGACTACGAGGACGAGGTAAGCGCGGATCGGCGCCACGCCGAGGCCCACTCGGTGTCGACCGCTTACTCACCGGATACGGCACGAGGGCTGCGCAAGGGCGGCATCATCGTCGCCGGGGTGCTGATCGCGGCGCTGGTGCTGGTGCGCCTGGTCGGTTTCTTCCACGAGCGCGCCCTGGCGAGCGACGCGAACTCCGCCGTCAGTGCGCCGCACACGGTGGACATCATTACCGCGGCGCCGGTGGGCAGCGCCCAGCATTTCGCGCTGCCGGGACAGACCGCCGCCTGGCACTCCAGCACCATCTATGCCCGGGTCAATGGCTATGTCGCAAGCTGGGTGGTCGACATCGGTGATCATGTGCATTCCGGTCAGATCATGGCCACCATCGATACCCCGGAACTGGACGCGGAACTGTCCGCGGCACGCGCCCAGCTGAAGAGCGCCCAGGCGCAGGTCGAAGTGCGCAAGGCCGAGGCGGCCTTCGCCAAGACCACCTATGATCGCTGGCGCGACTCACCCGACGGCGTCGTCTCGGCACAGGAGCGCGACGAGAAGCAGGCAGCCTTCGGCACCGCGAATGCCCAGCTGCAGCAATCCTACGCACAGGTGGCCCTGGACCAGGCGCGCGTGGACCAGTATGCCGCGCTCTCCGCGTACAAGCAGGTGCGTGCGCCCTTTGACGGCACCATCACCCAGCGCAATATCGACATCGGCAACCTGGTCACGGCGGGCAGCACCAGCGCCACCACGCCGCTGTACGTAATGACCCAGAATGACCCGATGCGGGTGATGATCGAGGTACCACAAAGCGCCGCCACGGATCTGATGCAGGGCCAATTGCCGGTCACCATCAGCGGCACCGGCGGCGGCCAGGCGCTCAGCTATTCGGGCAAGGTCACGCGCACCGCCCAGGCGCTGAACGCGCAGGCGCGCACGCTGCAGGTGGAAGTGGACATCCCCAATGCCGCCGGACGCTGGGTGCCGGGCATGTACGTTACTGCGAGCTTTGATCTTCAGCCGCGCGGACTGGTGCAGGTCCCGGCGGCCGCCCTGCTGTTCCGCGCCACGGGAACCCAGGTCGCCACCGTCAATGCACAGGGGCGCATCGCGATGCGCGATGTCAGCATCGCACGCGACGACGGCAATTTGGTGGAACTCGGCTCCGGCGTGAAGCCCGGGGATCGCCTGGTGCTCAACTTGAGCAGCCAGATCAGCCCCGGTGATGCGGTCGAGGTCGCCCGACAGCCATGAGCGCGCAGCGCTTTGAGCATCCCGGATGCACCCTGGCGCTTGCGGGACTGGCCAGCCTGCTCGGGGCCTGCGCGGTCGGTCCAAACTATCACCCGCCACAGGAGCCGCTGCCGGATCACTACGCCGCGCAGCCGCCAGGCGCCACGGGCGCCATTGAGCTGGCCTCCTGGTGGCAGTCGCTGAAGGACCCTGAACTGGACTCGCTGATCAGCCGCGCCATCGCGGCCAACCCCGACATTGAAATTGCGCTGGATCATCTGCAGGCGGCGCGGACCTTTGAAGCCGGGATGTTGGGCACGGTGTTGCCCGATGCGCAAGGCAGCGCCGCCGCGGCGCGCGGCACCGGCAGCGATCTGGCACGCGGGCGGGTCGCCCAGAGTCTGGTCTCGGCGGATAACACCGCGGGCCTGAAGCACATCAACGAAATCGGCGGCTTTGATTCGCTATGGGAGCTGGATCTGTTCGGCAAGTACCGCCGTGAAATCCAGGCCGCCCATGCCGATACCCAGGCGCTGGCCGCGGCGCGCGAGGGCGTGCTGGTGTCGATCATCGCCGATGTCGCTCGAGCCTATATCGACCTGCGCGGGGCACAGCTGAATGTCGCGACGCTGCAGGCGACAATCCAGGCACTGCAGCAGTCGCAGCGTATCGTTCATATCCGCTTCGACCGCGGCATCACCAACGAACTGGACGTCACCCTGGCGGACCGCGAGCTGGCCGACGCCCAGGCGCAGCTGGCGCCTCTGCAGGCGCAGGTCAGCGCCGGGCAGTACACCCTGGCCACGCTTCTGGGTCGTTATCCGGAGGATATGGTCGCCGAACTCTCCCCCGTCAGCATGATTCCGGGCACGCCGGAGCTGGCCCCCGCGGGGCTGCCGCTGCAGCTGCTGCGGCAGCGACCGGACATCCAGCAGTCCGAACGGCAGCTGGCCGCCGCCTCGGCGCGCATCGGCGTCGCCACCGCCGACCTGTTCCCGGATGTCGCGGTCACGGCCGCCATCGGCTTCCAGCGTCAAGGCCTGGGGACGGACCCCGCGGTCGGTCAGCACATCTGGTCCGCCGGCCCCTCGGTTCTGTGGCCGCTGCTGGACTTCGGCACGCTGGATGCGCAGGTGGATATCGCCGACCTGAACACCCGCGCCCTGCTGGTGAACTATCGCAGGACCATCCAGTTGGCCGTTGCCGAAGTGGATACCAGCCTGGCCCGCTATGCCGCCGAACAGGCACGGCTGGAGAAGCTGGGGGTGGCGGTCACGGCCAGCCAGCGGGCGATCACCCTGGCCCAGCAGCGCTACGAGCGCGGCCTGACCGACTATCTGAACGTCGTCGACGCCCAGCGCGCGGGCTACACCATCCAGGCCGAATACATCGCGGCGCAAACCGCCGCCGATGAGCAGTTCGTCGCGCTGTACCGAAGTCTCGGGGGGGGCTGGCAGCACTATCAGAATCTGCCGGACATCCGCCGTCCGCAGCCGGCGATCATCGCGGCCTTCCGCCGCCTGGTGCATCCCGACTAGTCGTCCCCGCCGCGCAGCTAAAAAACAACAGCACGAAAAATCCGTACTGACGGCGCTACCTCGGTGCTGGATTCGCACCGCACACGCGCCATTGTGACATCGCGAAACACGGTAATTCCCTGCGGCGCAGCAGCGCTGACATGGAACTGTCACATTGGCGCAATCCGGATGTCATACGAATGAATCACAGTTGCGGCGCTGAAACGAACCGCGGCCAGAAGCCGGCGCAGCGCCCGCAAACCTACGGTGAGGAAGGAAACCGACCCATGACATCGAGCAGCACCAAAGCCCCCACAACCCGAATTTCCCACGTCGCAGCGGCCGTCGCGCTGGTTCTGAGCGCTGTGTGCGCCCCCGTGGCGATGGCGCAGAGCGCTCCGGACACCTCGCAGGCGCCATCCAGCAGCACCAACCCGGCGCTGCAGGCCGGACCCGTCACGCTGCTGTTCGGTGGCTTCTCCGAACTTGCGACCATTTATCGCAACAAGGACGAGAGCGCCGATGTGGGCTCCAGTTTCAATGGCGTGCCGATGGCCAATACCGAACAGGCCTATGTGTCTGAATTCCGTGAAACGGCGCGTCAGAGCCGCTTGTCCATCCTCGCGCAGACCCAGGATATGGGCGGCTACAAGGCCGAAACCTACTTCGAAATGGACTTCCTGGGCGCCGCGCCCACCGCGAACTCCAATGAGAGCAACAGCTACCAGCCGCGCATCCGCAACATCTACGGCAAATTCACCAGCGACTCGGGCTGGTACCTGCTGGCGGGTCAGAACTGGAGTCTGGTGACGCTTGAAAAGAAAGGCATGGATCCGCGCGATGAAAACATCCCGCTGACCATCGACGCGCAGTACGTCGCGGGCTTCCAGTGGACCCGCAACCCGCAGGTTCGGCTGGTTGACAAGCTCACCGATGCCCTGTCGCTGGGTCTGTCGCTGGAGAGCCCGCAGGACACCGGCATCATCAACACCAACAGTCTTGCCGTGGGCGGGGTCAAGGGAACCCTGCCCGCCTCGCCCACCACCGGCTTCGCGGGCACCAGTCAGTTGGGCAATGGCGGCGGCACCTGCACCGCCTCGACCACCACCACCACCACCACCACGACCACCACCGGCACTGCGACCTCCACCTCCACCTCCACCAGCACCTGCAGTGTCACCGGCACCAGCTTCTCCACCGACGTAGCACCGGATGTGGTGGCGAAGATTGCAGCCGACCCGGGCTATGGCCACTACGAGCTGTACGGGCTGGCGCGCTGGTTCCGTTCGGCCATCGCCACCGATAGTTCGACCACCATGGGCGGCGGCGTCGGCGCCGGGGCGATTCTGCCGCTGGTGCCGAACGTGCTGAGCTTCCAGCTCAGTGGCCTTGCCGGCAAGGGCATCGGCCGTTATGGCTCCGCCTCGCTCAACGATGTGGTGGTGAAGCCGGATGGCTCGCTGGCCCCGGTTGAGGCCTACCAGGTGCTGGCGGGCCTGGTCTTCACGCCGACCCCCACCCTGCAGACCTACCTGTACGCAGGCCGTGAGCAACAGAGCAGAACGCTGTATCAGTACAGCACGGCAAGCGTCGGCCCGTACTGGTATGGCCTGGGAATCCCGACCCTGGCCAATGGCGGCTGCTACACCTTGGGTGGCACCTGCTCGGGCCAGAACCAGAAGGTGGATGAAGTCACCGGCGGCCTGTGGTGGAAGTTCTACCGCGGCCCGCTGGGCAATGCGCAGTTCGGCCTGCAGCTCGGGTACATCCAGCGCACGCTGTTCACCGCGGTGGGCGGCTCACCGGATGCCAACATGTTCGAAGGCATGGCCTCCTTCCGCATCTATCCGTATCAGAAGTAATGCGCCCCTGAAGTAATCCGCGCCAGCCGCCTGGGGCCCATGGGCTCCAGGCGGCCTACGTTGCGAATACGCAACATTCTGGATCCGGAAAGCCCAGCGCAAGCCTGACGCTGCGGCGCACGACAAAACATCGCTCGTCAAGCCTTGTTCTCAACGGCAAAGTGCCTCACGCTATATCCATTCCAATATAGAGGGGCCCTCGCGATGCGTTTGCGTTATCTATGTCTCTTTGCCGCCACATTGGCCACCGGTTCGGCCCTGGCGCAAACCGCGCCCACCCCGCCCGCGACGGCGGCCGGCGCCGACGCCTGCGGCAGCTTCACGCAGTTCGCCACCACCGCCTGTCCACTGACCTGGCATGGCATCACCATTTTCGGCGTCTATGACGCGGGCATCGGCTGGGTCAGCCATGGCATGCCGGTCAACCCGAACAACTACGAAGGCGAAGCGCTGGTCAACCGCAACGGCAATGAATCCCGCTGGCTCATCACGCCGAACAATCTGCAGCAGACCGGCGTGGGGATCCGCGGCAGGGAGCAGTTCATGGAAGGGTGGTCGGTGGTGTTCAACGCCTCCACCGGCATCAATCCGAATTCCGGCCAGCTCGCCAACGCCTCGCTTACACAAATCTCGAATAACGGCCTGCCGCGCGGCAGCTACACGGAAGCCATCGACGGCTCGCGCGCGGGCCAGGTCTTCAACGACGAATTCTACGGCGGGGTAGCGTCCAACTCACTGGGCACCCTCACCTACGGTCGTATACGCCCGCTGGGTACCGACGCCATGCTCACCTACGATCCGGCCGGCGGCGCCTATGCCTTTTCCTACATCGGCTACAACGGCACGATGGCCGGCGGCGGTGACACCGAGGACAGTCGTTGGGACGACGCGGTGAAGTACAAGGTCGCCTATGGTCCGGTGCATTTCGGCGCGGCGTATAAATTCGCCGACGGTTCCGGGGGCTGCTACTCCGGCACCGCCGGCTGGACCGCCGCCACCTGCACGCCCGAACAGCCGCATAACACGGCCTATGGCATCGACTTCGGCGGGGAGTTCCAGGGACTCGCGGCCGATGTGGTCTACCAGCATTACAACCAGGCCATCAGCGTGCTGAACCCCCTGCTCGGGGTTCAGAGTGCCACGCAGCCCTATCAGAACACCGTCAACAGCATCAATACCAACCAGATCACCGGCGCCAATGTGATCTCACCGGACAACACCCTGTACGGCATCGTCACGGACAACAGTGCCTTGATGGTGGCCCTCAAATACACCTGGGATCCGTTGAAGTTCTATGGCGGCTACGAGCACATCCATCAGAGCAATCCGGCCAACCCCCTGGGGGTGGGCGCCTCGGACCAGGGCGGCTATTTCCTAAGCGGCGTGGAAGACAACAATCTTGATTCGCCGAAGATCGTGCAGATCTGGTGGACGGGTGTGAAGTATTCCTTCGACCCGCAGACCGACGTTACCCTGTCCTGGTACCACCAGCTGCAGAATGACTTCCGCCTTCCCTCGACCTGCTCGGCCACGGCCGGCTTTCGCAGTTCCTGTGCGGGTACGCTCAATGAGATGTCACTGTACGTCGATCACCATTTCACCAAGCGCTTCGACGTTTATGCCGGTATTGCCTATTCGGACGTGAGCGGCGGCCTTGCCATCGCCATTCCGCACGGCCCCGGAGTGCCCTACTACCACAACAACAACACCGCGCCGACCATCGGCGGTCGCTTCAGCTTCTGAGCGTCCCCTAAGGGGTTCGCGTCACCCTGACGACATGGGCCGCCATGCCCGCAATCTGCTCGGAGATATTGCGGGCATGGTCGCCGATGCGTTCCAGTGACTTCAGGGCAAACGCCGCCTCCACCGTCACTTCCAGCTGCGAAGGGTTCTCCAGGGCACGCGTCAGCAGGCGGCGCAGGCCCGAGGCGTATTCCGCATCCAGGTCCTGATCGCGGTCTATCACCTGCTCGGCCAGTTCCCCGTCCAGCTGATCCAGCGCCTCCAGCGACAGGCGCAGGAGCGAGGTGGCGAGGTTGGCGAGGTGGCGCGCATCGCTGGAGGTGCCGCGTCCGGGCCGGCCGTTCTGATGCAGCACGGTGCGGGCGATCTTGCAGGACTCGGCTCCCGCCCGGTCCAGTTCCGCGGCAATCTTCGCCAGCGCGATGATGGCGCGCAGGTCGCTCGCCACCGGATTGCGCAGGGCGATCAGCGTCAGCTGATCATCGTAGATACGCATACCCAGGGTGTTGAGCAGTCCCTCACGGTCCATGACATGCTGGGCATTGCGCAGGTCCCACTCGGCATAGGCACGCGCCGCGGCACGCACCTGGTCCAGCGCCAGGCCGCCCATTTCCAGCACCCGTATGTGCAGTCCGGCGAGCTCGCCGTCGAACGATTTGCTGATGTGACCTTCGAGCATGCCCGCGACCGTGGCGGCGACCGACTGAGCGCTCAGCCAAATCTGCCGGTGATGTAGTCCTCGGTGAGCCGGTGCCGCGGATTGGTGAAAATCCGGTCGGTCTCACCGACTTCCACCAGCAACCCCAGGTGGAAATACGCCGTGCGCTGCGAAACACGGGCCGCCTGCTGCATGGAGTGCGTCACGATGGCGATCGCGAAGGACTCCTTGAGCTCATCGATCAGGTCCTCGATGCGCGCGGTGGCGATCGGGTCGAGCGCCGAGCACGGCTCGTCCATGAGGATGACGTGCGGCTTGACCGCGATGGTGCGGGCGATGCACAGGCGCTGCTGCTGGCCACCGGATAGGCCGGTGCCGGATTGGGTGAGCCGATCCTTCACCTCATCCCACAGTCCGGCGCGCTGCAGGCTGGTGCATACCAGTTCGTCAAGGTCGGCGCGCGTGCGCACCAGCCCATGCAGGCGCGGTCCGAAGGCGACGTTGTCGTAGATGGACTTGGGAAAGGGATTGGGCTTCTGAAACACCATGCCGACCCGCGCCCGCAGCTGCACCACATCGCGCGCGGCATCGTGTATGTCCTGGCCATCCAGCAGGATCTGGCCCGTGACCCGCGCTCCCGCGATGGTGTCGTTCATCCGGTTGAGGCAGCGCAGGAAAGTGGATTTGCCGCAGCCTGAAGGGCCGATCATGGCGAGCACCTGCTTCTTGCCCACATCCAGGCTCACGCCCTTGAGCGCATGCTTGCTGCCGTAGTACACGTTGACATCGCGGCAGGAAAATACCGGGTCGACCACCGTGACCGTGCCGAGGGTCTGGCCGATCCCGGAACCGTCAAGGCGGCTGGTCGTGCCACCCCGGCCGGTGGGCCGCAGATTCAGTCCGGCATCGTGATGGCGTTGGCCAGGCTCACCTCCGGGACCGGCGGCGGCGAGCACCGCCGGCGCCGGGGCTTGCGGGGCAAAGGTCTGATTGGATTCATTCATGTCAGGCTCCGCTCAACCGAAACGGCCAGTGACGTAGTCATCGGTACGGCGATCCTTCGGGGCGGTGAAGATCTGCTCGGCAGGTCCCACTTCCACCAGATCGCCCAGGTACATGAAGGCCGTGGTGTTCGACACCCGCGCGGCCTGCTGCAGATTGTGCGTGACGATGGCGATGCAATATTTCTCACGCAGCGACTGCAAGGTTTCCTCGACGCGCAACGTTGAAATCGGATCCAGCGCGGCCGTCGGCTCATCAAACAGAATGACCTCGGGGCGCACGGCGATGGTGCGCGCGATGCACAGGCGCTGCTGCTGCCCGCCTGACAGCCCCCGGCCATCCTCGTGCAGCTTGTCCTTGACCTCATCCCACATGGCCGCATCACGCAGCGCCGCCTCGACGCGGTCGGCCAGGTCGCGGCGCGAAATGCGCTGCGCCAGGCGGATGCCAAAGGCGACGTTGTCGAAGATCGACATGGGAAAGGGCGTGGGCTTCTGGAACACCATGCCCACACGCAGGCGCAGGCCCGCCACATCCACGGTGGGCTCGAGGATATTGGCGCCATCCAGCAGTACTTCGCCTTCGGCGCGGTGCCCAGGATACAGGGCATACATGCGGTTCAACACCCGCAGCAGCGTGGACTTGCCGCAGCCCGAGGGCCCGATGAAGGCGGTAATGCTGCGATCGGCCAGATCCAGGTTGATGCCCTTCAGGGCATGGGCGCGGCCGTAGTAGAAATGCAGGTTGCGCACCGAGACCTTGGGGGGCGTCGCTGCGGCAGCGGCCGCCGGGGCATCACTCGCCCGGGCCTGGGTCAGGCCGGCATCGGTGGTTTCCCCAAGACTCATGTGCGCCTCGTCGGTTGCAGGGCCGAGACCACGATGCGCGCAAAGATGCTCAACGCCAGAATGGTCAAGGTGATGAGCAGCGCCCCCGACCAGGCCAGCTGCTGCCACTCCGGATAGGGGCTCTGCGCGAACAGATAGATGTCCACCGGCAGGTTCGCCATGGGCGCATTCAGATCCTTGCTCCAGAACTGGCTGTTCAGGGCGGTGAACAGCAGCGGCGCGGTCTCGCCGCTGACGCGCGCGATCGCCAGCAGCAATCCGGTGAGGATGCCGCTGCGGGCGGCCGGATAGATGACGCTCAAGGTGGTGCGCCACGGATAGGCACCCAGAGCGGTGGACGCATCCTTCATGCCCTGCGGCACCAGGCGCAGCATGTCCTCGGTGGTGCGCACGGTCACCGGAATGGCGATGATCGCGAGCGCCGCGGCCCCGGCGATGGCCGAGAAATGTCCCATCGGCACCACGACGATCTGGTACACGAACAGGCCGATGATGATCGAGGGCGCGCTCAGCAGCACGTCATTCACAAAACGTATCAGCGCCGCGAGGCGCGAGTTGCCGCCATATTCGGCCAGGTAGGTGCCGGCCAGCACCCCGAGCGGTGCCCCCACCGCAATGCCCATGATCGTCATGGCGGCGCTGCCGAAGATGGCGTTGAGCAGTCCTCCGGCCGAGCCCGGCGGCGGGGTCATCTGGGTGAACAGCTGCAGCGACATCCCCGCGAGCCCGTTCTTCAGCAGCGTCCACAGGATTGCGCCGAGGAAAAACAGCCCCACGGCCGTGGCGCCCACCGACAGGGTGAGGGCGACGACGTTGGCGATCTTGCGCGTGCCGCTGCGTTTCATACCGAGCCGAGTGCCTTGCGATCCAGGCGCCGCAGCATCAGCCGCGCGGCACTGATGACGATGAAGGTGATGACGAACAACAGCACCCCCAGGGCGATCAGCGAGGAGTTGTACAGATCACCGGTCGCCTCGGTGAATTCATTGGCGATGGTGGCGGAGATGGTGGTCCCGGGTGCCAGCACCGAGCTGCTGATGCGGTGGGCGTTGCCGATCACGAAGGTGACCGCCATGGTCTCACCGAGCGCGCGACCCAGGCCGAGCATGATGCCGCCCACGACGCCGGTGCGCGAATACGGCAGCACCACCTGCCAGATGACCTCCCAGGTGGTGGCCCCCAGGCCGTAGGCAGATTCGCGCAGCACATCCGGAACGGTCTCGAACACATCGCGCATCACCGAGGCGATGAACGGCAGCACCATGATGGCGAGCACCAGCGCGGCGGAGAGTACACCGATGCCGTACGGCGGCCCCTGGAACAGCGCGCCGATGCCCGGCAGAGTGCCCAGATGCGCAATGAGCCAGGGCTGTACGTGGCGCTGCAATACGGGAGCAAACACGAACAGGCCCCAGATACCGAAAATGATGCTCGGGACCGCCGCCAGCAGTTCCACCGCGGTACCGACCGGGCGCTTCAGCCACGCGGGACACAGTTCGGTGAGGAAGATCGAGATGCCGAAGCTCAGCGGAATGGCTACCGCCATGGCGATGACCGAGGTGACCACGGTGCCGTAGATCGGCGCCAGTGCACCGAACTTCTCGGTCACCGGGTTCCAGATCTGGCGGGTCAGGAATTGAAGCTTGAAGTGCGCGAACGCAGGCCATGCGCCCATGAGCAGCGCGACCGTGACGCCGCCCAGCAAGACCAGCACCAACACGGCAGCCGTCAGGGTCGCGCCCTTGAAGACCCGCTCGCCGAAGCGCTGTCGCGCCGCATGGCGCGATTCAATGCCGAACACCGTGGCCTGATCCATTGGTCCTTACCCACAGGCAAGCCCGGCGCCCCGCGGCGCCGGGCTTGAGGTTGAAGGCGAACTTACTTCCAGAGCGGGGCGCCGCCCGCCTTGATCTGCGATTTCCAGGTGGTCTGCACCTGCTTGATCAGCGCGGCCGGCAGCGGCACGTAATCCAGGTCCGAGGCCATCTGAGTCCCGTTCTTGTACGCCCAGTCGAAGAATTTCAGGGCCTCGCCGGTCGCCTTCGGATCCGGCGGATTGGCATACACCAGGATGAAGCTCGCGCCGGTGATGGGCCAGCTGTTGGCACCCCCCTGATCGGTCAGGATCAGGTAGTAGCTGTCGGCATGGGTCCAATCGCCATTGGCGGCTGCGGCCTGGAAGGAGGCGGCGCTGGGTGCCACGGCGTGGTGCGCCTGATTGATCAGCAGCACATTGGCCATCTTGTTCTGCTTGGCATAGGCGAATTCGACATAGCCGATGGCGCCGTCGGTCTGCGTGGTCTGGTTGGCCAGGCCCTCGTTGCCCTTGGCACCGATACCGACCGGCCACTGCACCGAGGTGGCCGCACCGATGTTGTCCTTGAACTTCGGGCTTTGCTTGGACAGATAGTCGGTGAACAGGAAGTTCGTGCCCGATCCGTCAGAGCGGTAGATCGGCGCAATCGCCGTGGCCGGCAGCGCCAGCTTGGGGTTGAGCTTCCTGATCGCAGGATCGTTCCAGTTCTTGATGTCGCCCATGTAGATCGCCGCCAGCGTGGCGCCATCCAGCGTCAGCTGGCCGGGGCCGACACCCTTGACGTTCACCACCGGCACCACACCACCGATGATCATCGGAAACTGCACCAGGCCCGCGGTCTTGAGCGCGTCGGGCTTCAGCGGCATGTCCGAGGCGCCGAAGGTCACGGTCTTGGCCTCGATTTGCTTGATGCCGCCGCCAGAGCCTATGGACTGATAATTCAGTCCGGTGCCGGTCGTGGTCTTGTAGGCGTCCGCCCATTTCGAATAGATGGGATACGGGAAGGTCGCGCCCGCTCCGGAAATGTCCGTGGCGTGCACCAGCCCGGTGAGCGCAACGGCGGCCGCAGCCACCACGACGCGTTGTACACTTGCAAGGCTCATTGTCTGCTCCTGAGTTCTACATGAAAATTCGCACAATCGACGCTTGCCGGGCCTCGGGCACACGTACACAACCGGCATTACATGACAGTATTGTGACGATCACGTGACATCCCCCGGTGGCAACGCCAGCGCGGCGGACAGATACTTACCCAACGCTTACGCCGGTAGGCGCATTGTGGGTACGGACCGATGTCATGCGTATGACAACCCCTCGAAATCCTGAAGTTTTTTCACCACAAAGCACATGTCGCGAACACTTGACCTGACCGTCGATCTCATGGGCCGCGCCTCGGTGACCCCCGCCGATGAGGGCTGCCAAGGGCTGCTGATCAGCCGCCTCGCGGCCTTGGGGTTCGAGGTGGAGAAGCTCAACTACGGCAATGTCGAGAATTTCTGGGCGCGCCGCGGCTCGGCCGGGCCGGTTCTGTGTTTTGCCGGCCACACCGACGTGGTGCCCACCGGACCGCTGGAGGAATGGCGCACCATGCCCTTTGAGCCCACCGTCCGGGATGGCGTGCTCTACGGCCGCGGCGCCGCCGACATGAAGAGCGGCCTGGCCGCCATGGTGACGGCCACGGAGGAATTCGTGGGTGCCCATCCCCGGCATCGGGGCAGCATCGCCTTCCTGATCACCAGCGATGAGGAAGGCCCCAGCGTGGATGGCACCAAGCGGGTGGTGGAGACGCTGCAGGGCCGCGGCGAGCGCATCGACTGGTGCATCGTGGGTGAGCCCTCCAGCGAATCCCTGCTCGGCGACACCATCAAGATCGGGCGCCGGGGTTCATTGTCCGGACGCCTGACGGTGCACGGCGTGCAAGGGCATATCGCCTACCCGCACCTGGCCACCAATCCCATCCATACCCTGGCCCCGGCGCTGGCCGAACTCACCAGTCGGGTGTGGGATCAGGGCAATGAGCACTTCCAGCCCACCACCTTCCAGGTCTCCAACCTCAACGCGGGCACCGGCGCGCCGAATGTGATCCCCGGGGAGCTCAAGGCGCGCTTCAACCTGCGCTATTCGCCGGTACAGACCATCGAGACCCTGAAGAACACCGTCGAGGCCATTCTGGCCCGCCACCAGGTCAACTACAGCCTGGAGTGGTATGTCTCCGGGGAGCCGTTCTACACCCCCGAAGGACCCTTGTCGGATGCGGTCTGCAAGGCCGTGAGCGAGGTCGCCGGCAAGCCGCCCAAGCTGTCCACGGGCGGGGGCACCTCCGATGGCCGTTTCATCGCGGCGCTGGGCGCGCAGATCGTGGAACTGGGCGTCATCAACGCCAGCATCCACAAGGTCAATGAACAGGTGCTGGCCGCGGATATCGACGGGCTGCATCGCATGTACGTCGGGGTGCTGCAGCGGCTGCTGGCGTAGACCTCAGCGCATGCGCAGGGCCGGCGGCTGGCGCGGAATGTTGGCGATGACGCCCGCGCCGCCGAGGATCAGGGCGCAGAACAGTACCCAGGCCGGCATGCTCAGCCCCAGGAAGGTCCAGTTGATGACGGCGCACTCACCCCCGGCATGCAGCACTTTCACCACCACCTGCCAGGGGTGGAACATCTGCAGCAGCACGTTGAGCGGGGCGCCGCAGGCCGGAATGCTGCCCGGCGGCTGGCTTTGGATGTAGACGTGCCGGGCGGCGACGCCGATGGTGATCAGGGCCACCAGGCCGATCAGGCCGGCATAGACCCAGGCGCCGCGCCGCCGTGGGTTATGGATGGCGGCGGCCAGGAAGGCGACCCCCAGGGTCACTATCCCGATGCGCTGAAAAATGCACAGCGGACAAGGATCCAGGTTCTCGAAATACTCGGTGTAGAGGGCGAACGCGAACATGCCCAGGCACGCCGCCGCCCCTGCGAAATTGATCAGTCTGCGTTCCAGCATGCGCCGATCATACTGACGACCCGCCGCCGCTGCCATTGCCCGCGGGTGAGCCATCACCCGGGGATTCCTGCAGCGTCTCACCCCGCAGCTCGCGCTCCACCGCGGCGAGGTCGGTATGCCGGACATCCCGACCGTGCACCATGTATATGACGTACTCGCCGATGTTCTTGGCGTGATCGCCGATGCGCTCCAGCGAACGCACCACCCACATCACATCCAGGTGGCGGCGGATGGTACGCGGGTCTTCCAGCATGAAGGTGATGGTCTGGCGCTGGATGGACTCATACTCTTCGTCGACCGCGATGTCCTGGCGGGCCACCTGCAGGGCGGCTTCCGCATCCATGCGCGCAAAGGCATCCAGGGCACTGTGCACCATGTCCTGCACCACGCGTCCGAGATGCTTGATCTCGCGATACTTGTCCGCCGGTCGCTCCATGGTGGCCAGGCGCGAGGCGATGTAGCCAACCTTCTCGCTCTCATCGCCGATGCGCTCCAGATCAGTGATGGTCTTGATGATGCCCACGATGACCCGCAGGTCCCCGGCCGCCGGGGCGCGGGTGGCGAGGATGCGGCTGCACTCCTCGTCGATGGACACCTCCATGTTGTTGACCTTGAAGTCATCCATGGCCACCGCTTCGCCCAGGGAGCTGTCACCCTCCACCAGTGCCGATACCGCCTTCTGCAGCTGCTGCTCGACGAATCCGCCCATCGCCAGGACCCGGTTGCGCACGCGCTCCAGGTCTTCGTTGAAACGTCGCGAAATATGGTGCGAAAGGTCGGCGGTTTCCATCAGCTGAAGATCCTCGTGAGCGCCGATTCGAGCGCGGCGGGCCAGCGTGGATGATAGCCCAATGGGCGCGGGCAGCCAGTGATTACGCCGCATCGGCCAGCAGCGGCCGCACCGCCACGCGGGTCACCGCCCCTTGCGGCCAGCGCAGCAGCTGCATTTCCCCGGCGCGGGTCTCTATCAGCGCCGAGCACGATTCCACCCAGTCGCCGGTATTGGCGTAGAAGGTGCCGTCGATCCGGCACAGCTTGGCCCGGTGGATGTGGCCGCAGATGACCCCGTCGTAGCCCTGCTCGCGCGCCTGGGTGCTCGCCACCGTCTCGAAGCGCCGGATGAATCGGGCACTGGTGCCCACCGAGCCCTTCAGCTTTTCAGTCTGGGGGCTGTAGGGCATGCCGAACAGGCGCCGCACGTCATTGACCCAGTGGTTGTACAGCAGCGTGCTCTCGTACAGCCGGTCCCCGATCCAGTACAGCCACGCCGGGCAATTCACTTCCTCATCGAACTGGTCACCGTGAAGCACCAGATAGCGCTGTCCGGTGGCGGTGCGGTAGACCCATTCGCGATGCACCTCGATCTGACCCTGCAGCATTTCCATGAATACCGAGAGGGCCGCATCGTGATTGCCCGGCAGGTAAATCAGGCGCACACCCGCCCGACGCCGCGCCAGCAGCGCGCGCAGCACCTGGGTGTGTTCGTCGGTCCAGAAAAAGCGCTTGGCGAGACTCAGGGCATCGACGATGTCGCCCCCCAGGACGATGGTCTCGGCTTCGATGCCGTTCAGGAAGGCGAGCAGTTCGCGGGTTCGCGCGCGTTTGAACCCCAAGTGGATGTCCGACAGGAACAGGGTTCGCACCTGCTGGCGGCGCTCCTTTCCTTTATTGCTCATACGACTCCGGGCCTGACCTAAAGACAGGTATCAGGTTCGAAGATCGCCGTGTCCGTTGTGTGACAGGGCCGCGAAGCTTTTCTGAAGAGGCCTGGAGGGCCGATCAGGCGGTGGCGGAATGCTCGTGCACCGGCGCCGCACGCAAGCGTTCCGGCGGGAAATGGCAGGTAAAGGTGCTGCCGCGGCCCTGGACACTGGCGATCTCCAGTGTCGCACCGTGACGCTGCAGAACGTGTTTCACGATCGCCAGACCCAGTCCGGAGCCGCCGGTATCGCGCGCGCGGCCGGCATCCACGCGGTAGAAACGCTCGGTGAGGCGGGGAATATGATCAGCGTGGATACCGATGCCGGTATCCGTCACGGCGAAGTGCCCGCCCTCCTCATCGACGCTCCAGCTGATCTCTATGGAGCCGCTGCTCGGGGTGTACTTCGCGGCGTTGTCGACCAGGTTGGAGAAGGCCGAATGGATCTCCGACTCGTTGCCCGTGAGCATGGCCTCGGAGTCGGCCCGCACGCGCACCTCTTCAGGATGTTCGGGACGCGCCAGCACATCCTTGCGCAGCATGGCCATCAGCGCCGCCACGTCCACCGTGGTCGTGTCGATCTCATCCTGCGCCGCCTCCAGGCGCGAGAGCTCCAGAAGTTCGGTGATGATGGTGGTCATGCGCTCGGCCTGGCGGCGCATTTCACCGATGGGACCCTGCAGTTCCAGATCCAGTATCGGATCCTGGCTCAAGGTCTCCAGGTACCCCGAGATCACGGTCAGGGGCGAGCGCAGCTCATGGGAGGCATTGGCCACGAAGTCCTTGCGCATGGCCTCCAGGCGCATCTGGCGCGAGACATCGCGCACCAGCAGCAACTGCTGGCCCTCGCCATAGGGAACCACCTGCAAGGACAGATACAGGTGATCGCCCTTGCCGCCTCGGACCACGACCGGATTGCTGAACTGCCCGGAGTTCAGGTAGCGCACGAAATCCGGCTGGCGTACCAGATTGTCGATGCGCAGCCCCAGGTCCGCGGGACGGCGCAGGAACAGCAACTGTCCGGCCATGCGGTTGAACCACACGATCTCGCGCAGGTCATTGAGGATCACCACCCCGTCCGGCAGCGCCGCGGTGGACCGCTGGATCTGGCGGAACAGCTGCACGAAGCGCTGTTTGTGGAAGCGCTTGCGGCGGTGCAGACGCACGATCTGGGTGATGACCTCGCCCCAGGGGCCGCCAATATCCGGCGGCTCGGCGAAGCCGCGGTGGCGCACCCACCATTCCACCCGGAACAGCGTGATCAGCTGCCAGCACAGGTAGGCACCGCAGGCCAGGCTCAGTCCGGCCCAGGGACTGCCCAGCGGCCATCCCAGCAGCAAGCCCAGCGCGGCCACTGCGAGCAGACGCAGTACGATGAACAGCCCGACTTGAAAGCCACTGGTCATGCGCAGGCCACCTAGGACGCCGTCAGGCCGTGCGGGCTGAGAATCGGTACCCTGAGCCCCGCACAGTCTGAATGAACCGATCGTACCCGAATTCCTCGAGCGCTTTGCGCAGCCGCCGGATGTGCACGTCGATGGTCCGTTCCTCGACGTAGACATTGCCGCCCCAGATGCGGTCCAGGAGCTGGTCGCGGGTGTAGACGCGCTCCGGGTGGGTCATGAAGAACTCCAGCATCCGGTATTCGGTGGGACCC
>DATHMK010000003.1:0-17238 GCA_035487155.1 Steroidobacteraceae bacterium
CAACTGCCGTAACTTTCGCGCCGCGTTGCGAGGTGTGGTACCGCTCGTGACGCCCAGAAATGGTGGTCCGGACCCCTTGGAGGTGTAGCGAGAACAGTGATGAAGAACCGCAAAGCGTCGACCACGAGCGACCCTGGGCCCCGTCTTCAACGAGTTTCTCAATATCTAGAGAAGAACTTTCCCGACTTTTTTGCGGAAGCGCGCTTCCTGGTCGGGGATGATGACTTTTTCCTGTACTCCCGTTTCGGGCAGTACCTCGCCCGCGTCATCGAGACCAACCGGGCCTCCCCCGGCAAGATCGCGCGCGGCTTCACCGTCCTCAACAAAATGGCCCGCGCCTCGGCCAGAAATCCCCGAATCCGCCAGATCCTGGTGACAGGCCCTCTGGAGTACATCGTGGACGCGCCGAAGGCCCGTGAGCTGGCTCGCAAGCGACTCTCGCCGGTCGCGCAGGGCTACATGGAAAGTCTCTGCGAGTGAGCTGAGGCGATGAGCGAGCAGCTGGCACGGGAGGTCCGCGATTTCTGGCTGGACCCGGGCCGGCTGAACCGAAGCGCAAACTACAGCGCGCTTAGCGTGCGCGAGCGCTTCGGCGCCGTGCTGGAGCAGGCTGCCGCCGGGGAGCTGTCGTCCTGGACGATGAGTCCGCGCCGTTCCTTGAGCCTCATCATTGTGCTGGACCAGTTCTCGCGCATCATCCACCAGGGCACCCCGCGGGCCTACGCCTGCGACGGCCAGGCGCTTGCCACCACGCTGGCAGGTTTCCAGTCCGGTGCCGACGCCGCTTTGAGCCTCACCGAGCGCCTGTACTTCTGCATGCCGCTGCAACGGGCCGAGTCACTGGCCGTTCAGGAGGAATCGCTGGCGATGTTCGAGCGGCTGGCGCGCGAGGCCAGCGGTGGCGAGCGGCGGCTTGCGGCCTCGGCGCTGCGCACCGCCAAGGACAGCCACCGCATCATTGCCCGCTTCGGCCGCTTCCCGCGGCGCAACCGCGTCCTGGGACGGGTCACCACTCCGGAGGAGCACGCCTGGTTGCTGGCGCAGCAGGGCGCCGGCCGTGATGCCGTGATCAGCGGTTAGAGGCTGGCGCGCGGATCGAAGGCCAGTTCCTTGCGCATCCGTTCGTAGAGCTCGCGTGCCGCAGGCGTATCGGCCGGCGGCAGCACTACCTTGAGCACCACGTACTGATCACCGGGCGGATCCCCCGCCAGGCCCCGACCCCGCAAGCGCAGGCGACTGCCGGTCTGTGACTGCGCGGGGATGCGCAGATCCACCGGACCGCCCAGGGTCGGCACGGTCAGCGTCGCGCCCAGCGCCGCTTCCCACGGCGCCACCGGCAAGGTCAACTTCACGTCCCGGCCGTCGAGTTCCAGATTGCGATGCGGCCGTATATGCACCGAGAGGTACAGGTCCCCGGGTCGGCCTTTGCCGGAACCGGGTTCGCCCTGTCCTGCCAGTCGTATCGATTGGCCCTCGGTGACGCCGGCCGGCACCGTGACCCGCAAGGTTCTCTCGGTGGGCGCCTGGCCCGGCGCCGCGGCCTGCTGCAGGGTGAGGTTACGGACGGTGCCGCGATGGGCCTCCTCGAGATCCAGTTCGATGCCGGCATGCTGGTCGCGGCCGCCGCGCCGGCGCCCGGCCCCCGCGAAGGCCTGCTCACCGCCGCCGAACAGTGATGAGAAGAAGTCGCTGAACTGCTCGGCATTGCCGAAGTCCTCAGCGCCGCCGCCGCTGTAGGCGCCGGATTGCGCCCGGCCGCGCCGCGCCTGGCTGAAATCAAAGCCCCCGCCGAAGTCCGGCGGGGGGCGGAACTGTTCGCCCTGCTTCCAGTTGGCGCCGAGCTCATCGTAGGCGGCGCGCTTTTTCGGGTCCTTCAGGACCTCGTAGGCCTCCTGCATCTGCTTGAAGCGCTCCAGCGCATCGGCTTCCTTGCTGACGTCGGGGTGGTACTTGCGGGCCAGGCGCCGATAGGCCTTGCGGATGTCATCCGCCGAAGCCGAGCGCTCGACGCCCAGGGTCTTGTAGTAGTCGCGAAATTCCATTTCTCATCATAATGGGGACGGGACCCCGGCGCTTTCAATCCTCCGCCCTGGGAGTTCCTTGGGATGGCGGCCTGCGCCCCGGCGGTGCGTCGGGCCCTGCCGGGTCCCCATTTCAGGTCAGGTGAACCGGCGATCAGGCGCCAGACCTCGGCAATTCCAGGCCTGGGGCAGCGCCCGGTAGCGAGGCTGAGTGGCATCGAAATTGCACCCTCTGTGACATGTCCGCATGCCCAAACCCCGGCCCATGCTGATGCGGCTGTCCCGACCTCCGCATCTGCGCAACTTGCGCGCTTTCTGCGTGGCCGCCCACCACCGCAGCTTCAAGATAGCGGCCGATGAACTGTTCCTGACCCCCTCGGCGGTCAGTCACCAGATGAAGGAGCTGGAGGACTCCCTGGGCGTGCGGCTGTTCGAAAGGAAGACCCGCGCGGTGGAGCTCACCTCGGCCGGCCATACGCTGCTGGATGAAGTCGGCCCCCTGCTGGATGCCATCGACCGTAGCCTCACGCGCATCGCACGGCGTAACAACCGGGTCACATTGCGGATGCTGCTGCCACCGTTTTTTTCCACCGAGATCTTCGTGCCGCGCATGGCCGATTTCTGCGCTGCCTGGCCCGACATCGACATCCAGGTGGACACGCGCGATCCGCGGCCGGCGGCCCATCCGCTCACGGCGGACATCTCGGTGCTGCTGTCCGACACACCGCCCCAGGGAGTCACCCTGACGCCGCTGTTCACATTGTCGCTGGTCGCCGCCTGTACCCGTGAACACGCCCAGACCGTGAAGCGCCTGGGTTCCAACGTGTTTCGCGACATGGCGCTGATCGTCCACAAGGCGCGCCCCTTTGCCTGGAACAGCTGGGCCGAGGAACTGGGCCTGGAAGCGCCCGAACCGAAGAATGTCATCGAACTGGACACCATGGCCGCGGTGGTGCGCGCGGCCGAGCGTGGCGTCGGCGTGGCGCTGGTCCCCGAGGCTCTGTGCAGCATGTGGTTTGAATCAGGATCCCTGGTGCGCATCTTTCCGCTGAACCTTCACACCAGTGATACCTACTACCTGGCCAGCCGACCCAAGGATGCCGCCAAGCCCGAAATCAGGGCCATGACCCAGTGGCTGCTCAATGAAGTGCGTTCACTGACGGAGGCGCCGATGAACCGCCGTCACGCGTAGGCGCAAATCTATTCGTTTGTTTCAGTGCAGCAAGACTCCTAGCCTGTTCGTGCACCAACACCTGGTGCGTCGTAACACGCAAGACCCAAGGAGTTCCACATGAAACCGCAATTACTGAAGAGAGTCCGACTGCCCCTGGCGGCGGCGCTCACCGCCACCGTGCTGGCGGCATCGGCCGCGCATGCAGACACTTCCGGCAAGCTGGTGCTGTCCGGATTCGAGGATGCAGCAGATGGCGAGCAACTGCTGGCGGGCGATTATGGCGCCGTCATCAGCAAACTCGCAGCGCACTCCATCGACTACGATGCCGATGAAGTGGCCGCCAGCACCAACCTGTGTGTGGCCTATGTCGCCTCCGGCCATCTGCATGAAGCCCACGGTGCCTGCGATGAGGCCATCGCCATGGCTCGCCTGATGGACCGGGACGTCTCGCTGTCGGAACGTCTGGCCCACACTGATGCGCTGTCGGTGGCCTACGCCAATCGCGCCGTTCTCACCCGTCTGTCCGGCGAATGAGCGCCAAGGCGAGAAAAAAACAATGAAGCTCTCAGGGGTGTCCGCGAAACGGCGCGTCCGCTAGGGCGCGCCGTTTCCGTCCCATGAAGTGAAGCTGCCCTTGCTCAAGGCAGTGTGCTGAACCGGCCCGTAGCGTTGTAGACGCCCACCCAGCCGGGCGGCATCGCCAATCACCACCAGCGCCAGCTGACGCCCGACCGGGAAGGCCTCCTGGATCACGCCTCGCGCATCCCCCAGGCTGGCACGGCGCAGCGCTGCCCCATAGCCTTCGATGTACCCGGGATCCAGCCCATACAGTTCCAGCTCCGCCAGCTGCGCGGCCCAGTCGGCGGCGGTTTCAAGGTTCATGGGATACTGGCCCATGACGTAGGAGCGTGCCGAATCCAGCATGCCCTGGGTGACCCCCTCGCGCTTCAGGCGGGCCAGGGTCTTCAGCGCCAGGTCAATCGCCTTGAGCGTGTGGCGCGTTTCGGCAAAGCTGCGGATGGCAAACTCCCCCGCCACCCGGCCACGCGTGAACCCGGATCCGGCGCCATAGGAAAGGCCGGTCCTGATGCGCAGCTCGGTGTTCAAGAGCGACGTGAAGCGCCCGCCGAACAGGGCATTGACCAGGTCAAGCGCCGCGCGCTGCGGATAGGCCCGGTCCAGTCCGCTTGCGCCCAGCCAGAAATAGGACTGCGCCGAACCCGGCGCGTCCACCAGCAGCACCCGCCGGCGCCGCAGTTTCACCGTGGGCGCGAGGCTCGGCAGTGGCAGCGCAGCCGGGCGCCAGGCACCGAAGCGTTGAGCCACCTGCGCCTTGAGCCACGCGCCATCGATGTCACCGGCCACCACCAGCACCGCACGATCGGCGCCGAGGTGCGCGCGCTGATACTCGCTGACATCGCGCAGCGTGATCGCCTGCAAGCTGTCCTCGCTGCCCATGGCCGGCTGACCGTAGGGATGGCCGCGGAACAGCAGGCCGCGACCGTACTGCGACAAAAGCTCGGACGGGTCGGAGTCCTTGAGCGCGCGGATGTGGCCGATCTGGCGCTGCCTCTGGCGCGCAAACTCGGCCGCGGCAAAACGCGGCGCCATCACCGCGTCGGCCAGCAACGCCAGCATGCGCGCCTGATCCTGCGCCAGGAACTGGCCGCTGACGCCTATGCACTCCGCCGCGGCGCTGGCCGCAAGACTGCCGCCCGCCCCCTCGACGCATTGCGCAAAGGCCACGGCATCGCGCTCGCCCGCACCCTTGTCCAAGAGCCCCGCGGTGAGACTGGCAACCCCGGCACGGCCGGGCGGATCCCCCAGGGCACCACCGCGTATCAGCAGCTGAAAGGCCACCAGTGGCAGCTCGCGCCGCGGCACCATCACCAACGTCAGGCCATTGGCGAGGACCATGCGCTCATGCGCCGGCACGCCAAAACCCCTGGGGTTCAGCTCAATGATGCGCGCGGGGGCGTTCACAGCAGCATGCCGACGGTGCGCCGTCGGGTATTGAGCACGGCACGGGCCGCCGCGGCGATGTCCGCGCGCGTCACGGCGGCATGCCTTGCGGGCGCCTGGAACAGCTGCTGCCAGCCGCCGCGCAGCGCCTCGTACTCACCCAGCAGATGCGCCTTGCCGTCGATGGTGGACAGCTGCTTCCAGAAACCCGCGGCATTCAGATTGCGCGCACGCGCCAGCTCCGGCTCATCGAGGCCGCCCGCGGCGACGCCGGCAAGCTCGGCATCGATGATGTCGCGGGCCGCGTGCGGGTCGATGCCCTCGGCCAGCGTGAACCAGAACCAGCACAGCGAGGGATCAAATCCCTGATGCCACTCGGCCGACACATCCTGCGCGATCCTGCGCTGCTCGACCAGCAGCCGGTGCAGCCGCGAGGCATTGCCATCCGCCAGTCCCGTCAGCAGCAGATTCAGCGCCGGCCCGAGCGGGTCAGCGGCCGCGGGCGCCTTGTAGGCGTACTGCAGCAGCGGCATCTGCGCGGCACGCCGCACCACGACGCGTCGTTCGCCCACCTGTTCGGGCTCCTGGATGAGGACCGCCGGCGGATCCGGCTGGCGCGGCAGCCTCCCCAGGTGACGACGCGCCAGCGCGAAGGCCTCCTCGTGGGTCACGTCCCCCACCAGCACGATGGTCTGGTTGTTGGGCGCGTAGTAGGTGCGATAGAACTGCCGCAGGTCATGCGCGCCCCAGCTGCGTATGTCGTCGGGCAGGCCGATGGTTGGAAAACGGTACGGGTGCGCGAGAAATGCCCGCGCCTGGACCTGTTCGCTCAGGTAACCGGCACTGTTGTCCTCCACCCGCAGCAGGCGCTCGGAGTAGACCACGCCGCGCTCACTTTCGATCAGCTTCGGATCCAGGCTCAGGCCCTGGATGCGGTCGGCTTCCAGTTCAAACACCAGATCCAGCGCACCGCGCGGGAACCAGTCCTGATAGACCGTCACGTCATCGCAGGTGAAGGCATTGTTTGAACCGCCCTGGGCTTCCATCAGCCGGTCGAATTCACCGGCGCCATGACGTGCCGTGCCGTTGAACATCATGTGTTCGAAGAAATGCGCAAGGCCCGTGAGCCCCGGGACTTCGTTGCGGCTGCCGACGCGCACCCAGTTGTGGAGCGCCACGCTCGGTATGGAATGATCCGACCACACGATGACCTTCAGCCCGTTGTCCAGGACCAGCGCACGCACGGCGGCACGGCCCGGCACCAGCGCCGTGCTGGCGGCGGCGGGGGCGGACAGACGACGCGGCAGCGGCGGAGAGCCTGGCCTGTTCATGGTTTCCCTTGGTTGGGCGGTCGGAGCGGCCTGAGGCGGCCGGGACGGTAGCAGGCAGGTAGGCCCGCAGTGGAATTTTAGCCCCGGCAGCATTTCACTTGGTGCATGACAGTAGACCCGTTTGGTTAAAGTTTGTTCACCGGAAAATCGTGCGCAACAGCCTTGTTTTGGGCCATTTCCTTGCGAATTAGGCGCTTGCGGCTGGCACCGCCGATGGCGGGCGAAAAAAAAGCCGCGAGCGCTTGAAAGCGCGTCGCGGCCAGTTCGAATGCGAACACCGGGGGAGTTGTTCGCGTCGTGGTTTCGTTAAAGCAAAGGCTGTGCCACTGTTCAAAATGCTTGTTTTTCCGATACTTACGGATATACGGCCAAGGCAGCGCATCTGACGTAATGTGTCAGCAACTGACGCTGCGCGCTTATGTCGTGCCATTGCGGGCCATTGGGCCGTGCATGCGTCACAGTTGCCTGTGGCGCGCCCACCATTGCGCACGCCGCTGCGGCAACATATTTACGGTTTCGTCTCAGCAAACAGGAAGGCCATGGCCGACACACCCAAACGGCGACTGCTGGATCAGATGGGCGCCGGGCCCACCTATGTGGCCGCGGGCAGCCGCCTCACCGGCGATCTTGAGGTTCCCGGTGCGCTGGTGATGTGTGGCCAGGTGCGTGGCGATGGGGATGTCAAAGGGGCGTTGAGCGTGGCGGCCGGGGCGCGCTGGGAAGGCGAAGTGCATGCGCGCAGCGGTGTCGTCGCCGGCGCCATCGTCGGTGCCGTCAGGGTCGATGAAAAGCTGGAGATCCGAGCCACGGCGCAGATCCGCGGCCGGGTCACGGCACGCAGCATCGCGATTGCCAAGGGCGCGGTCATCGAAGGCGAGGTTACCGTGACCAGCGGTGAACCCATCGTCAATTTCGAAGAGAAGCGCGCGCGCTGAGCGGGTGCGCCGCGCGCTTCAGCCCGCCAGCTGCGCGGCCACCGCATTCTCCGCCCAGGTGTCGCCGCTCAGTCCCAACAGAAAGCCGCAATGTCCTCCGCAGGGTGTCACCAGCGCACGCAGATGGGCCGAGGCCGCCAGGCGTGTGATATCGGCCACCGGTACGATCGGATCATCCGCCGCGGTGATGATGGTCGCCGGCACCGTGAGCCCCGCCAGCCGCCGCCCGGTGATTGAATATCCGTCCAGATACTCTTCCAGAGAATTGAATTCGGTATAGCGCTCCACCAGCGCGGCCGTCATCTGTCTGAGACTGACGATGCCGCCCAGGTCGCTGAACTGGTACAGCTGCGGCCAGGCGCGCTGCTTGGCCTGCAGCGATGCGCGCCACTTGCGCACGAAATAACGCTGATACACGCTCAGGCCCGATTCGATGGCATTCAGCGTCACGCGCGGCTCGAGCACCGGGGATATGGCCACGACGCTGGCGATTCGCAGGCCGGCCTGTGGCGCAGCGGCGGCCACGCGCAGCAGGAAATTGCCGCCCAGCGAGAAGCCGGCCAGATGCAGCGGCAGGCCCGCGAACTGCTCCTGGGCGCGGCGCACGGCGCCGATGATCTCCGGCAGCAGGCAGGAATGGAACAACCCCGGGTTCAGCGCCTGGGTGCCGCCATGATCGCGAAGATTCAGGCGCAGTATTTCAAAGCCGCTGGCCAGAAGCCGGCGCGCCAGGGCCAGCATGTACATCGCATCGGTATCGCCCTCCCAACCGTGCAGCAGCACCACGGCGCCGTTGGGATTGGGCTGGATCGCCGGGGTGTGCTGCGCGAGCAAGCGCACCCCATCGCCGCAGTCCAGGATCAGCGGGCGGCTATGTTCGGTGAGATGGGCGCAGCGTCGCCGCACGATGGCACGGCGCAGTGCCAGGCTCGGCAGAATGGACTGCACGTGCGCATTGCGCAGCCACCACGGCGGCCTGAAGCCCGTCTCCTGGGCATATTCCAGTGTGGCTTCCACGATGTCGGCTAACGAACGTGGATCTCGATGCGGTTGTTGGCGCTCGCGGCGCGGTTCCATTCACCGGCGGTGAGGGTGTCGCTCAGCGGCGGATAGCCCGCGCTGCCGGTGCCCTCGCCGCCGCTGACCTGCACGTGTATCTGGTCGTGACTGCCGGCGCGCAGCGTGCCCATCAGGTCCGCCAGCACCACCGGGATACGCACGGCGCTGCCGGTCTGATCATTGGCCGCGCCGGACACCATGTCACAGCGCGCATACGGCAGCTCATCAGGCGCCAGCGAATAGCCGTCGGTGCCGTTGCCAACCAGGCAGAAGCGGCCGCTGTAGGTCCTGATGTCGACATTGCCCTGGAAGCCCTGGGCGGTGAGACGGTCGAACAGCTGCCGTATGGCATCCAGGCGCGTGCCGCTGAAGGGCTCGGCTCCATAGGGCACGGTTTGGACGATGGTCCTGAGGCTCGCGCGCGGCAGGGTGGTGACATCAGCCACGGGCGCAGCGCTGGGCGCATCCACGGCGGCCGGCGGCGGCGGCACGGCGCCGGCCGCTGCGGGAGTCTGCAGCTGCGCGAGTTGTGTTTCCAGCCCCGTCAGGCGCGATTCCTGTTGGGAATGCAGTATCCCGAGCACCACACAGGCGCCGCTCAGCGCGGCCGCCAGCACCCAGGGCAGCCATGGACGCGGCGCCGGCAGGGGCTGCGATGCCAGGTGTGGCGCCTGTTCGTGCAGCACGCTGCGCATGTCGGCAAGCAGCCGGTCCCCCTGGCTGTCGAAGCCACTGAGCACCGTGCGGCGCAGGTCCAGCAGCTGCTCGCGCAGCGTGCCATCCGCATAGAGGGAGGGCTGGGTATTGATGTGATGCTGATCGTCGTTCGCCGCGCCGACCAGCTCGACGGGGCGGAAACTGGGTGGCTCGTTGCTGCGCCGGTCCACCGCCAGATTCAGCTGGTAGAGCACCTTGGTCACATCCGCCGGCTTGACCTGCTTGGGCATCACGCCGATGGCACCCAGCGCCCGCGCCTGGCCCACATACAGCTCCCCTTCCTGGGAGGTGTACATCATGATCGGGATCGTGGCGGTTCGCGGATTGTTCTTGATGATCTGCACGGCCTGCAGGCCGTCCATCCCGGCCATCATGTGATCCATGAAAATGGCATCGGGACGATGGGTGCCGAGGTACTCGATGGCGAGCTCCGCCGACTCGGCGGTGTCCACCTCGATGGCATGCTTTTGCAGAATGCGGGCCAGAGACAGTCGTGCCGACTTCGAGTCGTCTACGATCAACGCGCGCTTGCCCATGGCCCAAGTGTAGCGTAGTTGGCACGCCGTTCCCGTCACCGGAACGTCGCGGATCGCCGACGGTTCAGCCCAATGCCAGGCCCAGCTGCGCCAGCAGGCCACCGAGGGCGGCGCCGACCAGTACATCGGTGGGATAGTGCAGTCCCAGCACCACGCGCGAGGCGGCCACCAGGGAGGTGAACGGGACCAGCACCCAGCCGAGCTCCGGGAAGTGGGCCACGGCCTGCCAGGTGAAGGCCACCGCGTGCAGGGTGTGGCCGGAGGGGAAGCTGTAGCGATCCAGCGGCGCGCCATGCAGGGAGATGCCGCTATGGGTGATGAACGGGCGCTCGCGCACCAGGGTGTTCTTGAGCAGCTTGTAGAGCAACACGCCGATGACACCGATGAGGGCCATCGCCAGCGCCGGCCGCAGCGCTGCCCGACCGTGCAGCAGCGGCAGTGCCAGCAGCAGCGCATACCAGATCACGCCATCGCCCAGGCGGCTGATCAGCTGGAATGCGCGGCGCACCGGTGGCCGCCGGCTCAGAGCATTGAGGCTGCGGCAGATGCCGAACTCGGCGGCGTCCACGCGTGCAACGAAGGTGCTTAGAGTTCCGGCCTTCATGAGGCCGACAGCCTCGCAATGCCGCAAGGCGATTCAGTGACTGAATCGTGAATGTTTTGTTGCCACGCACACCGGGCGTGAACCGGGTCTCAGTCCCGTATGCCGCGGCCGACATTCATCATGGTCACCGCCGTGGTGAACAGCGCCACGGCCAGCGCGATGGTGATGCCGAATGAGGCTGGGATATTCACATCCGAGACGCCCAGGAAGCCGAAGCGGAAGGCGTTCACCATGTACATAATGGGGTTGGCGTGCGAGGCGGTCTGCGCCCAGGGCGGCAGGATATGTATCGAATAGAACACGCCGGCAAAGTAGGTGAGCGGGGTGAGCACGAAGGTCGGAATCCAGTTCACCTGGTCGAAGTTCTTCGCCAGCAGCGCGTTGATGAAGCCGCCCAGCGAAAACACGATCGAGGTGAGAACCACCGCGCCGATGATGATGAACGGGTGCAGCACGTGCAGCTTGGCAAACAGCAGCGTGACCACGGTCACCACCGCCCCCACCAGCAGGCCGCGCAGCAGGCCACCGGCGGTGTAGCCGGCGACGATCAGCCAGTTCGGCAATGGCGAGACCAGCAGTTCCTCGATGTGCTTGCCGAATTTCGCGCCAAAGAATGATGCGACCACATTGCCGTAGGAATTCTGGATCACGCTCATCATGATCAGGCCGGGCGCTATGAACTGCAGATAGTCGTAGCCACCCATCTGGCCGACGCGACGGCCGATCAGGCTGCCGAAGATGGTGAAGTAGAGCGTCGCCTGCACCGCCGGCGGCACCAGGGTCTGGCCCCAGATGCGAATGATGCGCCCGTACTCGCGGATGATGATGGTTCTGAAGCCGCACCAGTTCACCTGCGCCAGATTCACCGGCTGCGGCAGGTCGGTTCTCACCTTGGCATCCATCAGCCGACACCCGCGGCAGCGCTCTGCCCCTTGCCCTCGACCAGCCGCATGAAGATCTCTTCGAGTCGATTGACCTTGTTGCGCATGCTCAGAACGTGAATTCCCATCTGCGTCAGGCGCAGGAAGATCTCGTTGAGGGACTGCTCGCGGGACACTTCCACCTCCAGGGTGCGGGCATCCACCAGGATAGTCGGAAAGCCGGCCAGATCCGGGGCCGCCTCCAGCGGCTCGCGCAGGTTCAGCACGAAGATCTCGGTGTTCAGGCGTGTCAGCAGGCTGCTCATCCGATCGCGCTCGGCGATGCGGCCGTCATCGATGATGGCGATGTTGCGGCACAGAGTCTCGGCCTCTTCGAGGTAGTGCGTGGTCAGGATGATGGTGGTGCCGCTTTCATTGATCTGCCGCAGGAAGTCCCACATGGAACGGCGGATCTCGATATCAACGCCGGCCGTCGGCTCATCCAGGATCAGCAGTCGCGGCTCGTGCATCAGCGCGCGGGCGATCATCAGGCGCCGCTTCATGCCGCCGGAGAGGCCGCGGGCCATCGAGTCGCGCTTCTCCCACAGGTTCAGCTGTCTTAGGTATTTCTCGGCGCGCTCGCGTGCGATCCGGCGTCTGATGCCATAGAAGCCCGCCTGGTTGACGACTATGGTCAGCGGTGTTTCGAACATGTTGAAATTCAGTTCCTGCGGCACCACGCCGATGCAGGACTTTGCGGCCTCCAGTTCCCGGTCGATGTCATGGCCGAACACCTGGACGGTGCCCGAGGACTTGGTGACCAGGGAGGTGGTGATGCCGATGAGCGTGGTCTTGCCGGCGCCATTGGGTCCCAGTAGCGCAAAGAAATCGCCCTGCTCGACCTCCAGGTCAATACCCTTGAGGGCCTGTACGCCGTTCTTGTAGGTTTTGGTCAGTGCCTTGACTGAAAGCGCATGCATGGGCAATCGAGCTGCCGTTTGGCGAGGGGGGAATGGGCGCGAGAGGGTAGCACACCCCGGGGCCGCCCCCCGGTCGCTGCCCTAGCTCTTGGGTCGGTCCTTGGGCTGCGGCGCCGCTGCGGGAAAGGTCCGCACCGACGATTCAAGGGCCGGTGGGCGCGGATCGCGCGGCAAGGCCGGCGGACCGGCCGGAGCGGGTTTGGTGCCCGGCTCGCGACCGGCCATTGGCGGTCTGACCCGCGGGTCGCGCGGATCTCGAAACGGTGATTTGCTGACCGCGGGCTGGGCCGGTCGCGGCGCCGAACCCGGCGGCGCGGAGGCCCCCGGCGGCACCCGCGACTCGTTGCGCACGTCGCGCCCCATGACCTGGGGCACGAACAGCTCCACGGCCAGGCTGAACGAACGCACTTCCTCGGGGGCCAGCGAGCCCACCCCGACGACCTGGCGCGTAATCTCCTCGCCGCGACCGTTGCGAACGGCCAGGACGATCGAATACTCCCAGGTACCCCCTTCCGGTGGATGCCGGAGGATGCCCTCGACCTTCAGCGGCGTTGCCGCGGGCAGCATGCGCTGCGCCGCCGGGTCGAACCTCAGGTGATGCTGGCAGCCAGGGCACACTGTCGCACTTTCAAGGATCGTTGCCTTGCAGTGCGGACAGGTGCGCGTCTTGCCGGCTGACATCTAGGTGGCGGGTCCCTTGATCAGGAGACCGCGTGGTCCACCTTCGCCGCTGCCAGCGAGCTGACGCTCTTCTCGCCCCAGCCGAATTCCACCTGACCCCGCATGCGCGAGCCGGCCGAAACCGTCAGGGAACCAGCCTTCACATCGCCCACGACCATTCCGGTCTCCTGAATCTCGACGCGGGCGGCCGCTTCGATATTGCCGTGCAGTTCGCCGCCCACGATGACCGTGCTGGCGCGCACCTGCCCGGTGACGCGGGCGCCGGCCTCGATGGTCAGGTTGCCCTGAACGTTGACATCACCTTTGAAAGATCCCGCGATGCGCACATGGCCGGAGCCCTCGATCTTGCCCTCGATGGTCAGATCCGCGGCGATCAGTGACTCCTTCAGTTCCGCGCGCGCAGCCTGCGGGCGGCGCAGCGGTTCCGTGTTCGTCGGGGGGGTCGCGGACATGGAAGTCTCCCGGGGTGTGGGGTTGCCGGACGGCATCGATGGGGGCGGTGTCGAAGTGGTCGGTGCGTTGGGTTCTTTCCAGAGCGCCATGGGTCAGGTCCTCCTCGTTACAGCAGCGAACGGCAGACTCCCAGTTATACCGGGTCTGACGCGGTGCCAGACAGACGTCGCCCCTGGGCGACACCTCTCGGCAAGGCTCCAGATCCTGAACCTTACCCCGGCCGCGCCTCGGCGGCCAGCAGCTGCAGGCCCCGGACCCGCATGCGCTCCAGGGCCCTGCTTTCGCCCTTGCCGGCCGTGCGCAGCAGATCGCACCAGATCCGGGGCCTATGTTCCCAGCGTGGCCGCAGCCACTGGCTGCGGGTCTCCGCCAGCTGGGTCAGGCGGCTCAGGCTACACCCGCCGATGAGGTTGAGGTTGACCGCCGACAGGCCCAGCAGAAGCCGGGCCGCAGCCGGCTGACTTCGGGCCAGGTGCCAGGCCTGGGTCATGACCAGCCGCATTAAGGCTACGCTTCCGTCTACGGTAAAGAAGGGATCCTCGCTTCGGGGACGGTCATTGATGGCCCCGATGATGGCGCCGGACCACAATCCGGCATCGGCGAAGCCGGCATCCACCAGCAGCACCGCGCTGGCGGCGGCCCGGCGCATGGACTTAGGATCCAGATTCAACAGCAAGTCATTGACCTCGCGGATCAATGGCTGAGCGGCGCCCGCCTGACATTGCGCACGCAGCAACGCCAGCACCTGTTCATTCACCTCGAGCACGGACTCAAGGGTCGCCGCCGCCAGCCAGCGCTGCGGCTCCCACAGTGGTGTCGTCATGGCATTCCTCCCCAATTGCGGTGAATTCTCGCGCCGCGAATTTCCGCCGCGGCCCGCGGTTTTTGATATTTTTATCGCGAATATCCCTTTGACAAACAGGAGACAAGGCGATGAAAATCACGGTGCGTGACAGGCCGGTGGAAATCAGCGGAGAGGGGAAAGGATTAAGGCGTCCGAGAGCGCTTATTCAGAGTGGACTTGATAAATGAGAACAGGCTCTCAGCGGCCTGCTGGACCTCGGCGTTCAAAAGGTCAGCGTATTCGGGCGGCGCACCAGGAAACTTCAGATCGCGGAGTGATTCGAGCCAGCGATCTAGCTCCGCGCGCTGCTCTTGCCGCCCGGCTGGAGTATGAATTCCTGCGCTTATCAGCGCCGCCACTACGGCCTCCAAAGCCAAAATCCGGGCATTAAGGCGAAACGCTTCGAGTTCTTCTGGCGTCATGGGAGGCTAAACCCTACTCCTGTGCTTCGCAGCAACCATTCGGAAGGACATTGCGGATGATGTATGAACGAATGGGCAAGTTAACGGTATCGGGTTCGGTCGCTGCACTCGATACCATCAGGAGCGTCGGACGTATAAACAGTCGGTGAGGAAGCGTAGACCAGACTGCAAATGAAAAGGGCGCCTCTCGGCGCCCTTCTCTAGTTGGTGGAGTTAAGGGGGTGATTTAAGCGGCCTTTCGCTCGTATTCCGCAGCAGCCCTCTCAAGCCTCTCTTGAAGAGCGTCAATCGACGCTTCAATATGATCTAGGAGAGCCTGCGCTTGCTCGAAAAGCCTCTCTCGAGTGCTTTGGTCGATCATTTGCCGGTTTTCCTTTCTAGCTCGGACACTAACGTAGACAACTTTACTTCGTCCAAGTTCTCTATAGCAACTGCTATTTGGAGCATCAGGTCACAATATTCGTCTGCTTTATTCGTTATCAAGGGGTCTTTATCATGACCCAGAATCTTAATGATTTCAGCAACTTGCTTTGTCTGAGTGGCTATGTCTTTGAAGGACGGGTCTTCCAACGCCAAGATTGTTATATGAAATGTCTTACACTGATATAGGAAACGGTTACTTACATGTAGTACCCGGTCATACAGAGCGAGCACGAATTGTTCTTTTATTTCTTGTACGTCGGACACGGATCTTTCCCCCTTTCGATGACGGGATAATGTACCCGACAAGTCTAAGTTCGATGATTACCACCAGCCACTTATGTCAATAAAGACAGAAAAAGATGCTCAGAAGCCAATCCCATTCGATGAGGTGACGCGGCGATTGCTGAATACGCCACCCGCTCCGGCTGAGAAATCTAAAAAGAAACCAGTGGAGCGGCCGGGAATCGAACCCGGTAAGACCGGATAGAAGGCCGGTCGAGCGACCACGCCAGCCCCTCACTCGGCTGATGCCTTAGAGCCGTACCACGACTTGAGACCCCAAATTCCCTTGCGCACCTTGGATATATCTCCATCAGCGGCAGACATCCGGTTAAGCGAGTTATTCACCACAACGGCGAAGTTCGCTCCATCTGCTCCAGCCTGTCCGCCAGCAGCAAGCGCCTCAACAATTTCTTGTGTGGTCGCAGGTTTCCTGCGCATTCCGAGGTACTTCTTGATCGACTGGCCAGTCGTGAGGCCATGGAAAGTATCCAATTCGATAGCTATTGTGGATCCGCTATTTATGGCCATGCTCAAAGCACCGCCAGCTTGAAGCCCGGTCTGAATATTGGCTGCCGGAATAGGGCCGCCAGATTGCAGCGCCGTCAGGGCAGCAATGGCGTTATCGATAGTAGCGAGCTGAGCTTCCAAGCCAGATCGCTGTGCCTGTAGCTCCTCAATAGCAGCCGCAAATTTCTCGTCTGAGCCTGGATTGCTCATGGCTTTTTCCTTTGAAAAAACATATAATTCAAAGGGTAAGGGCCGGGAGTTATCCCGACCCCTACCGGTTGAGCCCCGCTTTTACGGGGCGACTTTTCTACGCACGGGCATCACCTGCCTTACTGTGCAAACACGGTGGAAATGAACCGATCCGCTCCTGGGTAACAGCCAGGAGCGGATATTCTCATTCAATCAATGATCTCCCGCAAGGGAAAAATCCGTGTTTTCAAGAGAAAAATCAGCGGTCCCTGGAATTGAGACATCGCAATTCAAAAACAGTTAAAGCGCTTAACCATACGTGACTCGTTCCGTAACTGCCATAACTCCATATTTTATAATGGGTTTACGTGATATCGAGAGCGCGTTGATTCGCATAATGTATATCCACTTAACTCTCAGCAGATATCAATACGCCGATGACTTTCGCTACAGGTTATGCGCTTAGAATTTCAGTTTTAGCTGCTGGAAGAACTCGCGCCCCAATACGCGATTCGGGCGCCGGCGCCGATAGCGCGGCAGGCGCTTCGGCACCCCCACCAGTCGTTTAACCAAGTTTTCTGTAGGTCAGCCGCTTGCCCTCAATGCCCCGGAGCGCCTCGCGGGTTCTCTCCATATCGTCCAGGCCGATGCTGGCGCGGTGGTTGTAACGAAAGTCGAATTCTGAGAGGTAGCGCTGCAAGTGCTGTTCGCCGCAGTGTTGGTACGTGCCGACCATGCCGCGCTTAAAGATGGAGAACACGCCTTCGATGGTGTTGGTGTGGGCATTGCCGCGAACGTACTCGCCCTTGGAGTGGTTCACCGACTCATGCGTGTAGCCGGCCAGGATGTTGCGATACCAGCGGGCATCGTCCGTCATGACTTGGGCTTCGGGAGACAGAATGCGCATGGCCTTCTTGATGCCGTCAGTGGTTTTGCCGGGTCCGAAAATGTGGGTGGACTTCACCTTGCCGCCGCGCTCCACCAAGGCGAAAACGGTGTGCTTGTGGCCGTGGCCGGCGCGCTTGGGCTTGCCGCCCTTGTTGCCGATGTAGGTTTCATCCGCTTCGACAATGGCGCCCCCAGTGCCCATGAGGCCGACCGGGGAAGCCATGGCATGACGGATGCGATGGGACAGGAACCATGCCGTCTTGTAGGTGACATCGAGGGTGCGGTGTAGCTGGTGGCTGCTGATGCCTTTCTTGCTGGAGCAGAGCAAGTAAGCTGCCATCAGCCACTTTGACAGGGGAATGTGGGAGCG
>DATHMK010000004.1:0-16916 GCA_035487155.1 Steroidobacteraceae bacterium
ACGGTAGGGCGACGACTGGATCGCGTCGATCAGCGATTGTCCGGTGCGGCTGCCCTTGAGCCGGCGGAATTCTTCGGCGGCAATGACAACCACCTCGTCGCGGCCATGCACCGTTACATGCTGCGGCCCTTCGCTACGAACCTTGCGCACGAGCTCGCTGAAGCGAGCCTTGGCGTCCTGCAATAGCCAATGCCCGGACCGCGGCTTTGTCTGAGAAGGCTTCGCCGGCTTTGACGCCAGCCGCCTGGATTTTATCGATCTAGTCATACTGACCAGAATACAGCGAGTCGATGTTCGAATTCAACGGAAAACTGGAGTGCCGAATTAATTTAACCCATTGAAATTACGTGGAAAATGTCAAACGCTCGAGCTGCGTACGTACATGCTGACGATCAGCGCCTCGCTTTTCTGATCCTGATGCCAACTGGTTCTCAGACCGAATGCACGGTTGAGCACCGCAGCCAGCCGGAGGCCCGCTATCCGCTGCATGCGTGGGCAACTCGCCTTAACCCACACCCTGTAGTTGTCGGCGATGAACATTCCAAGGCTTATACCGTCCGTTCCGCCGAGACCGTGCAACGGATGCCGCCCGTCGGTGGCTGGGGCGGATTGACCCGGCCACTGCGGCTACTGACTCGGTACGGAGGCGGACCGTCCTTGCATCCTATCGGTGATCGAAGCCGAAACGTGGGTCGGAACGTACTCCGCCTCCACAATGAGCCTGCCATTCGATTTCTTTTTGCCGGTGACGACCCGACTCATCGGCCCTGAAAGCTCCACCCGGACAGCCCGTGGCCGGCTGTCTGACTCAGCGCTGTGAGCCATGTATTGGATGGTGTAGCGAACTCGCAAATTAGCGAATAGATCGTCATAGACTCCAGTTAAGTCCAATGAGGACTCGGGAGAATATATTCCCCCTCCGGAGGCGTGCGCCAATTCTTCCAACTCAACCCGCGCCCGTTTCCAATTCAATTCATTGTAGGGGCCGCCCGTGACGGAAGAGTCCAGAAACAGCGCGGAACGCAGCGTGGGTCCAAGGTTCACAACGTAGATGGGAACGCCCGCTTTGCGCGCTTCGGCTAGAGCGTCCGCAAAACTGGCCTTACTGAACGTGTCGACGCCCGAGGAGATTAGCACCAGCACCTTGCGTCCAGGCATCGACTGCATTTTCGGCAGCGTCTGGATGACAGCGTCGTATAAATTGAGTTCAGAAAGGGAAGGAGGAGGAGAGCTGAACTGAGTCCTTGCGCCGCTATCCGCGGATGAAGCCCAGTCCGAGACGAGTTCGACAGTGTCGGCATATTTCCACAGAGCCACTTTGTCGTCCGGACCAATCTCCTGCAGAAGGTCCTTCGCAGCGGCCCAGGCCTTCTCGCCACGAATCTCATTCAGCGTATGGTAACGGCCACCATACTCGAGAAGAATCCCAATCGACATTGGCGCGTGCTCCACTGTCACGGCCACATTTTGTTGTCGAACGCCATTCTCGTAGACGACGAAATCATCAGGATGGGCGCTCGTGAGCCAAGGGAATGCGGATTTATCAAGAAAGGTCTTGACGGAAACCAACCCGCTATCCGGCGCGAAGTCGACCTGCGCCGAGGGTGTGAGCGGCGATGCCTCCGGGGCCTGTGCGGAAGGGGCAGCAATCCCCGGTGAAGCGGCTAGAAATGTCAACGCAAGTAAGAATGATATCCGGGACGGGGAGCGAGCCAGGGGTAATGCCGGGGTATGGATGCGAGGCGCGTTCATCGTACTGTCCTCCACAATTCGATGAGATAAAGGATGAGGCGATCCCCGATTTTCCGGAGTGCCGGTCCGGCCAGCTAAGGTCGAAGATGGCCCTTTTCAAGAGGTGCCGCCGCTTTATTTTGACCCCCTGGTTGATGAAAAGTCCGGGCGTGTGCTGCAAGCCGCCCAGCCGCCGCAGAAATCGAGCCCCAGCGCCGGTGGGCGCTGGGGCTGCGCTATGACGTGACGGTCTCATGGCCCGGCAACAAGGCTTTGCCGGTCACCGCGGATGGCTATCAAGCCGCGCGAATCAGCCTGTAATTTCGATTTTGCGTGGCCGCAGCTCTGCGCGCTTCGGGATCCGCACGGTAAGCTCGCCATCCTTCAGTGCCGCCTCGATTTTCTGTGTTTCAAGCTCGTTACTGAGCGTAAAGCTCCTGCGATAGACGGTTGAACGCACGTCGGCGTGCAGGGCCGTCATCTGCTCCTGGGGAGCCACTCCAATGGTGCCTTCAATGAGGAGGCTGTTGCCTTCGATGCGAAGGTTGAGCCGATCTTTGGCGACTCCGGGCATGTCGGCGTGCAGCGTAATGCCCTCCCCCGTTTCAAAAATGTCGACAGGCGGCCGGAGCACCGACTCACTGGCGGCGGCGTGCCGCTGGGAGTCGGCCGAAGTGCTTGCGTGGCGTGAGGTTTTCGCGACCTCAGTGCTGTTTGACATGATGTTGTCCTCCATAAACATCAGTGAATCTCGATCTGCCGCGGCTTGGTGGATTCGCGCCGCCGGACGGTGATCTGGACGATACCGTCACGGTAGCTCGCCGCAACTTTGTCCGGATCGACGTCCTCGGGGAGTGCGATCACCCGTCGGAATTCGCCCCCGAAGCGCTCCTGGCGATAGTACGTGCCGTTCTTGTCCACGGACACCTCGCGCTTGCCACTCACGGAGAGAACGTTCTGCTGCAGTGAAATATCGAGTTGCTTGGGGTTGATACCGGGCGCGAAAACGTAGACGGTGACACTGTCACCGGTGGTTCCGACGTTGACCGCAGGAAAGGTGCCGGGGGGCAGGGAACGGATGCCTCCGTTCCAGGGTGTGGATGTGCCGAACAATTCATCCAGCTCCTCCTCCAGGCGCCGGAATTCGGCGAACAGGGGGACTTGCGAATACGGGACTCTGGTAAACATATCCGTGCCTCCTTGTGGACCGGGTTGATAGGGCGCAAAAAACTTAGGGACGCTGCGAAAAATTTCAAGGGCTCAAGGCATACGTTTTGCGGGAGTGCCGTTATGGTGCAGCTTAAGATTGCGGCCCCCAGCCGGGTGGCGAATAGAGACGCCGCGCCGCCTTTACCCCGCTACTCTGCGCTGGCGAGCATCGAGGGCCTATTGGCATACTCGAGAACAGGTGCGTTGCCAGACTGACAGCCCAATCGACGAATGGCGTGAATGGGCCGCGGGTGCCTGCAACGCCACGGCGCTGGCCTCATCCGACATCAAGGATGGGCGAGCGCAGAACAGACACGATCGGCCATCCCGCGAGGCGCTCCTGCCACTGCTCAGATTGCAGCATTGCGACGCCGAGCGCTGCGGGTCTTATTCCGCATAGTTCAAGCAAGGCAATGCCCGCCAGCATGGAGACCCCGCTGCTGATGACGTCATCGACCAGTGCGACGCGCCGATCCCTGAGCAGCGGCAACATGCGCGGGTCGATGAACAACCGTTTCGGTTGGTCAGGAGACGTGATCGAATGGAGCGGCACGGATAGCTGCTCCCGGTACCAGAATTTTGCCGACAGACCGAGCGGGATGTAACGTGTATGGCCCAACTTCTGGGCGACGGCGCTAGCCAAGGTAAGTCCTAGAGTGGGAAGCCCGACAATGACATCTGCGCCGAACACCGACAGCTTCTGCGCAAGGTCGGCCGCCAGCGCATCAACCACTGGGAAGCTCGCCTGGTTGATGATTAGGGACGCCAGAGCATGCTTGCCGTCGGGCAAGGGGCGAATCGGCAGCAATAGGATGCGGCCGTCGTCGAATCGAGCCGCATAACCGCCCTCGGCGGCGCCATCGGGAGGCAAAACCTCCTGCCAGAACAATTCAGAGTTCACGACAACATCGCCATCGCTGCACAATAGATTCTAATGTGGATGCGCATCCACGTCATTTAACACACCGTGGGGATCGCGGTTACGAATAGATCCGCTCGTCCCTCGTTGTCCCACCACCGCTTAATCTGGCACAAATATTGCTGCCCGTGATTAGGCCTTCCAGAGAGAAGTCAATGACCGATCGAGAACAGGCGACTCGCCTGGAGATTCGTACGATTCAGCAAATCGCCGTTGACGGGCGTCACGGCACGGCGCGCGACCTGTTCACGGTGTGGTTCGGTACCAATCTGAATTTGTTGGCGATCGTCACGGGCGCCCTGGCGGTGACGGCGTTCCACCTGGGATTTGGATGGTCGATCGTCGGACTCACTATCGGCAACCTGATGGGTACGATCTTCATGGCGCTGCACGCTGCCCAGGGCCCTCGCCTCGGCGTGCCGCAAATGGTGCAGACGCGCGGGCAGTTTGGATCCTACGGATCATTGCTCGTGGTAGGCATTGTTATCGTCATGTACCTCGGATTTCTCGCATCGAATCTGGTGATAGGCGGACAGGCGCTCGCAAGTCTCACGCTGGGGATGAATGAGACGAGCGGAATTGTGTTGCTTGGCGTAATCGGCGTGATCGCAACGATCTATGGGCACGATCTGATTCACGCCTACACCCGTGCCATGACATATGTCGTGGGCCTCATGCTGCTTCTCACCTTCATCTGGATCGTTCGGGTTCACGGTGTCCCAACCGCCTTCCTGAGCCGCAACTCGCTCAACTTCCCCGGCCTTCTCGGCACCATTTCAGTTGCGGCCCTCTGGGATATCTCGTACGCCCCCTACGTATCCGACTACTCGCGCTACATGCCGCGCGACAGCGGCGCAAGGCCCGCGTTTTGGGCCACCTATTGGGGCTGTGCGCTTGGTTCACTGCTGCCGATGATTCTCGGCGCACTGGTCGCCGTCGCGGCCCCGAGCGGTAATCTGGTGCACGGGCTTGCGTTGCTTACGCGCGGGATAGCCCCGCTGGTGTTGATTGCGTTCTCACTCGGCATTGCGGCGAGCAATGCGATGAATCTCTATTGCGGCTCGCTGTCGACGCTGACTTTCGGCCAGACCCTGATTCCCTCGTGGTCACCCGGTCCTCGCGCCCGGACGGTCATCACGCTGATTCTCTTTGCCCTGTCGATCTCCTTAGCCGTTCTGAGCAAAAACTCATTCCTTTCCAAGTATGAGGACTTCATTCTCTTGCTGCTCTACGTGCTCGTCCCTTGGACCGCGATCAATCTCGTTGATTACTACCTGCTGCGGCGAGGCGAGTATGACGTGGCCGCCTTCTTCCGGCGGGACGGCGGCATCTATGGACTGATCAACGGGCCGGCCGTGATCTGCTACTTTCTAGGGATCCTGATTCAGGTGCCGTTTGTAGCGGCGGCGCTGTATACCGGTCCAATCGCGCGCGCCTTAGGTGGGATTGATCTTTCATGGATCGTCGGGTTGCTGGTGACTGCGCCGGCATATTACTGGATGGCAAGAGCCTCGCGCGCCGACCCTGCGACATAGACGGGGCACCTCATCATGCCCGGATCGAGGGTTCGATTCCCTCCCTTATCCACCAATCACTTCCGGTATTTGTGGCCGCCGTTCCATCCTCATGCCGCCGAGTTTGGGAGCGTGGCGGAATGCCGGGTCGCAGGTCTCTTGGGACAGGTAGTAGGCAGAGCCGCTACTGGGCGACTGCAATGTAGATCACGTCGTCCTGCACGTGCTCGGCAAGTCCTTTGGTCTTCAGCACGATGTCAAGCACCTGGTCCCAGGGGACATCATTCAAGCGCAAGGTGATGCTCCCCTTGACTGAGTCGGCAACCACGATGTTGCGGTGTGAGACCTCAGCTATCAGACGCAACAGTGCGCGGACATCAAGGTCTTGAAAGTTGACCGTTATGTGCTCACCGGTATATCGCGGAGTGAGCGCTGCGATGGGTACCGCATCTGCAGCGCTAGAAGTAGCAGATGCGGAAGGCTCCGTTGTCGCCGCTACCAGTCGCAGCGGCATGACGCCGACCGCAGCGACAATGGTCAGTAGCGCAATGGATCTGCCTCCGGGCAGAAACCTGGTGTTGTCAAGCATGGCGAGTCTCCGGCTAAGCGCGTGAAAGGTTCGCGAGCCAACGGCAAATCCCGAATCGGAGCGAGGACAGGTCCCGAGCCGCAGCAATAGGCGTCCATAGTCATGGCGAGAATGACGGTCCAATTCCACCACGGCCGCATCGCAAGCCGCTTCGCGGGCGATGCCGTACTCACGCACTGCGAAGTGGGCGAATGGATGGAAAAAGAAAAGGTGGCGCACCAGCGCCGGCACCCAACCCCACCACAGGTCACCTCGCCGCAGGTGTGCCAGTTCATGGGCGAAGATCATGCCGAGCTCTTCGCTCTCGAACCCCGTGCCCGCGGGCAGCAGCAGCATTGGATTGCAGTGGCCGAGCACCAGCGGTGAGTCAATATCTTGTGAACAGCGCAGGTGAGGCACGCGCCGCAACCCCTGCGCCTCGCAGGTACGCATCAGCGATTGCAGCAGCTGCGCGTCGATGCAGGGCGCGGAGTTTCCCAGCAAATCACGCACGCGCCGCCAGTTTCGCACGGTCAGCCATGTCGTGACCGCGAGGCCACTCATCCACAGCAGGAACAACCCCCGCAGCCACGGCAACACGTCAATCGCGCCAGCGGATCGCAACATCACACCGTCCAAAGGAAACGTGCCCCATGACGTGGAAGCCACGCCTGGGAATGCCCCGGGTGCCTGAGATAGCCAGGGCAGCTGAACGGGCTTGGCAAGGAGTCCGACGAGAGCCTGTAACGCCACGAGCCACCACAGCCAGCACTGCGTCGCGGGTGAAAGGCGCGGCACATAGCGACAAAGAGCCCACACCGCCGCAATGAGCACAACGGTCTGTGCGCTGGTGGCAAGGAGCCGCACCAGTACGGCGCTGATGAAGGCGTCCAGGCCTCAGACTCCCTTCCGCGTGGACTGCAGTTTCTCGACCAACGCTTCGAGTGCGGCGAGTTCCTCGTCGCTGACCTTGCCACGCTTTGACATCCAGGCGACGAAGGGGCTGACCGATCCCTGTAGGGTCCGTTCAACAAACGAGCCGACGGCGCCCTGGATCACGTCTTCCCCGCCGGTTGTCGAGTAGCGGTAAACGCCAGCAACTTGACGCCGCTTGAGATACTGCTTGGCGCGCAGGCGTTCCATCATGGTTAGCACGGTGGAACGTGCGAGGCCACGCGCCTGACCAAATTGTGCCGCCACTTCCCCTACCGAGATTTCACCCCGCTGCCCCAAGTACTGGAGCAGGGCTAGTTCCTGGTCACCGATGGTCTTTCGCCGCATGTCGCCACCCAGGTCAACGTGACTACAGATGTAGCTATACTAGTTTTGACTACACCTGTAGTCAAGGTGACCCGAACATGCCGACTTGTGGCGTTTCCGGCGTTGCATGTCCGCCGAAGGAGAAGGGGAGGGCCGTGATGTTGTCTTCTGGGCGGCAATTGGCTCCCGGCGAGGCAATTCGATCTTTGTCCGTGCCTCCGCGCAGGAGGAGTCATCGAGCAGACCCAGATTCGCCGAACTTGACGTACCAGGAGCAATTTAACCCATTGAAATTCCGAGTAAAATATCAACATCCGTTCAATCGCGTCTGCAGCGTAGCGTCCGCGCACCAAAAGCTGGAGCCGCCGCGGTGAAGTGCCGTGTAGGCGCGGCCGCGGCCTATGTAGCTACGCCTAAGCCGATCACGGGCGAATACTGTGTTTAAGTCCAGTACGCCACCTGGGCTTGCGGCTCGGAACAGGGTCAAAATCGCATCCTTGCGAACTAAAAGTGTTGTGAATTCAATAAGCCGGATGTCTGCTTCCCATGTCCTTACAATCGGACCTTGGAAGAGATGGCGGGGCTGGGGTTGCCGATGGGGGCGTCCCCGCCGGACCCGCTATAGTCGTCTGACGATGCTTCCTCAGTCAGCGTTGCTAGGCAGGAATGTTATGCGGTTAATGACTCAGCTAAAGCCCGCTGCCCGTGGCATGGCCATCCTCGCGGGGGTCATCATGTTCACACAAGCCGCCGTTGCCCATGACGGGAGTGTGGACAGCGAAGCGCTGATCGGCAAGTACTGCTCGGGCTGTCACAACTCGAACGACTATGCTGGCGGGGTCGATTTGGAATTCGCCAGTGCCGCCAGCATCGCCGAAAGGCCGCAGGTCGGTGAGAAGATGATCAAACGCCTGCGCGCCGGCATGATGCCGCCGGCGGGTAAGGAGCGCCCCGACTACGATACGGTGCAGCTGCTGGCGCAGAGTGTGGAAGAGAACATCGACAAGATTGCCGCCACCAAGCCTCCCCACCCGCTAGCGCCGGGCCTGCATCGCCTCAACCGCACCGAATACACCAACGCGATCCGCGATCTGTTGACGCTCGACATCGACGCCGCCAAGTTCCTGCCGTCCGACGACTCCAGTCACGGCTTCGACAACATGGCCGGCACGCTGACCACGTCGCCGGCGTTGATGGAGGCGTACCTGTCGGCGGCTGGCAACATCAGTCGTCTGGCCATCGGCACCGAAACTGCGCCGACGCTGGCTGTGTTCGACGCGCCGCACGACACCAGCCAGAACGAATACGTCGAAGGCCTGCCCTTCGGCACCCGTGGCGGCATGCTGATCGAACACGAATTCCCCGCCGACGGCGAGTACACGCTCACTGTAAAGGGCATGACCGGCTACTTCACCGCGGTACTCGGCAACGTCCGAGGCGAACAGTTGGAAGTCACCGTCGATGGCAAACGCGTGTACCTGTACGACTGGGACAAGGAAATCGCCACCAAACGCAGTGATGGCGGCAAGACGCCCGCCCTGCCGATCAAGGCCGGCTTTCACCGCATCGGCGTGGCGTTCCTCGCCACCAGCGATCTGCCCGACACCGCAATCAACAGGTCCTTCCAGCGCACCATGAACTCGCCCGGCTCGATCTCCGGTTACACGTTCTACCCGCACGTGGGGCAGGTATTCATCGAAGGCCCGTTCAACGGCACGGCGGCCACCGACACGCAAAGCCGGCGCGCGATTTTCGAGTGTTACCCGAAGAAGGTCAGCGAGGAAGCCAACTGCGCCCACAGGATCATCACTACTTTGACGACCAAGGCCTTCCGCCGTCCGGCCAGCGAGGCCGACCTCAAGATCATGACCGCGTTCTACCGCAGCGGACGTGAACAGGGCGGCAAATTCGACAGCGGCATCGAAGCGGTGATCCAGCGCGTCCTGACCGATCCGGACTTCATTTACCGCGCCGAGATCGAGCCGGCCAAAGTAGCGGCCGGCACTGCCTACCAGATCAGCGATCTCGAACTGGCGTCGCGCCTGTCGTTCTTCCTGTGGAGCAGTATTCCTGACAAGGAGCTGATCAATCTCGCCTCCGCCAACAAGCTGCATGAGCCGAAAATACTCAAACAGCAGGTCGATCGCATGATCGCCGATCCGCGATCGCAGGCGCTGGTGCAGAATTTCACCGGCCAGTGGCTGAATATCCGCGGCATCGCTGCCAGCGAGCCGGCGGTGAACCTGTTTCCCGATTTCGACAGCACGCTGCGCGATGCGTTCAAGACCGAGGTCGAACTGTTCTTCGCCAGCATCATCCAGGAAGATCGCAGCGTGGGTGATTTGCTGACGGCGGATTACACCTTCGTCAACGAGCGTCTCGCCAGACACTACGGCATCTCCGGCGTCTACGGCCCGCAGTTTCGTCGAATCCAACTGGGGCCCGATCAGGACATGCGCAGAGGACTCTTGGGCAAGGGTGCGCTGATGACCATTACGTCCGAGGCGGCGCGTACCTCGCCGGTGAAGCGTGGCAAATGGTTCCTGCAGACCTTCCTCGGCGTAAGTCCGCCGGACCCGCCGCCTGGCGTGGTGATCAAATTGGACCAGAAAACCGGTGAAACCCCGAAGACCATGCGTGCGCGCCTGCAAATCCACAGCACCAACCCGACCTGCGCGACCTGTCACAAGATGTTCGAGCCGCTGGGTCTGGCGATGGAGAACTTCGACCCCGTGGGTGAGTGGCGCACCATTGAAGTGGGCACCCCGATCGACTCGGTCGGCATCGTCACCGACGGCACCCGCATCGAGGGTATCAAGGGTCTGCGCGACCTCGCGGTACGCAAGCGCGAGATGTTCGTGGAAGTGGTGACCGAAAATCTGCTGACCTATGCCATCGGGCGTGGCCTCGATTACAACGACATGCCGCTGGTCCGTTCGCTGGTGCACAACGCGGCGAAGGACAACTACAAGTTTTCGTCGCTGATCATGGGTGTGGTCCAGAGCCCGGCCTTCACCATGAACATCAAATCAGCCCCGGTTTCACTGTCCGCCGCAAATTCGATGAAGGGGGAATAAACCCATGTTCATTACCAAAAAGCACATCAGCCGTCGCGCCGTGTTGCGCGGAGTCGGCACCGCGCTTGCCCTTCCCTTGCTGGATGCAATGATCCCGGCGATGACGGCACAGGCAAAGACTGCGGCGAACACGCCGCCCCGTTTCTTCGGCGGCTTCGTGCCACACGGCGCGGCGCCGGGCTACTGGATTCCCGAAAAAGTCGGTGCATTGCCGGATGAACTGCCGTTCATCTGGAAACCGATGGAGCCGTTCCGCAAACACCTGAATATTCTGACCGGGCTGCATTCGCGCTCGTCTGAGCCGCCTCCGGGTGAGACCGGTGCCGACCACTGGGTCGCCGCCGCGTTCCTGTGTGCGCAGAAACCGCGCAAAACTTCCGGCGCCGACGTTTACGCCGGGCAGACCATCGACCAGGTCATCGCCGCCAAGTACGGGCAGGAGACGCTGCTGCCGTCGGTTGAAATTTCGGTGGAAGACCCCGGCTCGGGTTCGAGCAACTGCGGCGAAGGTTACAGCTGCGTCTATACCAACACGATCGCGTGGGCATCGCCCACCACGCCGTTGCCGATGGAACTGAACCCCCAGGTTTTATTTGAGCGCATGTTCGGCAGCGGCAGCACCGCCGAGCAACGCGTAGCGCGCCGCGAGCGCAACCAGAGCATCCTCGATTCGGTCAACGACAAGATCAAGGGCATGCGCACCGAAATCAGTGTTCCGGACCGTGCACGGCTGGATGCCTTTACCGACAATGTACGTGAAATCGAGCGCCGTATGCAGATCGCCGCCAAAGCGACCACTGCCACGCCGGAAAATTTTGCGGTGCCCCCGGGCATTCCGCAGTCGTTCGATCAGCACATCAAGATCATGTTTGACCTGCTGACGGTCGGCTTCCAGGCCGACATCACCCGCGTCAGCACCATGCTGTTCGCGCGCGATCTCACCGGCCGTGTCTATCCGGAATGCGAGTCGCCGACGCTGGGATTCCATGGCGGCTCGCACCACGGTGAAGATCCGAATCTGATCAAGCAACTGTCGAAGATCAACCAGTATCACGTGAAGATGCTGGCCTACTTCGTCGAGAAACTGGCCAACACCAACGATGGCGACGGCTCGCTGCTCGATCATTCGCTGCTGTTGTACGGCAGCAATATGGGCAACCCGAACCAGCACGTGCACTACGACGTGCCGCACATCCTGGTGGGCGGCAACTACGGCAAACTGCAGGGCGGCCGCCATCTGGCGTTTCCGACCAAGCAGGTACCGACCGGCAACCTGCTGCTGAGCATTCTCGACCAGTTCGACATCCACCGCGACAGTTTCGGCGATAGCACCGGACCTCTGCCCGGGCTGGTGTGACGGGGTCGGGTGAGAAACAGCATGCATAGTTTTGCGTTGAAAGCCCTCATTGCCGTGCTGCTCTCGGCGATGGCAAGCGCCGCCTTCGCGCAAGCTGAGCTTGCCGAGGCCGCCAGTCACGGCGACCAAGCGCAAGTCGAGCGTCTGCTGAAACGCGGTGCCGACGTCAATGCACAACAGGCCGACGGTGCCACCGCGCTGCAATGGGCCGCCTATCGCGGCGACGCAAAACTGGCCGAACTGCTGCTGAAGGCCGGCGCCAAACCGGACTTGGCCAATCACGACGGCGCCACACCGCTGTGGCTGGCGGCGGCGCGCGGGGATGCTGCCGTCATTCAAGCATTGCTCAAGGGCGGCGCCGATGCCAACGAACAGCTGCCGCTTGGCCGCCGTCCGCTGATGCTGGCCGCACGCTCGGGTAATGTCGATGCCGTGCATGCATTGCTCGAACACGGCGCCGACGTGAATGCCAGTGAAACCGAGCGGGGCACCAGCGCGTTGATGCAGGCCGCCGACCAGGGCCATGCCGAGGTGTTGAAGGAGCTGATCCAGCACGGCGCCAACGTGGCGGCCGTGTCCAAACCGGTGATGCGCGATGGGCGCACGGCAGCGTTGGGTAACTCCGAAGATCCCCGACGCGCCGTACGTCAGCAGGCCATCGCGGTGCTGTGCGAGGCGAAGACACCGGATCTGCAGCAGGTGCGAATCCAGCGCGAAATGCTGTTTGGCGCCAGCGCGAAAAGTACTCCCGACGCCGATTTGTGCAAAGGGATACAGCGCAGAGGTTTGGGCTTCGTTACCGTGGCCGGCGCCGGCGGCAACCATGGGGCGGGTGTGGGTGGGGAAGTGACCGAGGACGCAGATGGCGCTGCGGTGAGCGATGCGAGTGGCAATCCGGTTCCCGTAAGCGCCGCTCGTGGCCGCCGTCCCCCCGCGCGTGAACCCGATGGTGGTGCGTTCACCGCGTTGGTCTATGCCGCCCGCAGCGGCAGCATCGATGCCGCGCGCGCGCTGCTCGAGGGTGGCGCCGATGTGAACCAGACGACTCGCTACGGCTGGAGTCCGCTGCTGGCTGCCACGCACAACTCGAACTATCAGATGGCGAAGTTCCTGATCGAGCACGGCGCCAATGTGAACCTGGCCAACAAGGGGGGTTGGACGCCGCTGTACCTGGCCGTCGACAACCGCAATATCGAAGGCGGCGACTACCCGGTGCGCACGGCCGACATGGACAGCCTCGCCTACATCACCTACCTGCTCGACAAGGGCGCCAACGTCAATTGGCGTATCACCGAGAGTACCGAGACGCGCACGGTGTTCACCAATCAATGGTTGAACGAAGACGGCGCCACTGCGTTCCTGCGTGCAGCACAGTCAGGCGATCTTGAATTGCTGAAGCTGCTGGTCGCGCACGGTGCTGATCCGAAGATCAACACCAAACTGGGAGTAACGCCGCTGGCGGCGGCTGCCGGAATCGGCTGGGTGGAAGGCGTTACCCAGGAGCGCTCCCCCGAGGAGACGGTGGAGGCCGTGAAGTATCTGCTGTCGCTCGGCATCAATCCCAACTTCCAGGCCGACACCGGCCGCGTCGCACTGCACGGCGCCGCGCACAAGGGGGCGACTGAGGTGGTGAAGGTGCTGGTGGCAGCGGGCGCCAGGATGGATGTGCGCGATTTCGGCAATACCGACAACCGCGGCAGCCCGACCCTGTCGATCCACACCTGGTTGCCGATCGACTATGCCGACGGTCTGGTGCGTGTTGGCGTGCAGTCGGCGATCCCGCATCCGGAGACTTCCAGGGTGCTGCGTGCGTTGATGCTGAAAGCCGGCCTCAAGGTGCCGCCCGAAGGCCGTACGCTCGAATCGCTGTGCATCGTCGATGTCTGCCAACCGGGATACGATCCGATCAACATCAACAACTGATCCGCTCGGGCGATGGCTTAGATTCCTGCATACCATTCATACCCTTGATCTTCCCAGTACCCGCCATTGCCTCCGCCCATTCCCTTGAAGTCAGCGACCAGCTCGATTCTCATGATGTATTTCGCCATTTTGTATCCCAGTTGGCGCTCAATGCGTACCCGGATGGGTGCGCCGTTCTTGATCGGTAGCGCCGCGCCGTTCAGCTCATAGGCGAGAATCGTCTGTGGATGGTGAGCATCCTCCAAGCCGATGCTTTCGTAGTAGCGCGTGCCGTCGGCGTCCATGGGATCAGCACAGTGAAACACCACGTAGCGCGCGGCGGGTGTCGGCTGTGCCAAGGCCAATACCTCGCTCAAGGGAACACCGGTCCACTTTCCAATTGCGCTCCAGCCCTCGACGCAGTCATGGCGGGTGATCTGGGTCCTGGCCTTCATCATGCGAAGCTGTGCGAGCGAGAACTGCTTGGGTGTCTGCACCAGACCGTCAACTGCCAGCATCCAGTCCCGAAATTGATTCTTCGCTAAACTCTGATAGGTCAGATCATCCGGATCCGACGTGCCATTGCTGCGAAAGTCCGGCGACAAATCGGCTTCGGAAAATTCCTGCGCGAGCGCGCCCTTGCCGCTGAGGGCCCGTTGCGCGCCGCGATTCGCCCCTTCCCCGGCGCGCAGCACTTTCGAACCCCACTGGCTGTTGGTGATTGCATCGCAACCCGCCAATGCCACGGCGGAGAGTCCCGCCAGAAAACGGATCACGAAATTGCGGCGGCCTGCGCTCATGTTTCCTCCACCTCGTATCGCCCCGTGATCATCGAGCGCACATTGTTCCAAAGGCCGCTGATGATCACTTCGAACACATGGATGAAGACGAAAAGCACCATCAGGCTGGCCGCCAGAAAATGCAACGTGCGGGCCGACTGCCGGCCGCCGACCAGATCGACCCACCCCGGGAGCAATGTGTCCAAGCGCGGCGACATCGCAAGACCCATCAGGATCAGAAATGGGAGCAGACCGAATATCACGGCAACGTAGGTAAGCTTTTGCAGCACGTTGTAGTGCTTCGATGCCGCGCCTCGCGGGTGCCTGAAGCGCAGATGATCGAGAACCGAGCGCCCGATGGATTGCCAATCCCGGCGCGTCGGGGCGAGGTCTCGGGAGAAGTGAGGGCTCGCGATGGAATAAATGACGTATAGCAGGCCGTTGACGACCAACAGCCACGCAAAAAGGAAATGCCAGCGGCGGCCCATCGCCAAGTACTGGTTACTGGGAATCGTGAGCCAGGACGGAAATCCGCGCTCGGAGAGCATGCCGCTGTCATCCTTGGATGCACCGAGGAACCCTGTTGTGCGCAGTGGTGTTCCGAAGACCTCGGTAACACCCGTTATCTTGCCGGTCGGGCTTTGCACCGCATACATCTGCAGTAAGGGCGAACGTCCATTGTAGGAGGACTTGCCCCAATTGAGGGCCGGATGGGCGTTGAAGATTTGCAGTCCGCTCATGAGCAAGATCGTGAGTGCCACCACGTTAATCCAGTGCATGAGCCGCACCGGCCACGTGTGCCGCAGGTATCGGTAGCGGCGCCCGGGCTGCTTTGCCTGGTCCTGGTCGGTAGGTATCACAGTCGGTTCACACGTAAGTGTGAGGTCACATTCTCACTGTCATGGGGCCGATCAGCTGCGGGCGTCATGATGAGGATCAATTCTGCGCTCGCAAGCGCCCCCCCGCCAGCCGGAGCGATGAAGGCCTTGAGCCGTGAGCCAGTCCCCAACGGTCGTTGGTTATGCAGAAATACAGCGCTCCGTGTCCGCTCGTGGGCCCAATTGGGCACACATTTTTGTGGCCCGGGTTCCCTTGAGAGTGTTTCGATTCAGCTTCCGGTGCGCGCGCGGGAGGCAGCTCGTCCCGGCGCGCATGCGCCCAAACGCGGGGCGGCGTAGTATTGCACCGGATTCACGGTCCGAGAGACGAATGATGGCTCACATCACCCGACGCGAGTTCGTGGGCGGCGCGGTGGCCCTTTCCGGGCTGACGCTGAGCCTCGAATTGCCGGCCCAAGAGACCGCCCGACAGGCGGCGCCTGGCGCAGCGCGTCCGCCCAGAACGCCGTCAGCCTTTCTGCAGATCGGCGAAGACGACGCCATCACCATCATCACCCCGGCGGTGGAGATGGGACAGGGCGGGCATACCTCCCTGCCGATGATCATCATGGAGGAGCTGGGCGGCAACTGGGGGCGATTGCGAGTGGCCGACGCTCCGGCGGCCGCGATCTACGACAACCCGCTGTTCGGCCTGCAGGCGACGGTCGGAAGTTTCTCAGTCCGCGGCTGGTACCTGGAGCTGCGGCGCATTGGCGCGGCCGCGAGAATCATGCTGCTGCAGGCGGCTGCGCAGAACTGGAAAGTGTCCCCCATGCACTGTGTGGCCGATGGCAGCGAGGTCATTCACGAGCCCAGCGGGCGCAGGTGCTCATTCGGCAGCGTGGCCCGACTCGCGGCCAACCTGCCGGTGCCGCAGGATCCGCCGCTCAAGACGGTGGCTCAATACACGGTCATCGGCAGCTCCCCACCCCGTGTCGATGTTCCCGACAAGGTCGACGGCAGCGCCCGATACGGGATCGACGTGACGCTTCCTGACCTGTTGTACGCCGCGGTCAGGACCTGCCCCACCTTCGGGGGCAAGCTCAAATCCTTCGACGACAGCGCGTGCAGAAGCATGCCCGCGTATCGTGGCACCGTGCCGCTCGAAGATGGTGTGGTGGTGGTCGCGCGGTCCTACTGGCAGGCGCGCAAGGCCCTCGAGCGCGTCACCGTAGAGTACGACCTGGGCCGTCTTGCCGGACTCGACAGTGAGGAAGTATCCAAACAGCTGCACGCCGGCTTCGACGAGCCGGGCATCGTGGCTCGCCACGACGGGAATGTTGAGGCGGCGCTGGCAAGCGCCGCGAAACGCGTGGAGGCGAGCTACGAGGTTCCGTACCTGGCGCATGCCTGCATGGAGCCCATGAACTGTACGGCGCGGGTCACGGATGCGGGCTGCGAGGTTTGGTGTGGCACTCAGAATCCGCAGGCCGCGCAGACGGCCGCTGCCGTCGCGCTCGGCATTGCACCGGCTCGCGTGAAGGTGCATGTGCAGTATCTGGGCGGGGGCTTCGGCCGACGCGGCGAAGCGGACTTCGTGACGCAGGCGGTGAAGGCCGCGAAAGCCACCAATGGCAAACCCGTGAAGCTGATCTGGAGCCGCGAGGAAGACCTTCAGCATGACTTCTACCGGCCGGCCGCGGCGATCAGATTTCGCGGCGGCCTGGATGCGGCCGGCAGGCTCGTGGCACTCGAAGCCAAGGTGATCAGCGCATCGGCGCC
>DATHMK010000005.1:0-83363 GCA_035487155.1 Steroidobacteraceae bacterium
CGCTCGCCGCCGGTGACCGTAAATTTCATTGGCCGAGTGGCCGGCGCCCGGATGATCATCCGGGCTTAAGCGAGCTGGGACTATAGAAGAGGGGGTTGAATCGTGCGCTTAGTGAAAAAAATGTTCGTGGTCCTGGGGTTCGGTCTCGCCATGGCGGGCAGTGCGGGCGGCGCCGCGGCCGAAACGGTACTGATCACGGGTGCCAATCAGGGCATCGGCCTGGAGTTCGCCAAGGAATACGCCGCACGTGGCTGGATGGTCATCGCCACCCATCGCCGCACGACGACCCCGGAAGAGCTGGCGAAGCTCGCTGCGAAATATCCCAAAGTTCGCATTGAGCGCATGGACGTAACCGACCCCGCGCAGATCGCCGCGCTCGGGGCAAAGCTCAAGGGCGTTCCCATCGACATTCTGCTGAACAATGCGGGGCTGGTGCGCACCGATCCGGTCAACAAGCCCGGCGGCAACACCAATCAGATGTTCGGCACCCTGGACTACAAGCTGCTGGATGACTTCATCCACACCAATGTCGCCGGTCCTTTGATGATCACCGAGACCTTCATCGGCAATGTGAAGGCCAGCCGGCAGAAGAAAATCATCGCCATCAGCTCGGCGGCCGGCTCGGTGTCGGTGCCGCCGTTCATGCCCAATGGCTCACCGGTGCCGGATCATTACTGGTATCGCATCAGCAAGGCGGCCCTGAACAGCGCGATGCGTCTGCTGAGCGCGCAGTTCAAGGCCGACGGAGTGATTGTCGTGATGTTCCATCCCGGCGGTGTGCAGGTGGAGAGTTTTGGGGAGGACAAGCTGCCGGGCTTCGTGCCGCCCCCGGAGGCCGTGGGCAAGATGATCAGGACCATCGATGGGTTGACCCTCAAGGACAGCGGGCGATTCATGGACAACGATGGCAAGGATCATCCGTGGTAGGGCTGCCAAAGGCCGCTGTGGCTGCTTTGCTGTGGTCCACTACCACTGTGGCCCAGCAGCCGGGCGTTGCGCCCGGAGAACACGCAGGAACCGATGGCATGTGTATTCCCGCCGAATCCCGCGCGGGTCGCACGCAGGGTTGTTTCGTAATCGCCGCCGTGCCCCTCGGCAGGCTGCGCGGCGAGCAGCTTTACTGGCACATCGACCGCTATCCTGATCGAGCGGCGGCTGAGAAGGAGCAAGCGGCGCGGTCTACCGTCCTGCAGGCGTATGGGACAATCTGGCTGTTCTCGATAGCCGACCGGGATTTCCAGAGCGTTCACGGCACGCATGTGGCCACCGTCGGCCCGTTGCCCCTTGGGAAGGCTGCGAGCTATACGGCTTGGTATATGGAAGCGACCTTCATGCCCGGCATGCAGTCGGCCGTGCATCGACACACGGGCCCTGAAGCCTGGTATGTCCTCTCAGGTGAGCAATGTCTGGAAACACCGGGCGGTAAATCGGTGATCCGAACGGGCCAGAGCGGCCTGGTAGCCGGCGGACAGCCGATGATCCTCACCGCCACGGGCGCCGCTGAACGTCGCTCCCTGGTCCTGATTCTGGGGGACTCCTCGCTGCCGAATGTATTGCCCGAGAAGGACTGGAAACCGAAAGGACTGTGCCTGGCACCTTGAGGTGGCCGCGGCGCGGCGGCAGTCATCGCCGGTAGGACGAAGCCGCGCGGGTGGTCAAGACCGCGCCGTTCTCCACAGCTGCCAGGAAGGTGCTCATCAAGGACGACGAACTTTGCGAGGCAATCGCAGAGGCGCTGGCAGGCCAATGCGATGCTCCGGGCGGGGGCGTTTATAAGAAACGGCTCAACAAAAACAGACATCGAAGCATCGTGCTCGCGAAAGGTGGTCGGCTCTGGAATTACACCTATCTCTTCGCCAAGAAGGATCGAGATAACATCGATGTTAAGGAGCTCGAGGGGTTTCGAAAGCTGGCCAAGGCGTATGACGCGGCCACGGATAGGCAGCTTTCAAAACTGCTTGCAGACAAGGATCTCACGGAGATTTGCAATGGCGACAAAGCGAAAGTTCAAGAGCGACGCGTTCGAGGCGATTGATTCGTCCGCGGCCGCATTGCATCGGGTCGGCGCCATAGGTAAGGCGACGATGAAAGACTTCGATGCTACCTGTATCGAGGATCTCGCCGATGAGGCCCGCGCAAATCAAATCGCTGCGCGAGCGGAATAAGGTGCGCCAACCGGTGTTTGCGCGTTACCTGAACACCAGCGAGAGCGCAGTGGAGAAGTGGGAGACGGGCGCCAAGAAGCCAAGTGGCATGGCGCTCAAGTTACTCAAAATCGTCGAAAAGCATGGGCTCGAAGTATTGGCCTAGCACGGCTCACACGCTGCTACGGTGGTCCGAGGTAAGGTGTTCGCAAGGTGAGCGGGGTCACATGCGTAGTAACACACGGATGAAAAAAAGGCCGCTGGTTCACAGCGGCCTTGCCCCTCTCCCTTGCTCCGGTCTTGTGCTTATTTCAAGTGCGCCGTCAGCTGCAGATACCACTCGGCCGGCTCGTTGTAGGTGCCACCCAGCTCGCCCGCACCGATGTTCGGCGAGCCGGTGGTGATGAACCGGTCGTTGGTGATGTTGGTGCCGCCCAGCGCCAGGTCATAACGCTCGTCCGAGGTGATGTAGTGCACCGAGGCACCCAGCATGCGCGTCGCGGGGTCACGCAGCTCGGGGGTGTTCAACGAGTCGTTGAACATCTCGGCCGTATAGGTGAAGTCGACGATGAAGCGCAGTGACGACTCGTTGGGCAGCAGGTAGGTGTACTCCGGATAGAAGGTCAGTTTGTACTTCGGCGTCTTCGGCAGCCGCGCATCCAGGGGATTGCCGCCCACGATGTCGCAGACCGGTCCGCCCGTGGCCGGGTTGATCGCGGTCGTGGGACATTCGTTGAGGCCGACCCCGGGGAGGATTTCCTGCGGAATGTTGGCGCTCGGATTGACGTAGGTGTAATACGCGTCGATGTACGAACCGGAGAAATTCAGGGACAGTCCGCCCCCGATCACCGACTGCACCTCAAGTTCCGCGCCCTTGATCTTGGCATTGCCGGCGTTGGTGTATACCGGTGAGATGCCCTGCTGGATATCCAGCTGGATGCCGGTGTAGTCGGTGTAGAACAGCGCGGCATTCACCTTCAGATGGTGATTGAGCCACTCGGATTTTTCTCCCAGCTCCCAGGTCTTGGTGTACTCAGGAGAGAACTGCGCGTCGGTGGCGCTGGGGATGTTTGCCGACAGGCGCGTGGTCCAGCCACCGGCCTTGAAGCCCTTGCCCCAGCTCAGGTACGCCATGGCGTCATCGCTGAAGTGCCACTGTGCCGCCAGGGTGGGATCGAACACATTCCAGGTCTGCTTGTTGTCCCCCACCGGGAAATAGCGATCGACATACCCGCCACCCAGGGGATAGGAATACCCCTGCGGACCCAGCACCACATTGCACAGCGCCGAGCCGTACGGGAAGCAGTTCAGATCGCCCTGGCCGCCGATGAACTCTTCGGTCACGCGGGTGAAGCGGCCGCCGGCGGTGAAGCTCAGCTGATCAGTGACCTTGTAATCCCCGTGCACGAACACCGCCGCGTTCTTGTTGTTCGCGTCGTTCTGGATGTCGTACACGTACAGCAGGCTCTCGAAGGGCACGTAGTCGTGCACGAAACCCGCCTCTTCGAAGTAATACAGGCCGGTGACGTAATTCAACGCATCGTTGAAGGCCTTGCCGTTCAGCTGGAACTCCTGGGAGACCTGCCACTGGTGCTGGTGGTCGGTGACTTCCTGCAGGGTTTCCGGGGTGCCATCCAGGTCAGTGCCGATCGACCAGGTGATCTGCCGGTAGCCGCTGATCGACTTGAAGGACAGGTCGTCGTTGAACTCGTGCTGTGCCGTCAGTGAAAACCCGAAATAATCATTGTCGGCGAAGTCAGGCCCATTCGCGTAGGTGGTGTCGATATCGCCGGTCTGGTTGGCACCCGGGTAGTCGTACAGTCGCGGGCTGTTGGAGCCGAGGTAGGGCAGACCCGCCGCAACGTTGGCAGCGTTGAACGGTCCTGCCGGACCCCCGACGTAGCCGGCGCCCAGCAGCGCCGCACCGCCGGTGGACAGTCCCGGCACCTGTGCCCGGGGAGATGCGCACAGGCCCGCCAGTCCCGCATTCCCGGCTGAGCCTATGGGGAACGCATAGATCCCAGGTCCCACCGCCGAGGCATTCTGGATGTTGGTGTTGATGTTCGCAGCGTTGCTGCTGATGCAGGTGTTGTACAGGGTGGCGAAGGTCGAGGTGGTCAGATTGCCCTGGTACGTCTGCAGAATGGTGTAAGGCAGAGACTCCTGGGCCTGATGGTTCAGGTCCGCCGTCAAGGTCACCGTGGTCTTGTCGGAGGTCAGCCACAACAGCTTGCCGCGTATGGTCTGAACATCGTAGCCGCCGTAAGCGTCCCCGGTCTGGTAGCCCGCCTTCGGATAGGCGTCCTGCGGGTCGACGACGAACGCGGTCTCACCCTGCGGAGAATTGCCCGGATAGGGAATGACTCTCTGGTAACCGTCCCGATTCTGGGTGGACACGGTGATGGAGGAGAGCAGGGTGTCCTTGATGAGAGGTATATCCGTCGTGAATCCGAAGTCGCGGCGGTTCAGGCTGCCGGTTGTGGCCTGGGCGGTGAACTTCTCTTCGTTGCCCGGCGTGTGGGTGATGATGCTGATGGCGCCGCCTTCGGTATTGGCACCGAACAGGGTGCCCTGAGGTCCCTTCAGGATCTCGACACGGTCCACGTCCAGCAGATCCTGGTTGGCACCGATGGTGCGGGCCAGGTAGACGCCGTCCAGGTACACGCCCACCGCAGGATTGAGGTTGAACGCGAAGTCGTCCTGTCCGACGCCGCGAATGGAGGCGGAGAGCACCGAACGGTCGCCGGAGAAGGGTGAGCCGGCCTGGAGATTCACGCTGGGCGTCAGATTACCCAGGGCATCGACGCTGACCAGATTGCGCTGCTGCAGGGAATCCGCGGTGAAGGCCGTGATGGCAATGGGCACCGTCTGTACGTTTTCCTGGCGACGCTCGGCGGTGACGACGACCTCCTGCAGAGTGCCGCTATCGTTGGCCGCGGCGGGCGTCGGCGGTGCGGTCTGCGCGTAGGCTCCCCCGGTGCCGACTGCCAGCCCCGCAATCGCCCAGAATGCGATCGGACGGCTGCGCCGTGTCCTGGTTGCGGGTCCCTTTGAGCCTGCTGCGTCTTTCATCCTGCGTCCCCTTAAAACAACATCCTGAATATGGGAGGGTGGATCGGACCACCGCAGTGCGCAGCCCCTGAGCTTCGAGTTCCAGGACCGCTATATTTCTGCGGTTCCGACGCCTCCCAGCGACGCGGAAGCCTATCGCGGCGCTTTACCGTGGTGCGCGGACCACAGTGCAAAGGGATGCTGACAGCGCACCATCATCTGTAATACTGTGGCATGTAACGTACAGTCTGGGGAATAAAGGCGAAATTGCCTGCGGTAATGTGTCTAAGGTGTTGATCGGTCAAATGCGCCTTGCGTACATTTCCGCCTCTGTGCCACATTCATGAGGCTCGACGCCAAGCGAGCTTTCGGAGGCTAGAAAATGGGGGTTAGCCTGGACCAAGGGCGTCCCGGACACTGGTCGACGGATGGCGTCGATCAGCGCCGGGCACTGGCCTACTGGGTGGACACGGTCTGTGACCGTTTCCTGGAGCTCGACATCGACACTCCGGTGCGCAGTCACTTCCGGGCCTGTCTGGACCAGATCGATTTCGGTCCGGCGACCTTGAGTTTCGTGGGCGCCGCCAGTCAGCACATCCGACGCACCCCGGCCAAGATCTCGCGCACCCGCTATGCCACTTACTGCCTGGTGCAGTTCCGGGTGGGATATGGAACCTTGCGGCAGCGCGGCAAGGAGCTGCAGGCCCGCGCCGGAGAATGCGTGTTGATCGATGGCACCGAGCCCTATGACCTGGATTGCCCGCAGGCCACCACGGCGGCGATTCTGCGCATGCCAGAGGACTGGCTGCGGCGCTGGCTGCCAAACCCGGAAGTGTCCTCACCGACGCTGTTCGCACACGGTGACTGGAGTGCGGCGCTGTGTTCGGCCATGAGCAGCCTGCGCCTGGAGACCTGCAGTGATCTGGCCTTGCCGCGCAGTACGGTTGCCGAGCAGATTGCCTCGCTGCTGACACTGGCTGTGGGTCGGGGGGCCGAAGGGGAGAGCCCGCGGTCGTTATTGTCAGACCTGGTGGTGACGCTGCGCGACCGGCTGGAGGAAACTGACCTGTCACCGCTGGCTGTTGCGGCGCAACATGACATTTCCAAGCGCACCCTGCACTACGCCTTTGCGGCTGCGGGCACCACCTTCGTGGAACAGCTGATGAAGATGCGCCTGGAACGCGCCCGGGAAATACTCGCCGACCCGCGGCAGGCCGCGCCGCGCATCGAGGATGTCGCCACCCGCTGCGGCTTTACCGACCCCAGTCACTTTGCGCGCCGCTTCCGTCAGATGTATGGCCACGCCCCACTGCAGTACCGTCGCGCCGTGCTCTAGCGCCGGGTTTCGCGCTGCCAGCGCAATCGGGTCAGCTGTGGGTGCAATCGACCGCCCTGCTGATTGCACCTCCTGATCCGCTGCCGCATGCTGAGCCGATGTCACAGTCCAAACCCAAGCAGTTCCCGCTGCCCAGCTCGCTGAAAGTCGTAGCGGGGACCGAGAGCGCCCAGGCCGCATATCCGTACTACACCCAGTTCGAGCCGGCCGACGACCAGCGCTTCTGGTTCTACAACTCGATGCACTTCCCTGAGCCCATGTCCGCGTTCGACATGGTCACGGCCGAAGCGGCGTATTGCGCGCTGGGTGCCTCCAATACCCGGGTTCATTGTCTGCCGACGACGCTGGGAATCGATCACCGGATCATCAACGGCCGGGTCTATATCGGCGGCAACGCGGTCACGGATCCCCAGGAGATCGCGCGCCGGCTCGAGGAGTTCAAGCAGCGCGCGTTCTACTACTACGCGAACTGGGAGCGGCTCTACAGCCAATGGCGCGAGAAGATGATGGCGCTGATCAACCAGGCGCAGCAGCTTCCCAAGCCCGAACTGCCCGAATTCGAGCCGCTTGCCAATGTGCATGCGGGTCTGGGAGTGGCCGCCAACCACCGGCTGCTTGATACCTACCAGAAGACCCTCGAAGGCTACTACCGGATGTGGCACCACCACTTCGAGTTCCTGCTGCTGGGGTATGGCGCGTATCTGACCTTCTTCGACTTCTGCAAGAAGGCCTTTCCGGAAATCACCGATCAGACCATCGCTCGCATGGTGGCCGGCATCGAGGCCGAGATCTTCAGGCCCGATGATGAACTGCGGCGTCTGGCCCGGTGTGCCGTGGAGCTGGGCGTGGATTCCCAATTCAACGGCAAGCTCAGCGCCGATCAGCTCATCGACACGCTGCGGATGAGCGGGGAACCTGGCCACGCCTGGCTCAAGGAGCTTGAGACCTCACGTCACCCCTGGTTCAACATCAACGTGGGCGATGGGTTCTACCACTACCACCGCGCCTGGAACGATGACCTCTCGATGCCCTTCGCGAGCCTGCCGGACTACATCGAGCGGGTGAAGGCGGGCGAGTCCCTGGAACGCCCCGTGGGCAAGCTGCTGGCGGAGCGCCAGCAGCTGATCGAAGACTACCGGGAGCTGTTGACCACGGATGATGAACGGGCCGCGTATGACCAGATGATCACGCTGGCGCATCGCGTATTCCCCTACGTGGAGGGCCACAAGTTCTACTGCGAGCACTGGTACACCAATCTGTTCTTCAACAAGATCCGCGAGTTCGGTGCATTGCTGGCGCAAAATGGTTTCTTCCCCGACACCGAGGATGTCTTCCATCTCACCCATTACGAGCTCGAATCCGCCATCATTGATCTCATGACCGCGTGGTCCAACGGCTCTGCGCCACGCGGCCCGGCGCGCTGGCCGCAGGTGGTCGCGCAGCGTCGTGCCGCGATCCGCGAGTGGGCCAAGCATGAGACTCCCCCCGCGCTGGGCGCGGTCCCGGATGTCATCGATGATCCGGCCATCGTGATGCTGTGGGGCATCACGCGCGAGACGCTGGATTCGTGGCTCTCCGGTAGCGAACAGGATCCCAACGAACTGCGCGGTTTTGCCGCCTGCCGCGGCGTCGTCGAGGGCACGGCGCGTATCGTGAAAAGTGTCGACGAGATCTCACGGCTGCAGAAGGGCGACATCCTCGTCTGTCAGGTCACCAATCCCACCTGGGCGCCGATCTTCGGCAAGATCTCGGCAGCGGTCTCCGACATCGGTGGTTCGATGAGCCATGCGGCCATCGTGGCGCGCGAGTACGGTCTGCCCGCCGTGGTGGGCACCGGCAATGGCACCTCAAGGATCAAGGACGGACAGCGAATCCGCGTCGACGGTGGACGCGGTGTCGTGACCATTCTCCACTAGCGGGCGAGCGCAAGCGTGAGTGATTCGGGGTTTGTCGGCTGGTTTGCCGAGCTGGGTCTGGCTGATCGACCGCAAGTCGGCGGCAAGGGCGGCAGTCTTGGGGAACTGCAACGGGCCGGAATCGCCGTGCCGCCGGGATTTGTCATCAAGACCGCGGCCTTCGAGCAGTTTCTGGCCGCCCTGGAGCGTGAGGCACCCTTGCGCGCGCGCGTCGCCGCTGTCGACCCGGATGACCTGGCCGCCGTCACCGAACTGTCGCAGCAGTTGCGCGCCAGAGTCCACGGCACAGCCTTGCCAGCGCCGCTCAGCGCGGCCATCGCACGCGCCTACGGGCAGCTCAATGCCCGGCAGCAGGCCGCCGTCGCGGTGCGCTCCTCGGCTACCACCGAGGACGCCGCGGATGCCAGTTTCGCGGGCCTGCAGGACACCTATCTGTGGGTGCAGAGCCTCGAGCAAACCCTGGACAGGGTTCGCAGCTGCTGGGGCAGCCTGTATTCGGTTGAATCCATGACCTACCGGCGCCGTCACGGCTTTGCCGAGACCGATGTCGCCATGGCCGTGGTGGTGCAGACCATGGTGGACGCCAGAACCGCCGGGGTCATGTTCACGCGCAGCCCGCTCACCGGGGACCGTTCCGTCATGGCCATCGAGGGTTCCTGGGGCCTGGGTTCGGCGGTGGTGGGCGGGGATGTGACGCCGGATCGCTGGGTGATCGGCAAGATCACCGGGGAGATCTCGGTACGGGAGATCTCGGACAAGCAGATCTGTCACGCGCCGCGCAGCGGGGGCGGTATTGAGAGCGTGGCGGTGCCGCAGGCGCGCCGGCAGGCCGCGTGCATGAGCGATGAGGAGCTGCAGGCGCTGCGGATGATCGGCCGCAAGGTGGAGCGGCACTATGGCCGGCCGCAGGACATAGAGTGGGCGGTCGACCGGCACAGTGGGGCGATCCTGCTGCTGCAAAGCCGGCCGGAAACGGTCTGGTCAGCGAAGGAGGCCGTGCCGGTGGACCGCGCGGTCGCCGATCCTTCCTTGCACGTGTTGAAGATATTCGGGGGCGGAAATCGATGAGTCTGACGGCTGCGGAAGTTGCGGAAATCATGCGGCTGGTGGAGCAATCCGGTTTCGATGAACTGAATCTGGAGATCGACGGCACCAAGATCAGCCTGCGACGCGGCTCGGCGGCGCCCGCAAGCCCCGCACCGCCCTTGCCGGTGGCACCGGCCAGGTCGCCACCCGCCCAAGTGGCGCTCCCCGCCACCCAGGCCGCGGCAGATCCTGATGTTCAGGATCTGCCAGCGCCCCTGCTGGGCACCTTCTACCGTGCTCCCAAGCCGGGGGCGGCGTCCTTCGTAGAAGTGGGCGCGCCGGTGAGCGACGACACCATCATCGGCATCATCGAAGTCATGAAGCTCATGAATACCGTGCGCGCCGGCGTACGCGGCACGGTCACCGAAATCATCGCCGCGGACGGCGCGCTGGTCGAGTTCGGTGAGACGCTGATGCGCGTTCGCAAGTCAGGCTGAAGCACCGCCGTGCGCCGCATCCTGATCGCCAATCGCGGAGAAATTGCCGTGCGGATCATCCGCACCTGCCGCGACCTGGGCATCCAAACGGTGCTGGCTGCCTCGGCCGCGGATCTGGACAGCGTGCCGGCGCAGCTTGCAGACCGCACGGTGTGCATCGGCCCCGGGCGCCCGGCCGACAGCTACCTGAAGGTGCAGACCATCGTGCATGCCGCACGCGCGACCCATTCGGATGCCATTCATCCCGGCTATGGATTTCTCTCGGAACGCGCGGCGCTGGCGCGGCTGTGCGAATCCTCGGGCGTCGTGTTCATAGGCCCCACTGCGGCGCAGATCGAGGCGGTCGGCGACAAGCTGCGGGCCCGCTCCGCAGCCATGGCGGCCCAGGTTCCGGTGGTTCCCGGCGGCCCGGTCAGCTCGGTGGCGGAGGCGCTGGCGCTCGCCGGCAGCATCGGTGTGCCGCTTTTGGTCAAGGCGGTGGGCGGCGGCGGCGGGCGCGGCATGAAGCGGGTCGATGTGCTGGCCGAACTGCCCGCGACGCTGGAACTGGCCGCCGCTGAGGCCGGTGCCGCATTCGGCGATGCCCGGGTATACCTGGAGCGCTACGTCACCAGCGGCCGGCATGTGGAAGTACAGGTCCTGGGTGATGGGCAGGGAGGCGTCATTCATCTGGGCGAACGTGATTGCTCGGCGCAGCGGCGCTACCAGAAGCTGGTGGAGGAAACCCCGGCTCCGGCACTGCCGCAGAAACTGCGTGCGGCGCTGCATGCGGCAGCGGTGCGCTTCGCCCAGCGTCTGGCCTATCGCGGCGCCGGAACGGTGGAGTTTCTGGTCGATACGGAGCGCGACAGCTTTTACTTTCTGGAGATGAACGCCCGCATCCAGGTGGAACACCCGGTGACCGAAGCGGTGACCGGGGTGGACCTGGTGGCCGAGCAGATCGCCATCGCCGATGGTGCCGGCATGCGCCTGACCCAGGCGGACCTGCGCAGCAGCGGCTGCGCCATCGAATGCCGGATCAACGCCGAGGATCCCGCCCATGATTTTCGCCCCAGTCCGGGGCAGGTCCTGGAGGCGGCTTGGCCACAACTGCCCGGGGTCAGGGTGGATACGCATATCACCTCGGGCTCGCACATCCCGCCGTACTATGATTCGCTGATGGCCAAAATCATTGCCTATGCGCCGGACCGGGCCGCTGCGCTGGCCCGGCTGCGCCAGGGGCTCGCGGTGACCCGGGTGAGCGGGGTTCACACCAACCTCGCCTTCCAGGAGCGCCTGCTGGCGAGCGCGGAATTCCAGGCCGGGGGATTTGATACCGGATTCATCACGCGCCTGCTGGAGCGTCCCGCATGAGCGAACTTAAGCTGGTTGAGACCTCACTGCGCGATGGCAATCAGTCGCTGTGGGCGGCGCTGGGCGTGGATACCGCCAATACCCTGACCATTGCTCCGGTGATGGATCGCGTGGGCTACAAGGCCATCGATTTCACGACCTCCACGCACATGGGCGTGGCGGTGCGTTTCAAGAAGGAGGATCCCTGGGAGCGTATCCGGCTGATGGCCGCTGCGACACCGAATACGCCGTTGCAGTTCATGTCCACGGGATTCCGCTTCATCTCCTGGGAGACCGCCCATCCGCAGTTCATGGCGCTGGTGTTCGAGGTGCTGGCGCGCAACGGTATCCGACGCTTCTGCCTCGCCGATCCGATGAACGATGCGGACTCGAACGTCGCCTGTGCGCGACTGGTGAAGCAGGGCGGGGGCGAGTACGTGATCGCGGCCCTGGTTTTTACCCTGAGCCCGGTCCACGACGACGCCCATTACGCGGCCGCGGCCCGCAAGCTTGCAGCCTGTGCCGACATCGATGCCATCTATATCAAGGATCCCGGTGGCCTGCTGTCGCCCAAGCGCGCGCAGACCCTGATTCCGGCGGTGAAGGCGCAGATCGGCAACAAGCCATTGGAGCTTCACGCCCATTGCACCATCGGGCTCGCCGAACACACCTATATGGACGCGCCGGACTACGGGGTGAGCGTACTGCAGTGCGCGTCCGGGGCGGCCGCGGATGGCACCTCGAATCCTCCGGCGGAGCGCATCGTGGCGAACCTGCGGGCGCTGGGTCACACCGTGAACGTGGATGATGAAGCCTTGCAGGCAGTCGGTCGCTATTTCACCCGGCTGGCCGCGGCGGAGGGGCTGCCGGTGGGACGGCCGCAGGGATTTGATGCGGCGTATCTGCAGCATCAGCTGCCCGGCGGCATGGTCGGCACCATGCGTCGGCAGCTGGCCGAAAGCCGCCTGTCGCACCTGGAACAGGCGGTGATCGAGGAGATCGGGCGGGTGCGCGAGGAACTCGGCTGGCCCATCGTCATGACGCCCTTTGCGCAGATTGTCATGATGCAGGCGGTGATGAACGTCACCACCAAGGAGCGCTACAAGGTGATACCGGATGAGGCGATCCGCTATGCCATCGGCCGCTTCGGCCGGCCGAATGTGCCGATCAGCGGCATGGTGATGGATCGCATCGACGCTCTGGCGCGCACCCGCGAGCTGCGCGCAGAACCCGGCATGCCCGCCATTGGCGAGCTGCGCCTGCGTCTGGGTGCCGATCTGTCCGATGAGGAATTCCTGTTGCGTGCCACCATGCCTGCGGGCCAGGTCGACGCAATGCTGGCGGCCGGGCCCGCGCCGCGCCACTACAATCCGGAACTGAAACCGGTCCTGGCGCTGCTGCGGCAACTGTCCACGCGCACGGATGTCGCGGAACTGGATGTCACCAAGCCCGGATTCAAACTGGAACTGCGCCGACATGCGCGCTGAGGTGATGCCCGCCATCAAGGGCTTCATGTTCGATCTGGATGGCACGCTGTTGCTCAGCGACCGCTCCCTGGGCGGATACGAGGTTCTGCCCGGTGCGGTTGAAGTGCTGGCCGCTCTGGCCGCGAGATCCATTCCCTACGTGGTGCTCACCAACGGCAGTGCCTATCCGCCACCGGAGCAGGCCAAGCGCCTGCGCGATCTGGGACTTGCCGTCGCGGATGACCGGATGTTCACCCCTTCAAGCGTCGCGGCCGATGTGATGGTGCGCCATGGCATCCGGCGCGTCCTGGTGCTGGGCAGCCGCGGTGTGGGCTATGCGCTGAGCCAATCAGGCATGCAGACGGTGTTCACCGGTGAGCCCGGGGCCAGTGAGGTCGATGCGGTGTTCGTCGGCTGGCATCCCGAGTGCCACATGAAGGACATCGAAGCGGCCTGTCAGGCCATCTGGGGCGGCGCGAAACTGTATGTGGCCTCCGATGTGCCCTTTTTCGCCACCCGGCACGGCCGCAGCATGGGCTATTCCTATGCCATCGTGGGCGCCATCAGGCGCATGACCAAGGCGCGCATGATCCTCACCGGCAAGCCCTCACTGCATGCGTTGCGCTTCATCGCCCGCAAGCTTGGCATAGCGGTGCGCGAGGTCGGCGTGGTGGGGGATGATCCGGCGGTGGAGATCATCATGGCGCGGCGCGGAGGCGCCACGGCCTTCGGTGTCACGACCGGCGTGATGAAGCAGGCGGACTGGGAGCGTGAGACCGGCAAGCGCCGGCCCCACTTTGTGATCCATGACCTGCGCGAGCTGCTGCGCAATGGCGCCATCCGGCAAGACTGAGCGGTGCGTGCCTTACCAGGGTTCCGTCATTCCGTCGTAGCGCAGGAACCGCCCGGAATCGGCGAGGGTCAGCTTGCCGATGGTTTGGATCATGTTCTGGACGGTGAATGAGGTCTTGAGCATGCCCTGGTACTTGCCCTCCAGGTACGCCTGATGCTCGGTGAGGGTCGGCCCGGGATTGAACATCACGACCGTCACGCCATCTTTTTTGGTTGAGGCCGCGACAATCTGCATTTCCCGGTTCAATGCCGCCTTGCTCATGCGGTAGAACATCGCCCCCGGGCGCGGTACTGCCTCACCGGTCAGCGTGCCGTTGCTGGAGCTGACGGCGATGATCTTCTTCTGGGTGCTGGCGAGTACATTCTTGTAGAAGGTTTCGGAGACGATCAGCGGGCCCTTGATGTTGACCGCCATCATGGTGTCCAGCAGCGAATACTTGAGGTTGCCGAAGCCCTCAACGCTCCAGTCCCCCGGGCAGCCCTCATCATCACCGGCGCACTTGGCGCGATCGTTGTAAACGCCTGCGTTGTTGATCAGTACATCTACCGGCACGCCTGCGAGTTTCGCGGCCAGGGCGCGCGCCTGATCCAGGTCGGTGACATCCAGGCTTTCAATGCGCACCTTGGGATACCTTGCCGCCAGGTCGGTCAGCGACTTGGGCGGCATGGCGCGCCGATGTGTCGCGATGACCGTCCAGCCTTTTTCAGCGTACTGCTTTGCGAACTCCAGTCCGATACCGGAATTGGCGCCGGTGATCATGACGGTGTCGGCGGCGGCGCTCAGGGGACACAGGGCCGAGGAGCCCACCAGCAGCAGCACGAGCAGGCGCGGGCCAAGATATCGAAGGTGCGAGGTGAGCATTAGCGCAACACCCAGAAATCCGGCCCCAGGCGTGCTTCCAGTTTGCTCAGCTGCTCGCGATGTATCTCGCGCACCCGCGCCGGCGTGATGGCATCACCGCGGTCCACTTCCTCGATGCGCAGGCTGGTCTTGTCCTCGTACAGATGCTCGCCGGCCAGGCGGGCCCGGGAGTCGTATGGCCAGATGAAGGCCTGGCGGCTGGCGACGTGGTACAGCCGGTCGGTGCGTTCGACCGCATAGCCAAGCTGTTTGAGAATCGCGCCCTCTGCCAGCTGGTGAAAGGTGATTTCATCGCAGATGCCCCAATCGGCCACGGCCAGACGGTCATCGGAGTGCCACAGCACTGCCTCGCCGACGCTATTGTAAAACGCCAGGACGGCGGCCTTGCCTTCGATGACGCCGGGATTTGCGCCCCAGGTCACCCGGTAAACCGGATGCTCCACTTCCATGTCGGGGGCCAGGATCTTCTGATATTCCCCGGCGCCTTCCAGGTGCACATGCCGCCAGAAATTAAGGAGAATGGCCCGGTGCCGGGGGTTGGTGGTCTTTTCCAGCAGTTTTTCGGTCGGGTGCATGCATTCATACACCTGCTTTTCGAAGCGGTTCATGGCGATTCCCCCCGATGGCCGTGCGTTCTGCCAGCATATCCGGGTATACAGGGGAATTGGAGGAGGAAATGTGGCAACGACTTTTGATCTCTCGGGCAAATCCATCCTGATCACCGGCGCCGGACGGGGACTGGGCCGGGCGCTGGCCCTGGGCGCGGTACAGGCCGGTGCCCGCGTGACTGCCTTTGACATCGATGCGCCGGCGCTGGAGGAGCTGCGCCAGAGCGCGCAATCGATCGCCACACACGTGGTGGATGTGGTCGACCGCAAGGCGTTCATGGCGGCCGCCGAGCGCATCGGCCGGATCGATGCCGTGGTCAACAACGCCATGCTGATCCGCTACGACCCCATCGAAGCGGTTGATGATGCGATCCTCGACCGGATGCTGGCCATCGGCATCAAGGGGGCGGTCTGGGGAGTTCAGGCCCTGTTGCGGCACATGGATCCACAGCTGGGCGGCGTCATCCTCAACCTGGCCTCGCCGGTCGCCGAGCGCGGCTTTCCCAGAACCGCGATCTACAGCATGGTCAAGGGCGCGATGGGCACCTTCACGCGCACCCTGGCGGCCGAGCTCGGACCCCGCAAGGTGCGCGTCAATGCCCTGGCGCCCGGCTCCATTCCGACCCCGGGGGCCGTCGCCATCACACCGCAGGCCGAGTATGAGCGGCGCGCGGTCAGCATTCCGCTGCGCCGTCTGGGGCGGGACGAGGACGCCACCAACGCGTCGCTGTTCCTGTTGAGCGATGCCGCCTCCTTCATCAACGGCGACATCCTGCACGTCGATGGTGGAGTCCTGGCCTCCGCATGAGCAATCGCATCTATGCCGTGCGCTACGGCCATCTGGACCGGCTCAGCGACCTGAACTTCCTGGGCGGCGACGATCATGCGCAGCCCATGCCACTGGACTACTACGTATGGGTGATCCGCTCGCAGGAGCGCATCATCGTGGTGGATACCGGATTTGATGCCGCCGCTGCCACCAAGCGCCGGCGCACGCTGCTGCGCCCGGTGGCCGAGGGGCTCGCCGCCCTGGGCATTGAGCCCGATGCGGTGCGTGACGTCGTGATCACCCACATGCACTACGACCACGCGGGCAATGTGCCGCTGTTTCCCGCGGCGCGCTTCCACGTTCAGGATGCGGAGCTGGCCTATTGCACGGGCCGCGCCATGACCCATGGCCACCTTGCGGGGCCATTTGATGCCGAAAATGTCGTCGACATGGTCCGGCGCACCTTCGACGGCCGCGTCGTATTTCACGCCGGTGATGAGGCGCTGTGCCCGGGAGTGACCTTGCATCATCTGCCCGGGCACACCCCGGGGCTGCAGGTGGTGCGGGTGCAAACCGATCGCGGCCCGGTGGTTCTGGCTTCCGATGCCATTCACTTCTGGGCCAATCTGGAACACGCGACGCCGTTTCCGGTGGTGGCCGATGTGGTCGCCTATCTTGAGGCTCTGCGCAAGCTGCGCACCCTGGCCCCCTCCATCGACCACATCATTCCGGGGCACGATCCGGGGGTGCTTGAGAGGTTTCCAGCCGAAGGCAACCTGCGGGACATCGTGCGCCTGGATCTGGCCCCTGTTGTGCGAGGATCATCATGAGCGAGTGTGGTTTCATCGGCTTAGGGAGGATGGGGGGCGCGATGGCGCGGCGCCTGCTGCAGGCGGGCCACCGCGTCACCGTGTACGACCCCTCGGCCAGCGCCGCGGCCGCGCTGGCCGCCCACGGCGCCCAGGTCGCACCCGGCGCGAAGGCCGTCGCCGAGGCAGTGCCCGTGGTGTTTCTGAGTCTGCCCACGCCGCAGATCGTGCAGGAGGTGGTGCTGGGCGCACAGGGGATCCGCGAGGGCCGGGGCCTCAAGGTCTGTGTCGACCTGTCGACCTCAGGGCCTGAAACCGCAGTGAAGCTCGCGGCCGGGCTGGCCGAATGGCAGATCGCCTCCCTGGAGGCGCCCGTTTCCGGGGGCATCAAGGGTGCGCGCGAGGGCACCTTGTCATTGATGGTCGCGGGGCCGGTGGCCATCTGGGAACAGGTCAGGCCGCTGCTGGAGGTGTTCGGCAAACCCTTCTTCATGGGCGAGAAACCCGGCGCCGGTCAGATCATGAAGCTGGTCAACAACCTGCTGGGCGCCTGTGCCATCGCCATCACGGCCGAGGGCATGACCCTGGGGATCAAGGCGGGGCTCGATCCGGCGCGCATGATCGAAGTGCTGAATGTGTCCACGGGCCGCAGCAGCGCCACCCAGGACAAGTGGCCGCGCTCGGTGCTGCCGCGCACCTTTGATTTCGGCTTTGCCGCCGGGTTGTGCCTGAAGGATGTGAAGCTGGGCCTGTCGGCGGCACAATCCCTCGGCGTGCCGCTGGGGGTGGGTTCGGCGGTCTGCGATCTGTTGCAGCGCACCGTCACGACCCTGGGGCCGGACTCGGACTTCACCGCCATGGCCAAAATCGTCGAGTCCGACTCGGGCCTCGATCCGGACCGGTCCGCCTGAGCCAAACCGTTTTCCTGAGGGATCAACATGAGCAGTGAACTTTTCGACAAGGGTCTGAAGATTCGTACCGAAGTGCTGGGGGAGGCTTACGTCAAGAAGGCACTGGCCAGCATGGATGATTTCAACAAACCACTGCAGGAACTCGTGACCGAGTACTGCTGGGGCGCGGTGTGGGGGCGTGAAGGTCTGAAGCGCAGTGAGCGCAGCATGCTGAACCTGGCCATGATCAGCATCCTGAACCGTCCTCACGAGCTCAAGGCGCATATCCGCGGCGCGCTGACCAATGGCGTGACCCGTGAGCAGATCTGCGAAGTGTTCCTGCAGGTGGCCATCTATGCAGGCGTGCCGGCGGCGGTGGACAGTTTCCGCATTGCCCGTGAAACCTTTGCGGAACTCGACGCCGCCTGACGGACAGCGTCCCGGCCGGCCCATGTTGCAATGCCCTGGGGCCGGGAATACCCTCGTCGGCCGGTTACGCGACGGTTCAATTGAAGGTGGGGGTATCGTGACAGCACATCCCGGGTTCGACGCCAAGCGTCTTGATTTTCTGACCGCCGCAGTGGAGCGCGACATCGCCGCGGGCGAGTATTTCGGCGGTGTCATCAGTGTGAAGCGCGGTGGCCAGCCGGCCTACCACCGGGTGTTCGGCCACAGCAGCGAGAGCAAGGAGCGCGCCGTGGCTGATGATTCGGTGTACAGCCTGTTCTCGGTCACCAAGGCGTTTACCAATATCCTGGTGTTCCAGGCCATTGAGCGCGGCCTGATGACCCTGACCACCCCGCTGTGCAAGATCATCCCGGAGTTCTGCGGTGGGCTGCGTGAGCGGATCACGATTTTCCACCTGCTGACCCACAGCACCGGCCTGCCGACCATGTTCGAGGCACGCCCGGGCATGTACATCGATGTGCTGGCGGACACCATCGCCGCCATCGTGGCGGTGGCCTTCCCGGTCGAGGCCGCGGGCCTCAGCGTGGCCTATGCGCCATTGTTCAATCACGCGCTGCTGGGCGAGGCGGTGCGGCGCGTTGACCCGAAGAAGCGCTCCTACAAGGAAATTCTGCACCAGGATCTGTTTGATCCCATGGGCATGAAGGACACGGCCATGGGGGTGCGCCGTGACCTCAAGGCGCGGCACCTGGTGCCGGAGTTCCGTAACAACTATCCCATCAAGCATCTGGGGCACAGCAACCTCGGTCCCAACGGGGCCTTCGAGGAAGAGCACGTGGAGATGCCCTGGGTGGGCTGTGTGTCCACCGCGCAGGACATGATGAGATTCGCGGAAATGCTGCGCTGTGGCGGCTCGCTGGAGGGTCGCAGCATCGTCTCGCGCGCCATGGTGAAGCAGGCGAGCACCATCTGGACCGGCGACAAGCCCAATGAGTTCTATGCCAGTGGCATTCGCGCGGCCGGCGGCATCGCCCCGCCGGCCAACATCGGCCTGGGATTTTCCATGCGCGGGCCGCAGATGGGCACCAGCATGTTCGGCACCCTGGGCTCGCCCGGCACCTTCGGCGCCCACGGCGCCGGCACCACGATTTTCTGGGTCGATCCGGATCGTGACATCAGCTTTGTCGGTCTCATGACCGGCCTGATGAAGACCATCGACAACCTGTGGCGCTGGCAGAAACTGGCGGACATCCTGCTCGCGGCCGCGCTGTAGACGATGCCAGCCGCCGCTGACTCGTTTGACTACGTCATCGTCGGTGCGGGCACCGCCGGTTGCGTTCTGGCGGGGCGCCTGGCGGAGGATCCCGCCGCGCGGGTGTGCCTGATCGAGGCCGGCGGCAACGACGCGCATCCCTTCATCCGCACTCCGGCGCTGGTGGCCGCGGCCATCGCCAACCGCCGCTTCAACTGGCGTTTTGAGACCGTGCCGCAGGCGCAGCTGAAAGGCCGGCGCATCCCGCAGCCGCGCGGCCGGGTGGTCGGTGGGTCAGGCTCCATCAACGGCATGGTCTATTCGCGCGGCAATCCGCGTGACTATGAGGATTGGGTTGCCGCCGGTGCCAGCGGCTGGAGCTACGCGGAGGTGCTGCCGTATTTTCTGCGTTCGGAGAACAACCAGGATCTGCCGGTCTCGCGCTACCACGCGCATGGCGGACCCATGAATGTGATGCGACCGCGGCGCCCGAACCGACTCAACACTGATTTCATCCAGGCCACCCGCAGTCTGGGCTTCCCCGGCACCGAGGATTTCACCGCGGCGACCAATGAGGGCGTGGGTTTTCGCCAGGGTGTGATACGCGCGGGCCGGCGCGAGACCACCGCGCGCGCCTTCCTGCGCCCCGCGCTGGCGCGCGGCAATGTCACGCTCTATACCGATTCGCTGGCGCTGCGGGTGGTGGTGGAGGCGGCCCGGGCGGTCGGAGTATCGTTTGAGCGTGCCGGCCAATCGCAGCAGGTGCGCGCGACCCGCGAGGTGATTCTCAGCGCCGGGACCCTGCAGTCACCGCAGATTCTGCTGCTTTCGGGCATCGGGCCCGCCGCGCAGCTGCAAGCCCAGGGAATCCAGACGGTGCACGATCTGGCAGGTGTGGGACGCAATCTTCAGGATCACCTGGCCTGCCCGGTGCTGATGAGCACCACGAACCCAACTTCATACGGAATCTCGGGCCGTGCGCTGCCGCGTGGCGCGTGGAACGTACTGCAGTACCTGTTCGGACGAACCGGCCCCTTTGCCAGCAATGTATTCGAGTCGGTGGGTTTCCTGAAGACTCTGCCGGATCTGGATCGGCCGGATGTGCAGTTCGTATTCCAGCCGGCGGCGCGGCCGCGTCCGACATTTCCGCTGCCCATCGGCCATGGCTATGCGATCAGTCCGGTATCGCTGTATCCGAAGAGTCGTGGCACCGTGACGCTGCAAAGTCCCGATCCGCATGCGGCGCCGGCGATTGATCCGGCGCTGTTGAGCGTCGCCGAGGACATACAGCCGCTGATCCGCGCCATCAAACTGGCGCGCCGCATCCTGGCCGCGCCGAACTTTGCCCACTACCACGGCACCGAGATGGCACCCGGCGTGGCCGTGCAGAGCGATGAGGCGATCGCGGAGTTCATCCGGGCGAGTTCTTACACGGTTCATCACCAGGTAGGCACCTGCCGCATGGGCGAGCACGCCGATGCGGTGGTGGATTCACAGCTGCGGGTTCGCGGGCTGGAGGGGCTGCGCGTGGTGGACGCCTCGGTCATGCCGCGGCTCATCGGTGGCAATACCAATGCCGTGGTGGTGATGATCGCCGAGAAAGCCGCAGACCTGATCCGGCAACGGCCGTTGCTTGCACCCGCACAGGAGGCCTGATGGCCATTGAACACATGAAAACCTGGACGGTCGGGCGGGTCGAGATCACCCGTCTGGTGGAGGTGTGGAAGTGGGAGGACGACATCTGGATGGTGCTGGAAGACAGCAAGCCGTCCATCTGCCAGACCCAGCCCTGGCTCTTGCCCAGCCACGTGACTCCCGATGGGCGGATGTTCATCAACTTCCAGGCCTTCGTGGTGAAGGCCGGCGAGCGGCGCATCATGATCGACACCTGCATTGGCGCCGACCGCGAGCGGCAGTTCCCGGTCTTCACCAGGATGCGCACCAGCTTCATGGAGGATCTGGCATCCCTGGGAATCAAGCCCACGGACATCGACACGGTGCTGTGCACCCATCTGCACTTCGACCATGTGGGCTGGAACACGCACCTGGTGAATGGCCGCTGGGTGCCGACCTTTCCCCAGGCGCGCTACCTGTTCAGCCGCAAGGAATACGATCATTGGCAGATGCTGCGCGACACCGGCGGCTACCACGGCATCAATCACCTGGATGATGCCGTGGACCCGGTGGTGCAGGCCGGACTGGTGGACTTCATTTCCCACGACCATGCCATCAGCGATGAAATCCGCCTGCTGCCCACGCCCGGCCACACCCCCGGTCATGTCAGCGTGCACATCAGATCCCAGGGCCAGGAGGCCGTGATCACCGGCGACATGATGCATCATCCCATTCAGGTCGCGATGCCCGAGCATGCGGCGACCTTTGACATGGACAAGCCCGCCGGGGCCAGGACCCGCGTCGAATTCGTTAACAATTTCCAGGGCAAACCGGTGCTCATCATCGGCAGCCATTTCGCTGACCCGGGTGCGGGTTATATCGTGCGCAACGGCGCCACCTGCAAACTGCACTCGCCGGACTGAGGGTTCCATGGGCAAACCGATTCCAGAATACCCGGTCGATCTCTTCAATCACGAGTCGGTGCGCAACGCACGTGCCGTTGATGACACCTTGCGCGAGTTCTCACCGGTGGTGCGGCTGGCCGATGGCACGGTGATGATCACCCGTCACGCCGATGTGACCGCCGGCCTGCAGGACTGGCAGACATTCTCCAACAAGTCCCGGCCCTGGCATGACCCCAACTCGCTGCGCCCGGAGATTTTGCTGACGGATGACCCGCCGCGCCATACCCATGTGCGGCAGGCCATCGCCCGGGCCCTGTCCACCCAGGTGCTCGGCAGCCTGCGGCCCTCGTTCGAACGTGATGCGGTGGCGCTGCTCGACGGCCTCATGGCCCACCCCGGGGAGCCGGTCGATGCGGTTCGCGAGATCACCCAGCGCTTCGTGTACAAGGCGCTGCCGGATGCCATCGGCCTGCGGGTCGAAGGACGCGAACACATGTACGCCTTCAGCCATATGGTGTGGGCGACCATGGGGCCGGAGAACGAGCTGTTCCGCGAAGCGATGGTGAACATCGAACCGGTGCTGGCCTGGCTTGAGCAATGCTGTGACCGGGACAACCTCGCCGCGGGCGGCATCGGCATGGTGCTGTACGGCATGGCCGACGATGGGGTCATTACCCAGGCTGAGGCCAAACTGCTGTTGCAGACGGTGCTGGCCGCCGGTGCCGATACCACCATCCTGACCATGGCCAATGCGATGTACGCCTTTGCGAAATTCCCCACCCAGTATCAGAAGCTGCGGGCCGATCCCACCCTGGTACGCGCGGCCTTCGACGAAAGTCTGCGCTGGGATTCGCCCTCCCGCATGGCCGGACGCATCACCACGCGCGCGGTGGATATCGGCGGCTACACCGTGCCGGCCGGACAGCGGGTGGGTCTGATGTTTGCCGCGGCCAATCGCGACCCGCGGGCCTGGGAGCGGCCCAATGACTACGACATGGGTCGCGACCTCAAGAAGCAGGTGGGTTGGGGATACGGCATCCATGCCTGCGTCGGCCGGGTGCTGGCGCAGCTTGAGGCCCATGTGCTGCTGACCGAGGTGGCGCGACGCGTCGCGCGCTTCGAGATCGCCGCCGAGCCGACACCCTGGATGACCACCATCGGCCACGGTCCGGCCAAACTGCCGGTCCGCCTGTACGCCAATTGAATCCGACGCAGCGTTCAGGTGGCGCCGAACAGCCGCACGATGTAGTAGCTGTCCAGATACTCGCGCAGTACGGCAATCTTCTCGCCGCGCAGTTCGAAGGCCCAGGCGTAGCGGTTGTCGTAGGTCCGGCCATCCTGCAGATGTCCGGTGCCATGGGTTTCAGCCAACACCAAAGATCCGTTTGAGGCCATGGACAGGATGCGGTTAGAGGGACTGCCGGGGGCGAACATGCCGCGGATGGGTCGCAGGAATTCATCCACGATGACATTGCGTCCGCGGTATTCGCCGGCGCCGGGCATGTCGCGGGCCTGCGGCAGCCAGGCGGCGTCCTCGGTCAGCAGCGCGCGCACGCCCTCGAGATCTTCCGCATTGAGCAGCTCAAAGAACTTCCTGACGATGGCCTCGCCCTGCGCATTGGACTGACTCATGGACCCATCCTTCGCAAACTGTTGTAACGTGCTCATATGATCAGCCAAAAAGACTTCGATGTCATCGCCGTCGGCAGTGGCCACAACGGTCTGGTGGCCGCCGCCTACCTGGCCAAGGCCGGCAAACGCGTGCTGGTGCTGGAACGCAACGCCTGGTTGGGCGGCGGCGTGGTATCGCGCGAACTGACCCGGCCGGGATTTCATCACGACCAGCATTCCATGACGCATATCTTCATCCAGGCCAATCCGCTGCTGCAGCGGGATGAACTCGGATTGAAGAGCCGCTATGGCTTGCGCTACCTGTTTCCCGAATCGCCGATGATGTCGGTGTTCGAGGACGGCTCGACACTGGCCCTGTACCGGGACCCGGCGAAGTCCGCGGCGCAGATCGCCAAGTTCTCCAAGCACGACGCGGAGGCCTTTTTGCGCCTTTCGGCGCAGGCGGCGGCGTGGCTGCCGATGCTGGTGTCGACGCTCTACACACCGCCGATGCCGCAGGGTGCGGGGTTTGCCTTCCTGGATCAGAGTCGCGAAGGGCAGCAGTTCTGGCGCGCCATGCAGATGAGCAGCCACGACGTGCTGGTGGAGTACTTCGAGCACGATCGCGTGCGGGCGCATTTCGCGCGGGTCGCCGGCGAGAACCTGGTGTCGCCGGATGAGAAGGCCACGGGATTGGGAATATTCGTGTTCCTGGGTTTCCTGGAGGCCTATGGATTTGGCGTTCCGGTCGGCGGCAGCGGCAAGCTGACCGAGGCCCTGGTCCGTTGCATCGAGGATCGTGGTGGTACGGTGCTCGCCAACCAGGAGGTGCGCGAGGTGGTCGTTGCCAACGGTCGCGCGTCCGGGGTTCTGAGCGCAGATGGCAGCCGCTACAACGCTCGGGATGCGGTCATAGGCGCCATCCATCCGCACCTGCTGTCCTCGATGGTGGCGGGACTGGACCCCCAGGTACGCAAGGCGGCCGAGGCTACCCAAATCACCGAGGCCGCCTGTGTCACCGTGCATGCCGCCCTGGATGGTCCGCTGCGCTTTCGCAGCAAGGATCCGGTGCAGTCGGTGATGATCGAGCTCATGCCTGGATCGTATCGCGTGCTGCGCGAATGCTTCGATGACCTGCGCTATGGCGGCTTCATGCGCACCCATCTGCTGGGCCTGGGGTCGCTGTCGATGTTCGACGCTACCCGCACGCCAGCCGGCAAGGGCATCGCGCACCTGTGGGATTACGCGCCCTATGAGCGTCCGGATGGCATGTCCTGGGATGACGCCAAGGAATCATTCGCGCGCAGCATGCTGGAGCGCCTGCAGGCATATGTCGCGAACCTCGATGAAGTGATGCTGGATTTTCATTGCGACAGCCCCGTGGACATGGAGCGCACCTCGCCTAGTTTCATGCGCGGCGATCTGCATGGCATCGCGACCACCAGCTATCAAAGCGGGGCACACCGGCCGACCCCGGATCTGGGACAGTATCGGGTGCCGGGCATCGAGCGGTTGTACCTGGTGGGCCCCTTCCAGTATCCGGGTGGCGGCGTGTTCGGCGCCGGTCGCGCGACCGCGCAGGTCATGTGCGATGACCTGAAGATCGATTTCGCAACGCTGGAAACGCCGGCGTGAAGCTCTACGGGCCGGATCGCCGCGAGCTCATGACCGTCAGCAGCATTGAGCGCAGCGGCCATCAACTGCTCATCAAGGGCAAGGTGTTCGGCACCATGCCGCTGAGCGCCAGCCTCACGCCGGCGCAGGCGCGTGCGGGCCTGAAGCTGCTGGGGCTGCGCGGCCTCTTCTTCGTATTCACCATGCTGTTTCGGGGCGGCCAATGACTCCATCAATGCAAGGCAAGGCGGTCGTGATCACCGGTGGGGCCGGCATGATCGGGCATGCGGCGGCCATGACCCTCGCCAGGGCCGGCGCCGATGTGATGCTGGTGGACATCAACGGTGCTGCGCTCGCGGCGCGCCGCGGTGCCGTGGAGGCCCTCGGCCGGCGCGTCGAGACCATGGTGGCCGATGTCAGCCAATGGGGCGATGTCCAGGCCTATGTGGCGCGGGCCCTGGAAGTGTTCGGACGCATCGATGGCTTCTTCAACAATGCCGGCATGGAAGGCAAGCTTGGCCCGATCTATGAGTATGAGGAAGCCGAGTACGACCGGATCGTCGCGGTGAATCAGAAGGGCATGTTCCTCGGCCTGCGCCATGTTCTGCCGGTGATGTTGCGGCAGGGTCAGGGTGCGGTGGTCAATACCGGATCGATTGCCAGTGAACGTGGCCTGGCAGGGGCCTGTGCCTACAACGCAACCAAGCACGCCGTCATCGGGCTTACCCGTACCGCCGCCAGTGAAGTCGGGGCGCAGGGGGTGAGGGTCAATGCGGTGATGCCGGGCGTCATCGACACGCCGCTCCTGGAGGCCATGCTGCGGATGATGTTCAAGGGCGATGTCGCCGCGGGCAAGAAGGTGCTGGGCAAAGTCGCCACCATGGATCGCATCGGAACGCCGGAGGAAGTGGGCGAGGTCGTGACCTTCCTGCTGTCCGAGGCCGCGAGCTTCGTCAATGGCGCGGCCTGGGCCGTCGATGGCGGGGCACTGGCGACTATCCGGCACTGACCCGCGCGGTGGGGGAAGCGCCATTGTCACGGGCAGGTCAGCTGCATCCCTCGTCGGGACCAGATGCGGACTGGCTTTGTCTTATATTTACCCAACCCTTTGGTATGCTGAATTTCCCAGGTTGTTGGCTCGCCCCATCCGTATCAATGGACCGCACGAAAATCTTCGGTCGTGGGCCGCCGATCGCAATGCTGCTGCTTCTGGTGGCCTGCGGCGGATCCCAGAATGTGGCTCAGGCACCGCCCGTTGCATCGATCAGTGCCGCGGCGACCACGGTTGGCAGCGGCGGAACGACCACCCTGACATGGACTTCGACCAACGCCACGGCCTGCACGGGCTCGGACGGTTGGACGGGCGCTTTGTCACCCAGCGGCAGCCAGATGACGGCTGCTCTGACGACGAGCACAACCTTTTCCCTCACCTGTAGCGGGCCGGGTGGCACGAGCTCGCCTGCTGCCGTCACGGTTGTCGTCGCACCTGCTGCCACTGTTACCTTGATGGCCAATCCGCAAACCGTCGTCGCGGGAGGTACCAGTACCCTCACATGGACCTCGACGAATGCCACCTCCTGCACCGCCTCGGGAGGATGGAGCGGTGCCCAGGCGACGGGCGGCACCCAGGCGACGGCCGCGCTGACAACCAGTACAACCTATTCCCTGACCTGCACCGGTCCGGGTGGCGCGAGCGCCCCTGCTGCCGTGACGATTGCCGTCGGCGCCGTGACGCCCCCCGCCACTGTCAGCCTGACGGCCAATCCGCAGTCGGTAGTCGTGGGAGCTACCAGCACCCTCACATGGACCTCGACGAATGCCACCTCCTGCACTGCCTCGGGAGGATGGACCGGTGCCCAGGCGACGAGCGGCACCCAGGTGACGGCCGCGCTGACAACCAGTACAACCTATTCCCTGACCTGCACGGGTGCGGGCGGCGCGAGCGCCCCTGCTGCCGTGACGATTGCCGTCGGTGCCGTGGCGCCGCCCGCCACTGTCAGCCTGGCGGCCAATCCGCAGACGGTCGCCGCGGGGGCTACCAGTACCCTCACATGGACCTCGACCAATGGCACTTCCTGCACCGCCTCGGGAGGATGGACCGGTGCCCAGGCGACGAGCGGCACCCAGGTGACGGCGGGGCTGACAGCCAGTACAACCTATTCCCTGACCTGCACGGGTGCGGGCGGCGCGAGCACCCCTGCCGCTGTGACGGTTGTCGTCGCACCCGTTGCCACCGTCACCTTGATGGCCAGTCCGCAGTCGGTCGCCGCCGGGGCGACCAGTACCCTCACATGGACCTCGACCAATGCCACTTCCTGCACCGCCTCGGGAGGATGGACCGGTACCGAGCCGACGGGCGGTACCCAAGTGACGGCGGCGCTGACGACCAGTACCTCCTATTCCCTGACCTGCACGGGTCCGGGCGGCCTCAGCGCGCCTTCCGCCGTCACCGTTGCCGTGGTGCCCGTGCCCACCGTCACGCTGGCGGCCAATCCGCAGTTGGTCGCGGCGGGCGGCACTTCGACGTTGACGTGGACCTCGACCAATGCCACCGCCTGCACCGCCTCCGGTGCATGGAGCGGCGCTGAGCCGACGAGCGGTACCGCGGGTACCGGTGCCCTCTCGGCGAACGCCACCTATTCGCTCGTATGCAGCGGCATCGGCGGTACCAGCAATACGGCATCCGCGACCGTGACCATCGGGTACAGCGGCCCGCTCACCTTATCTCCCCAAACGGCAGCGATCACGCAGTCGCAGACGCTGCAATTCGCAACCGTGCCGACAGGCGCCGCGGTCACGTGGACGGTGGACGGGATCAGCAATGGCAATGCCACCGTGGGCTCCGTGAACGCAAGCGGCCTTTACACTCCGGGAACCGCCGCCGGGGTCCACGCCGTGATTGCCACGGATGCTGTCAATTCTGCGCAGTCCGCAAATGCCTCCGTGGCCGTCACTGATCTCACCGGCGTGTACACCGCTCACAATGATGTCAGCCGCGACGGCACCAACAGCCACGAGTTCGCGCTGACCACCGCCAACGTCAACACGACCAGCTTCGGCAAGCTCTTTTCATGTGTAGCCGATGGCGCTATCTACGCACAACCGCTCTGGGTCGCGAACCTAACCGTGAACGGCGCCCAACACAATGTAGTGTTCGTGGCCACGGCTCATGACGGCCTGTTTGCATTCGACGCCGATGCCAGCCCGTGCGTAACCCTATGGTCGGTCAACCTCATCGATACCGCCCATGGCGGATCGGCCGGCGAAACCACCGTGCCGTCGGGGACCTCTGGCAACATCGTGGGACAGAGTTTCGGTGACATCACCCCGGAGGTCGGGGTCATTGGTACACCCGTCATAGATCCGGCCAGCAATACGCTCTACGTGATCAGCAAGTCGGTCAATTCCGCGCACACGGTTTTCTATCAGCGACTCCATGCCATCAACCTGACTACAGGGCAGGAAAGGACTGCTTCGCCAATCACCGTCGCGGCCGGCTATACCGGCAGCGGCGGTACGGTGACCACATTCAATTCCCAGACGGAGGCGCAACGCAGTGGCCTTGCGCTGGTGAATGGTGTCGTCTATGTCGCCTGGGCCTCGCATGAGGACACGGGACCCTATTTTGGATGGATCGCGGGCTACACCTACAATGGCAGTGCATTCAATCTCACGCAGGTGCTGAACGTCACGCCCGACGGCACGGAGGGCGGCATCTGGATGAGTGGCGGCGCACCAGCGGCTGATTCAAATAATCAACTGTACGTCATCACGGGTAACGGCACGTTCGATGCCACGAACAGCGGCGCACCGAATGATGACTACGGCGACTCGCTGCTGAAGCTGTCTTCTTCACTGACCGTTGCGCAGTACTTCACACCCTCGGACCAGTTGACGGATGAGCAGAATGACCAGGACTTCGGTGCCGGCGGGGCAGTCGTGCTGGTTGATTTGCCCGCCGGCAGCCCCGTCACCCACCTGGTAATGGGCGGCGGCAAGGACAGCAGCCTGTACGTCCTGAATCGCGACAACCTGGGAGGGTTTGGTGATGGTGCGGCGGTCCAGCAGGTTTCAATGGGCCACGGCATCTTCTGCACGGGCGCATTCTGGAATAATACCTTCTACCTTGCCGCAGCGAGCGGCGCGCTGCGCGCCTATTCGCTGAACCCAGCGATTCCACAATTTACCCTCAGCTCCTCGTCTCCCACTTCGTATCCCTGGCCTGGCACCACGCCTTCGGTGTCGGCCGCAGGCACACAGCAGGGCATCGTCTGGGCACTCGACAACCATCTGTATTGTACGAATCAATCCCCCGGCTGCGGTCCGACCGTGCTGCACGCCTACGACGCCACCAACGTAGCAACGGAGTTGTGGAACAGCGCAATCACCGGCAACGACGCGGCTGGCAATGCCGTCAAGTTCACCGTGCCCACGACTGCCAACGGCAAGGTCTATGTCGGGACTCGGGGTAACAATACCGGCGGCGCTTATGGTTCAACCAGCTCCTCCGGTGAACTAGATGTCTACGGTCTCAAGCCGATGTAAAGGCAGTAGTGCGTTCGCAGACGGGCATTTTATTCATTGCGGCGCGCACGCTTAGGCACGAACGCCAGGAAGCGCAGCGGATTGTCCACCGTGATCTTATGCAGCGTCGCATCATCGACGCCTGCGGCCTTGAGCTTGGGTGCGAACACCGTGATGGGCCGCGCGTAACCGCGGGACGCATCACCTGAAATCAGGATGTGATCCGTGAACCCCGCCTCGATCAGGCCCATGACCAGCGGCACCACCGCGGCGTCGCGCGGGCTGCCCTGACGGTCGAAACCCACATAACCGCCGCGACGGCAGATGGCCTTGTGCACATACAGCGCCGGATCGGTCAGATTGCCCAGATGGCCGATCGCAACCCGGCGCGGATCCACTCCGGCATCCTCCAGGATATCCAGCTGCTCCAAGGCGGATTTTCCGGGAATGCCGGTATGGGTGAAGATGGACAGATTGGTGGCCAGATGCGCCTTGCCCACGGCACGGAAGACCCGGCGCTCCAGCGCCGTGATGTCATCCCAGGAGCCGATTTCCCCATAGGCGCCGGCGGGATATTCGTCGGCCTGACGGATCAGGGCCTGTGTGATCTGCGCCTCACTCATGCCCGCCAGTTCCTTCGGATAGAAGGGCTGAGTGTAGAAGCCGGCACCCTTGACCACCGGCAGGCCCGACATTCTCGCCGCTTCGCGAATGAACTTCAGGTCCATGCCGGCGCCTTCGAGGCTGGCATCCACGATGCAGGCCACGCCATCGTGCTGCGCATCGCGCAGTTCCTGCGCCATGAGCTCGACATTGCGCATCGGGTCCGGGCCCGGCGGCGCCGGCGGCGGACCGCTTGCGGCTTGGGGCAGGCTGATGCCCTGAGCGGCGAGAACAGCCTGGGAGGCTGCGCGGAATCGCGCATTGAAATCTTCGCCCAGCGACAGATGTTCGTGGAACAGGGTCGCACCGCCGGCGAGGTCTTCGGGCCGATAGTCCTTGAACAAGGTGCGGATGATGGCACCCTTGGGATAGGCCGGGGTCTGGGCCCGGGCGGCCAGCGGCTCCAGGCCCAAGGCCACTGCACCGATTCCCAGAAGCTCCAATGCCTCGCGACGAGTCAGGCCTGCCATGCGAACCTCACGAGCCGGTGAATCCAGCCGGCCGAGCATACACCGGCAGCCGCCGCTTGCACTCTCAGGCGCGCGGATCCTGGCGCGGCGTTGCATGATTGGGGCATCAAGGGGGACCGTTGATCATGCTTACGATCTACCACTGGGAGCCCAATGCCAACTCGGGCAAACCCATTCTGGCAGCCTTCGAGAAGGGCGTGGAGTTCGAGAGCCGCTATATCGACATGCTGGCCTTCGAGCAGCACGCGCCGGAGTACCTGAAGATCAATCCCAACGGTACCGTGCCGGCCATGATTCACGACGGCGTGCTGGTGCCGGAGTCCACGGTGATGATGGAGTACATCGATGGCACCTTCGAAGGACCCAGGCTGCGGCCCGAGGACCCCTTCGAACGCTGGCGCATGCGCTGGTGGTGCCGCTATTTCGATCAGGTCGTCGGGCCTTCGATCAGCATGTTCGGCTGGAGCTTTTTCGTGGGACCGGCCATGCGGCAGCGGGATCCGGAGGAATTGCGGGCGCGCATCGAGCGTATTCCCCTGAAGGAGCGCCGCATCGCCTGGTCCAAGGCCATCTACGGCACTTTTTCACCTGAAGAGATGACCGAGTCCGGCCGGCGCATCGCCGCGGGCGTCAGAGAGCTGGAAGCGGCCCTGAGCGAGCGTCCCTGGGTGGCTGGAAATTCCTACTCGCTTGCGGATATCGCCGGTTTCAACATGTTGGCCGGGTTGCCGCTGATGAATCCGCAGGTGGCCAATGACGCGGTCACGCCGCACATCCTGGAGTGGCTGCGCAAGATCAACGAGCGGCCGGCCATCCGCCGCAGCTTCGCGCTCGGCCGCACCGAACTGGTACGCCGCTACGCGCATCTTGATCGCAAGGCTGCGACCGGCGCGGGAGGCCAGCATGCTTGAGCTGTATCACTGGGAGCCCAATGGCAGCTGGCTCAAGCCGCTGATCGCCCTGCATGAGAAGGGACTGGAATTTCGCAGCCGCTACGTCGAGGTGCTGTCCTTCGAGCAGCATCGGCCGGATTTTCTGCAGCCGGCGCGCGAGACAGCGCTGCCGCTGGAGGGTGAGGGACCGATCCTCGTCCATGAGGGAAGGCAGATCACCGAGTCGTTGTTCATCATGGAGTATCTCGAGGACGCCTATCCGCAACGGCCGCTGCGCCCGGCGCAACCCCTCCTGCATGCGAGAATTCTCGCCTGGGGGCGTTTCATCAACGAGGTGCTCATGCCGGCGGTGAGTACCCTGGGCTGCCATGCCTTTCTTGGGCCGCAGCTCAAGGCGCAGTCCTCGACCGCGCTTCCGGCACGGGTCGCGCAGCTGCCGAGCGGCTACCTGCGCGAGGGCTGGCAGAGTGCTCTCGCCAACGACTATCCACAGGATCTACTAGAGGATTCCCGGCGCAAGGTGGCACTGGGGGTGCGGCGCCTGGAGGATGCCCTGGCGAGCACGCCGTGGCTGCTGGGGACCAGCTATACCCTGGCTGATATCGATGCCTTTTCGATCTGCAATGCCCTGCCGACACTGACACCGGAGCTGGTGAGTGCGAACGCCACGCCGCAGCTACTGCGCTGGCTGACGCGCATTCGCGAGCGGCCCGCGGTGCGTGCCGCCCTGGGGACCAGCCGCACGGGCCGGCCGGAACAGGCCTTTGCACCCGGGCCTGAGCATTCACGCTGGGGTTAATGAGGAGTGTCGCGCCATGATTGATTTGTATACCGCCGAAACACCCAACGGCTGGAAGATCTCCATCACCCTGGAAGAGCTTGCCATGCCCTACACGGTGCACGCTGTGGCGTTGTCCAAGAATGAACAGAAGGCGCCGGATTACCTGAAGATCAATCCCAACGGCCGCATCCCGACCATCATCGACCGGGACAACGGCGACTTTGCGGTGTTCGAATCCGGCGCCATCATGATTTATCTCGCCGAAAAGGCCGGGAGGCTGCTGCCAACGGACGTCAAGGGCCGCTCGCGGGTCATTCAGTGGCTGATGTTCCAGATGGGCGGCATCGGCCCGATGATGGGCCAGGCCAATGTCTTCCTGCGCTATGCGCCGGAGAAGATTCCCTACGCCATCGACCGCTACCAGCGCGAGGTGCGGCGACTGCTGGAGGTTCTCAACGGGCGGCTTGCCGACAACGAGTTTCTGGCCGGCGAGTATTCGATTGCCGATATCGCGAACTGGTCCTGGGTCAGCGGTTACGCCTGGTCGGGCGTCACGATTGACGGGCTCACCCACCTGCAGCGCTGGATCGAGACCCTCGCAGCCCGTCCGGCCGTCAAGCGCGGGCGTGCAGTGCCGCCACCCGCGGACCTGGGTGCGCAGGATGCCAGGACGGTGGAGGGTGCGCGCAAGTTCCTCGCCTGAGCCCAGGCTCTTCAGTCCTTGACCGGCAGCGTGCGGCTCGCGGCAACCAGCGCGCGCCGCCGCTCCTCGAAACCACCACGGCCCGGCGGCACGTCCTGATCTTGCGGAAAGGCCGCGTCCAGCATGGCGTGGAGTTCGCGGACTTCGTCGCGAAATTCCATATGGGTGAGAATGTAGGGGGCGTTGTGGCGGATGCCCTCCACGACTCTCGCGCCCAGTTCCTCCGGGTCCATCCAGGAGGCCGTCATTTCCCTGGCCGCGGCCCGCGCCGCCTCATTCGGCGCGCCGGCCTCGATGATCCGCGTTCGGGTGCCCCCCGGAAACAGACAGGATACCCCGATGCCATGCGGTGCCATCGACATGCGCAGGGACTCGGTGAAGCCGCGCACCGCGAATTTCGCCGTCTGATAGGCGCCCAGGCCGACGAGCGGCAGCGGGACCAGCCCTGCCATCGAGGAGGTATTGACGATGTGGCCGCCTTCGCCATGGCCGATGATCAGCGGCGCAATGATCTTGGTGCAGTTCACGACGCCACCCAGATTGACACGCAGCGCCTTATCCCAGGCATCGAAGTCCGCATCGTGAGTGTCGCCGCCGCCGCCAATGCCGGCGTTGTTGCACAGTACATGGATCCTGCCGAACATCCGGATGGCCTCCTGGGCGGCGGCGCGGACCTGGTCGCGATCCCCGACATCCGCCTGCACCAGGTGCACGTCCGCCCGTGCGCGCAGCGTGTCGCGCAGCTCATCCAGATAGGCTGCATTGAAGTCGACGATCACACACTTCATGTCCAGCTTCAGAAAATTCTGCACCAGCCCAAGGCCGATGCCGCTGGCACCGCCGGTCACCAGTGCCACCCGGTCCTTGAATAGCTTCATGGCGGGTCAGTGCGCTTCGCCGGTGAAGGTACGAAACGCAGGGTTGGTGCGATCCGGCATGGCAAAGGCCGCCTTGACGCCCGGGCGCTCGAACATGCGCTGCACCCAGCCGCTCAGGTGCGGTGCACGTGATTCGACCTTCATCTGTGGAAACAGGCGCTGCAGGGCCATGCCGCCGATGGCAAAGAAATTGATATCGGCCAGTGTGTACATGTCACCCGCGAGCCACGGACTGTGCTGCAGCTGCTGTTCGATTTTGTCCACCGCCACCTCGATCTTGCGGGTGGCATTGGCCAGATCCGACTCGCTGAAGCCGGAGCGGGCGGTCCGCCATTTCTCGCGCTGTTCGTACAGCGGGATGCGCGCCATCAGCCGTTCGAACTCGCCGGCTTCGACCGAGCGCGCGATGGCGCCGACCAGGCGATGCCAGCCATGCATGGAGACGTAATTCATGACGTGTTCGTCGCAGAACTTGTTCCAGCAACGCATGCGCGCCTTGCCCAGGGGGTCGGCCGGACGCAGTGGCGCTGCCTCGGGAAACGCATCCTCCAGGTATTCCCCGATCACGGTGGTGTGCGTGATGATCTGTCCGTCATGATCCAATACCGGCACCTGGCCTTCCGGATTGATGGCCACGAACCAGGGCTCGTGCTGCTCGAACTTGTGCAGGTCGATGTAGACGCTTTCAAAGGGCAGGCCCTTCTCCTTGATGGTGATCAGTGCCTTCAGGGAATTGGCCGCCGGTTCGGCATGATATAGCTTCAGCATGGTCGGGTTCCTTATTGACGTCCCTTCAGCATGGCAAGCAGAGCGGGGTCGAGTTGGTCCGGCATGGCGGCGAGCAGGGCCGTGTGGCGGCGCTGCGCCGCGGCCTTCCACTCTCCGTGGGTGATGATGTAGAGCTCATCATTCAAAACGGCCTTCAGCACCAGCTCCCCGGCGCTGGATGGTTCCATGATGCTCGGGAAATGAACCTGCGCGCCGCCGGCCGCTTCGGCCGCACGAAACGCATCGCCGACGCCAAACTGCGCCGGGCGATTCTGCGACAGCTCATGGATATTGGTGCGCACCGGACCCGGGCAGAGCACCGAGACCCCGATGTTCTCCTGCCCGAGTTCCTCGCGGATTCCTTCAGACAGCGTCACCACCGCGGCCTTCGCCGTCTGGTAAATGACGAACTGTGCCGGCATCGGCACCAGCGCGGCGAGAGAGGCCGTGTTGATGATGTGTCCGCCCTCGCCATGGGCACGGATGCGGGGCAGCAGTATCTGCAGTCCATTGATCACACCGCCGAGATTCACGGCCAGGCCGAAATCCCAGTCGGCGAAGGTGATGCCCTTGAACGGACCTTGGATTCCGACGCCGGCATTGTTGGCGAGAATGTGCAGCTTGCCGAATAGGCGTTCGGTTTCCACCGCCGCCGCGGCCATCGCCGCCCGGTCGGTGACGTCCAGGCGAATGGCATGGACCTGAGCGGCATGGCCGGCGCGCGCGAACTCACCCAGTGCTGCCTCGATGTGATCCTGGCGAAGATCGGCGAGCACCACCTTCATGCCGGCCCTGACGAAGGCGTGAGCCATGCCAAGACCGATGCCGCTGGCGCCGCCGGTGATGAATGCGGTTTTGCCCGCTACGATTTTCACCGCGTCATTATCGCGCGCAAATGCGCGGAGGGGCTACAATTGCCGCAACCGATGGTGGGCGGGGGGATGCGTGATGTCGGAACTGCTGAGCGCCGTGGAGCGCATGGAAATCGAAAGGGCCTGCGAGCGCTTGACGTTTGCCTATGGACGGGCGTTGGACCTGGGCGACATGAGTGCCGCGGCAGAGTGCTTTGCGGAGAATGGTTCCTTCGCGCGGCCCATGAATCCCGGTCAGATCATCCAGGGTCGCGAGGCCATCCGGGCATCATTGCTGACGCGACCGAAGACGCTGCTGACAAAACATCTGACCACCGGCGTGATGATTGATGTGGAGAGCCGCGATTCGGCCAGTGGTCTGTCCTATCTCACCATGATCGCGACTACGCCGCCCGAGGGCACAGCGCCGCCCTTTGTGTCCAGTGGCCCGATGTATTTCGGGGAAATGCGCGACCGCTTCGTACGTGAGCAGGGCGTTTGGAAATTCCTCGAGCGCCGCGGCTCGATCCAGATGAAGTTTTCCGGCGCAGCGGCAGGCTAGCCCGTGCGGATCAGGGCCATCTGGCTGGAGCCGGCGCCCTCCAGGGCCAGCAGCTGCGCCTTGATGGCCAATCCCCCGCCAAAGCCGGTGAGGGTGCCATTCGCTCCGATCACCCGGTGGCAGGGGACAATGATGGGAATGGGATTTGCGCCGTTGGCGGCACCGACGGCGCGGACTGCCTTGCGGCTGCCGATCTGATCCGCGATCTGCCCGTAGCTTCGGGTCTGCCCGAAGGGTATGGTCCGCAGCGCATTCCAGACCTTGGTCTGGAACTGCGTGCCGCTCGGGTCGAGCTTTACCGAGAAGCTACGGCGCTGGCCGGCAAAGTATTCCTCCAGCTGCTGTTGCGTCTGGCGCAGCAGCGGATGCCGCAGATCCTCGAGCGGCGCGCCCGGTGCGCGGGTCGGATCGTCATCTTCCCAAAGCACGGCGGCCAGGCCGCGCTCACTGCCCACCAGCGTCAGTGTGCCCACGGGCGACTTCATGGTTCGGTAAACGTAGCTCATGCTGCCCTCCTCGGCCCGCATTGGCACTGATCACGGGGGTGATTGTGACTGTCCCCGCCGGGCCCCGCTGGCGGATTTCGGACATGATTGTCGGTCGGGCCGGCGGCTACATCGATGGCCGAAAACCGCTAGTGAGTCGCGGCTCACGGTGCGAATATGCCGCCATGGACCTGGACCACGATGCCTGTTACCGGGCAGTGAAATTGCGCGATGCGCGCTTCGACGGGCGGTTCTTCACCGCTGTGAGAACCACCGGCATCTATTGTCGCCCGGTGTGCCCGGCGCGCACGCCGAAGTCCGGCAACGTCACGTTCTTTCCCACGGCGGCCGCTGCCCAGGAGGCGGGTTTTCGTCCCTGCCTGCGCTGCCGCCCGGAGACCGCACCGGACATGCCGGCCTGGCGCGGGACTTCCACCACCGTGACCCGCGGTCTGGCACTGATCGAGCTTGGGGCCCTGGATGAGGGCGACGTGGCGGCGCTCGCCGAACGCTTGGGGTTGGGCGAGCGACAGTTGCGGCGGCTGTTCCGTCAGCACCTGGGAGCCTCCCCGATCGGCGTTGCGCAGACGCGGCGCATTCTGCTCGCCAAACAGCTCATCCATGAAACCCATCTGCCGATGACCGAAATCGCCTTCGCCGCGGGATTTGGCAGCATTCGGCGCTTCAATGAAACATTCCATGACCTGTTTGGTCGCCCCCCGGGTGAGCTGCGGCGTCTGAGCGGGCCTGAGATCACTGCGGATCGCGGCGAGTTCAGCCTGCTGCTGCGCTACAAGCCACCATACGATTGGCCGGCCATGCTCAGATTCCTGGGACAGCGCGCCATCCCGGGGGTGGAGCGGGTGGCGCAGGGAACCTATTCGCGCACCATCGCGCTGGATGGCGTGCAGGGCCGGATCAGCGTGCAGCCGGGCGCAGCCAACGCCCTGCGTGCCAGCATTCGCATCGCAAGGCTTGCGACACTGCCCAACATCATCGCCCGGCTGCGGCGGCAGTTTGACCTGGCGGCGGATCCTTTGAGCATCGCGGTCCACCTGGGTACCGACCCGCTGCTGGCGCCGCTGCTGAAGCAACGCCCGGGGCTGCGCGTGCCGGGTGCGTGGGATGGTTTTGAGCTGGCCATCCGGGCGGTGCTGGGACAGCAGATCAGCGTCGCGGCGGCGATACGCCTCGCCGGACGTCTGGTGGCCGGATACGGCGAGCCTCTGACGGAGCCGGACGGGGAATTGACGCATGTGTTTCCGACTCCGCAGGCTCTGGCCCAAGCCGATCTGGCGTCACTGGGCATGCCCCGCAGCCGGGCGGCGACATTGAGCGGCGTCGCCGCGGCTGCGATTGCCAATCCCGGCCTGTTTGGTGCGCACTGCGACCTGGATGAGGCCATCGAACGACTGCGCGCCATACGCGGAGTGGGCGAGTGGACTGCGCAGTACATCGCGCTGCGGCAGCTGCGCGAGCCGGACGCCTTTCCGGCCGCCGATGTGGGTCTGATGCGCGCTCTGGCGGACACGCAGGGACAGCGTCCCTCGGCGCCGCAACTGCTTGCACGCGCCGAACCGTGGCGCCCCTGGCGCGCCTATGCGGCCCAGCACCTGTGGGCCAGTGCCTAAATCGCCGCCGGGATCTCCGGTTCCTGCACCCGCAGCAGCAGCAGCATCCCGACCACCAGAAAGGCGATGCCGCTGGCGATCCCGATGCGCTGGCTGTGGGAAATCGTGGTCACCAGACCGATGGCCAGCGGTCCGACGAAGGACGTGGCGGTGCCTGACATGGCATAGACGCCGAAGAACTCATTGAGCATTCCCGCGGGCGCAAGTTTGCCCATCAGGGCGCGGCTCGAGGACAGTCCCCCGGTCACAAAGGTTGCCGCAAGAACCTGTGCGACGCAGAACACGATGTCAGGCAGGGTCGGGAACATGCCCCCATAGTTGTGCAGCGGCAGGTTCAGTTTGACGAACAGTGCCGTGTCCGGGCTGGTCGAACACACGATCACGATGGCGAGCAGGGAGCCGGCGACGAAAATCATGGCGCTGCGGCGCGAACCGGCCTTCAGATCCATCCAGCCGGCCAGGGCGCCTGCCAGTGCGGCCGCCACGCTGTTCAACAGCCCTTGCACGATCAGCGCCTCGGCGCTCCAGTGCAGGACGCCGGCGGCATAGATGCCGCTGAAACTCATCAGGACGACGAAGCCCTCGTTGTAGATCATCCTGGCGATCAGGAACACCCCGATATTGCGGAAGCTGCGCAGTCGGGTCAGGGTCTCGATGAGGCTGTGCAATCCCTTGCGGATGGTCGTTCCCATGCCCAGTCGGGTGCCGGCCGAGTCGGGGGTGAACAGGAACAGCGGCAGACCAAAGATCAGCATCCACACCGCCGCCAGAATTCCCACCGCCCGCTCCGGCTCGTGCAGGGCCTTGCTCAGACCGAACAACGGGTGGGGGTTCCAGCTCCAGGCGAAGAGGAAGAACAGGAACAGCACGACGCCAAAAGCATTGCCCAGCGCGAAGCCCATGCCGCTCCAGAACCCGATGCCCTGCGGGGCGATGTTCGGCAGCATGGCATTGCAGAAAATGGCCGAGTATTCGTAGTAGAGCATGCTGCCGACGATGGCTGCCATGATCCCTACCAGACCGGCCTGCATGCCCGGTGTGGCGAACCACAGCGCAGCCATGCTCGGAACACCAAAGGCGATGCAGGCGACCAGCCAGGGTTTGCGCCGGCCGCCGGCATCGGCGATGGCCCCCAGAATCGGCGCACCGATGGCAACCAGGATGGCGCCCACCGCACTGGTGTAGCTCCAGACGATCTGCCCGCGTACCGGGTCGGAGATCACGACCGTGCTGAAATAGGCCGAGAACACGAAGATGTTGACCAGCACGTTGTCCGGAATACGTGCCCCGTCGAACAGCGCCCACGACCAGCGGCCGCGCAGGGTGCGGCGCCCCACCGGCATGACGCCGGCGGCCGGCATGTTCAGATCCATAGGTTCCCCCTAAAAGCGTCCGTTGTTGTTCTTGCTGTCACGGGTGATCGGCTGCATCACGTCCCAGTGCTCGGCAATCTTGCCGTGCGCAATGCGGAACAGATCCACGACGGCGAATCCCTCATCTCCCGGATGGAAGATCACATGCACATGCGCGGCCACCAGATCACCATCGACCAGCATGCGCTTGACCCGGTGTTCGGCATGCGGATATTTGAGCTTGGCCCGATCCAGCATCTCCTTCAGCCCCTGGGAGCCGGTGGCCGCGTTAGGGTTGTGCTGGATATAGCCCGGGTCGAACAGCGCATCGACCGCACCGGAGTCGATCGGGCCCAGCACCTCCGCATAAATGCGCTTCACCAGGCGCAGATTGGCCAGTTCCTGTTTTGTGCGTGCGCTCATCCCCCCTCCATGCCCTCAGCCTGCCGCGCCGGGCTTGCCAAGCCTGGCGCATACTGCCATTTTCCGCGTTCCGGCGCGCGAGCAGGGGGGGATGGATGAATTCGGCCAATGTCACAAGGTGTGCTGCTGGGACTGGTCCTGCTGTCAACAGGGGTAGCATCAAAATGAAACGTATCGCGCTCGCCTCGCTGTGCATCGCGCTGGGCAGCACCGTCATGGTGCCCGCCCTCAGCCATGCCGAAGTGTCCTGCACACGTCCCGGGCTGCAGCAGGCCGTGGACCTTTATATTGCGGCGCAGTCCAAGGGCGACCCCTCCGCCTTGCCGCTGGCGAAGGGCGTCGGGTATTGGGAAAACGCGGCGCCGGCGGAGCTGCAGAAGGGCTTCATCAACAGGCCCATGAAAATTGATCATCAGCGCAGTTTTCTCGATACCGATACCTGTCAGTCCGTCACCGAGTCGATCGTGACCGACAAGGCTGCGCCCTTTGTGTTCAGCACGCGCCTGCGGGTCAACCACGACAAGATCGTCGAGGTGGAGATCCTATGGACCACGACCGGCTACTGGCTGTTCGACGCGGATAAGTACTTGCAGCACTCCTCCGAGGAGAACTGGGAGGCGATTGCCGCTGAGAAGCGCACCCCGCGCGGCGTGCTGGTGGCCGCGGCCAATGCCTACCTCGATGCCTTTTTGGAGAAGAGAATCGATCTGGTGCCGTGGGGCTTCCCCTGCGAGCGCACCGAGGGCGGCCGTGGCTACACCGGCAAGGGATCTCCCGCTGACAGTTGCGAAGTGGGCGTTCCGGCCGGGGTGAATATCGCCAACCGGCACTTCGTCGTGGATGAGGTGCTCGGTGTGGTGTCGGTGTATTGCACTTTTGGCGCGGGCGGCCCAAACGGCGGCAGCGGCGCGCCGGATAACCATACCTTTCGCATCGAGAACGGCAAGTTGCGCTATGTGCATACGCTGACGCACCTGCTGCAGCCCAAAGAGGGGCTAACGCCACCCCGGCCTGCCAGCAAGCCATGATGAAGAGTTCATGGGGTCTGGTGGCTTGGCCCTGTGGGGTGTCAAACACCTGAGGCAATAATCAGTTGGTCCGGGTACCCTGCCGGGGACCCTCCAGAACACCGGGCGTGCGCAGCGCTATGGCGTAAATAAACTCGCACGCCGTGATGTACAGCGTCTTCGCATCATCCCCACCGAAGGCCAGGCTTGATGCACAGGTGGTCTTGCGGGGTTCTGCATCCCCCAGCGTCGGCAGGTGCAGCAGGCCCAGCAGTCGGCCCGATGGGGAAGTGATGCGGATCGTGCCCGGCAGGGCGTCGGCCGACCAGAGGTTGCCGGCACCGTCGGTCTTCATGCCATCGCCAATGCCGCTGCCGTGCGTAAAAAGCTCGCCCGCGCCGACGCTGCCATCGGCATTGAGCGGATAGCGCATCACCTTCGGATCCGGCGTGATGGTGCCCGCGGACAGATACAGGTACCGATCATCGGGGGACAGGGCGATGCCATTGGGCTCGGCGCCGAGCTGCTCCCGGCTCACCACCAGCGTGACCGTGCCAGCCTTCCATCGCCAAACCGAGTCGGGCATCTGGACCTCGGGACTGTGAATCCCGCCGCGCAGACCAACGTCCGAATCCGTGAAATAGATCGCCCCATCCGCCGCGATGGCCACATCGTTCGGCCCGTTGAAGTGCCGGCCTTCGAATCCAGCCGCCAGCAGCGTGCGTGTTCCATCCTTCTCCAGGCGCTTGATGGCCAGGTCCTGGCCGGCGCACCAGATCAAACGCCCCTCATGATCGACCCCGGTGCATCCTGGTCCCAGCAGGATCACGTGGGCTCGGCCAATCTGCGCGAGTTTGCCGACGTTGGCGAAGTCAGTGCCGCTGTATCCGGCCCGGTCCAGATATACGGACACCTTGCCGGCCGGGGTCACTTTGTAGACGACATTATCGATGATGCTGCTCGCCAGCAGAAAGCCGGCGGCGCCATCGCGTCCGGCCATCCACACCGGGCCGTCGATGAAGCCGAATCCCGAGGCAATCGTCCTGAGTTTGGCATCCGGTGAGATGAGGGCATCCAGCGACGGATCCGACCGGGTGATGCTGAAGGGGTGCGCCGCAGCAGCCGGAACCGGTTGCCCCATGGCGCAGGACATCCCCAGCGTGCTCGTCAGCAGGATCAGTAAGAGCTTATGCAAAAGGCGGGCGCCTCCCCCAGGACCGCCAGTATAGGCAGGCGGCGGCGGGGATGCGACGCGCTTCCGGGCGGCAAGGAGGCCTTTGAAGTGACCGAGGATGTCGGTCCAGTCCTACAGACCGGCCGGGCCGCCCGGTTTTAACTCTGCGCTACCCGCGGCCTCGTTTAGGGCCCAGACTGACCGGCCATTTGCAAGGAATGTCTCTTGAGGCGCAAGCGAACAACAAAGGAACCATCAGCGGCGCCCGGGGTGGACAAATGCCCGGTGGGCATCATCGGATTTGACCAGATCACCAACGGAGGCGTGCCGCGCGGGCGTCCGGCGTTGGTATGCGGCGGTGCGGGATGTGGCAAGACCCTCTTCGCCATCGAGTTCGTCGTCCGCGGGGCCACCCAGTTCAATGAGCCCGGGGTGTTCGTATCTTTTGAAGAAACCGCCGAGGAACTTGCTGCCAACGTCCGCTCGCTGGGCTTCGATCTGAAGCAGCTGGTGCGTCGCAAGCTTCTGGCAATGGACTTCATCCATGTCGAACGCAGCGAGATCGAGGAGACGGGCAGCTACGATCTGGAAGGTCTGTTCGTGCGTCTGCAATATGCCATCGACTCGATCAAGGCCAAGCGCGTCGTCCTGGATACCATCGAGGCGCTGTTTGCCGGGCTGTCGGACACGGCCGTCCTGCGGGCGGAGCTGCGACGCCTGTTTCGCTGGCTGAAGGACAAGGGCGTGACGGCGCTCATCACCGGTGAAAAGGGCGAGGGCGCGCTGACCCGGCAGGGAATCGAAGAGTACGTGTCGGATTGCGTCATCCTGCTGGATCACCGGATCCAGGATCAGCTGTCGACACGCCGACTGCGTGTGGTCAAGTATCGCGGCTCGGCGCATGGCACCAACGAATATCCCTTCATCATCGACAAGGATGGCATCAGCGTCCTGCCGATCACGAGCGTGGGGCTCAACCATAAAGCCTCCAGTGAAAGGATCTCCAGCGGCGTGCCACGCCTGGACACCATGTTGGACGGACGCGGCTTCTTTCGCGGCTCGAGCATCATGGTGTCGGGCACCGCGGGTACCGGCAAGACCACTCTGGGGTGCAGCTTCGTGCACGGCGCCTGTGGGCGCGGTGAGCGTTGCCTGTACTTCGCGTTCGAGGAGTCCCCATCGCAGATCGTGCGCAACATGCGCTCGATAGGCATCGATCTGCAGCCCTGGATAGACAAGGGGCTGCTGCAGTTTCATGCGGCGCGCCCGACGCTCTACGGCCTGGAGACTCACCTGTCGGTCATGCACCGGCAGATCGAGGCATTCAAACCCTCGGTGGTCGTCGTCGATCCTGTGACCACGATGCTGACCGAAGGCGCCGCCCATGATGTGCGTTCGATGCTGTTGCGGCTGATAGACTATATGAAGAGCCTGCAGATCACGGCCTACCTGGTCAGCCTCAGTCATATCAGCAACCCCGCCGAACAAAGCGAGGCGGAGATTTCATCGCTGATCGATACCTGGCTGCTGGTGCGCGACCTGGAATTTGCGGGGGAGCGCAATCGCGGCCTGTACATTCTCAAGTCCCGCGGCATGGCACATTCGAACCAGATTCGTGAGTTCGTGCTCGGACCGGGCGGGGTCGAGTTGCTGGATGTGTATTTGGGGCCGCAGGGCATGCTGACCGGCTCGGCACGCGCGCTGCAGGAAACCAGGGACCAGGCGCAGGCCCACGCTAACGAACGGGAATTCAACCGAGTCCAGGCCGAGATCGCCGCCAGGCGCAGCGTCCTGGAGGCGCAAATCGGGTCACTTCAGAACAAGATCAAGGTGCAGGACCAACTGATCGAGCAGCTGGTACTCAATCGGCAGGCGAACGAATTGACCGGACAGGCGGAAAGACGGGCCATCGCGGCCAGTCGCCGCGCTGACATCGATGCCGCCGGCGGCGGCCGGGGAAGGTCGAAATGAAACCACGGATGGCTTGGAATCTCAGGCTCTACATCGCCGGGCCCACGCCCAAATCGATCACGGCGTTTGAGAACCTGAAGAAAATCTGCGAGGAGCATCTCAAAGGCGAGTATCACATCGAGATCATCGATCTGGTCAAGCAGCCGCAGCTGGCCAAGGGCGACCAGATTCTGGCGGTCCCGACCCTGGTGCGGCGGCTCCCACAGCCGATCAAGAAGATCATCGGTGATCTGTCCAATACCGAGCGCGTCCTGGTCGGCCTGGACCTTCGTCCCCAGGGCTGAAGTGGCTAGCAAGTCAAAGGCTGGGACCGGACTGGGCATTTCGGCCAAGGAGTTCGAGCGTGTCGTCGCGGAACAGCCGCACGCCCGCTATGTGCTGAAGCTATACGTCAGTGGCATGACCCCCCGTTCGCTGCGGGCCATCGGCAATCTGCAGAAGCTCTGCGCCAAATTCCTGCCCGGACGGCACGAACTGGAGATCATCGACATCTATCAGCAGCCGGCGTTGACCAAGGAGGCCCAGATCGTTGCGGTTCCGACTCTGGTCAAGGAACTGCCCGCGCCGCTGCGCCGGGTGATCGGTGACTTGAGTGATCGTGGCCGCATTCTGCTGCTGTTGGGGATAAAACCCGGGGACAGCACCGAGCAGTCGGTGGCGTAGTCAGGCCATGAAATCCGAACAGCAAAAACAACTTGAGTCAGCACGGGAGCAGATCGAGGAGCTGCGGGCCGAGCTCACCGAGGCCCGCGAAACGCTGAACGCGATACAGAGCGGCGCCGTGGATGCTCTGGTCATCGATTCCCCCGAGGGACAGCGTATCTATACCCTGGACGGGGCCGAGCAAGGCTACCGGACACTCATCGAGCGCATGCAGGATGGCGCGGTAATGCTGGATGGGGACGGGACTATTCAGTACTGCAACAGCCGGTTTGCGCAATTGTTGAGTGTCCCGCTGGAGTCCGTGATTGGCAGTACCCTGGAGGACTGGGTCAATCAGCGCGATCGGCAGGCGTTGCAGACGCTCCTGTCCGGAGATTCCGTGCGGATGGAACTGGACTTCTACCCGCCCGGCGCCGCACCGGTTCCAACCCTGGTGTCCACTGTCGCCGACTCATCGGGGGGTATGGGAACCGGGCTGATCATCACCGATCTGAGCGAGCGCAAGCAGTACGAGGCGGGCGTCGTGCACCTGAACGCCCAGTTGGAGAACAGGATCCAGGAGCGCACCGCGGAGCTGGAAGCTGCCAATGCGTTGCTGAAGGATGCTGACCGGCGCAAGGACGATTTCCTCGCCGTGCTGTCCCATGAGCTCAGAAATCCATTGGCGCCGATCAGGACCGCGGCGCATCTGCTGGACTCACCGCACCTGCCGGCCTCGGAGCTGTTGTGGGCGCGAACGGTCATTCAGCGGCAGGTACGCCATATGTCGGCGCTGCTGGATGATCTGCTGGACATCGCCCGCATCACGCGCGGCAGAATGGAGCTCAAGGTCAGGCGGGTGAATCTGAAAGGCGTGGTGGATGCCGCGGTGGAGGCCGCGCGCCCGTTGATAGACCGCAACAACCATACCCTCCTGGTGACGCTGCCTGACAATGATGTGGAACTGGACGCAGATCCGTTGCGCCTGTCGCAGATTCTTTCCAACCTGCTCACCAACGCTGCGAAATACACCGACGCCGGGGGCCACATCGAACTGTCGGCGCAGATTGCCGGCGGGAGGCTGAGCCTGAGGGTTAAGGACGATGGCATCGGGCTTTCCACGGATGCGCTTTCCCGGATCTTCACGATGTTCGCCCAGGTCGATGGCTCGGCGGGACGTTCGGAAGGGGGCCTCGGAATCGGTCTGGCTCTGGTCAAGGGTCTGGTGACACTGCATGGCGGCTCGGTGCGTGCACAAAGCGACGGCGCAGGGCGGGGCAGCGAATTCATCGTCGAACTGCCCATTGCGGCAGTCCGGGAAGAGGTCGTTGCGCCCCTCGGCAGCGACGCCGCGGCGCCGCTGGGGAGCCGCCGCGTGCTGGTCGCCGACGACAACAAGGATGCCGCGGATACTCTGGGCCTGCTGCTGGAACTGTACGGTCACGAGGTGCGCGTTGCGCACAGCGGCAATGCGGCCCTGGCCGTGGCCCACTCCTTCCACCCCAATGTCGCCCTGCTGGACATCGCCATGCCGGACCTCAGTGGCTATGAAGTGGCGCGCAATCTGCGCGTGGACACCTGTTGTCCGGACATTCTGCTCATTGCATTGACCGGCTATGGCCAGGATGGGGACAAGGAGCGCGCCCACGAGGCCGGTTTCGATCATCATCTGACCAAGCCGGTTGACCCCAGCAAACTTGAAGCCCTGATTTCAGGGTGCTGAGAGGATCGGCAGCTGCAACCACGACGCGGTGGCGCCACCCGTCCAGATGGCGTGGGTGCCCCGGTTCACGGTGTCCTCGTGCCGCGCATACAACAGCGGCTTGGGCGCGTGGAAGATGTCCCGACCCTGAATCCGCAGCCGCAGGGTCTCGCCGGCACCGAAATGGGTTCCGGATGGCAGTATTTCGATGTCTGCGCTCACGATCTCACCCGGGGTAACCTTGCTTTGCTTGCGGTGCGCCAGCACCGGCAGGTAACTGCTGGTGCGTGCGGTGTCCAGTTCGCGATGCGAGACTCGCAGCCAGCCCAGCGCCACCGGACCGTTCTCGAAAATCGCATAGTGCGTCATGCCGACCGGCTGGCCGCGGGTATCGAGCTTCTCCATGGCCACGAACAGATCCAGATCATCGGCCTGCTCCGCGCTGACGAAGAGGTGCAGCCAGGCGTGCCCGACGATGTCGGTGTCCGTCTGAAAACGCAGGTCGAAGATCGCGGCCGCATCCTCGGCCAGAGCGTCATAGCGGCACACGCTCTGCTGGCCCGGAACATCCGTGCCGAGCGAGCTTGAGTCCGCGGCCAGATACAGCCTGCGATACGACACCTCGGGCAGCGGCCACTGCACCGCGTGATGCGCGCGGGCGTGGCCGCTGCGTTCACGGATCTCTACGGTAACCCGCGGCCATGACGGGGCGTCGCAGGTGCCTTTGAGGAAATGATCGAAGAAGGCAAGCTGACGCGCACGGCTTTGCGGATCGTAGTAGTGCGCCCATTTCTTGCGCCCATGGACCTCGAGCCATTTCTGGCTGGAGACGATGCGCCGGAATCCCTCGAGTGTGCCGCGGGTGTGCAGGCCGTGATCGCTCCAGCTGCCAACGACCCAGGCCGGGATGCGGATTTTTTCAAGGTCTGCGGCCTTGGAGGCCCAGAACTCATCGCACAGTGGATGTTCGGCGCTCTCCGCCCAGAGGTCCTCGATGGGGTGATCAGAGGCGCCCCAACGCACCTGAATGTAGGGCCAGAAGGCGGTATCCGGAATGCCTCCATGCCGGACCACCTCGCGGTAGGTGTCCGACCAGCCTTCCCAGGGATTGATCGCCGCGAGGTGCGGTGGGTTCAGTGCCGCCACGCGCCATTGCATGACGGTGAGATAGGACACCCCTGACAGGCCCACCTTGCCGTTGCTCCAGGCCTGGGTGCCGGCCCATTCGACGGCGTCGTAGAAGGCCTCGGTCTCTTCGGGTGACAGGTAAGTCGCCGGCGACTGCGCATACCAGACACCGGGTATGTCGATGGTGACGACGGCATAGCCCTGAGCGACCCAGAACACCGGATCGGGGGCCTCGAAGATGGTGAGCTCCGAAAGCCACTCTGCCCGCACGCCGCTATCCGGATAAATCCTGGCAAGTGGCGCGGGGTCATGCTTGCCATAAGGGGTCCAGGCGAGCAACGGCGGGGCCCTGTGGTCAGCGGCCGGTCTGAAGACATCGGCGTACAGTGAGAACCCGAACCGCGTCGGGATCTGCACATCCCGCTCGATGATCATGTCGCCCCTGAGGTCGCGGCTGTAGTGGCGCGCGCGCGCGCCGCGCGCCTCCGGCGTGTTCAGCGCCGCGCGGTAACGATAGTTCATTCCCGTTCCAGCATCGCGTCCGCGTTCTGCAGCAGGCGCTCCAGCTGCATCTTGAAGGAGGCCTCGTTGAGCCCCCCCAGCAGCCGCCGCTCGTGTGCGGCCGCCAACGGTCGCACCCGCTCCAGCAGCGCCCGGCCCTTGGCCGAGAGCGTCACCATGCGTACCCGCGAGTCCGGGCCATGCGTGCGTCGGGTGAGCAGGCCCGAGGACTCCAGCTCGCGCAGCGAGCGACTCACCCAGGCCTTGTCGATGTGGGCGCGCCTGGCGATTTCGTTGACCGTGACGCCTTGCTTGCCATCCAGCAGATTCATCAGTCGCAGGTCGGTGTTGCGCAGGCCGAAGCGTTTCTCGATGGTGCGGATTGCGAGCCGCGAGATGACCTCGGCGATGCGTACGATGCGCACCGCGACCAGGTCTTCGAGTGATTTGCGATCGGCCATCGGCACTCCCGTAGCGGCCACTTTGCTGTCTTGACAACAAGTCTCCGCCCGGACCATATTGTTGTCAACGCAACAAGGCGACCCCACCATGAAATTCCCGGACCTGCCGATGTTCGCTGGCGTGAATGCGCCCTGCCGGGCCGAGGTCGACCTGCAGGATCTTGAGGTCGAAGGCGACATTCCACGGCAGATCGACGGTGCGTTCTACCGCGTGGCGGCTGATCATCAGTTCCCGCCGCTGTTCGCCCAGGACGTGCCCTTCAACGGCGACGGCATGGTGTCGATGTTCCGCTTCCAGGACGGCCGGGTTCAGCTCAAGTCGCGCTATGTGCGCACCGAGCGTTTCAAGGCCGAGCGCGCCGCGGGCCGCACGCTGTTCGGGCGATACCGCAACAAATGGACCGATGATCCGGCGGTCGCGGGCATGAACCGCAATCTCGCCAACACCAGCGTGCTGATCCATCACGGCGTGCTGCTCGCACTGCGCGAGGACAGTCCCCCGGTGGCCCTGGACCCTGTGACCCTTGAGACCATCGGCAACTGGAGTTTTCATGGCACGCTGCCCGGACCGACCTGCTCGGCGCACTGCAAGATCGATCCTGTCTCCGGCAACCTGGTGGGTTTCGGCTTCGGTGCCAAGGGCGACTTCACGCGCGATGTGGTGTACTTCGAAGTCAATCCGCAAGGCCGGGTGATTCATCAGGCCTGGTTTCAGACCCCGTATTTCGAAGAGCAGCACGACTGCGGCGTGACCCGCGACTACATTGTTTTTCCCGTGATCCCGATCCTCGGCGCCGGCGAGGAGGGCCTGAAGGCCGGCCGTGCCTATTACGGCTGGAATCCGGATAAGGAGATTTACCTCGGCGTACTGCCGCGCTTCGGCAACGGCAGCGACATTCGCTGGTTCACGGCTCCGAACCAGTTTACCAGCCATGTGATGAACGCCTTCAACGAAGGCTCGCGGGTGCACATCGATGTGTGCCGCTCGCCCGGTAACCTGTTTCCGTTCTTCCCGGAGTTCGGCAAACCGTTTGACCCCAAGGGGCTCGCCGATGTGAAACTGACGCGCTGGACCGTGGATGTCACCCGCGGCAGCAGCGCGCCGGAGAGTGCTCCGCCCTTCGAGCGCGTGCAGACCCTGAGTGAGTTCATCGGTGAATTCCCGCGCAACGATGATCGCTTCCAGATGCGTGAGTATCGGCATGGGTGGCTGCTCGGGTTCGCCGGCACCCGCAACAGTCTCGGCCATGTGGATCTGAACTCAGGTCGCCTGCAAAGCTGGCAGGCGGCGCCCACCTCGCCGGTCATGGAGCCGTGCTTCATTGCGCGAAGTCCCGATGCGCAGGAAGGAGAGGGGTGGATCGTGCAGGCGCTGACCAATGGCCAGACCATGCTCACGGAAGTGAATCTCTTTGTCGCCACCGAGATCGCCAAAGGCCCGGTTGCGACCATCAAACTGCCGCTGCGCCTGAAGCCTGCCTACCACGGCAGCTGGTCGCCGGGAGCCGCGGTCAAGTCCTCGGGTCTGCTTTAGAGGCTGCACATGCTCAACTACGACGATTACATCGCAGTGTTCAACTCCGGGGATGATGCCGCGCTTCTGGAGCGGTTTTTCGCCGAGGACGTGGTGTTCACGGGCGGCAGTCGGGAGTACCAGGGCAGGGCCGCGCTCAGGGACTTTCTGGACTGGGCACACGATGGCGTGCGCGAAGTCATGCGGCCGCAGAACGTGATCCGGCGCGACGACATGATCTTTGCCGACGTCGACATGGACTTCCATGCCAGCAAGGTGCGCGTGGACTTTCCCTTCGGGGCCCTGCGCCCCGGGGATCTGGTCACGGTCAAGTTCTTCGTCACCTACCGCCTGCGGGACGATCGGGTCGTGGAGCTCAAGTCGATGACCTGGCCGCCGGGCAAGGGTGTGACCCGCGTGCCCCGGCTGGGCCCCCACCCAAGCCAGATCGCGGCCTTCGGCGCCTACGTTTCGGCCTTCAGTCAGGGCGAATTCGAGCGCTTTGGGCGCTTCTATACCGAGGATGTGCGCCTTGAGCTCGGCTCGGTGCCGCCCATTCTGGGACGCCAGGGCATCATCGACTTCTACAGACCCATGTTTGAGCGGGTGAGCGAGAAGCTCAGGATCAATAGCGTCGCCGCCACCGAGACCAGCATTGAACTGGATGCCGTCACCCGCTTCACGGCCATCCAGGACGCACCCGATTTTGTCGTGGCGCCCTTGCGCCTCGGGGAATATGTGGAGGGCAGGGTGCTGGTCAGTTATCAACTGCGGGACGGACTCATCGCCAGGATTTCGGTGAGGCGCGGCGGCGAGATGCTCAAGCACCCCCTGCCGGCATGAAATAATATTATATTAATCAAATAGTTAATGAAAATATTTCGGGATTTCCCGCGGGTCCCGCGCCCTGACCGCAGGCTCGGCGCGCCGCTGCGCCACGCCACGAACCCTGAGGCGCCTGCCGGCGGCCGATGAAAAGTCAACCGCCCCCGCGTGCGTCAAAACATAGTTGGCTCTCACGTATGTCGCATGTCGCGTCGCGCGGCTGCACAATAGGAGGATGACCACGAAGGCGAGGGTAGGAGGCATGGGCAAGAGCGGTGCATTGTCAAAACGGGCATGGGTGCGCTACGGCGCCTGCCTACCCCTGGCCTGGCTCGCGCTGGCCGGGATGGCGTATGCCCAGGCCCCGGCAGCCGCCGATCCTGTCAAGCCATTCAACGACCTGATCAACAGCAACTGCGTGAAGTGCCACAACTCCACGGACTGGGCCGGCGGTGTGGCCATGGACACCATGGATCTGGGTCATGCCGGCGAGGATCCGCAGGTATGGGAAGAGGCAGTCACCAAGCTTCGCGGGCGGCTCATGCCGCCGGCCGGTGAAAAGCAACCCACCCAGCCGGCTGTGGACGCCTTCGTCAACTACCTCGAAACCTCCCTCGATGCTTCCGCCGAGGACAAAGGCGTGGGCCATGTACCCCTGGAGCGCCTCACCCGCACCGAGTTCTCGGCCTCGGTCAAGGGCCTGCTCGGAGTGGACGTTGATCCGAAGCAGGTCCTGCCCACCGAGATCGAAGTCGATGGCTTCAGCAACATCGCCGGTGCCCTGACCGTCTCACCGACCTTCCTGGAGCAGTACCTGCAGGCCGCGCGCCGGGTCGCGCGCATCGCCGTGGGCCAGCCGGTGCCGAAGATGGAGAGTGTGTTTCACGGCGGTGGCGGCGGTGGCGGGGGGCAGGCCGGGTTTGGTTCTCCCACGCAGTACCAGCATCGGGACGGCTTTCCCCTGGGCACGCGCGGTGGCGTGAGCTTCACCCATGTGTTTCCAGCCGATGGTGAATACCATTTCAATTTCATGGACGGCGACAGCATCGATGCGGGCCTGTACCCGCGCGGCATGGAGACCCGGGCCACGGTCGTGTTCCTGCTGGATGACAAGGAAGTGGCCCGCCGGGAACTCGGCGGTCCGGATGACATGTCGCTCGCCGAACGTGACGGCCCCAAGGGCCGCCTCGACCTGATTGGCAAATTGTCCAACATCCCGGTGCAGGTCACTGCAGGCCCGCACACCGTGACCGTCACCTTCATCGAACGCTCCTGGGCGGAGAGCAATGATCCGACCGGCGCCGGCAAGGTATCGGGCATGCCCATCATCCGCGATGGTATCCAGGTCGTGGGTCCCTACCAGCCGCACGGACTGTCCTTGAGCGCCAGTCGCGCCAAGATCTTCATCTGCGAACCCCAGCAGCAAAGCGAAGAACGCCCCTGTGCGCAGAAGATTGCGCGGCATCTGGCGACCGAGGCGTTCCGTCGTCCGGTGACCGACGAGGATGTGAACGCGCTCATGAAGTTCTATGAGACCGGGCGTGCCGATCCGGGCGGCTTCGATTCCGGAGTCATCGAACTGATCACCGCGATCCTCTCAAGTCCGGACTTTCTCTATCGCGCAATCTCGGCACCCGCCAATCCGAGTGAATCGCGGCAGCTGGATGATCTGGAGCTGGCCTCGCGTCTGTCGTTCTTTTTGTGGAACCAGGGCCCTGACGATCAGTTGCTCGCGCTCGCCAACCAGCACCAGCTCTCCAACACCGCCGTGCTGGATGGCCAGGTCGCACGCATGCTGAAGGATCCGCGCGCCCAGTCTCTGGTGACGGACTTCGCGTTCTCTTGGCTTAATTTCGGCACCTTGAGTCAGGTGGAGCCGCTGGATCGCGAATTCAACGCCGCGATGCGCGAGAACTTCGAGACCGAGGCGCGGCTGTTCCTGGCCAGCGTGCTGCTCGAGAATCGCAACGTCACTGACCTGCTGACCGCGAACTACACCTTCGTCAACGATAATCTGGCCCGGCAGTACGGCATCCCGGGAGTCCTCGGGCCGCAGTTCCGCCAGGTGACGCTCAGCGATGAGAATCGCTGGGGTATCCTCGGCAAGGGCGCCTTCGAGCTGCGCACCTCGTACGCCGACCGGACCTCCCCGGTACTGCGCGGCGAGTACGTGCTTGACCGCCTGATGGGCTCGCCGCCGCATCCGCCGCCGCCGAATGCGGTCACCGACCTGTCCTTCCACGAAGGTCAGCCGCCCACCACGGTGCGGCAGCGCCTCGAGGCGCATCGTGCCAATCCCACCTGCCGGGCCTGCCATGGCCTGATCGACCCGCTGGGACTGGCATTGGAGAACTTCGACCTGACCGGCCGCTGGCGCACGGCGGATCCGGTCACCAAGGTGACCATCGATCCGACGGCGGAGCTTTCCAGCGGCCTGGTGCTGCGCAATCCTGCCGACCTGCGGCACTACCTGACGCGCCAGCCGGACCTGTTTCCCACGACCGTCACCAAGCGACTGATGATGTATGCGCTGAATCGCGAACTTGAGTACTACGACATGCCCGAGGTCCGCAAGATCGTGCGCGACGCCGCCGCCAGCAATTACACCGCCGCTGCGCTCATTACCGGCATCGTCAACAGTGATGCCTTCCGGCGCCAGGGATCGGATCTGAAGCCGAACAAGGCGCCAGACACGCACGGGGTCAAGGTGGCCGCAATCGATACCAGCGGCAAAGCCGCAACGCAGCGACAGGAGTGACAGGCGATGGCGTACTTCCTGACCAAGAAGCATCTGTCCCGACGCCACTTCCTGCGAGGTGGCGGCGTGGCGCTCGGCCTGCCCTTCCTGGAGGCGATGGTGCCGGCGGCCACGGCGCTGGCCGACACCGCCGCTGCGCCCAAGACCCGCGCGGGGTTCTTCTATATCCCGCACGGCGCGATCATGAACAACACCGTGTACGGCAAGGAAGTGGACGTCTGGACTTCCACCGGCAAGGGCGCTGATTTCAAGCTGGGCAAGACCCTCGCCTCGCTCGAGCCCTACAAGAACTACGTCACGACCTTCGACAATCTGGAAAACGTCGCGGCCTTGGGTTCGGTCCACACCCTGAACCCGGCGACGTGGCTGTCCTGCGTGCGTCCGGATACCGCCGCCAAGGGCGCGAGCATGGGGATCACGCTGGATCAGGTGATCGTGCAGCACCTGGGACAGAAGACCGCGCTGCCCTCCCTGGAGATCTGCTCGGAGACCACCATCCAGGTCGCCGCCTGTGGCGGCGCGGGCTGCTATTACGCCTCCACGACTTCCTACTCCGGGCCCAATTCGCCGCTGCCGATGGAGTACAACCCGCGCAAGGTCTTCATCCAGCTCATGGGTGAGGGTGATACGGCGGCCGAGCGGGATGCCCTGCTGCGCAAGAACTCGAGCATCCTGGACATGATCAACGACCGTGCCAAGGCGCTCAACGGTGAACTCGGTCCGGGTGACCGGGCGAAGCTGGAGGAGTATCTGGACACGGTCCGCGAACTGGAACGGCGTGTGACCGTGGCCGGTTCACGCGACCTGCACGGGGTCACCGTTCCGGATGCGCCGGTGGGTGAGCTGGACGACTTCGACAAGCAGGTGCGCTTGATGTTCGACCTCTTGGCGCTGGCTTACCAGGCCGATCTGACGCGCGTTGCCTCCTTCGTGATGGTCTCCGAGGGCACCAACCGCACCTATAACTTCGTCGGTGTGCCCGATTCCTTCCACCCCGTCAGCCACCACTCCAATGACAAGGAGCGCATCCGCAGGCTGCAGGTCATCGAGCGCTACCACATGGAGCGATTCGCGGACTTCGTCAAGAAGCTGGCCAACACCAAGGAGGGTGACGGCAGCATCCTGGATCATTCGCTGTTCCTGTACGGCTCGAACATGAGCAACAGCAACCAGCACGACAACTACCCGCTGCCGGAGATTCTGGTCGGCGGCGCCAACGGTAAGCACGTCGGCGGCAAGAATGTCACGCCCGGTGCGCACACGCCGCTGGCCAATCTGCACCTGACGATCCTGGACAAGCTCGGAATCCAGCAGCCGAAATTCGGCAACAGCACCGGGATGATCAGCGATGTCTGATCGCAGAAGCTTCCTGCGAGGCTCGCTCAGCGGGCTGGCGGGACTGGCCTCCGTGCCGCTGCTGGGCGCCCTGGCAGGCTGCCAGGAGGCGCCTCCCCAGGCGCAGGCTACCGCGGGCGCCAAGGCGGCCCCGCTGATGCGTGCGCAACTGACCGAGCGGGTCAGTGTGGTGAGCGGCGCACCCGGCAATGTCGTGGTGCTCTCGGCCCCTGACGGACTGGTACTGGTCGATAGCGGCTCGGCGGGGATGGCCAAGGCGCTGCGGGCGAGCCTCGGCGCCCCCGCGGTGCATACGCTCTTCAATACCCACTACCACGCCGATGAGACCGGCGGTAACGCGCTGTTCGGCGCTGCCGGGGCTTCCATCCATGCGCATGAAATCACCAAGCAGTGGCTGGCCACGGACTACTACGTGCCGGCGGAGGACCGCTGGGTGAAGGCCCAGCCCGCGGTAGCCATTCCGACGGCGATCTTCCGCGACAAGAGCGAGCTGAAGGCCGGCGCCGAGAACATCGAAGCGGGGTACCTGCTCGAGGCGCATACGCGCGGCGACATCTATGTGTATTTCCGTGACTCCAATGTGCTCGCGGTCGGGGATGTCGCCGCCCCCGTGCATGATCCGGAACTGGACTGGTACGCGGGCGGCTGGATCGGTGGCCGCGTGGACGCCATGGACAAGCTGGTGAAGCTCGCCAACGACGACACCAAGATCGTGCCGGCCTTTGGGCCGGTGATGACCCGTGCGCAGCTGCAGGCCGAAATGCAGATGATGAAGGTCCTCTACGATCGGACCACGGATATGACCGACCACGGCCGCAGCGCCAAGGACATGCTCGATGAGGGCGTGATGAAGGACATCAACCGCAGGTTCGATGATCCGTATCGGTTCCTCTACGATGTGAGCAAGGGTCTGTGGGCCCACTACACCAATTTCGGGGGCAACATTGTTTAAGTTGACCATCCGCGCCTCGGCGCTGGCCGCGGCCCTCGGCGCGCTGTCGCTTGGGGCGGCGGCATCTTGCTTTGCGGACGGCGCTCCGCAGACCCTCATCGACCTGATTCGCGCTCACCAGCGCGATGCGGTGCTCGCGGCCATCACCTCCCCGGATATCGATGTGAATGCCGCCGATCCGGATGGCTCGACGCCGCTCATGTGGGCGACGTACACCGTCGATCACGAACTGGTGCGCGAGCTGCTGAAGAAGGGCGCCAAGGCCAAGGTCACCAATCGCTACGGTTCCTCACCGCTGGGCGAGGCGGTCAAGCTCGGCGACAGCGAAATGGTCAGCATGCTGCTGGATGCCGGTGCCGACGCCAACTCGCCCAATCAGGACGGTCAGACGGCGCTGATGCTGGCCTCGAACATCGGCTCGCTGCCGATTGCGCAGCTGCTCATCGCCCATGGCGCGAACGTCAATGCCATCGAAACCTTCCGCGGCCAGAATGCCCTGATGTGGGCGGCGGCGGAGAATCATCCGGACGTGGTCGATCTGCTGCTGGCGCACGGGGCCAACGTCAAGCTGCGTGCGAGATATGATGACTGGCCGCGCGAGATGACCTCCGAGCCGCGCGCCCAGTTCAACCAGACCGGTGGTCTCACCGCACTGCTGTATGCGACCCGCTCGGGCTGCTACCGCTGTGCCGTCGCCATCGTCAAGGCCGGCGCGGATGTCAATCAGCCCAATCCGGATGGCATCACGCCCCTGATCAATGCCCTGGACAGCCGCGACTACGACATCGCCATGTTCCTGCTCGACAAGGGTGCCAACGCCAGCGCCTGGGACATGACCGGCCGTACGCCCCTGTATGTCGCGGTCGATATGAACTCCTACAGGGGCCGCGGTATCGGCGGCCCCACCGGCTTTGCCGGCTATGCCGGCCCGACCGCGGCGCATCCCAGGAGCAAGGCCACGGCGATGGACGTCGTCAATCGTCTGCTGGCCATGGGAGTGGACCCCAATCATGAGCTCACGCGCATGCGACCCAATGGCAATGGTCGCGGGCGCTTCGAGGACTACATGATGCGCGGTGGCACCGGCGCGGTGATGATCGCCTCGATGAGCTTCGATGATGTGGCGCTGCAGGCGCTGCTGGATCACGGTGCCGAGGCCGATGTGCCCAATGTGTTCCAGATCACCCCGCTGATGGCCGTCGCCGGCATGAGTGGGGCGGGGCGCGGCAACGGCTACGGCCCGCAGCAGGGAGACCTGCAGGATCGTGCCATGAAGGTGGTTGACCTGCTGCTGGCCCATGGGGCGAATATCAATGCCCGGGTCACCGACAGCCACACCCATACCGCCAAACTGGTCGCCTATGTGCAAGGACGCGATCACGAGGGCCAGACGGCACTGTTTGCCGCCGCCGAGGCGGGCTGGGACCGTGTCACCAAGGACCTGCTCGACCATGGCGCCGATGCGAACATCCGCGACGCCTCCGGCAAGCTCGCCCTGGATTACGCCAAAGCACCCCCTCCGGTGGGACCGGGAGTGGCGCCCATCCGGGCCGATCCTGCCAGTCGGGCTCACACCGTGGCGCTGCTCGCGGCGCTGGTGCCGGGCTCCTCCGGCGTCAGCGCGGATATCGCTGCGGCCAAATAATCACGCTTGGCCGGGAGTCCCTCCGGTATGCCCGCTCGCAGGCAGGTACTGAAGCAGCTGGCAGGCGGGATCGCCGTCCAGGCACTCGCCTGCATTCCCACGCGCCAGGTCCTCGGGGCCAGTCCCGAGGTTGCATTCAGTCAGCTGAGTACCAATGTGGCGCTGCTGTCCGGTCTGGGCGGCAATGTGGTGGCGCTGAGCGCCCCGGACGGCCTGGCGGTCATCGACAGCGGTGCGCCGGAGCACTCGACGCAGCTGCTCAGGGCGCTCGCCTCCTTGCCCGGTGGCAACAACATCCGCAGCGTCTTCAATACTCATTGGCACTGGGATCACACCGGCGGCAACGAGGCGCTGCGCAAGGCGGGCGCGCAGATCATCGCGCACGAGAACACGCGCCTATGGCTGGGCACGGAGGTCATCGAGGAGTGGGAAAACCGCACTTACAAGGCGCGACCCCCGCAGGCGTTGCCGACCAGCACCTTCTACTACAAGTCCAACCAGCTCAACTTCGGCGATGAGCCTATCGAGTATGGATGGCTTGGCCAGGCCCATACGGATGGCGACATCTACGTCTATCTGCGCCGGCAGAACCTGCTGATGGTGGGGGATGTGCTGGCCGTGGGCCGCTACCCGGTACTCGACTACTGCACCGGTGGCTGGATCCTCGGCATGCGGGAGGCAACGCAGAAGCTGCTCGACCTCAGCAACGAGCAGACGCGTATTGTTCCGGGCACTGGTCCGGTTCAGACCCGCGCGGATTTGAAAGCCGAACACGACATGCTGGCGGCGCTGCAGGACAAAGTCTGGGCGCTGATGCGCAAGGGCATGACGGCCAGCGAAATTCTTGCCGCCGGGGCGAGCGCCGACTTTGACGCGAAATGGGGCGATCCGCGGCAATTCATCACCAGTGCCTACCAGGGAATCTACGGCCATATCGCCGACTTCCTGGGCAAGGGAGTGGTGTAGTCATGAGATCCATCGCAAGTCTCATCGGCCCGCTTATCGCCGCTGCGGCTTTCAGCACGGCGGTGAACGCGGCCGATGCCGCGCACGAGAAGTGGAAGCTGCTGGGCGAGTACTGCGAGAAATGCCACAACGCCACCGATTGGGCGGGCAGTGTCGCCTTCGATACCATGCAGCCGGATGAGGTTCCCCAGGATGCGAAGATCTGGGAAGAAGCCGTCACGAAGTTGCAGGGTCGCCTCATGCCCCCGCCGGGAGAAAAGCAGCCGACGCAGGCGAGCATCGACTCCTTCGTGTCCTGGTTGCAGACCACGCTCGACCAGGCGGACGCCGCGCATCCGGATCCGGGCTATGTGACCCTGCATCGCCTGAACCGTACCGAGTACGCACGCTCGGTTCAGGAGTTACTGGGCGTGACGGTGGATGTGGAGTCCTTGTTGCCCAAGGACACGATGAGCGATGGCTTCGATGACATCGCCAATGTCCTGAAGGTCTCCCCGACGTTCCTGGACCAGTATATTTCGGCGGCGACGAGTGTCGCGGCGCTGGCGATGGGCAATCCGCAGGCGCACAAGAGCATCGCAATCCTGCGCGCATCGCGCGAGAGCCAGGCCTCGCATATCGAAGGTCTGCCGCTGGGCACGCACGGCATGCTGGTGCGTCACGATTTCCCGGCTGACGGGGACTATGAGTTCGACCTGGGTCGTGGCGGCGGTGGAGCACTGCTGCTGATCGACGGTAAGCAGGTATACCAGCAAGGCGCCGCCGGCCCGGGGGCCGGCGCTCCGGGGGGCAGGGACCCGCGCAAGCGCGCGCCACCCCCGCGGCTTCATGTCAGCGCCGGCCCGCATGACGTCGCGGTCGCCTTCGTGCAGCGTGAGCAGCCCGAATCGGATGACTGGCTGCAGCCGCTGAATCCGGCCGGCGGCGGATTTGGTGGATTCGCCGAGCGTGCGGCGGGCCTGCAGATCACCGGCCCGTTCGATCCCACCGGCGTCAGCGACACGCCCAGCCGCCACCTCATCTTCCTCTGTCACCCGGCCGACGAAAGCGCGGAGCTGCCCTGTGCAAGGCAGATCATCGCGAACCTGGAGCGGGTTGCGTACCGGCGGCCGGTGACCGAAGCGGATGTGGCGCCACCACTGCGCTTCTTCCAGGAGGGCCGTCAGGGCGCAGGCTTTGATGCGGGCATCGAGAACGCGCTGGTGGCGATACTGTCGAGCCCGAAGTTTCTGTATCGGGTGGAGCGCGTGCCGCAGAATCTGCCGCCGGGTGCGAGCTTCCGTATCAGTGACCTGGAGCTGGCCTCGCGGCTGTCGTTCTTCCTCTGGAGCGAGGGGCCGGACGAGACGCTGCTGGACCTGGCCACTGCCGGGCAGCTGCATGAGCCGCAGGTCCTGTCCAGCCAGGTCAGGCGCATGCTGGCCGATCCGCGTGCCAACGCCCTGGTCACGAACTTCGCATTCCAGTGGCTGAAAGTTGATGACATGGATCGCATCAATCCGGATCAGGCTGCCTATCCGGCCTTCGATGAGGATCTGCGCCATGCCTTCAAGAAGGAGATGGAGCTGTTCCTGGGCAGTGTGCTGCTGCAGGACCATGACGTGCTGGATCTGCTCACCGCGAACTACACCTTCGTCAATGGCCGTCTGGCGCTGCACTATGGCGTGCCCAATGTACTGGGCAGTGACTTCCGTCGGGTGACGCTGAGCGATTCGCGGCGCTGGGGATTGTTGGGCAAGGCCGCCATTCTCATGGGTACCTCCTATGCCAACCGCACCGCGCCGGTGCTGCGCGGTGCCTGGGTGCTCGAGTCGATCGGCGGGACCCCGCCGCATGCGCCGCCACCGGCCATTCCGGCTCTGGTGGAGAATATTCCGGGCGCCAGACCCCTCACGGTGCGCGAACGCATGGAGCAGCACCGCTCCCAGCCTTCCTGCAACAGCTGCCACGGCATCATGGACCCGATGGGACTGTCGCTGGAGAACTTCGACGCAGTCGGCCAGTGGCGCGCCAAGGACTATGACACCGGGACCGCCATCGATGCCTCGGGAAAAATGGCGGACGGCACGCCCGTCAATGGACCGGATGACCTGCGCAAGGCGCTGATGGGGCGCCCGCAGCAGTTCGTGCAGACGCTGACACGCAATCTGCTGGCCTATGCACTGGGCCGCACGCTCGACTATCACGACATGCCCACGGTGCGCAGGATCGTGCGCGATGCGGCCGCCGATCACGATCGCTTCTCGGCAATTCTGCTCGGCATCGTCGCCAGCCCGGCCTTCCAGATGAAGCAGATGCCCGCCGGTCAGGGCGCGGGCCAGCCGGATGTGAAGCTGACCCAGGTGTCGGTAGCGCAGTGATCGCGCCCAAGGACCAGATATGAACTTCATCACCAAGAAGCACCTGTCCCGCCGCACTGTGCTGCGTGGGGTGGGTGCGGCCATGGCGCTGCCGTTGCTGGATGCGATGATCCCGGCGAGCGTCGCTCTGGCACAGACCGCCGCGGCGCCCAAGATGAAACTCGCCTTCATCTATTTTCCGCACGGCGCCATCATGGACAAGTGGACGCCCAGCGGTGTCGGTCGTGACTTCAAGCTGTCACCGATACTGGAAGCGCTCGGGCCCTACCAGAAACAACTGGTGGTGGTGAGCAACCTCGGCAACAGGCCCGCGGAGAGCGCCGCGGTGCATGCCATCGTGCCGGGGACCTGGCTGTCCTGCGTGCATCCCAAGGAGAGCCAGGACCCGATCGGTGGCGTCACGGTGGATCAGATCGCGGCCCAGCACCTGGGTCAGGACACACCGCTGCCGTCCCTGGAAGTCGCCACCGAGCAGGATGGCGGCGGCGGGGTCTGTGATCGCGCCTACGGCTGCAGTTTCTCCGGAACGATTTCCTTCCGTACGCCCACCACGCCGCTGCCGATGGAGTACAACCCGCGCAACCTCTTCCAGCGGCTTTTCGGGCGCGGCGACACTCCGGCCGAGCGTACCGCGCTCGGCAAGCGGTACGACAGCGTGTTGGACATGGTGGCCGCGGACGCCGAGTCCATGCGCGCGGATCTGGGACCCGCCGATCGGGTGGTCCTGAGCGACTATCTGGACAGCGTGCGCGAGGTCGAGCGGCGGGTGCAGAAGATGGAGAGCCAGGATCTCTCGCACCTGAAGCTGCCGGAGGTGCCGCTGGGTATTCCCGAGCAGTTCCCGGAACAGCAGGCGCTGATGTTCGACATGATCGCGCTCGCCTTCCAGGCGAACCTGACGCACATCGCAACCATGACCATGGCCCATGAAGTGAGCAGCATGACCTATCCTTTCATCGGCGTGCCGGACGCATTCCACCCGATCTCCCACCACCAGGGGGATCCGTCAAAGATCGAGAAGCTGATCAAGATCCAGACCTATCACACCCAGAAGCTGGCGGACTTCCTGAAACGCCTGGCGGACACCCCCGATGGCGATGGTTCGTTGTACGACCATGCGATGATTCTGTATGGCAGCAATATGAGCAACAGCAACGCACATGATCAGTACCCGCTGCCCACGGCACTCGTCGGCGGCGCCTGCGGCAGGATCAAGGGCGGTCAGCACCTGCGCTACCCGGAGCACACGCCACTCGCCAACGTACTGCTGACGATGTTGCGCCGCGCCGGAATTGAGCAGGACAGGGTCGGCGACAGCACCGGCGAAATCGCGGAGATCTAGCTTATGCAATCCTGGCTCGGTCTCGCGCTGCTCACGGTCGCAGGTTCGGCACTGGCCGCTACCAGTGATGCGCCGCTGGTGCAGCTGGCGATGAGCGACCAGTGGCAGCAGGCCCTGGCGCTCATCGACCACGGTGCCGATGTGAATGCGACCTCCGAGGACGGTTCCACCGCGCTGCTGTGGGCCGCGCATCGCGACGACCGCATGCTGGTCGAGCGGTTGCTCAAGGCGCATGCGGATGCCAAGGCCGCCAACCATTACGGTGCCACACCCATGTCGGAGGCGGCCGCCTACGGAGATCCGGTGGTGCTCGAGCTGCTGCTCAAAGCAGGTGCGGACCCGGATACGGCCGATGCCGACGGTCAAACCGCCCTGATGGTCATCGCCCACACCAGCAACCTGCAGGCTGCTGAGCTGCTGCTGCGGCATGGCGCACACGTGGAGGCGACCGAAAGGCTGCGGGGTCAGACGGCCTTGCATTTCGCGGCCGCCGAGAGCCAGCCGGCGATGCTGCAGTTGCTGCTGCGCCACCATGCTGATCCCAACGCGCGTTCGAAGATCGAGCACGATCTGCGCCAGGTGAGCGCTGAACCGCGCATCCAGTGGCGCGCCCCCGGGGGCCTCACGCCGCTTCTGTATGCCGCGCGCCAGGGCTGCATGGAATGCGTGCAGGCGCTGATCAGGTCCAGGGCGGATCCCAACCTGAACGATCCGGAGGGCATCTCGCCGCTGCTGATCGCCACGGAGAACTTCCACTTCGATGTGGCGGTGTATCTGATGAAGGTGGGTGCCGATCCGAATCATTGGGACTGGTGGGGACGCACGCCGCTGTATGCCGCGGTCGACCTGAACACCTTGCCCTATGGCGGCAGGTCCGACCGGCCGTCACTGGATGCGACGACCAGCCTGAAGATGATCCAGCTGCTGCTGGCGGCCGGGGCGAACCCGAATGCCCAACTGAAGCTGTTTCCACCGTTCCGCCAGATCGGTTCCGATCGCGGCGCGGATCTGCTGCTGACGGTGGGTACGACGCCGCTGCTGCGGGCCGCCAAGGCGGGCGATGTGAATGCGATGAAGCTGCTGCTGGGGCGTGGCGCAAAGGTGGACCTTGCCAACACTCTGGGGGTCACCCCGCTCATGGCGGCGGCCGGGCTGGGCTCCAATGAAATCGATACGCGCGGCAAGTACGTCACGGAGCAGCAGGCCATCGCGGCCATCGAGCTGCTGATTGCGCAGGGGGCGCAGGTCAATGCCATCGACAATCTCGGCCGATCGGCCCTGTACGGGGCGGCCTATTGGGGCTGGAACGATGCGATCAAGCGCCTTGCGGGTCATGGTGCCGAGCTTGATATCAAGGACGTTCACGGCCATACCGCACTGGACATGGCGCTGGGCCGCGCCGAGGGCCATGGCCGCGGCGGGGCCGGCAAGGTGGTCCACGAGGACAGTGCGGCGCTGCTGCAGCAGTTGCAGGCAAACGGCGCCAGGACCGCGGAGCTGCCCCCCGTGAAACCGGCCAATCAGTTGCTGTAACCGGCAGCGGGCGGAGAGGGGAGGCAGGACACCGGCCCTGGGGCTGTCGGATTTGTCCGTCAGACGACGCTGGCGCCGAGCCTACAGGCCCCGCCGGACGAGCGTGATAAACAGGGGCAAACACCTGAGGCCTGCTCCATGACCGCCATGCCCCCACGGAATTTCGACCCCCTGCGCTTCTGTGTACTGCCGCGCGTGACGGCAGAGGAGCGCCAGCAATGGATCGCCACGGCAGCCTACTTCAGAGCCCAGCGGCGCGGTTTCACGCCCGGCGAGGAGGCCGCAGACTGGTTGGCCGCCGAGGCAGAAATCGATGCTGAGATGACCCACCGGTTCTGAAGACTGGGGCTGACCAGCTCAAGGTTTCCCGCTGGGGCGGTTCCCCCTCTGCGATCAACCTGTTACGGTATCGACCGCGAGCTAAACAATTAGAACAGGGACGTCGCTTCGTGAACGATATCGGTGAGCCAAGCACCGACACTGTAGCAGCGCCGCAGGCCGCGCCTGCTGCGCTGATGAAGATCATCGCCGTCACGAACATCAAGGGCGGCGTGGGCAAGACCACCACGGCGGTCAACCTGGCCTACCTGTGTGCCGCCAGCGGCCGCTCGACGCTGCTGTGGGACCTCGATCCGCAGGCTGCGGCCACCTATACGCTCAAAGGCGAGCCGCGCGAACATGTCTCGCCCAAGAAACTGCTGACGGGCAAGCGCGAGCTGCCCGAACTGGTGCTGCCGACGGGTTATCCGGGGCTGGATCTGCTGCCCGCGGAGCTCTCGTACCGCAACTTCGACGTGCACCTGAGTGAACGCAAACGGCCAACGGAGCGCCTGCTGAAGATGAGCAGATCCCTGCGTCAGGCGTATTCGGCGCTGTTTCTGGACTGTGCCCCCGGCATTTCGCTGCTGTCGGAAAACGTGCTGCGTGCGGCCGATGTGGTCCTGGTACCGCTGGTACCCACGCCGCTGTCGGTGCGCATGCTGGTGCAGCTACAGGAATTCATCGCCGGGGAAGGCTGGACAGATCTTCTGGTGCTGCCGTTCTTCTCCATGGTCGACCGCCGCCGGTCGCTGCACAACGAGATTATTGCCAGTGCCCGCGCGCAGTTTCCGACGATGCTCGCGACCGAAGTGCCGTACTGGAGCGAGATCGAGCGGATGACCCTGCGCCGAGCTCCGATTCCGGCATTCGCGCCGGCCAGTGCGTCCGCCGCGCTGTATCGGTTGCTGTGGGCGGAAGTTGCGGGGCGGATGGGCTGAAGAACCAAGGCCAATGAGATCAGGAGCACTCGCGTGAACGCAGTGGCGACCGACGCCGTTGAGGTGACCTTCCCGGAGCAGGCCGGCGCGATGGGGGACCGGATACGTTCTCTGGACTGGGCGAAAACCCCGCTGGGCCCACCCCACCAGTGGTCGCCCACGCTGCGGCTCATGGTCCGGTTCGTCCTCGCCAATCGATTTCCGCTGCTGCTGTGGTGGGGACCGGAGTACGTCTCCCTCTACAACGACGCATACCGTCCGATCCTGGGGACCAAGCACCCGCGCGCCCTGGGACAGCCCGTGAGCGAATGCTGGAGCGAGATCTGGCATGTGCTGCAGCCCCTGATCGATACCCCCTTCAATGGTGGCCCGGCCACCTGGATGGAGGATATCGGCCTGGAGATCAACCGCCATGGGTTCATGGAGGAAACGCACTTTACCGTGGCCTACAGTCCGGTACCCGACGAGAGCGCGCCGCGGGGGATCGGCGGCGTGCTGGCCACGGTGCACGAGATCACCGAAAAGGTGATCGGAGAGCGGCGTATCGCGATACTGCGCGAGCTGGGAGCCCAGACTCTGGAAGGCAAGACCGCCGTGGAGGCCTGTGCGGCCGCGGCGCGCGTTCTCGGGCAGCACACCATCGATGTTCCGTTCGCGTTGCTTTACCTGCTCAACGCCCAGGGTACGGGCGCAACCCTGGCCGGTGCTTCGGGCTTTGCGGCCGCTGAGAGTTCGGCACCACACATGGTGGACTGGACTGAAGGTGAGCGCGGACCATGGCCCTTGGCTGAGGTGCTGAACACCGAATCGGCGCTGCTGATCGAGGATCTGGCCACCCGCCTGTCCCAGGTGCCGGCCGGACCCTGGGCCGATCCGCCCAAGTCGGCACTGATCGTGCCGATACTGTCGAACAAGGCGCACCAGTTGGCGGGTTTCCTCGTCGCGGGCATCAGCTCACGGTTGCAACTCGACGAATCGTACCGCAGCTTCCTGCAGTTGCTCGCCGCACAGCTCGCCACCGCGGTAACCAACGCCCGTGCCTACGAGGAGGAGCGCAGCAGGGCCGCGGCTCTGGCGGAACTGGATCGGGCCAAGACGACGTTCTTTTCGAATATCAGCCACGAGTTCCGTACGCCCCTGACGTTGATGCTGGGGCCGCTGCAGGACATGCTCACCGATGCGAAGACACCAAGGGCGATGCGCCAGCGGGTCGATGTCGCACATCGCAACTCGCTGCGACTACTGAAGCTCGTCAACTCGCTGCTGGAGTTTTCGCGCCTGGAGGCAGGCCGCGTGCAGGCATCCTACGAGCCTACCGACCTTGCCGCCTTGACGCGTGATCTGGCGAGTACCTTTCGCTCCGCCATCGAGCGGGCGCAATTGCGTTTTGAAGTTGACTGCGTGCTCGAGGAAACCACCTATGTCGATCGGGAGATGTGGGAGAAAATCGTCCTCAACCTGCTGTCGAATGCGTTGAAATACACGCTCGCGGGTGAGATCGCGGTCAGCCTAAGACAGGAGGACGGGGCCGCCGTGCTGACGGTGCGCGACAGCGGTGTCGGAGTCTCGGATGCCGAGTTGCCGCGTCTATTCGAACGCTTTCACCGGGTGGACGGAACCCAGGGGCGCTCCCAGGAGGGTTCCGGGATCGGTCTCGCCATGGTGCAGGAGCTGGTGAAGCTGCATGCAGGGACCGTCAGCGTCGAAAGCAAGGTGGGAAGCGGTTCGGTATTTCGTGTTTCCCTGCCATTGGGGTCCGCGCACCTGCCTGCCGAACGTGTTCGCATGGCCGCAGCATCGACCCCGACCACCCTCGGTGCGCAGGTGTTCCTGCAGGAAGCAATGCGTTGGGTGCCGGCGGCAACGGAGGACACTCTGACTCGAGTGCCCGTGTTGACCGAGGCCCGCGCTGCGGCGGCCGATCAGCGCTTCGCCAAGACCTTCGGTGCGCGAATCGTGCTGGCGGATGACAACGCCGACATGCGTGGCTATGTGCGCGAGCTGCTGGCGCCACATTATGTGCTCGAACTGGTGGCCGACGGCGAGGAGGCGCTCGCCGCCGCGCGCCGTGAACGCCCGGATCTCATTCTCTCCGATGTCATGATGCCGCGCCTTGATGGCCTGGGATTGCTGGCCGCGGTGCGCGCGGATCGGAATCTGCATGGCGTGCCGGTGGTGCTGCTGTCGGCGCGTGCCGGTGAGGAGGCCCGTATTGACGGCCTTGATGCCGGGGCCGACGACTATCTGATCAAACCCTTCTCGGCCCGTGAACTGCTGGCGCGTGTGGGCGCGCTGCTGGAACGTGACAAGATGCGGCGGCGGGCCGAGGAAGCCTCGCGCCGGCGCACGGAGCAGTTCGAGACGCTGCTCAACGCGGCGCCGCTTGGCGTCTATCTGATCGATGCCGACTTTCGGATCCGGGAAATGAATCCGCCGGCGCGCGCCGCGTTCGGTGAGATTCCCGATCTCATCGGCCGCGACTTCGGCGAGGTGATCCGGATCCTTTGGCCGCCCGCATACGCCGAGGAAGTCGTGGGCCGGTTTCGGCACACGCTCCAAACCGGCGAGCCTTATGCGATGCGCGAACGCATCGAGCAACGTCGCGATCGGGGCGTCATCGAATACTACGAATGGTGGATCAACCGTATCGCCCTACCCGAGGGGCGCTACGGGGTGGTGTGCTACTTCCGTGACATCGCCGAGTACGTGCTGTCGCGGGCGCGGCTGGAGGCGGCTGATCGGCAAAAAGATGAGTTTCTGGCGATGCTGGCCCACGAGTTGCGCAATCCCCTGGCCCCGATCCGCAATGCCAGCGAACTGCTGGCCCGATCCACCAACCCGGATGCCCGCAGTCAGGTAGTGGGAATCCTGCAGCGTCAAGTGGCCCAGATGACTCGCCTGGTGGATGACCTGCTGGATGTGTCGCGGATTACCCAGGGCAAGATCGAACTTAAGCGCCGTCCGGTACTGCTCTCGCAGATCGTCGAACAGGCGGTCGAGACTGTCGAGCCGCTCCTGAAGGAGAAGCAGCACAAAGTTTCCATCATCAGTGATCGTCGCAGCTTGTGGTTGAATGCCGACCCGGCGCGTCTGCTCCAGTGCGTGGCCAATGTTCTGACCAACGCGGCGAAATTTACCCCGCCGCATGGCGAGATCCGCATCGAGTCCCATGACGAGGCAACCGAGGTGGTACTGAGCGTAACGGACAATGGTGTCGGCATTGCTCCGGAACTGCTTCCCTGCGTCTTTGATCTGTTCGTGCAAAGCGATCGAACTCTGGATCGGGCCCAGGGTGGCCTGGGAATCGGGCTCTCGGTGGTCAAGAGACTGCTGGAGATGCACGGCGGCGCGGTGAAGGCCATCAGCCCCGGACTTGGGTGCGGTGCAACATTCGAAATTCGCATGCCGCGCATGAATGATGTGAAGGAGGACCCACCCGACACCTTGCAGACCCGGGTGATACCGCGGCGCATTCTGGTGGTCGACGACAATCCGGATTCGGCTGATTCCCTCGGCATGCTCCTGGAGGTCGAGGGTCACGAGGTTGAGACTGTGTACAGCTCTGAAAAGGCCCTTGAGCGCGTGGCAGCCTACAGGCCTGACGTGGTGCTGCTTGATCTGGGCCTGCCGGGCATGGATGGCTACGAGGTGGGCCGTCGCATGCGGTCAATGCCCGGACTTGAGCGCATGCGCCTGGTGGCTCTCACGGGCTACGGCCAGGCCGATGACCGGGAGCGAACCCGCGATGCCGGTTTTGACGGGCATTTGGTGAAGCCCGTGGAATTCCTGTTGCTCCGCCAGGCACTGCAGTGATTCGCCCGCAACGGCCCAGGGACGAATAGAATCGGCGGGCCGCGCTCACGAAGTCTCAGGCGGCATTGGAGAACTCACGATGAATGCTCGACATTTGCCTGGCAAGGCCACGGTCCTGCTCGTAGCCGTTGCCGGCCTGGCGTTGGCACAGGCACCGACACCGCAGCCGAACGCGCCGCCGGCGGACGGCCCCAACGGAAACCCGGTCCTGACCGGCCAGCCGGAGCCGCCGCCCTCCATACTCACACCGGCCCAGCGCGGGGACCCGGAAGTGTTCCCACCCGGAGCCCTGCTCGCGTTCCAGCGACGCGAGGCGCCCAAGCCCGTGTCCGTGCCGCCGCCCAAGGGCGTTCAGCCCCTTGCCGTTGATATGTTCACCAGCAAGAACTTCTACAAGGACAGGGCATTGTGGAGCGATCCGCGTTATTACCGCTGCAATACGCCACGGGAGATGATCGAGGCGATGTGGGAGCGGGGCCGGATGGGAGCCAATCCGCCCACCTCAGCGTCGTGGGGCGATTGCCGGATCGACTATCCGCGGGAGCGGATGGTCAGTCCCTATCCCTACAAGAGCGCCAAGGAACACTATGAGGCACTGCTGGCCCAGGCCAGGGCGCGCGGCGGCCCCACGATCTACACCAAGGCGACGACACCGGACTGGGATGGCTTCTATATTCGCGATCCGGTGGGCACGGACTCCCCCGGATTCACCGGCCCCGATCGCATGGTCGCCGGGCCGGGTCGCGGCGAGCGCTGGCAGTGGGGCGGCATCGAGCAGGCATCCACGGTGCTGTCACTGCTCACCCCGGAGTATCAGAAGCGCTATGTCCAGATGCTCTACCACGAGACGGTGGACAATTCGAAACAATGGAATGCCTCCATGTGCCTGCCGGAAGGCTTCATACGCTGGTGGGCGGCCTCCTCGCGCGGCTCCAATTTCGAGGTGAGCATCACGCCGACCCGGGTGGAGTTCCTCTCCGGAATCGCCGACAACTTCGTGCGCGAGGTGCTGATCGGTCGTGAGCACGTGCAGAAGGTACCGCAATGGTATGGCGAGACGGTCGGCTTCTGGGACGGTGAAACCCTCATCAGCTGGACCGCCAACGTTCAGGGGTGGACTCAGCACACCATGTTCGAATTTTCCAACAAGATGGAGACCGTGGAGACCTTCAAGCCGCTGTATGACGCCAACCACAAGTTGATCGGCCTCGATCATGAAGCGGTGTGGTACGACCCGGATGCCTACGTGCAGCCCCTGAGAGTCAGGGACCGGTTCGTGCAGCGGGCGGCGGCGGGCGATGCGAAGGCGCGCTACACCTTCATCGAGTGCCTGTCGAACATCAAGAACGTGAAGGGTCGGCCGCAGCAGCTGGGCAAGGATGATCCGAACTTCATCGACTACTACGGACGGCCCTGGGCCCAGAACTGGGAGAAATGGTTCGAACAGGGCTGGGAGAAGCCGGCCGATGCGGGTCCGCCCAAGGACGTGCTGGATCTGTTCAAGTAATGGACGGCTCGCGCATGTCAATTCAGCAGCCTCGGCTCCTGTTCGCGCTGGCGGCACTCGCCGCCAGCCTCAAGGTTGCAAGCGGCGCGGTACCCCCGCCGCCGGCGGCCGACTGGCCGGCGTACAACCGTACCGTTGCCGGGGATCGATACTCGCCGCTGGCGCAGATCACCCCGGCGAATGTCCAGACGCTGACACTGCGGTGCGCGTATACCCTGCCGGAGCTGGTTTCGTTTCAGACCGGACCGCTCATTGTCAACGGCACGATGTACTTCACGACCTTCGAGGGGTCGTACGCCATCGATGCCGCCAGCTGCAAGGAAAAATGGAGCCGCCACGACAAGAGTTCCGGGCCGCCCGGCCTCGCGGTCAATCGCGGCTTTGCCTACCTCGATGGACGGCTGTTCCGCGGGACTGCCGATGCGCACGTGATCGCCCTGGATGCCGCCAACGGTCACGTGCTCTGGGACCGGACGCTTGAGGTCAACGGCCCCGGCATTTCCATTCCCATGGCGCCGATTGCCGCCAGGGGCCGTGTATACATTGGCAATGCCGGGGGAGATACCGTCGGGGTGACCGGGCATGCCTACGCGCTGGATGCCCGCGACGGGCACCTCATCTGGCGTTTCGACGTGGTGCCGGGGCAGGGGCAGGCACGGGCCACCTGGACCAATTCACGACTGCCGATCTCAGGGGGTGCGTTCTGGACCTCCTTCACGCTGGATGTGGCCAAGGACGTCCTCTATGTTCCGGCCGGCAATCCGGCCCCCGACTTCGATACGCTGGATCGCACTGGCGAGGACCTGTATGCCGACTCGGTGATTGCATTGGATGCGGCCAACGGCCGGCTCCTGGGCTACAACCAGCTGGTCAAGCACGACAGTCATGATTGGGATGTCGACAGCGCCCCGACCCTCGCGACCACCCGTGATGGGCGCAGGATCATTGCCTCGGCGAACAAGGATGGCCTGCTTTCCATCCTCGATCGCTCAAAAATCGACCCCGCGACGCCGGCGGCCGGTGCTACGGCGCCGATCATTCCGCTGTTGTCGCAAAGTCCGACGACGACGCGCACGAACGTGGACGTGCCGCTGACTCGCGATCACCCGGTGCATTTCTGTCCCGGCATGGGTGGCGGCACCGAATGGAATGGCGCGGCCTTCAGTCCGAGAACCGACTCCCTTTTTGTCGGAGCGGTTGATCTGTGTGCTCATGTGCAACTGGTGCGCGAGCTGGCCGTACCGGCAACCGGGGAGGTCTGGTTCGGAAGCTTGGGCTCGATGGCCGACATGATCGACCCGTCAGGCACGGCGCGCGGCTGGGTCACCGCCTTTGATGCGGAAAACGGCCATATCCGCTGGAAATACCAGGCGCCTCATCCGATCGTGGCGGGTGTTACGCCCACCGCCGGGGATGTGGTATTCGCCGCCGACCAAGGCGGAGATGTCGTGGCGCTCGACCAGAAGACCGGTCGCGTGCTGTGGCAAGTCAGCACCGGCCAGTCGATCGGCGGTGGACTGGTGGTCTACAGCGTACTCGGGCAGGAGCTCCTCGGCGTCGCCTCCGGCATGAAGTCCTTCGCCTGGCCGGGATCGGCCGACAAGAGCCGCATACTGGTTTACGGACTGAGTTCAGCCGCTCCTTAATCGGCCCAGCCGCTCTTGGTTCCATAGGGCAGCGATGCCCCCATGGCCTCGACTGCGGCAATGCGGCCGTGGTCGATCTTGAAGATCTCTGCGGCCTGCATGCTGGAGGCGGATCCGCCCAGCGGCAAGCTATCGACGCCGGGCACATTGTAGATCTTGATCGTGCCGGATCCGCCGCGGTGGTTGAACATCGGGAACGAGAACACCAGCCCCAGCTCCTCGTCGACGATCTCGTGACGGCGCGGCCAAAGCCGCGTAATGAAGTCCATCACATGCGTGTCAAGCTGATCGCTGCAGCTGAGCGTGCCGATATACGCCATTGCGTCGTCAGCCTGTTTCGAGCCCAGCGGTACGGGCCAGGGCACGGGCTTCGCGTTGTGAGTGGTCTGGCCGCCGTTCTCACGGCGCACGCAATCGTCGGCGAAGGGGGCGAGCTTGCCATTGGCATGCTCAATTGCTTCGAAATAGCTGTCCGCGATATTCACCATCTGCTGGCGCGGCAGACGGCTGGCGGCCGACACCGGCGTGACGAATTCAGGGCGCGGATTGGCCAGGTTCTTCACCGCATCGGGGCGCAGGTTGCGCGCCAGCACTTGCTCGATCTCGGTGATCTGCCCGTTTATCACCTTCAGGCGCAAAGCGATGATCAGCGGCCGGTCGCGCTCTTTCATCACCCCGTAAAAACCGGCCTGGCCCGCGCCGACGTCGATGGCATAGATGCGAAAGCCGGTCGGCAGTTCCGATGCGCCTATCCACAGGCCTTCACTGCCGACCTTGAGTCGCGCGGTGTTCTCGGTGAATTTCACGTCGCGATTCAGCGGCAGGCCGCTCGGATCGTGGCGCACCAGCGCGGCGAGATAGTCATCGAGGATATGGGTCATGCAGGCCCGGTCGCAGGGCGGTGCGACTGCGCCGCCGATTGGCGCGGCGAATGCGGAGGCATTGAGCAGCAGTGCCGCGACTAGCGCGACCCTGAGACGATGTGACATGTGCTATCCCCCATTTTCCGGACATGATACCTCAGGCCGCCGGGGGCCTGATGCCAGGGGCAGCAATCAGATCCGGGCACATCAGTTTCAACGCCGCGGCGGCCGCAGCGGGTAGCCCGACAATCCTCACATCCTGTCCCGTCCCGAGAAGATCCGTGAGGAAGTCCTTGGTCAAGGCGGTCCATCCGCCCGAGGTCTGATAACTGACCGCGAACATGCCCTCCTGCCGGTCATGCAACAGACGTGTCTGGTCACAGAAATCGGCCTGCTGCGCGGCCACAATCTGCCTGTCTGAGGAGGCGAAGTACCGCACCGGGAGCTCGGGAATCAGCGCGGCCTCCGGTCGTGCCTCGGGAGCAGCGGCGGGGAGGATGTGCAGTCGTCCGGTTTGCACCCCGGATCGGCTCTCATCATCGGCTGAGCGCTTGCGCAACGCCTGCTCGATGCGAGCAAAAATATCTGCCGCAAACTGCTGGGGGTAGTCAAAGAGTCGCTGCACTTCCTCCTTGATGTGCGGCAGCTTGCGCCAACCATCCACCCAGGCGAGCCGGTCCGCACCGGTACCGCCATCGGCAAAGACATCCTCCACACTGAAGTGAGTCACGGCATCGGTCGTCAAGGACTTCAGCGCCATGTGTTCGGTGAGATTGGATGAAAATCCGTAAATGACCCCGTAGGGCGAATAGGCGCCCGCAACCGGCCTGAAGCTTGGGCAATCCTCATGCAACGACTTGCACAGGCGACTCATCAGCACGGTGTAGTCCCTTAGCAGCTGCACGTGCCGCCATCCCATGGGCGTATAGGCGACAGGCCCGTCACCTTCCATGACGAAGAGCGCTTCGATCATGGTGTAGGGGCCCAACAGATCGACACGGTTCACGAACAGCTCCGGGTCCACGGAGATGCCCTGACAGATTGCGCCGGCCAGGGCGAGTCGGTCCTGGCGATCATCGCGGTGGCAGGCCTGCTCATAGGCTTGGAGCAGTGGCACCAGGCCTTGAATCAATATGGCGAAATCAAGAGCGTTGGAGTTGCGGGTGATCAGCACCAGGCTGTGGTCGTCGATGGCGACGTCGTGCTTCATGCAGTAATGCCGCAGCTGTGAACGCAGATGCCCGCCGGCCATTTGCACGCTCGCCTTGTGGATTTCAATCCGGTCCTGTTCGGATAAGCCTGCGGCAATGCGTTCTTCGACTTCAAAATAGGGCGCCAATTGCTCGGTCGTGGGGCTTTGTGCCAGCGGAATCAGCCACCGGGCATCGCGCACCAGCACCGGCTGATCAGCCGGCGAACTGCTCCAGAGCCGATCGAGCAGCCTCTGGATCTGCGAGAGCCGATCAGCGGCGCCATCCGCGCCGGCGTCCCACAACCGCATGACCAGGAGCTCAAGGCAGCGGATCAGGTACAAATTAAACAGAGTATGGGCATAGCGGACGCGACCGTTGCGACCGGGCCAACGGGTCTGCCCCCACAAATGAAAGCCGCGTATCATCATCTGCGCCGGATCGACCAGATCGTTGTGCAGCCCAGGCATCTCGCGAGGCTTGAATCCACTGCCCCAATGTGCCTCCCGCAATTGACCTCTCAGCAGGGACTGCTCGCCGCTGATCGCGGTGAGCGTGTAGAAGCAATCCTCAAATTGACGGGCCAGCAGCCGCGCATCCTGCAGGTATTGCAGCGGCTTGCCCTGGGCGTTCAGCAGGCCCTGTATTGTCTCGACGATTGGCGAGCGTTGGGCCAGGAACAATTGGAGCAGCTCCAGGTGCGCCTGAAACGGCACCGCTGCTGAATGTTCGCCTGCCACCATGCCTCCTCGGCGCGAATCGGAAGCCAAAATAGTGCCTGAGCCGGATCCGACCGAGCAAGTTCGCATGCGATTGGTACCGTGGCGTGCGGCCGGCTCTAGACTCCGCTGACTCGATTCAGGATGACCTTGATTATTTCGCCGGTGGGCGCTTCGATGCGACCGTTCTTGAGAGCGTTCCCCTGCGGGTTCACGGCATCAAAATCAAGCGGCACGCCAAGTTCCTTGGGATAGTGCGCACTGCAGCCTTCGGGACTGAGCTGCAGTCGCTGCTCGCCGGCCGAATAGGTGCTGCCACGCGGGTAGAGCCTGCACTGCCCCTCTCCGGATGCCGCTTCGTACCGCAACGTGCCTTCGATGCCACCGTCGTCGTGCACGCTGCTGATGCTCAGACTGACGATGCGCAACAGCTGCTTGCCTGAGGCATCGACATAGGCGCCGCGCCAGGTGCCGGCCAGATCCATCCGCGCGGGCGCAGGGGTCGTGGCGACCGGCGTGGCTGTCGCGGTCTGTGCGGCTTCCCCGGCCGCGCTGCTGACCGCCACCGGCGCCGCGGGTGCGTCGGCGTCCGCGGGCAGGACGGCGGGCGATGGCTCAGCTTGCGTGGCGGTGGGCGCCGCGGAGAGTCTCGGCGGCGGCGCAGGCGGGCGCTCCTTGTGGACCACCAGGGTGCCGACCACGAGCGTCGCGACCAGCACTGCCACGAAGGCCGGACGGTTCGCGCGCAGGCGTGGCATGAGACCGGGCGGGGTCCCTGGGACGACGGGCACCGTAGCAGAGGGTGCCGCAGATGCTGTTGCTGTTTTCGGGCCCAGTGCGGCGGTGGCCGCCGCTGATGGTACGTAGTCGAACGCTATCGTGCTGCCGGGATCGGCAGTGGTGAGTGGGGCTGCCCTCGGCGGCGGCGAATATTCGATCGCCACCGTGCCGCTTGGCGTGGTCCGTGGTATCGCCACGGTGCCCGTCGGAGCGACCCGTGGTATTGCCACCGTGCCGGTTGGCGTGGTCCGCGGTATCGCCACGGTGCCAGTCGGACCGACCCGCGGTAGGGCGATGGTGCCGGTTGGACCCACCGGCGCTATGCCCCCGGTGTCGATTGGATTCACCCGCGCTGCGGGCGTATCCGGCGGCGCTACATCCGGCAGCGCAAGCATGAAGTCATCCACACTCTGGAAGCGCGCCTCGGGCTCCTTGGCGAGCGAGCGCATCACGGCGTCCACGATCGGCTGCGGGATATCGCTAAAGTGGACCGTCGGGGGCTCCGGCAGATCGTTCACATGGGCATTCAGGACACTGTATTCGGTCTTGCCGCGGGGATTGAACGGCGGCTGTCCGCTCAAGAGCTGGTAGAGCGTGGTTCCGAGGGCGTACACGTCGGTGCGGCAATCCACGGCGCGACCGAGGATCTGTTCGGGCGCCATGTAGAGTGGACTGCCGACACTGGTGCTGGCCTTGGTTGCGCCCGTCCCACTCTGGCGCTTGGCAATGCCGAAATCCATCACCTTGACGATGCCCTCCCGGGTGATCATCAGATTGGCCGTCTTCAGATCGCGATGGATGATACCGGCGCGATGGGCAGCAGCCACCCCGCGCAATGCCTGCTTGAAGAGCGGTATGCTTTCGTGCGCCGGGATCGGGCCACGCCGCCGGATCAACTGCTCCATGCTCTGGCCGTCGATGAACTCCATCACTGCGACGGGTGCGCCGTCGTGGATGAAATAGTCGAAGAGCTGCGCGACGTTGGGGTGATTGAGCGCGCCTTGCATGCGTGCTTCCTGACGGAAGCGCTCGACGAACTCAGGGTCGTTGCGGGCTTCGGCGCTCATCACCTTGATCGCGACATGCCGCTCGAGATTCAAGTCCAGCGCCTTGTAGACGACACCCATTGCGCCACGACCGACGAGGTCCAGAATGCGATAATGGTCTATGACGTCGCCGATCATGGTCGCTACCAAAGACCCGTCTGCGCGGCAGCGGCAGGCGCTCGGTCACTGCGGCTGTCGGATTGCATCCAGCGCCGTCGGATCCGGAGTGGTGCTGCCGTCAGCAATCAAGGTCGGGTGGGCTCCGGGGCCGCTTGGCGGTCCGTTCGGCCCCATGCTCTTGGAGGCCGCTTGCATCGCCTCCATGACCTGGGCCTGCTGCTCGTTCTCCATGGCATTCAGATCGTTGAGCCCGATACGTGTCTGCAGGCCCTCGGGGCAGTCTGAGGGTCGGCTCAGTTCAACCACCACCGGGATCATCCAATCATCATCGCTCATTGCGCCGGTACGCTTGATGTAATCATTGGCGCTCAGCGAGCAGTGGCCGTTGACGGTACCCAATGGAACATTCAGCGGCTGTACGACCTGAAAGAACACGTGATTCGGTCTGAGCGCGGGCGGAGTGCTTTGCGAGCTCAGCGCCACCGGCGTGGCCGCAGCGGCTTGTTGCTCCTGCAGCTGAACTTTGATCTGTGCATCCAGCTGCGCCTTGACTTGCGGGGTGATGGCCGGCGGGGGCGCTACCGGCGTGGACGGTGCGTCACTCAATTGGGTGACAGGCGTTGCGCCGCTCGGCTGGGGCGCGGGTACCGCTTCGCCGGGCTGTACCGGCGCTGATGCCGGCGCGACGCCCTGCGCCTGATAGGCCGTTTGCAGGCTCTGCGCAATGATGTAGTCGGTCATCCACAGATCCGGACTGGTGTACGCCGGATACGGCGTAAACAAGGACCCATACACCGGGTACCAGGGCTGCACCTGCCAACTCCAGGTATAGGCGAGCGGATGCGGCCATGCGGCAAGTGCCCAGGCGTAGTAGACCCCGGGGTATCGTATCGCCGGCACGTAGGTCTCGTACGCGAACGCCCTGCCAAACTGGTGCCAGACATGGCGTTGGTAGACGTGGGCATACAGGACGTGTCCGCCGCTGATGAAAGTGCGGCTCATTAGACCCGGTCGGATGGAGCGGTCGACCGTGCCGCTGAGGGCGCTGTTGTATCGAACGACGCGAACCTGGCCCCCGGCAACGCTGTGGGAGACCTCATTCGCCGGGCGCCAACGCGCATAGGGCGTCTGCGCCCGTACAGCCGCATGGGCGGCCTGCGCGTGCACCGAATGGGTGTAGCGGCTCGGTCGCTGCGCGCTCTCACGCGCCGGGCGTAAGCCCGCGGAGGCCCGATAGTCATGCCTCACCCGACCGTCTTCGCGCTGGGCGTAGACCGGGGTGGTAACGACAACGCCGGCGAGGCTCATCAAAGCCAGGGCCGCGCAGGTCGAACGATTAAATCTCGACATATATTGTCACTCCAGAGGCAACCGATCCGAGTGCTGCCGTCATGGAAGGATGTAACGAATGACTCTAGCGCACGCAGTACCCAGCGGCGCGAACTGTGTCGCGGAACCGGGGCGGCTGCGCAGCTTTGAGAACCGCAGCACACTCCCGCCGGCAGGCGCTCCTACTGCGAAGAGTGGCTGCGGACGCGCATGCCGGGGTGCGCGGACCGGCGGCGCGTTATGGACATATTGTGCCAACCCAGCGGCTCATATTTCCGATCGCTGGCCGTTCGGCAACGGCAGGTTGCGGGCGCGCAGGAGTCGACCGACTGGGCGTTTGATGGTTCGGTGCTCGTTGGGGGGCTAAAATTGGCAAAGGGCTGTATCGGCGGGCCACTTCCTGCTCACTTGGAGATATCACTGTGCGTGCTCCACGGCTGATGATGCTCTTATTGGCGGCCTTCCTCGCCTCTGCGAGTGCGGCAGGGGCCGCGCCGACCCCAAAGCCTGCTGCGGGTCCACCGGCCGCGGAGCCGATCCAGGAGGTACTCGTCACCGGCGAACACCCGGGTCCGGCACTTTGGAAAGTCGCATCGGGGCAACATCGGCTGTGGATTCTGGCCGAGCCGCCCACGCCCCTGCCCATGAAGTTCGTCTGGCGATCGAAGCATGTCGCGGCTGTAATTGCCACTGCGCAGGAGCTGATTCTGGACGGCGGCATCACCTTTGATTCCAGAGGCCTGCATAGGCCGCTGACATATGCCGAATATCACGACATGCGAACGCTCCCCGGGAAGACTTCATTGGCAGAGGTGGTGCCCGGGGATCTGTACCTGCGTTTCAAGGTATTGAAGGACGCTTTCGCCGCGAATGATCATCAGATAGAGCACATGCGTCCCTGGGCGGCCGGGCTGGAATTACGCAAGCAAGTGTTGAAATCCCTGGATCTCACCAACACTTCCGTCTCAGGCGCCGTGTTGGCGCAAGCCTGGAGAGCGAAGGTGATCACCCTGGTCATTTACGCGGACTACGCGGAGTTTGAGAGGAATAGCAGGAGCGAGCGCACGCAATCGTGCCTGGAGGATATCGTCTCGGAACTGGAGACGGATCGTAACGACCTGCAGCGACTGGCGAATGCCTGGTCGGTCGGTGACATAGAGGTGTTGCGGGAGCTCGTTTTGCGGCAAAAACCCGATCCGTGCAAGTCAGACATGTTCGATAACGATGAGCGGGCGATGCAAGCGAGCGCCCGGCACACCGAGCAATGGCTGACTGCCGTCGATCTCGCCCTGAAGACCTACCAGACGGCGTTTGCGGTCGTCCCAACGGACAAACTCTTCGCGCCCGAGGGTTGGCTGGCTGCCCTGCGTGCGCGTGGCTACGAGGTGCAAGAGCCTCCGTAAGCACCTGGCAACTGTCCAGAGTTTCAGATGCCGACGCGCTCGAGCGCATCATTGGTCCAAGCGAGATCTTGGGTCAGCGTGCGGCCGCACCAGGCCTCCTCGGGCAGATGCCCATGACGAAAGGCGAGGAACCCAATCGCCGCGACGGCGTTCAGCAATCGTACGCGGTCGCGATCGATCCTGATGCCGAGCTCCGACTCGTAGCTTGCTCTGGCCCCCTCCAACATGGGTGTTTCAGCGCTTGAAAAAACCATGTATGCGAAATCGTGGTGCCGATCACCGAAGGCGGCGCCTTCGTAGTCGAAGAGCCCGACGACGCGGAAGCTGGCCGGATCGACGGCAAGGTTGTGCGGGGCGACGTCGGCGTGAACCAGAACTGGATCGCGAAGGGACCGGGTCAATTCCGCACGCCGCTCAAGCGCCCGAGCAATCCGGCCGCGGAGCCTGTTATCGCCGACGGTTTCTGGAAGGTGCGCAAGGTCCTCCGCTCTGGGCCAGTTCGGAACGGTGGGCAGCCATCCGGTGAGCTCCGCTGCCGGAATCCGCGCGTGCTGCTGCGCCAGCATGCGCCCCAGGTCTTCGCCGAAGGCGTGGGCGAAAGCGCAATCACCCATGATCCGTTCAGTCAGGCCCGATGGGCGTACGGCCCCTTTGACCAGTGCCCGCAGGTCCCAGCCTCTTTCGTCCTCATAGAGCACTCGCGGCGCCGGGAAGTGACAGTATCTTTCCAGGAGTCGCAGGACGCGGCGCTCCTTGGTCAACAACGCGTGGCCGGCCTGGCTCGAAGGAAACCACGCCATGCGATCATGGGACATCCGAACCGCCACGCGTTCTTTGCTTAAATGCAGTTCCAGGGCGCGCGGATCATGGCGGAATCCCGCTTCGAGGAGAGCCGCGCTGATGTGTTCGATCGAGAATTCAGACATGGCTAAGGATGCCCTCGGGCAGCTTTACCATAACCTCGCCCGCTTGCCCACCTGTGACACAGTGCGCGCGGATTGCCATGGATGACACGGTTGCCCCTGCGGTTTGGGTATTCTAGGCAGTGGAGCCATGCATGAATGAACTTTCCCTTATGTCGAACCTTCCGGATGCGGCGCAGAGCGCGCAACTGGGCATTGCTCGAGGCATCCAGGGCTTGAATCAGGACGCGCAGGTAGTCGCCCAGTCGGTCAGCGGGACGGGCGGGGATTTGACCGCCGCACTGGTTGACTCGCTACAACAGAAACTGTCGGTCGAAGCCAACGCGAGAGTCCTGGGTGTGTCCGATCAGATGCTGGGGACCCTGCTGGACATCATGGCCTGAGCTGATGCGCCGCATGGAATCAGGAGTGAGTATCGCGGCGGGCAGGTTCCCATAGCTCTATTGGATTGCCATCCGGATCATGCAGTCTGGCAAAGCGTCCATTCGGATAGCTCTGCTCATCAACTTTGACGGGAATGTCTGAGGCACGCAGTTGGGCGACCATCGCATCCAGGTTGCGCACGCGAAAGTTAACCATCCAAGCCTGCTGTGGATTCCCAAAATACTTGCTGTCTTGCGAAAAGGGCGCGAACGCGGTAGGGCCTGCAGTTTGCTGCCAGGCCTGCTGATGGTAATCAGTCGGGGTTGGGTCAATACCCAAATGACGTTGGTACCACTGTGCTGATCCTTGCGGATCGTGGCTGCGGAAGAACAGCCCGCCGATGCCCAGTACGCGCTCACGGGTATCAGGCGGGGTGACACCCTGGCGCCCGGCCTCGGCGGCGTCGGCAGTACCCAGGACTGTCAGCGTGGAAGCCCCGAGTAGCAGATTTCTGCGATCTATCGTCACTTGAGAGTCGGGATTATTTCTGCGGCCGTCAGTTTAACGGGCCCTGAGAACGGGCGCCATGTGCCGATCAATTCACGCAGGCCGGCGTCGCCTTTTGGCCGATAGTGCACCGCAATGGCAGGTTACGAGCCAGCTCAGCGGCCATTGCCGACCTATGAAATACTGCCGCAAGTTGATTGGGAAATTCCAGAGTGACGGTTAAACCCGAGCGCCTTCGAGCAGGGGATGTCGTTGCCGTGGTATCGCCCTCGTGGGGCGGACCGGCAAAGTTCCCTGCTACCTACGAGGCGGGTCTGGATACCCTCAGAAGCCTCGGACTTGTCGTGCGGGAGTATCCCGCTGCGCGCGCCCCGGCTGCGTCGGTTGATGAACGAGTGCGCGACCTTCATGCCGCATTCGCGGACAAGAGCATCCGCGCCATTGTCACCTCCATTGGCGGGGATGATTCGGTTCGGTTGTTGCCCAAGCTCGATTCACGGCTGCTCGCAGGGAATCCGAAAATTGTGCTGGGCTTCTCCGACACCTGCACACTCTTGGTCTATCTGCGCTCCTTGGGCCAGGTGGCCTTTCACGGACCAAGCATCATGGGGGGCCTGGCTCAAGCGGCATCGTACCCCGGTGCCTTCCTCGATCAGTTCAGGTCGATTCTGTTTGACGCGACCCATGCTTTCGAATACCTGCCGTTTGGTCTTGCTTGCGATGGATACGAGGACTGGTCGAATCCTGTGAATGCAACCCGCACGAAAGCTCTTGTTCCGGACAAGGGTCCGCGTGCCATCCAGGGGCAGGGCCTGAGGCGCGGGGTTCTTTGGGGCGGCTGCCTGGAAGTCCTGGAGATGGTGAAGGGGACGCCGTGGTGGCCGCGACCGGAAGCCTGGCGCGAGGCCGTCGTATTCATAGAAGGATCCGAGGAAGCGCCGCCACCTGAGCTGTACAGTCGTGTGCTGCGATCGTGGAGCGCAGCCGGAAACCTTGATCAAGTTGCGGCGCTGCTGGTGGGCCGAGCGCGCGGCTACGATGACTCCCGAAAGCAGGCGCTGGATGACGCCCTGAGACGCGCAATTGGCATTGAGGCCAATCGTCCGGACATGCCCATAATCAGCAATTGTGACTTCGGCCACACGGATCCTCAGTGGCTGTTGCCGATGGGATGCAAGGTCGAAGTCGATGCCGATCGCCATCGGATCAGATTGGCCGAGTCAGCGGTGATCTAGCCGCTGCGCATCATCGGCCTGCGGCCGACCACTCCGATCAAGCCCTTACGCAGTCGGGCACGCTGATCTCCTGCGTGCCAGGGCAACTGATCGTTCGGCGATTTGCCCAGATACCATAGGGGGGTATATTATATAAAAACCGAGCAATACGAGCGTTCTTCATGAGCCATACGATCCGCGAGAAAACCAAACTGCTGAATCGCATACGGCGCATTCGCGGTCAGGTCGAGGCCATTGAGCGTGCGCTGGAAGCAGAAGTCGGTTGCGCTGAGGTATTGCAGCGCATTACCAGCTGCCGCGGCGCGATGAACGGCTTGCTGGGCGAGGTCGTAGAGGACCACATCAAAACCCATTTTTCCGGCACGCCGGCCAATGTCGAGGCCAGTGAACAGCTCCTGGATGTCGTCCACAGCTACTTCAAATAGAGACGCTGCAGTGAATACCGTCGCGGGTGTTGCCTTTCCGAATGGCCATAGCCATGTCTTTCTTGGCACCGGCCATGCACAGAACGAGCGCAGGATTTGGGGTGTGATTGCGCTGTGCGGCGTGATGATGGGGGTTGAGATCGTCGGCGGCGGCCTGTTCGGCTCGTTGGCGCTCGTGGCGGATGGCCTGCATATGTCGACCCACGCCGGGGCCATGTTGATTGCGGCCTTGGCCTATACCTACGCGCGTCGGCATGTGGGCGATGGGCGATTTGTCTTCGGTACCGGCAAGCTTGGGGATCTCGCGGGCTTCAGCAGCGCCATCGTCCTCGCGATGATCGCTGTTCTCATCGGGTACGAAGCGCTGTCGCGTTTCCTGGCGCCCGTGCCCATCCATTTCCGCGAGGCCATCCCGATTGCCGCGCTCGGGCTGTGCGTCAATATCGCGAGCGC
>DATHMK010000006.1:0-147869 GCA_035487155.1 Steroidobacteraceae bacterium
GCGCTTCACCGTGCCATCCAGCGGCACCGCTTCACGCTTCAGTTCCATGCGGCCCTGCGACAGTCGTGAGCTGTCGAGGATCTGGCCCACCATGGTCTCCATGCGGGTGAGATCGGCCAGCATGCGCTCCACCAGGGACCGCGAGTGCTCCGGCGGCAGCTGCCGCAGGCTCATGGTCTCCAGCGACAGCTGCAGGCTTGCCAGTGGCGTCTTGAACTGGTGCGATACCAGCGCCAGGAACTGTTCCTGTTCATTGAGGACACGCGTCTCGGCCCGCAAGGCCGCGAAGATCGCCCCGACACAGGCCAGCTGCACGAAGAGAAAGAAACCGCCTTCCCACAGGTACTGCCGCAGGCGCTGCTGCTGCGCATTGAGCAACGCGGCCTCGGATTCGCTGGCCAGCGCCACCGCACCGTTGGTCACATACAGATCCGGGAACAGGTCCCGCACGCGCTGCACCGGCACGCCGGCGGCGAGCAGCGCGCGCGCGCCGGCGCTTTGCTGCTCGTAGAGCCGCATCAGCGCGGCCGTGCGTTCGGCTCCGCGCACGTGCTGGTCATAGAGCCAATAGCCCACCTGCACCGCGGCCACTATGACCAGCAGCAGCACCGTGATCTGAAAGACTCGGGTGCGTTTCATGGGCTCAGGCGCTGTCGTTCACGGCTTGGGCCACGGCCACCGACAGCGCCGCGGCGAAGCGCTGCAGATCATCCTCGCCGTGGGCCAGGGACACGAAGGTCACCTCATAGGCCGAAGGGGCGATATACACGCCCTCGGCCAGCATGGCATGGAACAGTTTGCGAAAGCGCGCGGCGGCCGGCGCTGCGAGCGTCCCGGCACGGCGCAGGGTGCGCTCCTCGTGCAGTGACAGCCACAGCAAGGAGCCCAAGCGCACCAGGTGCAGCGGGAATCCGGCATTGCCCACCACCGGTGCGAGCAACTGTTCCAGGCGCGCGCCGCGCGCTTCGAGTTTGTCCCAGGCCGCTTCGCGCTCCAGGATATCCAGGGTGGCAATCCCGGCGGCCATGGCCACCGGATTACCCGACAGCGTGCCGGCCTGGTAGGTATCCCCATCGGGTGCCAGCCGGCTCATGATGGCGGTCGAGGCGCCGAAGGCACCGACCGGCATGCCCCCGCCGATGATCTTGCCGAAAGTCGCCATGTCGGGCGTGATGCCGTAGTACTCGGCGGCGCCGCCCCGGGCGATGCGAAAGCCGGAAATCACTTCATCGAATATCAGCAGCGCCCCGTGCTTGCGGGTCTCCTCGCGCAGCAGATTCAAGAAGGCCTTGCGCTGCAGAAGCAGGCCATGATTGGCGGGCACCGGCTCGATGATCACCGCGGCGATGCTCGAGCCTTCGCGCCTGAACAGATCGCGCAGCGCCTGTTCGTCATCCAGCGGCAGCACCCGCGTGCAGGCCACGAAGGCCTCGGGCACCCCGGCCGAGGAGGCCGTGCCGAAGGTGGCAAGGCCCGAGCCGGCCGCGACCAGCAGGTGATCCGCATGCCCGTGATAGCAGCCCGAGAACTTGACGATGAGATCGCGCCCGGTGGCGGCACGGGCCAGGCGAATGGCGCTCATGGTGGCCTCGGTGCCGGAGGACACGAAGCGCACCTGCTCCAGTCCCGGATATGACTTGACGACACGCTCCGCCAGTTCCACTTCGGCCTGGCAGGGTGCACCGAACGTGGTGCCGTGGCGACAGGCCTGCTGGATGGCATCGATCACCTGCGGATGGGCATGGCCCAGGATCAACGGGCCCCAGGAGCCCACGAAGTCGATGTAGCGGTTGCCGTCGACATCAAAGATGTAGGGACCCGAGCCGCGGCTGATGAACAGCGGCGAGCCCCCCACGGCGCGAAAGGCGCGCACCGGTGAGTTCACACCCCCGGGAATGACGCGCCGCGCGCGCTCGTACAGGGTTTCGGATCGGACGTGCTGTTCAGTCTTGTGCATCGCTCACTCGTCAGTCGTTCGCATCAGCCTTGCGGCCGGGGCGGGCATTCTTGAAAAAGGCGTCCATGACCGCAGGATCGGCGTGTTCGGCGGCGGCCCGCATCCCCGACAGCGGCAGATGCGCCAGACGGTGTGCGAGCGTGCGCCCCCAGCCTGAGAGCTGCTTGCGCTCATGTTCATCCAGATCCAGCAGCACCTCGCGCAGCAGCCGCTGCACTTCACCGGCGGTGATGCGCTCGAAATCATCACGCAGCCGCGCCAGCTGCGGGCCAATGGCGCGCGCCGCCAGTTCGCTGCGCAGCCGCGCCAGGTGCTCATCGATGGCGGCGCGCACCGGCGCCAGGCGCAACAGGTGTTCGACCCGGCCGTCCTTCGCAGTCTGCACCAGTTCATCCATGCCCACACGCGTGAAATCCAGCACCCTGGCGGCATCCACGTCCACATTGGGCGGCAGTCCGAAATCCATCAGCAGCGGACGGTGCCGGGCGAGCTTCGTCAATATTTCCCGATCGATCACCGGCTCGGTGGCGCCACTGGCGCACACCAGCGCGCAGCAGCCCAGGACGGCCGGATCCTGACGGAAGGCCTCCAGGGACAGCGCCGTGGCCGCCAGTTCCGTGGCCAGCTCGCGGGCCGCCTCCAGTGAGCGATTGATGACCGTGACCTCGATGCCGCGTTCGCGCAGCCGCAGCCCGCAGCGGCGCGTCATCGGCGACACGCCCACCAGACCCACGGGCCCTGCAGGAGCGGCCAGGCTTTGCAGATGCTGCAGCACGCGGCCGACGGCCAGATCGGCCAGCGAGGGCGCATCGTGGGTGGTGATGCGATGAGCCTGGCGGGCCATGTTCATGGCTTCACTGAGGATGCGGTCCAGCAGTGGCCCGCTGACCTGGGCCTCGCGTGCCGCCTGCCACGCCGCTCGCAACTGCACATAGATTTCCTGCTCGCCCGCCTGCGCCGAGTCCATGCCGCAGGCCACCAGCAGCAGATGTTCCACGGCCGCCTCTCCGGTCCAGGCGCGCAGGGTGGAGAAGGCTTCGCCATTGGCGGGATCCCGACCGGTGAGCGCCTTGAAGACCGCGGGCCGCCGGTCGATGGCGGGGTCGGCAGTGGCGTAGATGATCTCGACGCGGTTGCAGGTGGACAGGTACAGCACTTCGGCACCCTGCAGTGCCTCGCGCAGCACGCTCAGGCGATGGCCAAGGGCATCCTTGGGCACGGCAAATTGCGCCACCTGACCGGCACTTGCGTGCCGATACGACACACCCACAATGCCGATCCTGTGCATGCCGGCAGCTCACCACCGCCGGGGTGGGGAAGTGTCACCAAACTGTCACGGCCGCAGCGCGGCGGCATCCCGGGCCAGGGCCTCGATGCCTTTCCAGTCGCCCTTCTCCACCAATGCCTTGGGAGCGACCCAGGACCCGCCCACGCACAGCACATTGGACAGATTCAGGAACCCCGGCGCGCTGTCGCGGGAGATACCGCCGGTGGGGCAGAAGGCCACCTGGGGAAACGGGCCAGCGAAGGCCTGCAGCATGGGTATGCCGCCGGCCGGTTGGGCCGGGAAGAACTTCAGGGTGTCATAGCCGAACTGCAGCGCCTGCAGGATCTCCCCCGGGGTGATGATGCCCGGCAGCAGCGGGTAGTCGACTTTGGCGGCGGCCTCGGCCAGCTGTGGGGTCAGACCCGGAGTGACCGCGAACTGCGCGCCGACGCCCGCGGCCCGCGCGAAGTCCTGCGGCTTCACCAGCGTGCCGGCGCCAATCACGGCCTGGGGCGCGGCGCTGCGCATGGCCTCGATGACCTGCAGGGCCACGGCGGTGCGCAGGGTGATCTCCAGCACCTTCAGGCCCCCGGCGTACAGCGCCCTGGCGAGCGGCGCCGCGTGCTCCAGTTTCTCGACGGTGAGCACCGGAACCACCGGCGCCAGTGCCAATACCTCACGGATTTTCATGATTCGACCCTGTAGGCCGCAACGCCCGCGCCCTGCTCGGCACCGGCCGCATGGGATCTGAACAGTTTGAAGAGCTCACGACCCATGCCGCTGTCATTGGCGGTGAGGTCGACCGGCTCGATGGCGCGTGCATGCAAGGTGGCCTCGGTCACTTTGGCTTCAAGGATACCCGTGTGGCTGTCCAGGCGGATCACATCTCCGTCCTTCAGGCGCGCGAGCGCTCCGCCGTTGATGGCCTCGGGCGTGACATGGATGGCGGCGGGCACATTGCCCGAGGCCCCGGACATACGCCCATCGGTGACCAGCGCCACGTGAAAGCCGCGATCCTGCAGAGAGGCCAGCGCCGGGGTGAGTTTGTGAAGCTCCGGCATGCCATTGGCGCGTGGCCCCTGGTAGCGCACCACCACCACGGCATCGCAGTCGAGCTGCCTGGCCTGGAAGGCCTTCAGCACCTCTTCCTGGTCATTGAAGATACGTGCCGGCGCCTCGACCACCCGATGCTGAGGCTGCACCGCCGAGGTCTTGATGACGGCGCGGCCGAGGTTCCCGCGCAGCAGTTTGAGACCACCGTCGGGACTGAAGGGATCATTGGCCGGTCGCAGCACCGAGGTGTCGGCGCTGACCGCAGGCGCGTCGCGCCAGGCCAGCCCCTGCGGCGACAGCCAGGGTTCCTGGGCATAGGAGCGCAGTCCATCACCGGCGACGGTGCGCACGTCGCCATGCATGAGTCCGGCATCGAGCAGTTCGCGTACCAGGAAACCCATGCCGCCGGCGGCATGGAAGTGATTCACATCGGCGGCGCCGTTCGGATAGATGCGCGCCAGCAGCGGCACGACCTCCGACAGTTCGTGAAAGTCCTCCCAGTCCAGGATCAGGCCCGCGGCCCTCGCGATCGCTATCAGATGCAGGGTGTGATTGGTGCTGCCGCCGGTGGCCAGCAGGCCCACCACGGCATTGACCATGGCGCGCTCATCGACCATGCGGGCCAGCGGCCGATAGTCGCTGCCCAGCGCCGTGATCTGCGCCGCGCGCTTGGCGGCGTGCGCGGTCAGTGCGTCGCGCAGCGGTGTGTTGGGCGGCACGAAGGCGCTGCCCGGCAGATGCAGGCCCATCACTTCCATCAGCATCTGGTTGCTGTTGGCCGTGCCATAGAAGGTGCAGGTGCCGGCCGAATGATAGCTGCCGGCCTCGGATTCCAGCAGTTCGTCGCGTCCCGCCTTGCCTTCGGCGTACAGCTTGCGGATGCGCGCCTTGTCCTTGTTGGCGACGCCTGAGGGCATGGGTCCGCCGGGCACGAAAATGGTGGGCAGGTGTCCGAAGGCCAGCGCCCCGATCAGCAGGCCCGGGACGATCTTGTCGCACACCCCCAGGCACAGCGTCGCGTCAAACATGCCGTGGGCGAGTGATATCCCCGTGGCCATGGCGATCACATCGCGACTGAACAGCGACAGTTCCATGCCCGGCATGCCCTGCGTGATGCCATCACACATGGCCGGCACCCCGCCGGCCACCTGGGCCGTGGCGCCGACCTCGCGGGCGGCGGCGCGCAGGATCACCGGATAGCGCTCCAGCGGCTGATGCGCGGAGAGCATATCGTTATAAGAGTTGATGATGGCGAGGTTGGGCCAGCGCAGCTGGCGTAGCGCCTGCTTGTCGGTGGCATCGGAGCTGGCGAAGCCATGGGCCAGGTTCGTGCACGACAGGCGCGAGCGGCTGGTTACCTTGTCGCTGGCCGCGACCATGCGCGCCAGATAGTCATCGCGTTCGGCCCAGGAGCGCTCGCGTATCCGCTCGGTGACCTGCGCCACCTTCGGATGCAGAATTTGGCCCATGTTGATCAATCCTGTAAGAAAACTGCGTTATTCTGCATACCTACGACACTACGGGCATGACCACGATGCAGAAGCTTGAACCTTTCGACCTGATCCTGTTTGGCGGTACCGGAGATCTTGCCATGCGCAAGCTCATGCCGGCGCTGTATCGGCGCGTCAGTGCCGGACAGATCACCAAGGGGTCGCGCATCATCGCGGTGGCGCGCAGCAATCACACGCGCGAGGGCTACATCGGCGAGGTGGAGGCGAAGTGCCGCCCGCACCTTGGCGATGGCGAGTTTACCGCAGAACACTGGCAGGCCTTCGTGGCGCTGCTGGATTACCTGCCGGTGAATGCGACGGTGCCGGAGGACTTCGATCGGCTGGCCGAGAGGCTCAAGGGCAGCGAGGATCGGGTGCGGGTGGTGTTCCTGTCGATGGCGCCGAACCTTTTCACCTCCACCTGCGAGAACCTCGGTCGCGCCAAGCTGGTCACGCCGAAATCGCGCGTGGTGCTGGAGAAGCCGCTGGGCCAGGATCGCGCCTCGGCCGAGGCGATCAATCAGCTGGTGGGCTCGATCTTCACCGAGAAGCAGATCTATCGCATCGATCATTACCTTGGCAAGGAAACGGTGCAGAACCTGATCGCGCTGCGCTTCGGCAACATGCTGTTCGAACCGCTGTGGCGCCGCGGTCGCATCAGTCATGTGCAGATCACCGTGGGTGAGCATGTGGGCGCCGAAGGACGCGGCGAGTTCTACAATCAGACCGGCGCCATGCGCGACATGGTGCAGAACCACCTGCTGCAGCTGCTGTGCATTCTGGCCATGGAACCGCCGGCGACCGCCGATGCGGATGCCATGCGCGATGAAAAGCTCAAGGTACTGCATGCCCTGCGGCCCATGTCCGAGCAGGATGTTCAGCACAAGACCGTGCGTGGCCAGTATCGCGCGGGCGCCGTCGATGGCAAGCCGGTGCCGGGCTATCTGCAGGAGCCGGGCGTGCCGCCCAACAGCACCACCGAGACCTTTGTCGCACTCAAGGCTGAGATCGATACCTGGCGCTGGGCCGGCGTGCCCTTCTACCTGCGTACCGGCAAGCGCATGCAGGATCGCAGCGCCGAGATCGTGGTCACCTTCGAAGATGTTCCGCACCATATCTTCGAAGGCGCGCATGGCATCAATGTTCCCAACCGTCTGGTGATCCGCCTGCAGCCGGATGAAAGCATCATGCTGACCATCCTCACCAAGCTTCCGGGCGAGGTGATGAAGCTGCGGCCGGTGGATCTGTCGCTGGACCTTGCCGACACCTTCAAGGAGCGGCCGCTGGATGCCTACGAGCGCTTGCTGATGGATGTGGTGAAGGGCAATCTCACGCTGTTCATGCGGCGCGACGAACTGGATGCCGCGTGGCGCTGGATCGATCCCATCCGCGAGGCCTGGGCAGCATCGGGTGAACCGCCCAAGGGCTACACCGCGGGCAGCTGGGGCCCGGCGGCATCCAGCGCGCTCATCGGTCGCGACGGCTTCGAATGGCATGGTGAGAACTGAGGCTGCAAGTTCCGTTCGCAGTGCCGCTCGCGCTCGTTTCGAATAAGAATTGTTTATCATTCAATGAATTGGGCGCATTGTGGCCGCGCCGGCCCGGACCTTTTGGAGTGCGTGCCATGGCTCGATCAGACCGGTCCGGTGCATCGATCCTCGAATGGCTGCGCCTGGTGTATGCCGGGGAGAGTGCGGGAGGCCACGGCGTGGCCCAGCCCACGCTCGCGGTGCAATGGCTGGAGGATGACCCGGGCCTGCTGGACCAGGATCCCTATCTGGCCTGCGCCGTCGGCGACCTCGACATCCTGCGGCGCACCCTGGCTGATGATCCGGGCTGGGCGAACCGCGCGGGCGGACCTTTGAAGTTGCCGCCGCTGGTCGCGGTCACCCACTCGAGCCTGTCACGGCTGCCGCAATGGCAGCAGCAGATGCTGGCCTGCGCCGGACTGCTGCTGGCCGCGGGCGCGGATCCAAACCAGTCGATTGGCTCACTCAGCGCGCTGTATGGCGCAGTGGGTCAGAACGCGAACCTGGAAATGGCCCGGCTGCTGCTGGGCGCGGGCGCCAATCCTGATGACGGGGAGTGTCTGTATCACTCCCTGCCGAACACGGCCATCACCCGGCTGCTGCTGGAGGCCGGGGTTCCCATCGGGCCCAACAATGCGCTCTACCACGCCTTTGACTTCTCCGATCCCACACCGCTCATGCTGCTGCTGCAGTTCGGCGCCGATGCCAACCAGCCGGCGCCGGGACCCCCGACGAGCTGGTTCGGCACCCCGCTGCTGTGGGCCATCCGCCGGCGCGTGTCGATGGCGCACTACGAGGCGCTGCTCAGTGCCGGGGCGGACACGCGTGCGCACACGCCGGGCGGCATCAGCACTTTTCAGCTCGCGCGACGCTATGGACTGCCACGGCTTGCGCAGCTGCTGGTGCGCTGGGGCGCCGCCGATGATCCGGGTTCAGTGCAGGAGCGTTTGCTCGGCGCCTGTGGCTGCGAGCTGGAGGCCGAGGCGCGTGAACTGCTGCGGCAGGCCCCGGATCTGATCAGGAGCCTTTCGGCAACTGAGCTGGCATTGCTGCCGGAACTGGTCGCCGCCGGTGCGCATGGGGCGGCGCGGCTGATGGTGAACCTGGGCTGGCCGCTGGGCGCGCAGGGGGCGGACTGGAACGCGACCGCATTGAACCTGGCCGTCTTTCAAGGCGACGTCGCGCTCAGCCGTTTCCTGCTCGAGCATGGCGCGAGCTGGACCGAAACACACGGCTATGGGTCGAATGTGTGTGGCACGTTGGCCTGGGCCTGCCAGAATCGGCCGGTGCCCCAGGGCGACTGGCCGGGTTGCGCCCAGCTTCTCCTGGAATACGGCATGCCTGCCGGTCAGCGCGATCCAGGCAAGCCCGGGCAGCTGCTCATCGACGGCCATTACCTGCGCTTCACAGAAGAGGTGATCCAGGTATTGCTGGCGCATTAGCTAGAATGGGCGACTCATGAGGCATATCACTATGAAGAATCTGTGGCTGTTGGCGCTGCTGGCGGCGACCCCCGTGCTGGCCCAGGCGCCTGCTGAGATCGCGCGACAGACCGAGGCGGACCATGCGCAGATGATGCAGCAGCTGGGCATCACGCAACTGCGCAAGGGACCCAGTGGCGATGAGAAGGCGCCCGACCATGCCAATTACGATGAGGCGCTGGCCAATCCTTATCCTGTGTATCCGGATCCGTTGCGCATGAACGATGGCAGCAAGGTCACCACGGCGGCGCAATGGAACAACCAGCGCCGGGCGCAGATCGTCGAGGACTTCGAGCGCGAGGTGCTGGGGCGCGTGCCGGCCGTGACCCCGGCCGTGTCCTTTTCGGTCAAGGCCAGTGAGAACGAACGCATCGGATCGGTGCCGGTGAGCGCGACGCTGCTCAGCGGGCATCTGGACAATTCGAGCTTCCCCGGCATCAACGTGGATTTTCCGGTGATGCTGATCAAGCCCGTCAATCACTCAGGGCCCATGCCGCTGCTGATCATGTTTGCGCTGGGCACCCCGCCCTTCCCCGCCCCCGTGCCGCCCTCGGCGGCGGATGTGGCGCGCATGAACGCGGCGCTGCGCGATGCCATGATCCGCGAGAACCCGGCGCTGGGCGAGGTTCTGCAGAATCATCCGGCCTGGCAGCCCATCCCCACGCCCCCCTTCTTTCCGGCGCCACGCCCCAAGGATGACCCCATCACCCAGCTGGTGGCCGACGGCTGGGCCGTCGCGCAGATCGATCCCACTGCGGTGCAGGCCGACAATGGCGCGGGCCTGAGGCGCGGGGTCATTGGCCTGGTCAACAAGGGTGAGGCGCGCAAACCCGATGACTGGGGCGCGCTGCGCGCCTGGGCCTGGGGCGCCAGTCGCGTGCTCGACTACGTCAGCCATGATCCGGACATCGATGCCCATCAGGTCGGCATAGAAGGCGTCTCGCGCTACGGCAAGGCGGCACTCGTCACCATGGCCTTCGATCAGCGTTTCGCCATGGTGCTGGTCGGCTCCTCGGGCGAAGGTGGCGCCAAGCCGCACCGTCGCAATTTCGGCGAGGCCGTGGAATCCCTCACCGGCTCCGGCGAGTACCACTGGATGGCGGGCAATTTCCTCAAGTACGGGGCCTCGGCGGCTCAGGGCGGCGCCAAGACCGCGGGCGATCTGCCGGTGGATTCCTCGGAGCTCATCGCGTTGTGTGCCCCGCGCCTCACTTTCATCAGCTACGGATCACCCGACCAGGGCGATGCGCAATGGCTGGACCAGCAGGGCAGCTTTATGGCCACGGTCGCCGCCGGCAAAGTCTTCCGCCTGCTGGGCGCGCGTGACCTGGGCGTGGGCGATGACTACCAGCACGCCATCAAGCCCGCCATCGGGGTGAGCCTGCTGGACGGCAAGCTCGCCTGGCGCCAGCACGAGGGCGGGCACACCGATGTGCCCAACTTCAGATACTTCATCGGCTGGGCGGACAAAGGCATGAACCGGCCGGCGCCTGCGGTTCACTAGCCGTAGGCCAGGCACCAGTTCCTCCCCTGCAGCCAGACATTTTCGGCCGGCGTTGATTCGCCGCGATACAGGCGCGTGACCCCACGGCCCCCGCCCTGCTTCAGGGCCTCGGCCAAGGCCGCGGCGGACTCCGGGTCGCGCGCGCCGGCGCAGTGATAGATCATGACCGGCGACAGCACCGCGGCAAAATAGCGCTCACCGCGACGGCGTATGCCCATGAAGATTCCCATGCCCGCATCCGGCATCAGCGGCACGATCAGCTGTCCACCGTCCTTTAGCGCGTCAAGCCAATGATCCACAAGACGCGTCACGCCCGCGCTCACCAGGATCAGGTCGGCGGGCGCGACAGGCATCTGCGTGGCATCGCCCTGCAGAACTTCAACCTGCGGCCAATCTTCAAGATTTTCGCGGGCACGCTCGGCAAGCTGTGGTTCCAATTCAATGGCCGTGACCCGACCGCCACGCCCCGTGAGCTGCGCAAGAATGGCTGAGTAGTACCCGGTGCCCGCGCCGATGTGGAGCAGATGTGAGCCCTCCGGCACCAGCGTCTCGGCCAGCAGCCGGTAGTACAGGGAGGGCTGGCCATTGTTGAGTTTCTTGTCTGTGACAATGGACACGGCGCTGTCGACATACACGTGCACAGGACTGGCATCCGGCGTCATCATGAAGGTGCCACGCAGAATGCTCATCACGGACCAGGGCCCGGGCCCCAGGAACTTCTCGCGCGCAACGCCGCTGTAGGCCGCCTCGACCCGCGGCTCGATGACACCGGCCATCAGGCCCATCTGGCGCGCGTAGGCTCTTCGCACCGCCTCCAGTTCGGCCGGCGTGAAGTGGGCGGTCGGTGCCACAGCGGCGGATGGCGAGCCTGTGGGTGCCGCGGATTCACGCACCGGCAGCGCCTGTGCCAGGAAGTCGTAGGCCTGCTGCAGATTCGCCGGCAGGGTCTGGTGGTTGACATGCGCCATGAAGGGCATGAAGCGGACATAGACGCCGGGGTCTCCCAGATCGTACTGCGCGCACAGCTGCGCAAACTCCTGCACGACGGCTGCCGCCTCAGGCGCGCGCGGGTCAGCCTGCGACTCGATCAGCGCCTGCACCTTCTTCAGCACCACCATGGCCGCTCGCGCCGGCGCGGATGCGAACATCGCCTGCTCCAGGAAGGTCACCGCCTGCTGGCCCAGCGCCGGGAAGGGCAGCACCTTGCTGTGCGGATGGCGCTCGCGCGCAATCGCGCCCATTTCCATGAACTTGGTGGTGAGCTCGAGGTTCCAGTTCATCAGGCGCACCGTCCGTTCGCGAACCCCATAGCGGCGTATCAGGGCGGCCTGCTTCGCCACTTGCTCCTGTACCGCCGGGTCATCGGGGGGCAGGCCCTGCTGCTGTTGCTCCAGCATCACCGCGAAGCACTCGGCGCGCTCGCGGGTGAAACGGGTGTTCTGGTTCATGTCGTGCGCGTTGGCGGCCCACCAGTTCTGCCACTGGGTGCGCTCCTCGGCGCTGAGCAGCTCGGTCATCAGATCCATCATCAGCGTTGCACGGTTCTGCATGGGGATACTCCTTGCCTGCAGGGCATTCACCAGCGCACACAGTTCTTCGAGCGCGGGCTGCTGGTTGCGTTCCAATCTGCGTATCGCGGCCTCGACCAGCTCGAGAGCCTTGTTGGCTTCGCCGCGGCGCTCGCGCCACGACTCGGCCTGCACCTGGAGGACCTTGAGCAATGAGGGCTCACTCTCGCGCAGCAGCTTGCGGATCTGGCCCAGGGACAGACCCAGCGCCTTCAACACCGAGATGGTATTCAGCCGCCTCAGGTCATCCGGCCCATAGCGCCGCCAGCCATTGGCGGCCCGACTGGGCTTGAGCAGACCCTCGCGCTCGTAGACCCGCAGCGCCCGCACCGTAAGACCGGTGCGCGCCGCGCAATCCGCTGCAGACAGCCATTTAGGGGAATTTTCGGTCACCTTCGTCCTCCGCGGAGCACCCTAAAGCCGGACCCAGGGTACGGCTCAAGAGATTATTCGCTTGGTGCGACGCAAGGTGTTGTCGGGAAAGCGCGGGAGTAGGCTCGCGGTCCTGATCGATGCCATTTCGGGGGAATTGCCGTGACAAGATTGGGATTCGTCTACGCAGCCATCGCCCTCCTGCCCGCCGCTGCCCTGGCCGGCCCCTTCGATGGCACCTGGAAGGTGAACATGAACCATGTCCAGCTGCCCAAGAAGCCGGATGTCTATGTCATCGAGGGCGGCAGTTTCACCTGCTCCAGCTGCGGGCCCGCCTACACCGTGAAGGCCGACGGCAGCGACCAGAAGGTCAGCGGGCATGATTTCGACACGGTTGCAGTCACCGTGACGCCCACGACCCTGACGATTGTCAGCAAGGTCAAGGGCAAAACACTGTCCAGCGTCAAGTCAGTCGTCGCGGCGGACGGCGGCACCCTCCAGGTCGAGGGCACCTACACCGGTGGCGCACAGCCGGTGATCGTCAAGTTCCCGGAGAAACGGGTTTCAGCGGCCGCGCCCGGCGGCAACCCCTTCTCCGCTTCCTGGCTACAGACCAAGGTCGACAGCGTGTCCGACTCGGGCCTCTCGGAGACTTTGGGCATGACCCAGGATGGCTTCACCCAGAGCAGCAACGGGCAAAGCTACGCGGCCAAGTTCGACGGCAAGAAGTATCCCGTGGCCGGTGATCCCGCCAACACCATGGTGATGCTGCAAAAAGTCTCGGCATCGCAGGTGGTCGAGAGCGACTACTCACACGGCAAGCTGGTCGAGCGCGTGACGCGGACCGTGTCGGCGGACGGCAAGACCCTGCACATCATCGACTCGCAGCTGCGCACCGGCGGCGTGATGCGCTACACCGAGGACAAGCAGCCGTAGGACTCGCGCGCCGCCGGCTTCAGCGGCCGGATCCGAACAGGTCGGACATGGTCTTCACATTGCTGTCGCAGGCGTGGTTCAGGCACGGCAGGTGGAAACCTGCCTCCAGCGACTTCAACAGCGAATAGCTGTCGTAGAAGGTGCGGCTCTGCGCACCGCCTGATTCGAAATGCCCATTGGTCTGTACCGTCAACACGACATTGTTGGTGTTCGGTGCCGGAAACAGCATGGTGGCCGGTATCGGGTTCGCCAGTCCGCTGTAGTCGTTCTCGTCCCAGACCACGACGATGGCGTTGTAGCCGTTGTTCCAGGCCGGTGAGGCGGTGATGGCCGTCACGATGCGGTTGACAGTGGTATCGGCCTGCTCGGACAGGCCCGGATTCAGACCCACGAGGGTGCCATCGGTCAGGCCCTGCAGCGCCGTCGTGCCCTGGTCGAATTCGCAGAAGGCATCGCCGTTGCCGCGACCATGCTGGTCGTCACACTGATTGGGCGCGATGAAGGACAGGTTGGGCACATTGCCGCTGGCCAGATCGGCATACAGGCCACGGGCGCCATCAAAGGCCACGATGTTGCGCAGGCTGCTGCCGCGGATGGTGCCTTCCTGCACGCTTTGGAAGTAGGCAAAGGGATTGTGCTTGACTGCATAGGCGTCCAGCAGACCGGCCGAGGTCAGGGGCGGCAGGTTGGTCGCTGACAGCGGCTCGCCCGCATTGTAGGTGGTGAGATTGGTCGCCGTGCCATTGCTGTTGTCGATGAGGTTGGCACCGCTCACCGGCAGACTTTCCTGGTAGGACTTCCAGCTCAGACCCCACAGCGCCAGCTGATCGGCAATGGTCTTGCCGACAGTGCCTTTCGCAGCCGCTACGGATCTGACGCCGTCGATGTTCGCCAGGTAGTTGAATACCGGGGGCGCCGTTTCGTTCCAGTTGTCGACGGCCTCGGTGACGGCGTCCGTGCCGACACCCCAGATCGGGCACACGTTATTGGTGTCGATGGGATACGGGGCATTGCCGGAGTCATTGTCCGCATTCGGGACGCCGGTCTGCAGATTGGTCTGGCAGTTGGCATTGTGCCAATCCGGCGAGTTGTCGCTGCGGATGCCGAAGTTCGAACCGCCGACGATTTCAAGATAGTTGGTCAGGCTCGGGTGACCGACGGCGAAATAGTCTCGCGCCAGGTTCACCTGATGGCTGCTGATCTGGCCATTGACGAAGGGCATGGCGGCATTGCCCACCACCTGACCGAAGCTGTGATTTTCCATCATGATCACGAACACATGATCAAGGTGCGGGATGCCGGACGGGACCGGACCCTCGGCGGCCATTGCAGTGGCAGCGGACACGGTCAGAATGCCGGCGACGGCGGCTTTGATCAGATTCATGTTCTTATCCCCTGGGCGAGTGAACCCAAGAGGCTACGAATCGTAAATGACAGCGCGGTGACGCTAATGTGACGGCGGGTCGACACGTATGGTGCCCATCATGCCATTGTCTTCGTGATCCAGAAGATGACAGTGATAGACGAAGGTGCCGACGATGTCCGGATCACGAAAGTCCATGCGCAGTCGCACGCTGGGATAGACCTTCATGGTCTTCTCGTAGAAGGGGACATTGACGGTGTCGCGCACGAAGGGCTCCTCGACCTTGGTACCCAACCACTCCACCACCTGGAAGTGCAGCTGGTGAATGTGGAAGGCGTGAACTTCGCTGGACCTGTTCTCGATGATCCAGTCTTCGACGTCACCTTGCTGGACGATGATGTTGGGTTGTGACTGCGCCGGGTCGAAGGCGGTGGGTGTCTGGCCCTCGACGGTGAGATAGAAATGTCCCGGCGCCGTTGGCTTGGCCGGATCAGGCGGGTCCTCCGAAAAATACAGTTTGCGCACGCGCACCGGCGCCACTGTGCCCAGCCAGGGCCGCAGCGGAGCAGGTTCGGCCACCGCAGTCCGCGGCAGTACCGAGGGCGGGGGCGGCGCATCGGCTCGGCCCACGATGCTCAGCAGGGGCCGGTTCGGATCGTTCTCACCATCCGGACCGGTATCGACACCGCGGGTGATCAGGGCCGCGGCCACCCCTTGCGGGGGACCTGTGATGATGAATTCGGCACGCGCCCCCGGGGGCAGTGCAATGCTGTCGCGCCACTGTATGCCGTGTATGGGGCCGCCGTTGGCCGACAAAGGCACCCCGTCAATGGCCACGACGCCCAACCACTCGGCGCGGAACTTCGGTCCGCGGCGGAAGGTCGCGGCCAGATTCAGATAGGTCAACGAGGAGGCGTTCAGGACCCGCCACAGCTGCCGCTCGCCCGGACGCAGGGTGATGGTGGCGGGGGGGTAGTCCGGATAGGGCACCGGCACGAAGTTCACCGACAGATCCTTGGCGGGTTGGCCCTCGCCGGTGCCCGTGTTGAGGATGTCCCCTTCCCGGTCCACCAGCGCCGGCGCGGCATTGCTCGCGGTCACGGCATTGGGCTTGAGGAGATCCTGGTCGCGTATCACCAGGACGCGCTCGGCCAGACCCCGGACGTCGGGGCTGTCGCGCTCGATGCCCTCGACGATCATTGCGCCGGAGAGCCCACCGGATACCTGCTGGGCGCTGAAGCCGTGAATATGCGGGTGGTACCAGTACAGGCCCGGAGGTTCGCGCATCGGGATGCGGAAGCGGTATTCGAAGGACTGCTGCGGCTGCACCGAGGTCTTCAACACCTCATCCTGGTGGCATAGCGGGGGCAGGGTCAGGCCATGAAAATGCAGATTGGCCGAGACCGCCGTCATGGCGCCACTGGAGCAGGGATCAGTGGCCTGGGCCGCCACAGGGTGGTGGTGAACATGGGTCAAAGGGGCATCGCCGAGCTGCTTGAGCTCGTTATGCAGCGCGATCACCACCTGGTCCCCGGGCTTCACCCGCAGGGTCGGGGACTGGGCGCCATCGGGCAGTACATAACAGTAGCGCAGCGAACCATCCCGCTCGCGGCTGTTGCGCACGGTCAGATCCACGTGCAGTTCACCGTCCCGGCTGCTCACGGATTCGGGTTCGGCCACCGCCCCACCGGCGGCCGGACGCGGGCACGGCTCCGGGGAGTCTGCCGCCAGGGTGATCTGGCCGGCCATCAGCGCGATGGCCAGCATGGGCAGGAGGCGGCAAAGCATTGCCGGGCCAGGATACGCCCGGACTGTGACGGGATCTTGTCGGTGGAGTCGGACCCCAGGTACCGACGCCTCTGTAGTGCCATCGCCGGCAATTGAGGATATGGTCATGCCGCGGCCCATCGGCCGCGGTCCATCTTGGGTCTTATGCTCAGTCCCGACCACCAGTATCCCGGCAGCCCGAGACCGCCGGTCTCCGTTCCGCCCGGGCGCTGGGCGCGCGCCGCGGCAAAGACCTTCATCTTCCTGGTGGTCGGGGTGCTGCTGTATGTAGCCCACAGTGCCTTTGTCCCCGTGGCGCTGGCGCTGCTGATGGCGCTGGTACTGTCCGGCCCGGTCGAAGCGCTGCACAAATACCGGGTACCCCGCTTCATCAGTGCGGCACTGATTCTGGTGGTCACCCTGAGCCTGATCGCTCTGGCCATCAGCGCGCTTTGGACACCCGCCCAGACCTGGTTTGCGAAGACCCCTGAAACCATATCGTTGTTGCAGCACAAGGCGCGTCCCCTCACCCGTTTCATCGGCCATCTGGATGATCTGCGCAACAAGGCCAGCACGCTCGGGCCCACCAAGGCGATCTCGACGCCGGTGGTCGCCGTGGCCTCACCCAGCGGACCCGGTCTCATCATCAATGCCAGCGGGCCGATCATCGCAAGCCTGCTGACCTTCATCATCGTGACCTTGTTCCTGCTCGCCGGCGGTCCACCCATGCTGGCGAGGATGACGGCGGCTTTCGTGGATGATCTGGATGCATCTCACGTGCAGATGATCATCGAGAAGGTTCGTGTCGAGCTCGGGCGTTTCTATCTGGTCACGACCTTCATCAATATCGGATTGGGAGTGGTCACCAGCCTGGCAATGTGGGCGTGGGGCATGCCGACGCCCTATCTGTGGGGCGCGCTCGCGGCCCTGGTCAACTACATTCCCTATGCCGGCGCGATCACGACAGTCAGCGTCATCACCCTGGTGGCAGTGGTGTCGTTCAACACGCTGGGGCAGATCTTCGGTGTCGCCGCGACCTACGTTCTCATTGCCACCATCGAGGGCCAGGTTGCCCAGCCACTGCTCGTTGGCAGGCGGCTCGAGGTCAATCCGCTGCTGATCTTCCTGGCACTGTGGTTCGGCAGTCTTTACTGGGGTGTGGCCGGCATCGTGCTCGCGACACCGGCGCTCGTGGCACTCAAGGTGATCGCTCAGAATGCCACGTCCGGCAAGCCCATGATGGAGTTTCTGGGTCCGAACGATCAGGCACCGGACCGCGACGCAAAACTCTACAAGTTCGTGCGCAAGCTCTAGATCAGGGGGCCTTGCAGTTCAGGAACTGGTAATCATCGGATGAGACACCGCGCGAGAACTCGCCCTCGCTGTAGTTCACGACCATCGAGCCGTCCATGAAGTACAGACTGACATCCCCATCCACCACCAGCAATGACGGCACATAGTTGGTGTAGCGCTTGTGCCAGCCGCCGGAGTGCTGTGCCAGCAGCTCGCTTAGTTTGCGGAATTTCTCGGTGCCGGACCTGAATCCGCAGCGTTGCACCACCTTTCCGTCTGCATAGGCCATGACGGTCACGGTTTGCTGAGGCAGCGTGATCGTGATCGAGCGGGTGCAGGCGCTCAGTGCGATGAATAAGAATGCCGTCAAAACCGATTTACGCATCAACTACCCCGTTTTGAGTCAGCGTGTTTCCTGATGAGAGTCGCTGCGGCGACATTCTTCCAGGCGGCGGCCAGCGCCGGCCGGAGCACTTGCTGTGTCGCGGGCCCCAAGCGTACGTTGGTCGCCCCGCGCAGTCCCCATGCGCCCTTCACGGCAACGAAGACCCGCGGAGATTCAGCCATGAACTGCGCCTGCTGTGAGGAAGTCAGCTTCACCATTCCCCAGGCGGTGTCCGGATAGCCCAGTGTGGCAAATACCTTCTTGCCCACCCGAAAGTCCGGGTGATCCAGATGCGAGGACTCGTAGCTATCGGGCAGCGTCAGCGCCAGTTTGCGAAAGCCATCCGGTGTCATGATTCTCAATGCGTTCGATTTCAGAGCCTGCGTATCAACTCGTATCCAAACTCGGCGGAGGTATGAATCACAGCCCAATCGACCACCCAGATGCCCGCTGCAACCACACTCAGGGCAATGACGGCACTCAGCAGTCTCTTGGTCCAGGGCGACCAGCTGCGTGCGGAAATCCACACCAGCGCTTGAACCGCGAGGTAGCTATAGCCGAGCAAGGGCAGCGGCAGCAGCGCTTCAAAGGCTGCAGCAGGCACGCTCCTCGGGACAACCGGATACATGAAACAGAACCATAGGACTTCCGCGGCCAGAACCACGAGCACCCAATGCCACCAGCGGCGCGGAAATGCACTATTGGATAAGGACTCAATCATGGTGGGATATGCTCAACGAGTGCACCGATGACACCGCCGCAGATGATGCTGGGGGGAATCACGTACATGCTGTGCGACCGCGCCTCCCTCCCATGCGACAGCACAATCATCAGTGCAATCACGGCGCCGTAGATGGCGCCAAACAGCGTCGCCATCAGCCACCCGGATGATGCCGCCACGGTGGAGGCAACCAGCAGTGCGGTCAGCAGGCCGCGAATCGTACCGGCGCAGATCACCTGTATCTTGCCGCCGGTGCGCGGGTCGAAGTAGATGCCCAAGGTACTCACGAGCCCCAGGGCAGCCCCGATCGCAAATATCGCCAGCAGGTGCGTGGATAGTTGCACGCGCTCAGTTCCGCGCCTGGAAAGCGTCGTGGTAGGAGACAATGCCACCTGGCGTCAAGCTGTCGAAGGCCACCGCCAGGAAGTTCTCCGGAGAGACTCCGGGCAGTGTCAGCGACTCATTCGCCTTGAAGCCGAAGCGCTCGTAAAAGGCCGGGTCCCCGAGAACCACACAACCGGCCGCACCGCTGCTCGACAGCGCCACCAGGGCTTCCATGACCAGGGCACTGCCTATGCCGCGGCGCTGATGGCTTGGCAGAACCGATACCGGTCCTAACCCGTACCAATTGGATTGCTTGCCGGAGATGCTGATGGGCGAGGCCGCGACATGGCCCACCACCTCGTCTTTGTGCACCGCAACCCTCGACACCGTGAGTTCCCCGGCCCTTCTCAGCGCCTCAACAATGAACTCCTCGGTATGACTGGAGTGCGCAGCGCCCCGGAATGCCGCGACCGTTACTCGGCTTATCGCCGCGACATCGCTTGGGGACTCCTGTCTGATTTTGATGTCAGGCGCGGACATATGATGGGTAACTCCGCGATCCGCTCCCTTATTCCTTCCAGCCTTCCGGCGGCTCATTCCCGCCCGTGATCTGGCGTGTCTTGTAGCGCCAATGACCATGGACCCTGACGAAGGTGGCATATTCCCTGCCCTGAGTCCTGATGCGCGGCACGTCGCGCGGGTTGTCCATGAGGAACTCGGTGAAAATCAGCTCCGAGGTGGCCGTATCGCCGTGAATGACGATCAGCGGGTTGCTGATGGTGACATTGAAGGAATATGACTTCGGAGGCGGTGGCGCACTGCTGCTGCGCGCCCGCGAATAGGCCTTCTCGATGCCGTCCTTGCCCTTGTAGTGCGTGGTGCCGAGGATCAGCTCCGCGTCATCGGCATAGAAATCCGAAAAGTTCTCGGGATTGTCCCGGCCGAAATTGTAGTAGTAGTGAGTCACAAGATCCTGGATCTGCGCTCGGTCGACCAGGGTCTTTGCCGTAATGTCGTCGGCCAGCGCGGCGGTGCTGTACCCCAGCACCAGGCACCCTGCGATGACCAACACGCCGGTCCAGGCGTTGCTCCGAGGAGTCGCGAATGTCTTCATGTATCCCCCTGCGGCACCAAACCGCCATTGAAACATACGCCCGATCAAGCGCTTAGGCCACCCCTAAACAGCGCGGGCGACGATCTGCACCATGCCCCGGGGACCCGCGCCAAGGGTGGGGCGCAACCCTGCCCTGCGCAGCGCGTTCTGTGCCCAGTCCGCAGATATGCGCAGCTTCCTATATGAGCTCACCTTCATGCTCCAGGTGCCCCCGGTTCGCTCATGCACGACGTCATGAATCACCATGTGGGTCGGCTCCTCTTCCACAAAGCAGGTATGAATCCTGCTGTCGTCACTGCGGACGGGAATGAACCGCCTGTCGCCGCTTGCCGCGGAGGAATAGTCACGGAAGGTCATGGCAAAGGAACCCTGGGGGGCGAGGATCGCGGAAGTCTGCGCGAAGAGTTCCTCGACTTCCTCCTTACTCTGTACATGGGTCAGTGTGTCGCCCATGCAAAGCACGATATCCGGCGGCGTATCAACGTAGTGACGCACTTTCAGGATATCTCCTTCGATCACCCGAATCGGCAGACCGGCGCCGCGGGCCCGCAGCTCATCAAGCAGAATGACGGACTCATCCACCGCCGTGACGGCGCAGCCTGCCCGCGCCAGCGGTATGGCGTGCATGCCGAATCCAGCCCCCAGGTCCATTGCCACCACGCCGGGCGCAGCCCTGATGCCCAGCGCCTCAAGGTCGGACTTGCCGGTGGTCATGGCGTTGTCAAAGCCGCCGACCATCCACAGGTATATGGGCGCCAGGTGAGCGGCGTAGTGATCGCGAATCGTGGGCATATCGGTCCTCAGCCTACCTTAGGAGGAGGAATGGCTGGCCACACAGACCTTGTTGCCTTCGGTGTCTCTGAAATATGCGCCGTAATACGTCGGAGTGTATTCGGGCCTGAGTCCGGGTGGTCCCTCAGAGACGCCTCCATTGCTCAGCGCCACGGCAAACACTTCGTCGACCACCGCGCGGTTTGCAGCAAGGAATGCCGCCATCTGACCGTTCCCCGGTACATGAGCGCGGCCATCGTAGGGCTTACCGATCAGAAACAGTGGCCGTTGACCCGGGCCGGTCTGCCAACCTGCCCACGGGCGACTCTCTTCGCAGAATCGCTCCTGGAGGCCCAGCGGGGACAGTACCGCGCGGTACAAGGCCAGCGCCCGCTTGAAATCGGAGACGCCAACAAAAATATGGGAAAACAATCCTGCGGCTCCGTTTCGTTACCCCGCGCTGGGGTGGGCTCGGGTGAGTTCCGCTTCCAGGCTCGCCCGTTCGCTCTCGGGCAACCAGAAAAGGATCTCATTCCCGTCCATGTCCCGAATCGCAAGCGTCGGCGCTCCCCAATGGATGACGCTGGTCTTGATGCGCTTTTCGCTCAAATGCCGGCGGAATGGCTCGACCTGGTCGGAGTCGATCCCGATGAATACGCGCCCATGGCCGGCCCAGCCGACCGTCCAGTCCTCCTCCTGGTTCAATATCAGCTGGAAGCCGGAAAGGCTCACCTGAAACACAAATGCCCGTCCGTTTTCCTGATGATTCCAGTCCAACGTAAAGCCCAGGATGTCAGTGTAAAAACGCAGCGCCTGCTCGGCATCCTTGACGAAGAACACGCTCCTGGCCGCTAGATTTTCCAGCATGGTTTCCTCACAGACCCGGTCCCACTCTGAGTTTGGCTATGTCGTAGGTATGAATCTCGCCATTGCGGCGATTGACGGCGTACCAGCCCATCAGGTTGCTGCAGTCGCCACCACAGGCTCGGTTCGAGCGCAGCGCCACGACAAACCATCGATTCCCGGAAAAACCGGAAAAATCACAGAACCAGCCCGCACCGGGAGGCCCGGTGGCGGGGAGTGAGTCCATGCGGGCGACCTTGCCTTTCAGCAATGAGCACGAGGCGGCCTTGTTCAAACGGCCACCAGCCACAGCGATTCCACCGGGCGTCACGCTGCAGCAAATGACGACCAGGAGGATTGCCAGGACAGTACGTAAATTCATGGCGGCTGCGCCCGTTCTACGATTGTCAGGCCGTTGGTCGCGTCGTGCGAGTCATTGTTCCGACACATAATCTGACCATGGTATCCAAGCAAATCTTGAATTCATCGTTGGATAGTGGCACCAGAAAGATGGTCGCACGGTCACCAACCGGCGTGGGCCGGCCGGTACAGTCCGGCTGTCCGTTGGTCCTGGTGATCGTATCCGTCAGGACGTAATAACCCTTCTCCGAAGAAAACGCCGAGAGTTGGTACTCGGAGAATGACTCCTCTGAGCCGCTGAAGTTGTGGCTCGTGCCATCGGCGCGAAAGTTCCACGTCTCAACACACTTTGCATTCGCGCCAACGACCTGCCACAGCCCCACAATCGGGGTGCCGCCGGTGGGCGGTTCGGCAAATCCGAAGGTCGCACCAAAGAACCAAACCGCGACACAAGCGCGCCACCGGTACTTCATGCTAGCCCCCGGACCTAAACCGATTGTACTTCACGATCATGGGTTCAAACGATGTCCTGCGCTATGCGCCACAGCACCCCGCAAGGGTCAAACAGGGTGAAATCGCGCATTTTCCAGTCCCGATCTTCAGGCGGCCCGATTTCCACCCCGTATTTGCCGGAAATCTCTAGGGCTTGAAGCCTCGCCCACCAGGTATCCACGTCCTTCACCAGCAGGTGCATCTGCAGGTTATCGGCGAATTCCTTGACGTAGAAGTCCTGCAGCAGAAACCCGGGCATGCTCTGTTCGCCATGGGGGCCGTAGTGCAGGTAGGCAAGACCCGCGTTGCTCCAACACAGCGTGAAGCCGATATCCTGATAGAACTGTTTCGAAACCTCAAAATCCCTGGAAGGAAGATGTGCCTTGAGTTCGAGGGCAATGAGTTCTGTCACGGGTTTCTCCTGGTTGAGCAGCGTACCGCAACAGCACGACCGTGCTGCAGGTGCGTCAGCCTTGGCGCTGGCACGTTCTGGTACCTGGCGGCATCATGCAACACAATGGATTTTAGATGATGGAGTGACATGCACGTGAACCTCACATCCTGGGCGCCGGCCACCCGCGGCGGCATCTGCATGGTGCGGCTGAGCGTCGACTTGACCGCGTGCACCAAACAGGCGGGTGGCCGTGCTGACTTTGAACCGGCCGTCGCGGCGACGCTGCGCCCGGGTAACCCTAAGAGTGCTTTGGCGCGGGATCAGTGGCTGGCGTGCCGCGCGCGCGGAAAGGCTGAAGGAATGGGCTGATGAGCGGTGTCGGCGGCCCACTGTCACATCGGAAGCCTCAGCGGCCGCCGACTCTTGAGCCAAGAACCGGCTGCGTTGCACGGAAGCCGGCATCGGCTGTCGCGTCCCAGGGGAACATCCCTTCCTCCGAAGGCCAGACAACCTGATGCACCGGAAAGACCTCAGCTTCGTAGTACCACGACGCAGACAGTACGTACTGACCGTAGGCTGCACTTGGCACCGGCACAAACTCGCACTGATAGCCTTCCAGCAAGGCGTCACTGGGCTTCGTCAGGTTCAATGGATTGCCTGCACGAGCGGCGTCGGCGGCAATCTTCAACATGCCGTAGGCAGTGCTCGGCCGAAGACCTAGAACTATCAGCTCAGGGAATCCAAACGAGTGAAAGAGACCGATGGTGTAGGAGAAGCACGGGCTTCCTTCCCCAGCGCCCACGCTCGTGCATTGCCAGCCACTGCGCTGGATGTTCGCGAGTATTCTTTGCTCATACTCGTTCGACGAATTGGTACGCGGCATTGATGACCTCTGATGCACCTGTTGGATCCGCTGTCCGGTCAACTGCAGTCCATCATCCTAACTTGGGCCGAGCGAATGTCTACATGGCCATCAGCACGATGAGCGTGGCGACAGCACGGACATGAAGGAGGACATGCGCAGTATTGGGCGCCAGGCCATTGCGCACAGACAGGAAAGAATGCGTAGTGCCGAACATTGCGTGGTAGCACGCCGCTCACGCCGCTTCCGCACGCAGCAGGTACGGAACTCACCAGGTGCGCAATTGGCTGAGTAGCAAGGCGCTATAGGCGATCCATAACGACGTGATGAGCCAATGGGGAAAGGGTCGTCCGGGATACAGCATGCTGAGGGCAAGTAAGACTGAGTAAGGAAGACTTGGCAATAGGGTTACCGAAAGCAGGCGGCCAAAGCGGTCTTGGTCACGCACCGCGCGAACGTCGTTGAGGCCGTGGGGCGGCACCCGGTCGTGCGTCCAGAGAAATGCCACTTGCGGCCCTTGCAGCAGCAGGACAGTCTTGAGCCTGGTGCCGGGAGAGCCTATTGCTGGTGCGTCCGCGCCCCAAGCCAAGTCAGAAGCGATGACTACGCGCCACGACCCTTCGCTCTTACCTGCAAGAACAGTTCGCGGGGAGCGTCGTCAAAGTATCTGTATAAAGCGGGGCACAACCAAGCCTCGAGATTCAGCGTTGATTCGTAATACCAGTTTCCGCCCATATCGCTGCGGCGCCAGTCAAGGTGAATCTGGCAACCAGGAAAGGCCGCTGCGGAAAACAGCATGATGAAGCCGGCTTCGGCACCAGGAATCGCCGCAACGGCGTGCTCAATCAGCGTATCTGTGCCACTAACGAAGGGCTCCTGTACCAGGCCGAAACGCGGGTCATCGAACACCCACATGTCCAGATACTTGTATGGCGCTATGACATTGATCGCGTTCATGACACCCGGCGCCGAAGTTGCGCGGCGCGCTACCACATGTTTACGGTGTGACTTCCCGATTGAGCGGCAATGATCGCGGGCGCCTGAGCCAGGCGGCGCCCGGACCGATGAAGAGAAGGCCCAGAGCAACCAACTCGAGAATGAACTGCAGCGTATTTATGCTGCCCGTGACGCCAGACACGGCGAAAAACTTCAGCAAATTTGGAACGTAAAGCGGCAGCCCCAGCAGAGTCAGCACCAGGTATGTGATGCGAGCCCAGTTTCTTCCCTGCCAAATCTCAATGACTATCCAGGTCATTACGGCAAGCGTCACGACCTGGACCGAGACCACAAAACCTGCCGTTCCCAAGGACGTAGGGTAATGCCAGAGATACGCCGAATTGATGACGCCCAGAACCAATGCGGCGAGATACAGTGCAGCCGCCCTGGACACCTGGCTTGGGCGCTCAACCGTGTGATCACTCGTGATGGTGTCCGGCATGGTGGCTGCCTTTGATGAATGTTGAGCGCGCGCTGCAATGATACTACGGGCGATTTATTCCTTCTGAGCGACGCAGTAACCTCAACGACGGGTCTCGGTCGTTTGCTGCATTGCCCAAACTACCCGATTACTGCCAGGCGCTTGACATCAGCCTCCACCTGTCAGAAAATACTTACACATGTCAGATGGAGATTGGATTTGGCACTAGGCGGTGAACGCCTGCTGGCTGCACTCGCGGCTCTGGCCAATGGGCACCGCCTGCGCATCGTGGCGGCGCTCGAGGCACGGGGTCGCCAATATGTCAGTCAGCTGGCCCGGGAAGTCGGCATCAGTCGCCCGCTCCTGCACCTTCATCTGCAGAAACTCGAAGCGGCGGGTCTGGTCAGGAGCCGCCTGGAGCTGTCTTCCGACGGGAAAGCGCTGAACTACTTTGAAGTCATGAAATTCGACATCGAACTGACACCGCTGACGATCGCTAAGGCAGCGGCGTCGCTTCCCGATTCAACGACCGAGTCGGACTAACACCAAGGAGGTTTGCATGGGCACGGGCGGACAGATGAATATGACGCAATACCTGATCTTCGTATCCCCGCTGTTCGTCACGATACTGGTTGTCTTCGCCATGAAGTACTTCTCGGCGATGTTCCAGGCGCGTGCGCGGATTGCCAATGATGCGCTGTACCAGGCACTGGCCGAGAAAGTGGTCGCGGCGCAAACGGAGAACCAGGTGACCCTTGCCGCCATCCGGGCCGACCTCAATCGATTCGGTACCAGCCTCGCAACCGTAGAACGGATCCTGCAACAGGTTGACTAGCGCCAGCCGTGGCAGCAAGGGAGCCGATCAATGTCCATCATTTCCAAAATATTGCTCGCACTGCTGGTCGTGGTGGTTCTGGCGGTGGCTTCGCTTGCCATCGCAGTCAGCCATAACTCTGCATGTGGCCCCTCTCCCACGGCCGCCGTCGCGCAGCCGGTGAAGGCCGCAGTCTATCGCTGCTACGGCTCCGCGGATGTCGTTCGGATCGAGACGATCGCCAAACCGGTTCCCGGTCCCCATGGCCTTTTGGTCCGCATCCACGCCTCATCCATCAATCCTCTGGATTGGCATTTCATGCGCGGAGAGCCCTACCTCATCCGCCCGATGAGCGGTTGGGGCGCGCCGAAGGACATTTTGCTCGGAACCGACTTTGCCGGAACGGTAGAGGCTGTCGGTGCACTTGTGACCCGGTTTAAGCCCGGCGATGAGGTGTTCGGTGGTGGCGATGGCGCGTTTGGCGAATATCTTCGGATCCCTGACACGGGCGCGGTGGCGCTGAAGCCCGCCGGCGTCACGTTCGAACAGGCGGCAGCGGTGCCCGTGGCCGGCATCACGGCGCTTCAGGCTTTGCGCGACGTCGGTCAGTTGCGGCCGGGCCAGAAGGTATTGATCAATGGCGCCGGCGGTGGGGTTGGAACCTTTGCGGTGCAGATCGCCAAGGCGCTCGGCGGGGATGTCACCGCGGTGACGAATACGGGGAGCGTGGATTTGGTTCGCTCCCTCGGTGCCGATCATGTCATTGACTATACGCAACAGGATTTTACGCAAGGCACGGTCAAATACGATCTGATCTTCGACCTGTCCGGCACACAACCGCTCAGTGCGTATCGCCGGGTGCTGACGCCGACCGGAACTTATGTCCCGGGTGGGAACACCGACAAGGGCAAATGGCTTGGCCCGATTCTTGGTTTCGGCAAAACCCTTATCGTGGCAAAGTTCGCGAATCAAAAACTGGTGCCCGTCTCGGCCAACCTGTCGGCTGCAGACCTCACCGTCCTGGCCGACCTGATGCAAAGCGGAAAGCTCAAGCCGGTGATCGACCGCCGCTATCCCCTTGACCGGGTCGCCGACGCCATCCGCTACCAGGAGACCTTCCATGCGCGCGGCAAGGTGGTGGTAACGGTGGAATAGCGCAGTGGGCGCGGTGCTAGACTTCAGGCATTGCCACTGCCGGGAAGTACGCCGATGGATTTCATTCGCCTGGGCTCCTCCGGACTTCGAGTATCGCGGATCTGCCTCGGATGCATGAGCTTTGGCAGCGGTGCCGACTGGATGCTGCCGGAAGCCGCCAGTTTCGCCATCGTCCGCCGTTCGCTTGAACTTGGCATCAACTTCTTCGATACCGCCGATGTGTACTCGGCCGGAGAAAGCGAACTCATTCTCGGCAAGGCCCTGAAGGCCTTCGGCGTCAAACGCGAGGATGCAGTGGTGGCCACCAAAGTCTTCCAGGCCGTGGGGCCGGGCCCGAATCAGCGCGGGCTGTCACGCAAGCACATCATGGAATCCATTGACGGCAGCCTGACGCGTTTGGGCATGGACTATGTCGACCTCTACCAGATCCATCGCTTCGACCGCGACACGCCCATCGAAGAAACCCTGGAGGCGCTGACGGATCTGATCAGAATCGGCAAGGTTCGCTACATCGGTGCCTCGACCATGGCGTCCTACCAGCTCGCAAAAATGCTCTACCGCGCCGATCAGCTGCATCTGGCGCGCTTCATCAGCATGCAGAACAATTACAGCCTTCTGTACCGTGAAGAAGAGCGCGAGATGATTCCGCTGTGCCGGGAGGAAGGGGTCGGGCTCATACCCTACAGTCCCATCGGCGGCGGTCTGCTGGCTGGCAGTCGTCGCAGCCAGACCGTCCGCTCGAACTCGCCGATGGCGCGCAACCGATTCAATCGCAAGGCTGACGAAGCCGTGATCGACGCGGTCGCCGCGGTCGCCGCGAAACGCGGAATCGGGCCGGCCGAGGTCGCGGTCGCCTGGTTGCTCGCGCAGCCGGGCGTCAATTCGCCCATCGTGGGTGCCACCAAAGTGAGTCATCTGGATGACTCGGTAAAGGCCCTGGGAACTCATCTGTCGGCCGAAGAGTCCGAAAGGCTTGAAGGAGCATATGAGACGCAGCCGCCCCTGCCGCTTTATATCCGGCCGATACCTACCGCTGCCGAAGCCGCTGCTCGCAGGTAGGCTGACATGCGCATGGTCCGTGACGTGGTGATCCTCGCCGTTATCCTGCTGGTGGCCTGGGCTGTCTGGCCGCGGGCGAGTGAAGTCGGCCAGGCGCGCTTCTTCTCCGATCAGACCTACAACTTCGAGGCACTGCGGGTCCGTGATGATGTCGCCATCGCCGGCGGCGATAGCAATGAGACCTCGCTGGCGATTCACGGCATCAGGGCCGGTGATGCTGAAGGCTGGTACCGCGCCTGGAGCAGCGCCGGTGATCGGGTGTCGGCGCTTGCCTCCCGAACGCAGGACCCTATCGCCCGGGGCAATGCCCTGCTTCGGGCCCACACCTATTACCGCTCGGCTGAATTCTTCCTCTCACCGACGGATGCCAAACGCCCCGCGATCTGGAAACGCAATGTGGACTCCTTTTATAGGGGGCTTGACGTACTGGGCGTGAAATACGAACGGATCGTCGTTCCCTATGGCGGACATCATCTGAATGCCGTCTATTACCCCGGTCCGGCCGGCGCCGAGGGCCGCCCGCTGCTGATGATGATCAATGGGTATGACGGCACCATGGAGGAACTCTATATGTCCTTCGTGGCGGCCGCCCTGCAGCGTGGCTATTCGGTACTCACCTACGAAGGCCCTGGGCAGGGCTCCGTCCTTCGCGACCAGGGTCTGACTTTCCAGCCCGACTGGGAGAAGCCGAACGGTGCGGTGTTGGATGTTTTTCTGGCCAATCACGCCAAGCCGGGTCGGATTGTCCTGATCGGCGAAAGCATGGGCGGCTACCTGGCGCCTCGGGCCGCGGCATTCGATACCCGGCTGGACGGTGTCATCGCCTACGACGTGTTCTACGATGGCGGCGCCATCGCCTCGCGCAATGTCCCGAAATTCGCCTTCTGGCTGCATCAGCACGGGTTTGATCGCCTGCTGAACTTTCTGGCCGGTCGCCAGAAGAACCCGGGGAGTACCTGGGCCCAGCAGAACGGCGAATGGGTCCTGGGTGTACCCGGCCCCTTCGCACTCCTGGATGCTTTCAAGGCCTATCGACTTGAACCGGTTGCAGGCCTTATCAAGGCCGACGTGCTGATCCTGGCCGGCGCCGATGACCATTTTGTACCCTCTGACCAGTTCGAACTTTTCAAGAAGAGTCTGACTCAGGCCCGCAGCGTGACGGCGATCGAATTCGATCGCGCCTCCGGTGGCGCCGAGCATTGCCAGATCGGTGCCCCCAGCCTCTGGCAGGGCGCTGTGTTCGACTGGCTGAAGGCGAAATTCCCATGAATCAGGAGATCCTATGAAGCTCTTTGGCGTGGCATTGATGGGTGTACTGGCGTTGCTCGTGGCCCCGTTGACTCAGGCAGCCCAGACCTGGACTGAGGGCCGTGACTTCGAGGTCATCACACCGACCCAGCAGACGCATGTGGCGCGGGGCAAGGTCGAGGTCATGGAGGTGTTCTCGTACGGGTGTCCCGCATGCAATGGCTTTCAGCCGGCCATTGACAGCCTGGAACACAGTCTGCCGGCAAACGCGCAGATGGTGTTTCTGCCCGCATCCTTCAAGCCCGAAGAGGATTGGGTGATGCTGCAGCGTGCATATTTCACCGCCCAGGCGCTTGGCATTTCACAGCGCACGCACCAGGCGATGTTTGACGCGGTGTGGAAGAACGGGGAGCTGGCGATCGCCGACACGGCCACCCATCGCCTCAAAAATCCGCTGCCTTCGATTGAAGATGCGGCGAAGTGCTATGAGCGCCTCACGGGCGTCAAGACCGACACCTTCCTCGCCACCGCTCGATCATTCAGCGTGGAGCTGAAAATGCGGGCGGCGGATACCCAGATCATTGCCATGCAGATCCCCGGCACGCCCTGCATCGTGGTGAACGGCAAATACCGTGTCATTCTGGATTCACTGCACAGCCAGGATGACCTTAACGGTGTGGTGCGCTATCTCGTGGACCGGGAAAGCCAGCACTGAGCGCCTAGAACGCGCTCTTTACCACACCGCCGTCCACCCTAAGGGCGGCGCCGGTGGTGGCCGATGACAGTGGGCTTGCCACATAGGCCACCAGGGAGGCCACCTCCTCGGTGCGCGCGAAGCGCTTGATGAGCGAGGTCGGCCGCGCATTCTTGAAGAACTGCTCCTCCACATCCGCCAGCGGCCGCCCGCCGAAGCGGGCCGCCGCGCGCGGGTCATCCGAGTCCAGGGTCGGCCCTGGAAGTATGCTGTTGACCGTCACGCCGGTTCTGGCGCAGCCCTCGGCGATGCCCCGCGCCACGGCTATCTGCGCCGCCTTGCTCATGCCGTACTGCACGCTCTCCACGGGAATCTGCAGCGCGCTCTCGCTGGAAATGAAAATGATCCGACCCCAGTTGCGTTGCTTCATGCGCGGCAGGTACAGGCGCGACAGGCGCACGCCGGACATGACGTTGAGATCGAAGGTCTCATACCAGTCCTGATCCGTGGACTGTGTGAACTCGTGGGGCATGAAGCGCCCGACATTGTTGATGAGGATGTCGACATCCGGATAGGCCTTGCCGAGACGCGCGATGTCTTCGGCCTTGCTCATGTCGCCCGCGAACCCCAGCGGAGTCTTGCCGGTGGCCTGTTTCAGGGTTGCGGCAGCCTGGTCGACGCTTTGCTGCGTGCGGCCATTGATGATGACCTGGGCACCCTCCTTCAGCAGTACCTTGGCGATACCGTAGCCAATACCGCCGGTGCTTCCGGTCACCAGGGCGGTCTTGCCCTGCAGCTGCAGGTCCATGGCCTGTACCGCGCCGGCCGTGAGGGACAGCAGGGCAAATGCCACGAACACTTTGAATGATGCCGCTTTCATATCCACTCCGCTTAGGTCTCATGCCGGGGGGCATGATACTGCGGACCGGCGGCGGCGGCCCTATGAGGCGTTCATCACCTGCATCGTTCCCAGCTGACGTTCGATGCGCGCGCGCGAGAACAGGCCACGCACGAATGACGTGCGTTCGCCCTCAGTCTCGACCACCAGCAGATGCATCAGGTTGGTATCACGCAGTGCCTGCAGGACGTCGATGACGCGTGCGGTCCTGACATTCGACCAGTTCAGGGTCACCAGGTCGTGCCAGCGTGTCATGACGTGCCCGACCTGGACCTCATTGCGCCGAACGTCATGGAACTGCTGGATGTACTGAATCGGTCGCTCGCCCTCGATGTCATAGGAAGTGATGAATCCCACCACGCTCAGCTCGTTCACGACCAGGAGTGAGCGCACCCCCAGACGCGCCATGTCGCTCAATGCCGCACCTATTTGCCTGTCCTCATCCACCGTGACCGGGTATTGGCGGCTGAAGTCATTCATGGCGTTGACGGCCGGGTCGTACAATTGGATACGATTGAACGGCGTGGTACGGCGCGGCAGAACGCCGGAGTAGCCCGTCTGGCCGTAGTTCAGCATTGGGTTGCGCATGACCGGGAAGATGCAACGCCTGTACCAGGCCGGATCAGCGCCACAGACGATCCAGGGGCCGATGGACCGGTGCAGCCACGCCATCCTGCACAGCAATGACTCAGGGGTAACGGCGTTGCGCACCAATTGGATCCATCAGTGCAGCGCCGCAAACGGGGGCCGCAAGGGTAGGCTAAGCTCGCGTTGGCTGTTGGGGCGGCCGTTACGATGCGCATCCTGATTGTCGGCGGCTACGGTACCTTCGGGGGCCGACTCGTCGAACTCCTTGAAAGCGATGCCAGGTTGACGTTGCTGGTCGCCGGACGGTCTGCGACTGCAGCGCAGGCCTACTGCGCGTGCCGCACCGGCGCGCAGGCGCAGCTGCTGCCGACAGTCTTCGACCGCGCACTGGCGGACAGGCCGCAGCTTGCGGCACTGCAGGCCGATCTGCTGGTCGATGCCAGCGGCCCGTTCCAGGCATACGGCCCGCAAGGCTACGGCCTTGTCGAGCTGTGTATTGCCAGCGGCGTGAACTACCTGGATCTTGCCGACGGCTCGGATTTTGTCGCCGGAGTCGCCCGTTTCAATGACGCCGCCCGGGCCGCCGGGGTGTTCGTACTGTCCGGTGTATCAAGTTTTCCGGTGTTGTCGGCTGCCGTGGTGCGGCAACTAGCCAAGGGCATGTCGGGGGTGCGGGGCATCCGCGGCGGTATCGCCCCATCTCCCTACGCGGGCGTTGGCCTCAATGTCATCCGCGCCATCGCCAGCTATGCAGGCCAGCGCATCGCCCTGAGGCGCGGCGGCGCAACGGCCCCGGGCTGGCCATTTGCCGAGTCCGAAAAATTCGTCGTTGCGGTTCCTGGCCGCGTGCCGCTGCGCCGCCTGCGTTTTTCACTGGTGGACGTGCCGGACCTTCGGGTGCTTCCGGACCTGTGGCCGCAGGCCACGGATGTCTGGATGGGTGCCGCCCCGGTGCCGGCGTCATTGCATCGGGCGTTGACTCTGATGGCGTGGCTGGTGCGTCTGCGTCTGCTGCGCAACCTCTCCTGGCTGCCACGGATCATGCACTGGGTCACCAACCACTTTCGCTGGGGTGAACACCGGGGTGGAATGTTCGTGGTGGTGTCGGGAGAGGGTCCTGACGGACCGCTGGTGCGCGAATGGCATTTGCTCGCGGAGGGCAATGATGGGCCCCTGATCCCATCGATGGGTGCGCAGGCCGTCATCGGCAAGGTTCTGGATGGGAATTCACCCCCGCCCGGCGCACGCACGGCGATGCCGGACATTCACCTGGGTGATTACGAGAAGCTTTTTGCGCAGCGCACTATCTACACCGGTACGCGCCAGCGCCTACCCCTGGCGCGCCAACCGCTTTTTCATCGCATTCTGGGAGACGCCTGGGATCAACTGCCCGCCGCAGTGCGGCGGCTGCACGGCGTGACCTCGCGTTCGACTTTCACGGGCACGTGCACGGTCCGCCGCGGCCATCAGCCGCTGGCGATGCTGGCTGCCGCTCTCATTGGCTTTCCGAGATCCGGGGCCGGGCAGGACATCAGTGTCGATCTGAGCGTCGAGGCGGACGCCGAGCACTGGGTCCGGACCATCGGCGGGCGGAGATTTTCCAGTGTATTGCGACAGGGTCGCGGACGCTCGGAATGGCTGATGCGCGAAAGTTTCGGCCCGATCACGGTGGACATCGCATTGCTGCTGGACAACGGTTGCCTGCGCTACATCGTACGCGGCTGGACGCTGTTCGGAATCCGACTGCCACGGTGGCTTGCGCCGCGCTCCACCGCGCTGGAGAGCGGCGCAGAGGGAAAGTTCTCCTTCGATGTGACCATCGGCCACCCCCTGACGGGCGTGATCGTGCAGTACCGCGGGTTGCTCACTGAGGCGACCACGGCGCGGCCCACAGATCTATAATGTCCCCGTGCGCATCGCGGCGGAGACCTCCATGACAGTACCCGACAAGGACGATCCGACCTCACGTCGACAGGTCATCGCGGGCCTTGCGGTCGGTGTAGCCATGGTTGCCAGCAGCCGTGTACGCGCCGAGGCCGCCGCGGGCGTCGTACGCAATGTTGACGCCATTCACCAGGAAGTCACCTTCGATGCGCCGCCCGGCCGTGTCTACGCACTGCTCACCGACCAACACGAATTCCAGAAGGTCGTTGCTCTGAGCGGCGCCGCCCAATCCGGCAAAATCAAGGCCGGCACAGCGGCGCATATCGGTCGTGAGGCCGGTTCGGCGTTTGCGATTTTCGGTGGCTTCGTCGTCGGTCGGAACATCGAACTGGTGCCGAACACGCGCCTGGTGCAGGCGTGGCGACCGCAGGACTGGCCCGCTGGCGTGTACTCGATCGTGAGGTTCGAGCTGCTCGAGCACGGTGGAGGAACGCTGCTGAAATTTGACCACACCGGTTTTCCCGCAAGCGACGCCGACAACCTGGCGCAGGGCTGGAAGCTGAACTACTGGCAGCCCATGGCGGCGGTGCTGGCTCGTCCGTGACTGTTGCAGCGCCGACCATCCAGCCATACGGCGCCTGGCGCTCTGCGGTCAGCGCCGAAGCACTGGCCAAGAGCCACGCAACCTTCAACAGCCTGCGCGCCGTCGATGGTCATCTGTACTGGACGGAAAACGTTCCCGCCGCCGAGGGCGCGCATTGGCTGTTCCGTCTGTCAGCCGGTGGCGACCTGTCGGCGCTCGTGCCTGCGACGGCCAATGTGCGCAGTCGCGTGCATGAATATGGCGGCGCGCCCTTTGCCGTGGTCGGGGATACGGCCTACTACAGCCAGTTTTCGGACCAGCGTCTGTACCGGATCAGACCCGGTGAAAGCCCGGAACCGCTGACCCCGGAGGGCTACCGGTATGCGGACTGCACGCCACTGTTTGCCGGTGAGGGTTCCGTCGTTGCATTGATCTGCGTGCGTGAGGACCACACCGATCCCCGGCAGGTACGCAATGCGCTGGTCAGGGTGCCCCTTCCCCAGGGCGGGGCCGGTGACATTCTGTATTCCGAGTGCGATTTCGTTGCCTACCCGCGGGTGAGTCCTGATGGCAGGCGGCTGGCCTTCATCGCCTGGCATCATCCCAACATGCCCTGGGATTCGACCGCGCTCAAGGTCGCTGACCTGGGCGGTCCCGGACCGCTCGCGCCTGCGACAATCGCCGGAGGCGGGGGCGAATCCGTCATGGAACCTCAATGGGACAGCGATGGCGCGCTGTATTTCATTTCCGATCGCAGTGGTTTCTGGAATCTGTATGGGTGGCGCAATGGCGCCGTACAGGCCCTCTGGCCACGCGCCGCCGAATTCGCCAGTCCGCTGTGGCAACTGGGCCAGGCCAACTATGCGCTGCTGGGGGATGGCCGGGCGCTCGCCCGCTACGGGGAGGGCGGGCTGGATCATCTGGCACTGATCGACTTGCGTCTGGGCGGCGGACGAATCATCAACCTGCCCTACGTCGAATACTCTCAGCTCACTCGGGTCGATTCGCGGCACGTGGCATTGGTCGCCGGCTCAGCAAGCGCCCCGCAATCGATTCTGCGGATCAATGTGAATACCGGGCAGCGGCAGACCCTGCACCAGGCCGGTGCCGCCTTGCTCGAGCCGGCCGCCGTATCGGTGGCCGAGCCGATCGAATTCCCGAGCGCCAACGGACGCCGCGCGCATGCGTTCTACTATGCGCCATCCAATCCCGCTTTTCAGGGCCCGCCGCAGGAACTGCCGCCCCTGCTCACACTGGTGCATGGCGGCCCGACCGGTCAGGCCTCTGCGGCGTACTCTGCCCTGGTGCAATATTGGACCAGCCGCGGATTCGCGGTGGTCGACGTCAACTACGGAGGCAGTTCGGGTTTCGGACGCGCTTACCGGCGTACGCTCGAGGGTAACTGGGGCATTGTCGATGCCGAGGATGTCATTGCCGCCGCCGACTATCTCAGCCGCACCGGTCGCGTCGACCCGTTGCGCACCGCCATCCGGGGCGCCAGCGCCGGAGGCTACACCGTGCTCCTGGCGCTCGGCACCAGCGAGGTATTCCATGCGGGCGCGGACTACTTCGGAGTCTCCGACATGGCGGCGCTGGCTCGGGATACCCACAAATTCGAGAGCCGCTATCTTGATTCCCTGATCGGCGCGTTGCCCGAGGCCCAGGCGATCTATGACAGCCGCTCGCCACTGCATTGCCTGGATGGTTTCAAGGCGCCGCTGCTCGTCCTGCAGGGGGCTGACGACAGGGTCGTGCCGCCAAGTCAGTCCGAACTCATCGTGCAGGCGCTGCGCTCGCGCCGGGTGCCGGTGGCCTACCTTCTCTTTGAGGGCGAGGGCCACGGGTTTCGCAAACCCGCCAACATCATCCGCTGTCTGCAATCCGAACTATCCTTCTACGGCCAGGTGTTCGGCTTTGCGCCAGCGGATCGCTTGCCGCCATTGGTCATCGAGAATCTGAGTTCGGCTCAGTAAAGAATCGACGGCAGCCACGCGCCGTTGGGTTGGTTGTAGAGTCCTATCGTCATCAGCGTCATGGTCTGGGTGATCTGCAGTCTCTCCTGCAGGCACCAGCGCAGCAGCTCACTGTTCCGGGTCGGCACCAGCACCCCGGCACCCTGGAAGGTTTCGGCGGCGCTCAACAGCGCCTTCAGGTCATCATTCGATTCACCCACGGCATGACCTGAAAAGCCCAGCACCGTGGCGTACCCGCTCAGACGTCCCAGACGTTCCACCACACGGGCCGTACCGGCGGCAACGGCCTCAGCGACTTCGCCGGAGCGCGTGTGGCCATGCACTGCCAAGCACAGTTCATTGCAGACCGCGAGATCCTTCGGGGTCGCGGCCCGCACCAGGTAACCCGGGAGGGACTTGCCTATCAGCGGCCCCTTCAGGCAGGCCAGCTGCTCGCGCGCGTTGAATCCGAGCTTCAGGTACAAGGCGAGCGAGCGACTGTGATAGCCCGCCTGCACCAGGCGCAGGCCGGCGACATTGCGCTCCCGCGCGCGCTCCAGGGCCGCACGCATCAGCGCGCGCCCGGCGCCGTCGTTCTGCAGGTCCGGGTCCACGGTTATGGGGCCTACCCCGCAGATCGGACCGCGCTCGTCCAGGAAGTTGCTGCCCACGACCGTGCCGTCGAGTTCGGCCACGACATTGAAAAATCCCTCGTGGCCGATCAGGCCCGTCATCATGCCGACCGCCGCGGCCGCGTGGGGAATGTCCGGTACAAAGCCGTGGGCACTCGCCAGGGCGCTGAAGGCGCGGTAGCAGATCTCACCGAGGATCGCCGCATCCTCAGGCCGGGCCTTGCGTAATACCAGCCTCATGCTTGATTCCCCCTCATCCTTGTTGTTATGACTATCTGCCTTCGATGTCGAACTCGGCACCCCCGGCGGCGCCGGCAGCGACGGCGCAAGCACGTGGAATTTCAGCGCGGGTTTCGCAGCGTCGACTAAAGCCAAGGCCCAGACCCCGAAAGCAGCGGTTCACTGTGCATCGCACCAATCGTACGCGTACATGCTCTGGTATCATTGGATCCCAAGCAACAAGCATTGCACAACCAAGAGGCCATCGAGCTTCCAAAATCAGGTGTGCGGGGGGAACTGTCGATCATGATGCGGATGAATCTCTGTCCCAGGGTTCTGTGCGTTACGGCCTTGATGCTGGCCGGCTCTTCCCTGCTGCAGGCCGAGGACGCCAAGCCTTTCGATGCCGCGGTAGCCTTTGGCTCCCGTGTCGATATCCAATCGCTGCGGCTCTCGCCGGATGGCATGAGCGTCGCTTTCGTGACGCCCATCCCGGGCCAGGGTGCCGTGGCGTACACCCAGAGCCTGGTACCCGGAGCCAAGGCCAAAGTCGCCTTCTATACGGATGGCAAGCCGTTTCGCCTGCAGGGCTGCAACTGGGTATCCAATGATCGGCTGGTGTGCGCGGTTTTCGGGATTGTCCAGGGCCACGGCAATTTCACCGCTGCGGGTCTGCTGCCTGTTACGCGCCTCATGGCCGTCAATGCCGACGGCACCAAGCCCCAGGCGCTGAGCATCCAGCAAAGTCCGTACGCGGCCGGTCTGGCATTGACGGATACCACCGTCATTGACTGGCTGCCCGACCAGGACGGTTCGGTGCTCATGGCGCGCGCCTATGTACCCGTCGTGCACCAGGAGTCGTTGGCCGGCAATAAGGAAGCCTCCGGTGTGGGGGTTGACCTGGTCGACACCCGGACGGGCTCGGCGAAGCAAATCGTTCCCCCGCGTCAAAATGCCGTCGACTACATCAGCGACGGACGCGGTACGGTGCGCATCGTCATGGAGATCAATCCGACGCTCTCAGGCGCCAACAACCCGGAGGCCGTCTTCCTCTACCGCATGCCCGGCTCCGAGGAGTGGCATGAGCTCAGCCGCTTTAACTCACAGACGCAGACCGGCTTTCGGCCCGAAGCCGTCGATCGCGATCTGAATATCGCCTACGGTTGGAAGAAGCTCGACGGTCGCATGGCGCTGTACTCGATGAGCCTGGACGGCTCACTGACCCAGAGGCTGGTGTATTCACGCCCGGACGTGGATCTCAACGCCCTGGCGCGCATCGGGCGGCGCAACCGGGTGATCGGCGTGTCGTACGCGACTGATGTGGGGGCCACGGAGTTCTTCTCATCCGACATCAAGGATCTGCTCGGCGCCGTGCATCAGGCCCTCGCGAAGGATCCGCTCATCGCCGTGGTCGATTCGAGTGTCGATGAGAACAAGCTGCTGATATACGCCAGCAGCGACAACGATGCGGGTGCGTATTTCATCCTGGATCGCCAGGCGCATTCCCTGAAAAGGTTCCTCGGCACCCGGGCGCGGCTCGAAGGAGTCACGCTCGCGCGCGTGAAGTCGATCACCTATCCCGCCGCCGATGGGCAGATGATTCCGGCGTATCTCACCTTGCCACCGGGTGTCGACAATCCGAAAGGGCTGCCGGCCATCGTGATGCCGCATGGCGGTCCCAGCTCACGGGATCAGTGGGGCTTTGACTGGCTGGCACAGTTCTTCGCGGCCCGCGGCTATGTCGTGCTGCAGCCCGAATTCCGCGGCTCGGCCGGATTCGGCGACGCATGGTTCCTGCAGAATGGCTTCAAATCCTGGGACGTCGCCGTTGGCGATATCGTTGCCGCCGGACGCTGGCTGGTGAGCAGCGGAACTGCCGATCCGGCCAAGCTCGGCATCGTCGGCTGGTCCTATGGAGGGTATGCGGCGCTGCAATCCACCTTCGTCGATCCGTCACTCTTCAAGGCCATCGTCGCGATCGCGCCGGTCACCGATCTTGCCGCCCTGGTGAGCGAGCGCGGCGCCTGGTCCAACTATTTCGAGGTGAGCGATTTCGTCGGCGGAGGCCAGAAGATGCGGGATGGATCACCCATCAACCACGTCGACAAGTTCAAGCAGCCTGTCATCCTCTTTCACGGCACCTTCGATCGTAATGTCTCGGTCGAGGAGTCCCGGAAGATGGCGGCGGCACTGAAGGCCGCGGGCGCGCAGTGTGATCTCGTGATCTATGAGGATCACGATCACCAGCTCGAGGACTCAGACGTGCGAATCGACATGCTGCACAAGAGCGATGCCTTTCTCAGACATGCCTTCGGGATGAGCCCATAAGGTACGCGCGACTCTGGTCTGGAATCGCGACCGCGTTGCTGGCCGGCATCGCGGTCGCGCAACAGCATGACATGCAGCACATGGGACCGGCGCAGGGCGTCGGCGCCGTGCACTTTGACAATTCCTGTGTGCCAAGCGCGCGCCCCATCATCGATGGGGGCCTGGCCTTTCTCTATTCGTTCTGGTTCACGCAGGCCCATGAGTATTTCGCTCGCGCCGCGCAGCGCGACCCGGCCTGCGCCATTGCCTACTGGGGCGAAGCCATGTCGGGTTACGAGCAGATCTCGGGCGGCGGGGTGCCCGAAGGCGCGCAGCTGAAGTCGGGACTGGCGGCGATTGCCAAGGCTCGAGCGGCCCTCGAAAAGACAGCCCGCGAGCAGTCCTATGTCGATGCCATCGCCATCATCTATGACGCCTCCATCCCGGGGCGTGACGCCCGCGTGCGCCGTTACTCCGCCGCCATGGGCGCGATCCATGCGGCCTATCCCGCCGATACCCAGGCCGCCGTCATCTACGCCATGTCGCTGCTCAAGGACGGCATGCCGGCGGATCCCGAGCTCAGGCTGGCGCATCAGTCACTCGGGATTCTCAACGAAGTTCTCACGGTCGAGCCCGACAATCCCGGCGTCATTCATTTCATCATCCACGCAACGGACAATCCGCGAATGGCGCCATTGGGCCTGGATGCCGCGCGCCGCTACGCGAAAGTCGCCCCGGACGCGCCCCATGCGCTGCACATGCCCAGCCACATTTTCGCGCGCCTCGGTCTCTGGGACGAAGACATCCGGTCCAATCTGGCCTCGGCGGCGGCTTGCGCACGCCCCGAGGTTGCGCACGGTGCCGCGGAGAACCTGGTGCATGCCCTGGACTTCCTGCAGTACGCCTACCTGCAGCTCGGTGATGAAGAGCGCGCCGCGGTCATTGCCCGTGAGGCCGCAGCGATCCGCCCCGACGACTTCTCCGCCGGCATCGCGCGCTACTACTATGTCATGGAGTCGGATTTTCCGGCTCACCTTGCCTTGGAAACGGGCAACTGGCCGGCCGCCCTCGCGCTTCAGCCGCTCCCGGGCTCTGACCTTGGCGCGCGCCGACTCATCTATTGGGCCCAGGCTGTGGCAGCGGGTCATCTCAAGGATGCCCGCGCGGCGTCACGGGCACAGTCACGGCTACGCGAGACCTACACCCCTTCCCAGCTCGCGGCGAATGAAGCGGATGATCTGGCACTGTGGGCCGAAGTGCGCGCCTGGACGTTGTTTGCGGCGGGCAAAACCGCTGAAGGCAGTGCCCTGCTGCGGCCGGCGGCCGATCGCCAGGATGCGGTCGGCAAGGGCGAGGTGGAATTGCCGGCGCGCGAAATGATCGGCGACATGCTGAGACTTTCGGGCCAGCCCGGCCAGGCGCTGGTGCAATACCGCAAGTCGCTGCAAACCGACCCGGGTCGCTTCAACACCCTGCTGCATGCCGGTGAGATGGCCGAGCAACTCGGGTTACACCAGGAGGCGACCGGCTATTACCGGGCCCTGCTGCACAATGCCGCGCACCCCACGGGTGGCTACCTGGCCCGGTTGCGCAGCGTTCAGGCCGCCTCCTTGAGGTCCAGCCAATGAATTCAACCGTGCTACTGGCGACGCTGCACCACCTGGCGGCCTTTACCGTGGTCGCCATGCTGGCGGTGGAGGTGGCCACGTTCAGGCCGCCGTTTTCGGCGCTGCAGGCCCGGCGTCTGCAACGCGTCGATCTGCTGTTCGGCGCCTCGGCCATGCTCGTGCTGATCTTCGGCCTGATGCGCGTGACCTGGTTCGAAAAGGGTCCGGCGTACTACTGGCACGACTTCTTTTTTCTGATCAAGTTCGGCGCCTTCATCGCGGCGGCATTGATCTCCATCTACCCAACGGCGATTTTCCTGTCCTGGACCCGGGCGCTGAAGGCCGGTGAGGCGCCGCAGATCTCCGCTGGCTGCTGCCGCCGCGTGCGCCTGTGCCTGATGTTGGAACTGGTTGCGATCGCGGTCATTCTGCCTTGCGCGGCATTGATGGCGCGCGGATTCGGCTATTTGCGCTGATACCGGCGTCGTGGTATCTAAAGTCAATGAAGCCAGTGATCCCACGCCGCGAGTTCCTGGGGGCAACAGGTGTGCTGACCGGCCTCATTGCCGCCGGCAGTCCCCTGGCGCTCATCGCCCCAAGCCGTGCATGGGCCGTCGATCTTCGGACATTGTCGAGCACCGACGGTGCGACGCTCATGGCGGTGGCGCGCACCATCGCACCGCACGACAAACTGGATGACGCCGCCTATGCACTGGTCATTCAATCCATCGACAGCGACGCCTCGAGCGACGCGCAGATGCTGGCCATGCTCCGTGAGGGCATCGGCAAACTGGGTGCGGGCTTCGCGTCGGACGCCGAGCCAGCCCGGGTGCAGACCCTGACGGCGATGGAAGCGTCAACCTTCTTCAAGACACTGCGGACCAAGACCTTGGGTGTGCTCTACGCCACACCGATCGCCTACGCCTACTTCGGGTATGAGGGTGAGGCATTCTCAAAGGGTGGCTATCTGCTGCGAGGGTTCAATGACCTGCGCTGGCTGCCCGAGGTGCCGCTGCAGGACAGCGGACCGGTGCCCGGCGCCTGATCTGGGGCCGCATAATCGTCAGGGGGTTTCGTGGCGAGCATTTCGCAAGATGATTCCGGTGCGGTCGTCATCATCGGATCAGGGGCCGGCGGCGGCACTCTGGCCCATGAGCTCACGCGCCGCGGCCTCAAGGTCGTGCTGATCGAGGCCGGTGCCCGGCAGTCCCTGGCGAGTTTCTCCCAGGTGCCCGGCGATGCCTTTGCCCAGCTGACCTGGCTTGAGCCGCGCACCATATCCGGAACCACGACGGTGGCGCAGGACTATCCGACGCTGCCCTCCTGGACCTGCAAGACCGTGGGCGGCACCACAGTGCACTGGACCGGCGCGACTCCGCGAATCCGTCCCTGGGAGGTCAAGGCCCGCACCACCTACGGCGACATCAAGGGCGCATCCCTGATCGACTGGCCCATCGACTATGCGGAACTGGAGCATTACTACGACCTCGCCGAGAAGCGCCTGGTCGTCACCCGCCGCAACGGCAATCCGGGTCTGCCGGCCTCGAATCACTTCAAGGTGATGTACAACGGCGCCAAGCGTATCGGCTACAAGCGCGTGCATACCAACTACATGGCCATCAATACCCGCCCCGCGGACGGGCGCGGAGTGTGCATCCAGCAGGGCTTCTGCGTTCAAGGCTGCAAGACGGGCGCGAAGTGGAGCACCCTGTACACGGAAATTCCGCGCGCCGAGGCGACCGGGAACCTGGATCTCCGCGTGCAATGCCGGGCGGCGCGCATCGAACATGGCACGGACGGGCGGGTCACGGCGGTCGTGTACCGCGATCCGCAGGGCAAGGAACAGCGCCAGAAGGCCCGCATCGTGTGCGTCGCCTGCAATTCCGTGGAGACGGCGCGGCTGCTGCTGCTGTCCGAATCGGGCCGCTTTCCGCACGGGCTCGCGAACTCCAGCGATCAGGTGGGGCGCAATTACACCAGCCACACGGGCGGCTTCGTCTGGGGACTGTTCGACAAGCCGATTCACTTCTGGCGCGGCACGACCCTGGCCGGGATCGTCGAGGATGAGACCAAGCACGATCCGAAGCGCGGCTTCGCGGGCGGCTACCACCTGGAGCTTGCCGCGCTCGACCTGCCGAGCCTGCCGCTGGCCGGTCTTCCCAGCACCATGTGGGGACGCGATTTCGCATTCGTCCTCGAACACTATCGCAACATGGCGGGCATCTTCATCAACGGTGAGGACATGACCCGCGCCACCAACCGCATCACCCTGAACCCCAAGGTAAAGGATGGTTTCGGATTGCCCGTGGCCAATATCCATGTCGACGATCATGACAACAATGCCGCCATGCGCGCCCATGCCCAGCGACAATCAAAGGCGCTGTACGAAGCGGTCGGCGCCATACGGGTCGTCAATTCACGGCAGACACCTGCAACGCACAACATGTGCACGGCGCGCATGAGCCAGGATCCGGCACAGGGCGTGGCGAATGCTCATGGCCAGACCCATGACATCGCCAACCTGTTCATATCCGACGGCAGCGCATTGAGCACGCCGGGTTCGGCGAATCCGACGCTGACCATTGTCGCCCTTGCGCTGCGTCAGGCCGAATACATCGCACAGCAGATGAACGCCCACAGCATCTGAGGCTGGGGCCAGGGGGCGTCCATGTCGCACATAGTCCGGGCGTTCGCAGCGCTCATTCTCAGCGGGGTGTGGTTGACGGCCGTGGCGCAGAACGAGCGCTGTGCCGGATCTCGTGACCTGAAGATCGTTAATGGGCGGATCCACACCATGGATGCGCGGGACACCATTGTGGCCACCGCGACCATCCGGCACGGGCTCTTCGTCGCGGCATCCACCGAACGCGATCCTTGCATGCAGGTGATTGACGTTCACGGGCACACCGTGGTTCCCGGATTGATCGACAATCACAACCATATCGTGCTGCTGAGCGAGCGTCCGGGTCACGATACCCGGCTGGAGTCGGCAGCCAGTATCGCAGACGTACAGGCCGCCCTGCGCGCACGCAGCAGCAGCCTCGGCAACAGTGCCTGGATCACCGCCATGGGCGGTTGGATTCCGGGCCAGCTGGCCGAGAAGCGTCTACCGACACTCCCGGAACTCGACCAGGCATTGCCCGGCAATCCCACGCTGCTGTTCGTCGCCTTCACCGGCCCCGCGGTCACCAATTCCAGGGGTCGGGACTACCTTACCTCCCATGGCGTTGCCGTCAGTGAGACCGGACTGATCGCGGCGGGGCCGCCATCGCTGGCCGCAATGCATGCACTGGCCGCCTTGCAGACGCCATCCGACAAGGAACAGGGCGTACTCGATGCCATGGCGTATTCCGCCAGGCTGGGCGTGACGACGAACGTCGATATGGGGGAATTCGTTGAGCCCGGCACGCGCGACATCAAGGACTCCTTTGTCTTTGACGGGCTCGCCTCTGGCGACCCCTTCAGCATGTATGAACCCTTCCTGACCCTGCATCGCGAGGGCAAGCTCACGACCCGGCTGCGCGTCTTCTTTCTGAGCATGGACCAGGGGCAGGATTTTCCGATGACGCGGGAACGCGTGCTCAACGCCTTCAATCGCTTCGGCGATGACATGATGCGCATTTCAGGGGTGGGTGAATTCGCCACCAGCTGGCCGCTTTTCGGTCCGGTATCCGTGCCGCCCAATTATCTTGGCGCGCTGCAGTTCATCGCCGCGCACGGCTGGGCCTTCCAGCAACACAGTCTGTCATTGGCGGAGGATAAGATCACGGCGTCCACCTTCGAGGCGGTCAATGCCGTGACGCCGATTGCGAACCTGCACTGGTCCGATGCCCACGTACCACAGATCGACCTGGCAACGGTGAATCGCTTCAAGGCACTCGGAGCAGGAATCGCCATACATCCCTACAAGTACCTGTCCGATGCAACTGATACGAATGCCGGACCACCGGTGCGCATGATCCTCGACAGCGGGGTGCATGCCGGAGCCGGTTCCGACTCAGCGCAGATCTCGACCTTGAACCCTTGGAACATGATCTATTACATGGTCACGGGCATGAATGCCGGTGGTCATCTGGTCAATGCCGGACAGACGGTAAGCCGCGAGGAGGCCATGCGCCTGTACACCGCCGACAACGGATGGTTCTTCCGGGAGGAGGACCATATCGGGTCGATCGAACCTGGAAGACTCGGTGACCTGGTGGTGCTGAGCGATGACTATTTCGATACCAGGAAAGTGCCCGACAGCGCGCTGCGCGGCCTGCACTCGGTTCTCACGGTTGTCGATGGCAAGGTGATCTACCGGGCGCCATGAAGCGGTTTGTCGCAGTTCTGTGCGCGCTGCTCAGCGTGGCCGGCTCGCCGGTCTGGGCGGCGGATCGGGATGATGACCCGCACGGGGCGGTATTCAATATTGCGCACTTTGATGTCATGCCCATGGCCACCGGCGGCGTGGATTTTCTTCAAAGTGGCTACACACTGCTTTTCAAGTACCGCTCACAAAGCAAGGCCGACCCGGGCCTGCTGAGCTTCCGGATACTTGATCTGATTCCACCCACCACCAATCATTCGGAAATCGTCCAGGTCTGGGACAGTTACCGGCACTACCTGCAGCATCTGTCGCAGTCGCACACCATCACGTTCCGCTTCGATGTCCAGGGTAGTGCGCGCCTTGGGGGGCTGTGCTGCGTGGGCAGTCCGATCGATGATCGGCAGTACACGCCGGTTCAATCCTTCGGCGCGCCCTGGACCAGCTCTGCCGTACCCTCCACGGCCGGCCCGGCGGGTGCTGTTTTTGTCATCAGCTATGTTGAATTCCTGCCAGGTGGCGATCTGAAGAAGAACCAGGAGGAGCTGCTCCATCATGGTGAGGAGACCCACCACGCCAACACCCCAGGCAATGTGACCTACACCATCCTTCAGGAACTGCATCGTCAGAACCGGTATGTGGTGCTTGAGGTCTGGACCGATCATCAGCGCTACCAGCAATGGCTGGGTGCGGATGCGACCCGTGACTTTCTTGCCCGGTTGCGGCCCCTGCTCGGATCACCGATCGATCATCGGCTCACGATCCTGTGCGGGGACACCTTTGTCGATGGGCAGGGGTGCACATCCCCATAGGTCACAAGCGCACGCGCAGATGCCACGGTAAACTGTGCGCGTATGTCAAAGATATTGGGCATCGCCACGATTGCGGCTTTCATGGGCACCGGCACCTTCGCTGCCGAGCCCACACAAGAGGTGACGGTGACGGCCCAGCGCGCCGAACTGTTACCCAAGCTTTCAGCTTTCGCCTACGGTATTACCGAACCGGTCAACGGGGAGGGAATTGCGCGCTGGCATGCGCCCGTGTGCCCGCTGGTCGCGGGGCTGACGCAGCCGGAAGGCGAATTCATCCTGGCTCGCATCTCGGAGATTGCGCGCGCCGCCGGCGTACCGCTGGCCGGCGAACAGTGCCGCCCGAATCTCTACATCATGGTCACGGGCAAGCCGCAGCAGCTTCTGCAGGCCATGGCGAATCGCAAGCGCGACGTGGTCTTCGCCAACGCAACACCCCTTGCGGTCGATGAGTTCATCGGACGCCCTGAGCCGGTGAAGGTCTGGTATAGCACCGCCCGGACCATTCCCGGGGGCGCGGCGCCTGTTATGGGCATGCCAGCGGCGGCCCAGGTTCGTGGCGGGGGTCTGTCCGGACCCCCGGTCAACGCCGGCTCGTGGCTGGACAACAGCCATCTGCAGTCCTCCTATGAGTTCGATTTCTCGTATGTTTTTGTCGTCGCGGATCAGGCGCGCCTGGGCGCACTGACCCGGGGGCAGTTCGCCGACTATCTGGCGATGGTGGGTCTCGCCGAAGTGAGATCACCGCCGCATCTGGGCGAGGCCCAGACGATTCTGAAGCTGTTCGACGGCGCGCCGGATGCTGCGCTTGCGGGATTGAGCAGCTGGGATCAGGCCTTTTTGAAGGCGCTGTACCACACCAATTCGGCGACCAAGACGCAGCGCAGTCAGCTGGGAGTGGCGATGTCGCACGAGCTCGCTCCTTGAGCCGGCGCACCAGCGCGCCCGAGCCGCACAAGCTGCGCGTCCGTCAGACGCGCAACGGCGAAGACAGGGCGCCGCTGCGGCCCCTTGATGTCGGGATCCTGCCGAACCTGCTGGGCTACAACGTGCGTCGGGCGCACATGGCCCTGTGGCGCGATTTCAATCGCACGGTCGGCGCCGCGCATATTCGTCCCGGCATCTTCAGCATGATGGTGCTCATCGATGCCAATCCCGGAGTTGCTCAGATCGAACTGGCGAGCCAACTGGCCATCGACAAAGCCACGCTGGTCGGCCTCATCCGTCAGCTTCAGCGTCTGGGTTGGCTCGAGCGACGCAGCTCAAGTACCGACCGGCGCCGCCAGGACCTGTTCCTGACGACGCTGGGTCGCCAGCAGCTCGTAATCCTCAAGCGAGTCATGATCGAACATGAACGGCGCTTCCTGAATGTGTTCACGCGCAAGGAACTGACGGAGTTCTTCGAGTACCTGCGCCGTATCCAGATCTAGTCCGAATTCATCAGTTCCGTGGCGAACAGCAGCGCCATGGCGCCACCGCGCGGATCATTGCCCAAAATTGCCGCCCGCTGCAGATACTGCTCGACCGAGGTCATGCGTGCCGTGGACTCACACACATCGATGAACGAGCCCGCCGACGAAGTGCGTGAGTTCACCGCGAGCCAGGCATGCTCGACGGCCTTGCGGTAGGCGGGGCCCTCGATCCAGGCATTCTCCAGACCGCGCTGCATGGCAAACCCGATCATGGCGGTGGCCGAGAACTCCGGGTACGCGCCCGGATGATCGATGACATTGCGCCACAGTCCATCGCGCGTCTGCAGCGGCAGCAGCGCCGCCATGAGCTTGCGGTAACTGTCCAAGGCATGGGCATATCCGGGATGGGTTCGTGGCAGCGCGGACAAGGTCATTGCCAGACCTATGGCTGCGAAGCCATTGCCACGGCCCCAGGCGGCATCGGTCGCCGGCTGATGTCGGTAGAGACCATCCGGCCGCAGATCCAGCTGCTGCATGAAGCGCAGGTGTCGGTCGGCCATGTCGAAGTAACGGCTTTCGCCAGTCAGGTCACCGGCCTGCGCCAGGATCACCGTGCCCATGAAGATGGCATCGCTGAACTGGTCGTTGTAGGGCATGGCCTCGAGCATCTTTCCTGAGCCGTCAAATCCAAGATCGGCAACCCGTCGTACCAGGGCGGTATAGCGCGGATCACCGGTGCGGCGGGCGAGCACCGTGAACACGATGTGTCCCCCCAATACCAGCTCACTGGGATGTGCCAGGCTGTCCTTGCTGCCATTGACATAGGGCTCCGCGAGCCGTCGCACATCATCGAGCTCGCCGAGCCGAATGCGTGCGATCAACGCGATGGCATTGATGTACCAGGGCTGATCGAAATCGTGGCCATAATGGGCTGCAAGCTCCTCGGCGAGCTGCCTTGGCGAGCGTTCGCGACGCTGCTCGAGCTCGATACGGGCCTCGGATTGGGCGATGGTCCCGACCGGGAGCATCCAGTCGGCAGCCTTGCCGCTCCAGGGCCGCGCCGGAATCCGGCCCATGTCGGCCACCTTCTGGGCGCTGAGCGCGGCCGCAAGACCTGCATCATCCTTGGCCGCTATGAGCACGAGATCCGGAGCCTGGCTGCCCAACCAGCGCCACAGCAGGTTCGCTTCGGCGTGCTCACGATAGGCGATGCCCGTGGGAGGAAATGCAAGAGCAGCAGCGTCGGGATTGGCAAGAGGCACCGCCACCAGCTGTACCGGCCGACTTCGACGTCGTTCATAAGCCGCCACCGCAGCGCGCACGGCGGCCACGGTGCCGTCGTCCCCGTGCAGACCCCCGACCAGCACCACCATCGGTGCAGACTTCCCGGATGCCGACACCGCCATGGCGTCGATGCGCGCACCGCTGCTCGCCGACCCAATGTCGAAGACTTCAGCGGCCGCCGCGGGCGTCGCGATCAGTACTGCGAACGAGGCCAGCAATGCAGCAACAACCGGATGATTTGTCATGCGGCAATTCTAGGGCAAAACTACTACTACGCAGATAGTTGACAAATCGCGGCTGGCGGCTATTATCTACTACGTCAGTAGTAACTGGTGCTGCCATGGACGTATCGCTTACGGATCGTGAGGCCGAGTTCATGCAGATCCTCTGGCGCAACGGACCCTCCACAGTGTCCGAGGTCTTGAGCCAACTGGACGATCGACCTGCGTACACGACGGTTCTGACGATCTTGCGCAACCTCGAAGCCAAGGGCTATGTGGGCCACATCGAGGAGGGGCGCGCGCATCGCTACCAGGCGCTCGTTGATTCGGACGTTGCCCGCACCAGCGCGCTGCGCGCCCTTTTACACAAGCTCTTCGACGGTTCCGCGGAACTCCTGCTCACCCATCTGGTATCGGACAAGCGGCTGAATGGCGCGCAGCTGCGACGTATCCGGCGCCTGCTTGAGGACAAGCCCAAGAACGAGGACGAGCCATGATCATCGAGCTGATGGTGTACACGACAGCGATTTCGCTGATCCTCGGGCTCGCCGCCCTGGCCATCGAGCGAGTCCTGGTCCTGGCGATGTGGCCGCGTCGGTGGCTGTGGCTGGCCTGCATGACCCTGTCGCTGGGCGGTTCGGCCATCCTGTCGCAGGTCACACCGGTAGCGCCGGCACCCGCGCCCGCGGCCGCGATTGCAGGCGTGGTCGTCGCATCACAGGGCCTGGCGCTGCCGCGTACTGCAGTTCCGCCGCCGCAGCGCTGGTCGCCCACTGCCCTGATACCGTCGCGGCCGGTACTTGAAACCTATGCACGTCGGGCGTGGCTTGCCACATCGGTGCTGCTGCTGGGACTTTATCTGCTCGGCGCCCTGCGCCTTATCAGCGCCCGGCGCAGGTGGCCGCGGCAGGTCCTGGGCCGATACACCGTCCTCGTCTCGCACAACGTCGGCCCCGCGGTGTTCGGGGCGCTGCGTCCCACCATCGTGGTGCCGCACTGGCTTCTCGAGCAACCCGCGGCAAGGCGCGAGGCGGCCTTGCTTCACGAGGAGCAGCATGTCGCCGCGCACGATCCGGGCCTGCTGCTGGCTGCGTTACTGTTGCTGGCGCTGACGGCGTGGAACCTGCCCCTATGGTGGCAGCTGCATCGGCTGCGGCTTGCCATTGAGGTGGATTGCGATGGCCGCGTGCTGCGCACCGGCATCGAGCGCCGGCACTACCTGGATACGCTGCTGTGCATAAACCAGCACGCCGGGAAAATGCCCCTTGGGGCCATCGCCAGCGTCGGTCGCGCCTCGCAGCTGGAACAACGGGTTCGTGCGATGACGACCGGGCGGCCGCGACATTTCCGGCTGTGGATGGCGGGATGGGCGGCAGCGGCCATACCGCTGCTGGTGGTCGCGGCACAGTTGGATCCGCCGCTCTCGGCGCCGGCCTCCGCTGCGCCCCATGCCCATCTGGGCGTTGCGGTCGGCGATTTTGACGTCAATGCCCCGGCAACCTCGATCCCGCATCTTGAACATCGCGGCGCCCTCATCACCCTGGTACACCCTGGTGATGTGGCCGACCGGGCCGGCTTGAAGCGCGGCGACGTGGTGGTCAGATACGCGGACACGGCCATCGATCGTGCGAGCGCCCTGAGCGCGGCGGTCGCGCATACGCCGCTGGACGCACGGGTACCCCTGCTGGTTCATCGTGGAACGGTGGATCTGAAACTGACGGCGGATTTCTCTGCCGCACAACCGTCGCAGCCGCCATCTGGCGGCAAGCCGGTGGAGATTTCCGATCTGGATGCGCTGCGTGACGCCAATATGGCCATCGCCCGGCCGCAATTGCGGGACGAGTTGGTGCGGATGGCCAGGCTCGATGAGATGCAGCAGACGTATTCGAGCGTTGCCAAGATGCCGCCCTCTGCAAACACGGGGGTCATCGTCAAAGGCCTGCGTATCGACCCCGCAGAGACTGAAGCAAATGTTCGCCGCTTGCGGGAGATCATCGCCCGATACGGCTGGCCAACGGTCTCGATGGTCGGAGTCCGGGGCGCCACCGCGGCGGGCATGATTGCCAACTTCGCCAACAAAGACCCGGGCTTTCAGGCACAGGCGCTGGCGCTGATGGAACCGCTGGTGCGGCGTGATGAGGTCCCCACCCTGTATTACGCGGGGCTCTTCGACTACGTGCACACGCCGCAACGGTTCGGGACTCTCCTGGACTGCAGGCAAGGTGTATTTGTGCCGTCCAAGCCCATCGAGGATCCGCAGCACCTCGAGCAGCGGCGCGCGGCGCTCGGCCTGGTGAAGCTGCCGCAATATTGCGTCATGGCGCTGGACCCCCCACCCCGAAATTAGCTCTGCCGGCCCCGAAACCCGGGCGGACGGCACCCGGGTTCGATGTGCTTGACGTACTGTGCGTCACTATGTACTATGTTCCGCATTGTGATGTGCGCAACATGGTAGCTAACATGGTAAAGGCGAACGACGACGCTGCGGCCAAGCTCGACACAGAGCTTCGGCGGGGCGCTCTCGTACTGGCTGTGCTGGCGCAATTGCGCAGCACTCAATACGGCTATTCCCTGCGTCAGGCCCTGGCGCAGCGGGGGATGCCGATTGAAGAAGGAACCCTGTATCCGCTGTTGCGGCGGCTCGAGGAACAGGGGCTGCTGGCCAGTGAATGGCAGATCAAGGACGGACCGCCCCGCCGCTACTACACCCTGAATTCCAAGGGTGTACGCATGCTCGAAGATCTCACCACCAACTGGCACGGTCTCGTGGCCACGATGAACGGGCTTCTCCAACAGGAAGGCATATGAACGTCCAGGCAATCATTGACGACTACGTGAACAAGGTCGCGGCGAAGTTGCCGCGCGCCCAGCGCAATGACATCGGATTGGAACTGCGGACCTTGCTCGCCGATCAGCTGCGCTCGGCGGCCGAGGAGGCTGGCCGCGCACCTGATGCCGACCTGGCGGCCAAGGTGCTGCGCGACTTCGGCCAACCCAGCGAGGTGGCGGCTCGCTACGCGCCGCGCGGCTTTCAGCTCATCGAGCCCGAGCAGACACCGATGATCATTACGGTGGCCACGATATGCGTCGCGGTCCAGTGGCTGATCAGCCTGCCTCTGGTCTTCTCCGGGCGCATGACCCCGGGTCAATGGTGGCTGCAGTGGTGTCTCACTGCCTTCGCCTGCTTTGGCGTCCTGGTTGTTTGGTTCGGCCTTGCAAACTGGATGCAGCGTCGGTTTCCCATCGTCAATGGTAAGCGACCCTGGCAGCATTGGATCTTCTGGGTTCCCTTCCCCAGAGACTGGCGCCCGGGCGAGCCTGAAGCGACAGAGCGGCGCGCCGCAGTGAATGCCGCGCCAATCGGGGCGGTACTGACGGTGTTCTTCGTCGCACCGGCGTGGCTGGTGGGACACCTGCTGTCCAAGGGCGCCAGTGTGTACTGGCTGGCCTATGCCGACAATTTCCGGCATTGGCTGCTGCCGCCACTGATCCTGGTGATGGTCCTGCGGCTGGTGTTTTTTTGGGCCGTGCTGCTGGATGAGCGGCGGCGGGCAGCGACCGAGGTCGTACGTTTCGGCCTTTGGGGCTGCTTCCTCGCGCTGCTGTATTGGGCGGTTTTCGGCTGGCGGATTTTCGCCTATCCGCTCACTGACCTGCTGTTCAGAACCTGGCTGCTGTTTTTCCTGCTCATCAACACCATCCAGTTCGTGGTGTGGATTCGCAGGACCGCGACGCGAGTTCGCATACCCAAGACCGAAGCTACTGCTCCGCTCAACTCTAACTGCTGAAAGCACTGTGCGTGCGAACGCCGGGAGTAGAATCGGCCAGTCGGAAGGAGGCAGGATTATGGGCAACAAGCTTTTGCTTAGCCGACGCCAATTCAATGTGCGTTGCGCGGCATACGGCTTGTCCTTGCCTGCCATCGGTGCCGGCCTTGCGCTGCAACGAGGCGCACATGCTGCAGCCGTCACTACCACGGGAACTCCGGGGCGAACGGTGCAGTTTCCGGATGGCACTACCGTGCCTGCGCTCGGTCAGGGCGCCTGGCATCTGGGACAGCAAAGACATCCGGCAGCGGTCGAGCAGGAGGCGGTGCGTGCCGGCATTTCGCTCGGCATGACGCTGATCGACACATCCGGAGACTACGGCAACGGCCTCTCCGAGAAATTCATTGGTAAGGCGATCGCCGGCCAGCGCGCCCGCATATACCTGGTGTCCAAGGTGGAGGCCGATGAAGTGGCCGGCGATGGCATCGCCCGTGCCTGCGAGGCAAGCCTGTCCCGCTTGGGCACCGGTTACCTCGACCTTTATCTTCTGCATTCGCCGGTTCCCAGCGCCCAGTTCGCCGCCGTGGTGGCGGCCTTTGAAAAGCTGCGCATGGCCGGAAAGATCCGCGCCTGGGGCGTATCCAAATTCGATACCGCCATGATGGAGGAACTGATTCGTGTTCCGGGCGGCGATCGCTGCGCGACCAATCAGGTGCAATACAGCCTCGTCAACCGCCACATTGAGCGTGACCTTCTGCCCTGGTGCATCCAGCACAATATGCCGGTGATGGCGTACTCGCCGCTGGGCGGTGACAACCATCTGGTCGTGGAAGACCCCCTCCTTAAGAAGATCGCCATGGCACATGGTTGCTCAGCCGCGGCCGTTGCGCTGGCCTGGGTGATCCGCGGCGGCAAAGTCATCGCCATCCCGGAATCCGGTTCGCCGCAGCACGTCAGGGAAAACGCGCAGGCGCTGACATTGGAGCTCACGCCATTGGAGATTCAGACATTTTCCGGACGCAATGGTTATTCGGATCCCATCGCGTAGAGCGCCCGTCGCTGCGCGGCGTTGCGCAGAATTTCACGCCGTCGCTGCTCGTCAACGAGCCCCCACTCCTTGATCTCGTCCAGGGAGCGGAAGCACCCAAGACAGGTCAGGTCATCTCCCAGGCAGCAATCCCTGACGCAAGGTGATTGGGGGGTTCCGTCGCTCTCGCTCATTGAAGTAGCTTCCAGAAGCCGTGGATTTAATCATGCAGGTGCGGTTGAATCCGGGTAGTACATCACAAGGACCAGACAATGGAACTCAAGCGCGCCGGTTCGCAGCCATCCCAAAAAGGGCCATCGGAGTACTTTACAGGGACGGTGCGCATCGACCCTCTGAACGCCCCGGCCGCCCCGGCCCGAACCATGACAGCTTACGTCACCTTCGAGCCGGGAGCGCGTTCCGCCTGGCACACTCATCCGCTCGGCCAGACCTTGATCGTCACGGCCGGCTGCGGCTGGACTCAATGCGAAGGCGGTCCGATCGTCGAGATACGGGCCGGCGATGTCGTCTGGTGCCCTCCCAATCACAGGCACTGGCACGGGGCGGCGCCCACAACCGCCATGACCCACATCGCAGTGACCGAAACGCTGGACGGCAAGGGCGTGCATTGGCTGGAGAAGGTCACCGACGAGGAATATCTCGTCGGCCCTCCGAAGACGGCTTTTCACTGACGCGCCGTTCTGGCGGATTCCCGACTTAATCTGTCGAATTTTCGAGGACGCGCCAATGTTAGTCTCTTCGAACCAAGGATGGAGAGCCGGTCATGGCCAATCACATCGCGCACTTCGAGATCTTCGCCGACGACGTGGAGCGGGCCCGCAAATTCTACGAGCGGGTCTTCGGCTGGCGTTTTGAAGTCGCCGGGCCGCCGGACTTCTACCTCATCACCACCGGTCCCGAGGTGGAGCACGGCATCTCACAGGGCCTGATTACAAAGCGTCGCGGAGCCGCGGCCCAGGGATCAATCAACAGCTTTCGCTGCACCATCAGCGTGACTTCAGTCCGGGACACCGTCTCGGCCATCGAAGGCGCTGGCGGCAAACTGCGCTCGGCAATCATCGACATCCCCAATGTAGGGAAGGTCGTTGAGTTTGCCGACACCGAGGACAATATTGTTTGCGCGATGCAGTATGTCTCCGGTTCAAATTGAAGCGCTCAGATCCCACGTCGAGGGCCATCCCGACGGCGGCCGCGTGCCCCGGCACGCGCACGATTGGGACCAGCTCGCACTGATTTCCGGGGCCGCCGCGGTCGTGGAGACCGATGCGCTCTATGTCGTCCATCCGCTTCTCAAGGGGCTATGGCTGCCGGCCGGGGTCGAGCACTCCGTCTACTCCCCGCGGCCCTTCTACCTGCACTCGCTGTACTTCGAGGCCGGCACGGTGCGCACCGACTCCCAGCCCCAGGTTCTGGGGCTGGATACCCTGGCCCGTGAACTCATACTGCTGCTGTGCGCCGCGCCGCAACCCTCCAAGCGCGGCGCGCGACATGTACACGCGCTGGCTCTGCTCGAGGAAATCCTGCCGGAAGCAAAACCTGAGTCATTTTCTTTGCCTCGCCCACGTCACGAACGGGCTCGCCTGCTTGCCGACTACTTCTCGACCCAATCCGGCGACAGTCGCTCCGTGGAGATCATCGCAGGGGAGATCGGCGGTGCCAGCCTGCGCACCTTCGAGCGTCTCTTCGTGGAGGAGACCGGGCTCAGCCTTGCTGCATGGCGCCGCCACAGCCGACTGCTCACCTCGCTGTCGCTGTTGGCGGAGGGTAAGAGCATCGGTGAAGTCGCCCGCGCGGTCGGCTACGAGAGCACGGCCGCGTTCAGTGCCGCATTCAAGCAGTGTTTCGGGGTTTCGCCATCGAGCTACAGCTAGGGTTGCACCCGCCTGCCGGACGCGCTAGTCTCTCCCACACTTGTAGGAGATACTCCGACATATGTCGCAAAAGAGGCTGAGCCGGCTGGAGCTCAAGATCATGGAAGCGCTGTGGAGACTCGGCAGCGCCTCGGTTCGGGAAATACAGGAAAACCTCCCGGAGAGAGGCCGCCCGGCGCACAACACGGTGCAGACAGTGCTCACCCGACTCGAGGCCAAGAGCGCAGTGCGCCGCGTGAAGAAAATCAGCAACGCGCACATATACGAAGCGGCCGTGACACGCGGCGCGACCCAGCGCCTGCTCGTCGATGAGCTGCTGGCCTTCTTCGGCGGCCGTGCCGCGCCGTTGGTGTCGCATCTCATCGAGTCCGGCCAGCTGACGCTGCAGGACGTCGAAGAGGCTCGCAAGAGCCTCAAGAAGGAGAGCAAATGAACAGCTCCCTTCTCATTGGAATTGTCGATCACCTTTGGCAGTCGACCTTGTTTGTGGCGCTGGCGGGCTGCCTTACGCTGTTTGTGCGCAGCAATAGCGCGCGCGTCCGCTGCTTTATTTGGCTCGCGGCCTCGATCAAATTTCTATTTCCTTTTGCCTTGCTCACGGCCCTCGGATCTGAAATTTCCTGGCATTCCGCATCCTTGCAGGTGACGGTGCCTGGGTTTATGGCGATTGCCGCCCAGACGGCAGTTCAAGTCACGCAAATCAGCGCGGAACGCCTAACCAAGCTGGCTCAGGCCGCCCAGGACGAGAATCACGGTGCAGTCCTCCTGATCGCCCTGGAAGTGGTCTGGGCGGTGGGCATGCTGGCCGTGTCAATTCGCTGGTTCCATCGGTGGCGGGTGCTGCGCCGAGCCCTGCGCGAGTCGACGCCAGGCGGCCTGCCCTTTGCAGTGCCGGTGAGATCGTCCTCCTCACACTTTGAGCCCGCGGTGGTGGGAATCCTGCGCCCGGTGCTGCTGCTGCCGCAGGGCATGCAAATGCGGCTCTCGCCGGCGGAATTGGCTGCCGTTCTGGCTCACGAGCAATGCCATGTGGCGTGGCGGGACAACCTGGCCGCCAGCCTTCACATGCTCGTGGAGGCGCTGTTCTGGTTCCATCCCCTGGTCTGGTGGCTGGGCTCGAGGATCATCGATGAACGCGAGCGCGCCTGCGATGAGCGGGTACTGGCGCAGGGTCACCCAGCGCACAGTTATGCCGAGGGCATCCTCAAGATCTGCGAGTTCTACCTTCAGTCGCCGATTGCCAGCGCCGCCGGTGTCGGCGGCGCGAACCTCACGCAAAGAATCGAGGCCATCATGAAGAACGGACTGGTCAAGCAGCTGGGTACTTTTCGCAAGCTGGCGCTCACCGTCGCAGCTGCGGCAACCATCGCGGTACCCCTGGCCATTGGCATTCTGGCTGCGCCACGCGGCAATGCCGCGGCGGCCGACGATGAAACCGAACTCATGCTGCACAACGTTTCAATCCGGTTGGCGCCGGCACAAGAGCCGCAGGGTCCCGCCCTGTACAACTCGCTGGGCCTGATGACCAATCATGCCATGAACGTGAAGATCGCCTACAACACGCTGCGCGATTTCATTGCAGCCGCTTATGGAGTCGATGCATCCCAGGTTGTGGGCAAGGATCTGAGCCAGATACCCCTGTTTCAGATCACCGCAGACAATCCCTGGCCCGAGAATCCAACGGATTCCGGGGAAGTACGTTCCAACCGTCTTCGGAAGTCTCTGGGTGAACTCGCGATGCTGCAAAGGCAGCTTCTGGCGACTCATTTCGGGCTGGTCGTCAAACGGGAACGCAGGCAGATGGATGGCTATGTGCTCAGCGTCAGCGCTGGTGGATCCAAACTGGTACCGGACTCGGATGCACCTTGGTGGAAGCAGGGAACGGGGCTATCAAAGGTTGAGGTCATCACGACGCAGGAGCCGGTTGCCATCATTCCGAAGGTGCTCGAAGGCATGTTTCTCAAGCCGGTGCTGGATCAGACCGGACTCACCGGCACCTACGACTACAAGCTCACCTGGACGGCCGCTGCGCCCGGTCAGATGCCCGACCCGGCCATGATGGCGAAGGCGCTGGAGGCGCAGCTCGGTTTGCACCTTGAAGCCAAGACAGTGACGGTGGACGTCATCAACGTCCTTAGCATCAAGGCGCCGGATCAGATAGTGACGGCCAGATAATTAAAAAGGGGCCGCTGCACGCGGCCCCTTTCATACCTGCACCGTTAGAGGATTACTTCGCGGCAGCGGCACCCGCCGGTGGCGGGCTTCGATACCGCCCGACATAGGCGGCTTTCGCAACCACCTTGCCCTTCATCGCGGCCATGAGGTCATCGCGGCTCGCGGTCTCGGGAAGATCAAGCTTCGCATTCAACGCATAGAGCTCGAAGATGTAATGGTGATAGCGCGGGCCCGCCGGGGCACCAGGGCCCATGTAGGCATTCATGCCCATCATGTTCTTGCCGTTCACCGAGCCTTCGGGGAGCTTACCCTCCGGAATGCCGTTCGCCGAGGCCGGGATGTTCCATGCCACCCAATGCAGCACATCGCCGGTACCGCCGCCGATGGACACGTCGACATCATGGAGAATGATCGCGTAGGCAACCGTGCCGTCGGGCGCATTGGAGAAGGTGAAGTCCGGAATGACACCGCCGCGACCGGCATATTTCTGCGGAACGATGCCACCGTCCTCGAAGGCAGTGCTCTGCATCAGCAGCGGCGGAAGCCTGAAGCCGCCCCTGCCTCCGCCACCTGGACCTCCCGGGGGCGGGCCGCCAGCACCCTGTGCGAACGCCGCACCAGTACCGAGCATCGTTAAAGCGACAACAAGCGAAAGTATGCGAAAGCACCTCGTACCCATTTTGGCCTCCCTTGGTTTGCCGATCGGGTAGGCGAGCCTAGCGCAAATCACAGGCGTATTGCTGGACCGTCGATCAGGTCGCCCGCATGGCAACCGTCACAGGCACGCGGGCGGCGCGCAATGCGGGCAGCAGGCCGCCGATCAGGCCTATGCACAGGGCCCAGCCCAGTCCCAACAGCGCCAGCCCGGGCGTTACAGACATGTGAAAGCTCGCGCCCAGGGGACTCGCAAGCAACCCATTGAACAGCAGCCAGGCGACCAGCGCGCCGATCAAGGCGCCCGGCAGCGTCAGCAGAATGGATTCCGAGAGAAACGAGGCGACGATCGGGGTGCTGCTGAATCCCACCGCCCTGAGTATCGCGAGGTCACGACGGCGGCCATCCACGATGGCGTACAACGAGTTGGCTGCGCCTATGGTCGCCGCAAGGGCCATGATCGAACCCACGAAATAACTGACGAAGTTCAGGATGCCGCTGAGCTGCTGGGTATTCTGCTCGAAGATCTCGGCTTCATGCTGGACTTTCAGGTGCAGTGATGAATTCCCCTTGAGCGCGCGGCTCAGTTGCGCGAAGGTTTCGGGGGACAGCAGCATGACATTCGCCTGGTTATAGGTATTGCGGCCGAAAGCCGACAGAATCGTGTCGCCATCCCCGAAGACGACGCAGACGGTGCTGGCAAGATCGAAGTTCCCCACTACCGGCCACTCACCACCGCGCATGTGCCGTTTTGCGCCCACCTCGAAATCCGTGTACTGGCGTACGCATTTGTTGCTGGCAATCAGTTCATGCAGTCCGGGAGTGAACATCCGTCCCGCGGTGATGTGCAGCTCCGGCTGGTAGTCCAGTAGTCCAGGGGTCATCCCGATCAGGGGGAATCCGGTTTGCGCGCGGTCGGACCGGTTTCGCGCCTGGATGAACACATCAGCCTGAAAGACGACGATCGGTTCACCCTTGGCATTGCGCCTGATTCCCGGCAGACCTCGAATAAGCGTGGCCGCATCCTGCGCAATGTTGCTCTGCTGGGGCGAAGGGGCATCAATGCTCGTCAGAGTGGCTCGATTCGGGCTGACGTTTCCCATCGCCTCCTGTCGCGCTCCGACGCCCATGGCCAGCATGGATACCAGCACCCCGACCGCACAGGCCACACCGATGATGATGGTGCACACCAGTCCGAAGCGCGCGGGTATGCCCGCGAGGTTGACGCACAGCAGGGCCCAGAACTGTTTGATGAGGTTCATAACGGATTACCGGCCAGCAAGTGCATCAACGAGTTGAAGCCTGGCAGCCCTGGAAGCCGGTGGTACCGCCGTGATCAGCGCCACCAGCACCGCTCCGATCACACCGAAACCGACGACGCTCAGCGGCATGGCCAGGCCGGGTATGAATTTTGCGGTGTACGGAAATATGGCCGTTGCCGCCGCAAGTCCCATGAGGGCGGCGGCTATGCACAGCAGCAGGCTCTCGCCAACGACCATCATGAATATCGATCGATCGCTGAACCCCAGAGTCTTCAGCACTGCCAGTTCCGGGGTTCGCTCACGGATCGTCTGCATCATGATGGTGGTGATGGAGAACAGCAGCGCCACCAGCACCGCGCCCATGACTGCCCGTATCAGGAAGTTCAGATCGCCGATGGACCGCAGCTGCTGCTGCGCTCCTTCGCGAAACGATGCGGTCGTGGTCTCGTTGGAGGAATTGCCGAACATGTGATCGATGGCATCGGACATGTCGGCTGCGCGCTTCGGGTCCGAGATCACGACATAGAAATTTCGCACCGTATCTTTGTTCAGCGCCCGCGCTTCATTGAGGTAGTCGTAGTTGACGACGATGAATCCGCCCTCGCCGATTTCGTGATCCGTGACGGTGCCCACGATCTGGAAGTTCCAGGTCCCCGACCCGTTCATCTGCAGCGTGTTCGACGTCAGAGGAATCCGGTCCCCGATGTGCCAACCATACTTCTTGCCTATGTCGGCGGTGATCAACGCGCCATCGCGGGTCCTCTCAAGGGCATCAAGGTCCTTGGGCGCCACCTGGAAGATATCCGGTACCAGGTTGAACCAGATCTTCGTGGGGGGAAGGGCCAGCGCAAAGACGAACTCGGTCGGTCTTTGATAGGTCCCCAGGAAGCCATCCGCAAAGGACGCTTCCTTCACGCCGGGCATCGATGTGAGCCGGTCCAGGTAGGAGCGCGGCAGCGGCGAGCCGCCGTTGGCGGCAGAACCGACAAACAGAACGTCCGCGCGGGTATTGGCAATCGACCGTTCCACGCCGGATTTCATGCCCTGCATGACACCGAAGAGCGCGAAGGCCACGGCAACCTGCAGCAGCACCAAAGCCGTGCGCGCAGGCTTGCGCCATATGCCGGACCAGAGCAGGGGGATGTATTTCATCTGCGTCGCAACATTATTCTGGCGTTTACCTAAGAACACGCGTCATGCCAAAAAGTTTCAGGCGGCAGCGCTCGATCCAGGTCCCTCGACATCCGGGCACAGTCTAACCTGCTGAACATGCAGACAATTCCGTTTTGGCGGTATGCTTTGCACCATGGCATTTCCCTACCTCACTGACGTCATCGACTACCTGTTAGACGTCAATTGGCATCTTCCGTTGCCGACTTTTGGCGCCATCGTCGCGATTGCGCTGTTGATGGCCACGCACCTCGCCGGCCAGGTCGTCCGAGGCTACGAAAAGCTCGGCAGGCTGCCGCCTCTGACGCACAGGATTGTGACCGACACGGTCCTGGTAGCGACACTGGCCGGGATCGTCGGCGCGCGGATTTTCGACATTCTGGATCACCTGGACCGTTTCCTGGCCGATCCGATGTCCCTGCTCCTGACCCGCAACGGATTCTCGATCTACGGCGGCCTTTGCTTCGGGATCCTGGCCGGTGTGATATTCGTGAAGCGCCGTGCGATTCCCGTGATGCCGATGCTGGATGCCGTCGCACCGGCGCTGATGCTGGGATATGGGATCGGGCGACTGGGCTGCCAGGCCTCCGGCGATGGAGATTGGGGTATCGCGGCCAATCTGCTCCTCAAACCCAGCTGGCTGCCCGAGGGGTTATGGGCCCAGACCTATCAGGGCAACATCGCCGGCGTGACCATTGCGCCGCCCGGTGTCTATCCAACGCCGCTTTATGAGTTCGCGATGGCACTGGGCATCTTCGGGCTGCTTTGGCTCCTGCGAAATCACCGGCAGCGTGCCGGTTTTCTGTTTTCGCTCTACCTCCTGCTCGCAGGCTTCGAACGAGTGCTCATCGAGAAGATCCGCATCAACGTTCGATTCAATGTGTTGGGTCTGCATATCACCCAGGCCGAGGCGATTTCGTTGGTTCTCGTCATCGCCGGCCTTTTGGGTGTCCTGGTGTCGCTGCGCACCCGGCGCTTCTGGCCCAAAATCATCGTCTCGGCGGCGGTGCTGGGCGCGCTGTCCGCCTGCGCGCCACACTAGGCGGTCCGCTCGCGTCAACGGTGACAGTGTTGCAACGTTGTGGGCACACACCGTGGAGCGGTAGCCTATCCCGCGATGCAGCAGCTTCATTCAGGGGCAACCATGAAACAGCGTAAGCGTGGTCTTAAGGCCAGCGCCGCGATGAGCATTCTGCTGGCGGCCGTGTTGGCGGGATGCGGCGGAGGCGGAACGAATGCGCAGGTCCAAAGTCCCACCGGCGGCAGCGGAAACTCCGGGAGTACGGGCGGTAGCGGCGAAACCGGTGGCAGCACCTCAGACACGACGCCCAGTGCCGTCGCGCAGGCGATCAAGAACGCCACCCCGGTCGATCCGGCGATCGTGGCTGCCGACAATGCCTTCGGTCTGAGTCTGTTCGATACCCTGCTCCCCGGAGCGAGCGGCGGAAATATTTCGATTTCACCGTTGAGCGTGGCCATGGCGCTGCAGATTCTCTACAACGGCGCGGCCGGTACCACGCAACAGGCCATGTCGCAGACGCTCGACCTCGGCACCTTGAGCCTTCAGACGGTCAACAACGACAATGCCGCTCTGCAGGCGTCGCTGACCAATCCAGATCCTGCCGTGCAGTTGGTTGTTGCCAACTCTCTTTGGCTCGACCAGAACAACAACCCGGTCCTGCCATCATTCACGCAAGCTGACCAAACCTATTATGGCGCCACGGTCGGAGACTTGGCCGGCGCACCGGCGAACGTGAATGCCTGGGTGAACAGTGAAACTCAAGGACTCATTCCGCAGCTGCTGCCGCCGGCGGGCGTATACGAGACAGCGATCATCGCCAACGTGCTCTACTTCAAGGGCCAATGGACCACCGCGTTCGATCCCTCCAATACTTCAGCCACGACCTTCACGCTCAGTGATGGCAGCCAGACGACCGCGCAGCTGATGCAGCTGACTGCGAGCTTTCCCTACACTTCCGGTTCCTTGTACGGCAGCAACTACCAGGCGGTACGTCTTCCCTACGGTGCGGGCCGTTTCAGTATGTTGATCATCCTGCCGGATGCCAGCAGCGACATTGCAGGCTTCGCTGCAGATCTGACTGCCAGCGATCTCAACAACGTAGCGGCGCAACTCGAACCGGTCATGCTGGCGGTCGGGCTGCCGCGATTCAACGCATCGTACGGAAGCTCATTGGTCCCGGCCCTGCAGACCATGGGGATGGGCGTCGCCTTCACTTCGGCCGCGGACTTTTCAGCGCTGGCCCCGGGATTCTCGGTGGGCGTCGTTGAACACAAGACGGTCGTGGAGGTGAATGAGACCGGGACAGTGGCGGCTGGCGCAACTGGAATTGGCATGCCTACGGTGGTCGGTCCACTGCCCACCACAATGGTCATGAACCATCCTTTCTTCTACGCCATCGAAGACGATACGACCGGCGAGCTGCTATTCATCGGTCTGTTGATGAACCCAATTTCAAATTGAACTCAGAACCGCAGGCTGACGGTGGCACCTCCGCCGGGGGTGGGTCCGACATCGACCGTTGCATCGTGAGCGGTGGCGATCTGGCGCACCAGCGTCAGTCCGACCCCGCTCCCCTGTCTCTTGGTGGTAAAGAACGGCACGAAAATCTTGTCGCGCTGCTCAGCGGCGATGCCGGGTCCATTATCCGCCACTGAGATGACCACACGGCCGTCCTGATGGCGGCGTCCGGATAGCTCGATGCGACCGGCCGGCACCGCAGCAAGTGCCTCAATGGCGTTGCGCATCAGATTGATGAGAGCCTGATCCAGGAGGTCTGCGTCCGCGGCCAATTCCAGGGTCTGCGGTTCGACACTGGTCGTCATCTGGATCTTGTTGGCAGCGATTTCCGCGGCCAGCAGCCGCTGCACCCGCGCGAATACCCGCTGCACCGGCGCGAGCTGCATCTGCGTCACCAATGGCTTGGTGAGTCGCCTGTGGTTCTGTACGAAGTGCAGCAGTCCCTCGCTGCGCCTCGCGACGGTTTCAAGGGCATCACGGGCGTCGCTCAATGTGGTGGTCGTGGGATCGCTCTCGGGCATCTGATTGAGCACATCACGGACCAGGTCGCGTGCCGTGGCTGCCAGTGAGGACACCGGCGTCAGGGAGTTCATCACCTCGTGGGCCATGACGCGCACGACCGTCTGCCAGGCGGCCAGCTCCTGCGCGCTCATTTCACTCTCGATGTTCTGCAGGGAAACGAGGCGCTGGCGCGCGCCACCCAGTGCCGCATCAGTGGCGGCCGCCTTGAGCTGCAATGCGCCTGAGTGGCGTTCCATCCTCAGGATCGCACTGGTCCCCGGGCGCAAGGAGTCCAGGCCCACCGCGAAGGGTTGCCCAAAGCGCAGGAACTGCGAAGTGTGCGTCAGCGCCGTTTCACACAGGCGCCTTGCCGCCATGTTCAGCAGCTGCACGCGATCGCTTTCATCCACCGAGATCAGGGCCACCGGCACATGCGAGATGAGCGTCTGCAGGTACCGCGCCTGCGCCTCGCGCTCGGCGCGGCACTGCCGCAACGAATCCATGACGTGGGTCATCGCCTTGCCGAGTTCGGCATGGACGCCATCACCCATCAGCGCCGAGAAACTCTGCGACGGATCATCAAATGAGACGGCCTCGAGAAATCGGGCGACTTCCCGGCTGGATTGTGCGACGTAGCGTATGAGCAGGTATACCTGCACCAGCGCCGCAGCAGCGCCCAGCGCGATGGTCAGATACCAGTGTGTACGCACCAGCATTCCGGCTATGGCGACCAGCGTCAGGAACAGCACCACGGTACGCAGCGCGACCAAGGTATGGAAACGTCTAAAGGCCATACTTGTCCTTGCGCCGATACAGTGAGGCTCGTGTCACACCCAGTGCCTGCGCGGCGCGACTGACATTCCCCCCGTGCTTCGCCAGCGCGCGCGCAATGGCGTTCTTCTCCACATCATCGAGGCTTGCCTCATCCGGCGGCAGATCCGCCGCCAGGTGCGGCCGCGCGGTGGCCAGGGAGAAGTCCTCGGGTTCGAATACCACGCCTTCGCTGAATATCACGGCCCTTTCCACTGAGTGGCGCAGGGCGCGGATGTTGCCCGGCCAGTCATGGGCTGTCAGTGCCTGCAGTGCCGCCGCGCTCAGGCGCTTGGCGGGGAAGTTGTACTTCTGCGCATACAGTGTGATGAAGTGCTCCAGCAGCAGCGGTATGTCCTCGCGCCGCTCGCGCAGCGGCGGCAGCAGGATTTCCACCGTATTGATCCGGTACAGCAGGTCTTCTCGAAACCGGTTGGGATCGGCCAGCTGTCCGGGAGCGAGATTGGTCGCGCACACCAGTCTTACATCGATGGGCTCGGGCCTGTTGGCGCCCACCGGTATGACTTCATGCCGCTCCAGCGCCGTGAGCAGCTTGCTCTGCAGATGCAGCGGCACATTGCCGATCTCATCCAGGAACAGCGTGCCGCCGCCGGCCGCTCGGAAGAGGCCGATGCGATCTTCCTTGGCGTCGGTAAAGGCGCCGCGCCGGTGACCGAAGAGCTCGCTTTCGAAGAGTTGCGGCGACAGGCTCCCCACGTCCACCCGCAGGAACACTTCCCCTGCGCGGGTGGAGTTGCGATGGATCTCGCGCGCCACCAGCTCCTTGCCCGTGCCGTTCTCACCCAGGATCAGCACATTGGCGGAGGTGGGCGCGGCGCGGCGTATGGCATCGAAGACTTTCAGTGTCGCCGATGAGGTGCCGATCATCCCCGATTCGATGTGCGTGGCGGCCGCCAGTCCGCGATTGCGCTTGCGCAGTTCCGCCGCCTCGATGCGCGAGCGGCGCAGATTGACCGCCGACAGCAGCGTCGCCAGCAGCCGTTCGTTCTCCCAGGGTTTGGTGACGAAGTCCGAGGCTCCCTGTTTCATCGCCTGCACGGCCAGTTCCACGCCACTGTGCGCGGTCACCAGCACCACCACCGCCTGCGGGTCGACGGCGAGCACCTCGCCCAGCCACTTCAGACCCTCCGCGCCTTCGTCCGCACCCGGGGAGAAGTTCATGTCCAGCAGCAGTACATCGAAGCTGTTCTGCCGAACTCGCTCTGGCAGTGAGGCCGGATCGCTCGAGGTCTGAACAGAGGCGAAATGCCGCTTCAGCAGCAGTTGGGCCGCCTGGAGGATGTCCCCCTCATCGTCGACGACGAGGATGCGTGCAGGGCTCTGCGTGGAGTTCGCCATGGTGTCCGAATTCGAACAGGTGTCCGGTAATTTGTACGCCAGCGGACAGTGCCGCGCCAGCCGCCTTTCTAACTCATTGAAAGTATTGGGGCGCCAGCTGGCACGCAAGTTGCGATAGGAGCTGCATGAACTCCATGGATCAACCGGTCACTCGTTCACGGCCCTGGCGGCGCTATGTTCCCTACGCCGCCGCGGGAATTGTCGCGGTCGGCGTCATCAGCTGGCTCTTGCTGCAGCACTCCAAGGGACATGTCTATCGCCTGCCCGTGAACCGCGTGACCATCGGCACGGTCGCGCAGGGCGCGTTCGAGGACTACATCGCGGTGCGCGGGACGGTAGCACCGCTGGTCATCGACTATCTCACCACCGACCAGGGCGGCACGGTGAAGCAGGTTCTGGTCGAGGACGGCGCGATGGTCAAGCGCGGCCAGAAGCTCATCATCCTGTCCAACCCTGCCCTGCAGCTGCAGGTCGCTGCCCAGCAGATCACCTTCGAGCAGACGCGCTTCAAGTACCAGCATGACCTGCTGGATATCGAACACCAGATCAGCCAGCTCAAGAGCAATCTGGCGCGCGACAAGATCCTGCTGGACGGCAATGCCATCGCCCCCAGCACTTACCAGCAGGAACTCGAGGACTATCAGTACAGCCTGAAGCTTCGCGACGCGACCATCGCCTCGCGCGATGCCGAACAGCGCGCGCGGGCCACGCAGCTCACGGGGCAGGCGGTGGGTACCCAGAGCGACGTCGCCAATGCAGGCGTGGATGCCTTGACGATGCGCGCGCCCATGGATGGCGAGTTGACGGCGCTGGATGCCGAGGTGGGTCAGGTCAAGGCCCAGGGCGCGGTTCTGGGTCAGGTCAATTCAGCCGACCGCTTCAAGCTCACGGCGCAGGTCGATGAGTTCTACCTCGGCCACATGACCGTGGGTCTGCAGAGCGATTTCACCATCGGTAGCCAGAATTTCAAGGCCAAGGTCGCCAAGGTCTATCCGCAGGTCATCAACGGCACCTTCAAGGTCGACCTGTATTTCGATGGGGCCACACCGCCCGACATTCATGTGGGCCAGGCGGTCGATCTGAAGCTCGAATTGGGCGGCGCCTCGCAGGCCGTGATCGTGCCGAACGGGCCGTTTTACCAGGATACGGGCGGCAACTGGGCGTTCGTGGTGGCGCCTGATGGCAGCTTTGCCGAGCGCCGCAATATCCGGCTCGGCCGGCGCAATCCCGATTACGTCGAAGTGGTGGATGGCCTCAAGCCCGGTGAACGGATCGTCACCTCCGGCTATGAGGACTTTCTGAAGATGGACCGCGTTGAATTCGCCAAGCCCGAGAACCAGTAACCGAGGCAACCATGATTACGCTCAAGCACCTGTCGAAAGTCTATCGCACCACTGAGGTCGAAACGACCGCGCTGCGCGACATCAACCTGGAGGTTCGCACCGGCGAGTTCGTGGCGGTGATGGGGCCGTCGGGCTGCGGCAAGTCCACGTTCCTCAATATCGTGGGCATGCTCGACAATCCTTCCGGCGGCGAATACTGGTTCGACGGCGAGAACATCGCCGGCTATGCCGAAGGCGCACTGTCGCAGCTGCGCAAGAACGCCGTCGGCCTCGTGTTCCAGAGCTTCAATCTCATCGATGAACTCAATGTCGCGGAGAATGTCGAGCTGGCGCTGCTCTATCACTCGGAAGTGTCCGCCGCTGAGCGCAAGAAGCGCGCCGCCGCGGCACTGGATCGCATGAACATCGGTCACCGGGCACGCCACATGCCGGCCCAGCTCTCCGGCGGCCAGCAGCAGCGCGTCGCCGTGGCGCGGGCGGTGGTGGCACGCCCCAAACTCATCCTGGCGGACGAACCTACCGGCAACCTGGATTCCGCCAACGGTGAGGAGGTGATGCAGCTGCTCACCCAGCTCAACGACGAGGGCGCCACCATCGTCATGGTGACCCATTCCCACAGCCACGCCGAATATGCCCACCGCATCGTCAATCTGCTCGACGGTGCCGTGGTGACGGAAAGCATCCGCCAGGTTCTCTGAGGATTGGGGGTCGCCATGTTCCGCAATTACCTGACCGTCGCGCTGCGCAACCTGATTCGCCACAAGCTGTACAGCATCATCAACATCGCCGGCCTCACCGTCGGGTTGGCCTGCGTGCTGTTCATCATCCTGTTCGCGCGCGATGAGCTCTCCTACGACAAGTGGATTCCGGATACCGCCAATCTCTACCGGCTGGAACTGACCATCCATGCGCCCAGTCGCCCTCCGATGGCCTTTGCCGACATCGCCTATCCCATGCCCGCGGCGATGCGCGATGAGGTACCCGGCGTGACGGGCATGACGCGCCTATCGTCCGAACCCATGACACTGACCTCCGGCGACCGGCAGTTTCCAGAAAGTGTCAATGTGGTCGATCCGAATTTCTTCCAGGTCATAAAGCTGCCGGTGGTCATCGGCGACCCCGCTCAGATACTCAAGCAACCCGAATCGGTGGTGCTGACCGAATCGGCGGCACGCAAGTTCTTCGGCAATGCCAATCCCATCGGCAAGACCATCACCGATGGCAAGGGAAAATGCGGACAATCCGATACGGCCTGCCGGGATTCCACCGTGCCGCTGACGGTGACCGGTGTGATTCGCGACCTGCCGCACAACACTCAGATTTCAGGGGAAGTCTTCATTCCCAATACATCGATTGCCGATTACAGCACCGATGAGGTGAAGCAGAGCTGGTTCTCTCAGAGTGGCTGGGGTTGGGTGACCTTGGCCCCCGGAACCGACCCTGGAACCATCAACGCAAAGATGAAGCCGCTGCTGGATCGGGCGCTCGGGCCCATGATCAAGCAGCTGGGCTTCAATAATCTCACCGGTAGCCAGGCGTACGAGGTTCACCTCACGCCCTTCACCCAGGTCCATCTGACCTCCGACCACTGGTCCTACAACCTGACGGCGCCGGGCAGCATGGCGATGTTCTACGGAGTCATTGCCATTGGAATGCTGATCCTCTTGGTGGCCTGCTTCAATTTCATGAACCTGGCCACCGCCCGCGCCATGATGCGTGCGCGGGAGATCTCCCTGCGCAAGACCGTGGGCGCAAAGCGCAGTCAGCTCGTCTTCCAGTTCCTCGGCGAGTCAGTGCTGATGGCGCTGCTGGGGCTCATACTGGCGCTGGCGCTGGTCGAGATGCTGTTGCCCGCCTTTGGCAGCTTCATGCAGCGTCCCCTGACCGTCGATCTGGTCTCCGGCTGGCCGGTGCTGCTGCTGATCCTGGCAGTGGCCGTGGCGGCGGGCCTGATCGGCGGCAGTTATCCCGCCGTGATCCTGTCCGGGTTCAGGCCTGCCACCGTCCTGCGTACCAACAGCTCTGGGCAAGGGGGTTCGGGTCGTCTGCGCGCCACACTGGTCGTGCTGCAGTTTGCGGTCTCCATAGGCTTGGGGATCGCGGCCGCCGTGGTGTTTGGCCAAATCAGCTATGCACGGGGACTGGAACTGGGATTCCAGCGCGACAATATCCTGGTCATCGGGCATGCCGGCCGTATTTTCATGGATGGGCGCCAAAGCTTCGTGCAGGCCTTGCGTGCCAACCCCGGCATCCTTGACATGACCTTGTCCGACATAGTGCCTTTCGACCAAGGCCAGAATAATGATGCCATCAAGCTCCCCGGCGCACCTGACCTGCTCCTCTTCACCAAGGTCGTCATCAACCCGAGTTTTCCGACCTTCTACGGCATGCGACTGCTGGCCGGCCGGCAGCTGTCCGCAACGCGGGCGCTCGATGAGTTCAGCTCCATGAATGCCGGTGACGTGGCGAACACGGGCCACAGCATCCTGATCAATGAAAGCGCCGCCGCACGTCTGGGGTTCACCCCGGAGCAGGCGGTGGGCAAGACCATCCTCTATGACACCTTTCCCGTGGTCATCGTCGGCGTGCTGGCCGATGCCAAATTCGCCGGCGCGCGCGAACCGGTCAGGCCCACTGACTACGTCTACGACCCGAAGGCCGCCGGGCAGGTATCGGTGCGTCTGCGGCCCGACATGATCCCCCAGACCGTGACCTTCATCGACAAGGCCTGGCACACCTTCGCGCCCATCGCATCGGTGAACCGCCACTTCTTGGACGACAGCTTCGGGCAGCTTTACCAGGACGAGGAGCGGCAGGGGCAGATATTCGGCATCTTCGTCGCCATCGCGATATTCATTGCCTGCCTGGGCCTGTTCGGCCTCGCCGCCTTCACCGCGGGACGGCGCACCAAGGAAATCGGGCTGCGCAAGGTGTTCGGAGGCCGCACCGGTGATGTGGTGAAGCTGCTGCTGTGGCAGTTTTCCATTCCTGCCTTGATCGCCAACCTGATTGCGTGGCCCCTGGCCTGGTACTACCTGCATGACTGGCTGGACGGCTACGCCTACCGCATTTCATTGAGCCCGCTGTATTTCCTCGGCGCAGCTGCCGTGGCACTCCTGATCGCCTGGCTCACGGTTCTCTCGCATGCCGTACGCGTGGCTCGGGCAACCCCCATCGGCGCACTTCGCTATGAGTAGAATGCTGGTCGCAGCCTGTTGCGCACTGCTGGCGGGCTGCGCCACCCGCGTTCCGCAGGTGCTCAGTCCGCCGCTTGTCCCTCAGGCCTTTGTCGGGCAGGAGGCCGCTCTTGGGTCCGTCTGGCCCAAGCCGGACTGGTGGCAGCAATTCGGCAGTCCTGAACTGTCAGATTTCATCCTCAGGGCGCAGAACGACAACCGCGATCTCGCGGTCGCCGCCGCCAGTGTCGTCCAGGCGCATGCCCAGACTGTCATTCAGCGCGCCTCCCTGTTTCCGCAACTGAACCTGCAGGCGCAGGCGCAACGATCGAAGCTCAGTGCCGTCTCGAGCGGCATCAGTAACTACCCGGCCGGCAACGAATTCGGTGTCAACCTGGCGGCAAGTTACGAAATTGACGTCTGGGGTCTGGCGCGCAGCAATCTGCGCGCGGCAACCGAGGCGCTCAAGGCCGCGCGTTTTGGCCAGCAGGCCGTGGCCCTGACCGTCACCGCCAATGTCGCCAGCGCGTACTTCAACGTGCTCGCGCTGCGCTCGCGCATTTCCATCGCCAACGAGGATATCGCGGCCATCAACGATATCCTGGGCACCATCCAGCTGCGGGTCACCACCGGCACCTCCTCGCACCTGGACCTGGCCCAGGAGCGTGCGCAGGTTGAGTCCGTCGAAGCTGAGCTGCCCGAGCTTCAGGAACAGGAACTGGAAGCGCGCGTGGCCCTGGCAGTGCTGCTCGGGCAAACGCCCGAGACCCTCGACGTCAAGGCGCCCAGCCTCGAGTCCATCCACCCGCCGCTCATGAACCCCGGGCTGCCCTCCGACCTTTTGTTGCGGCGGCCGGATGTCGCGCAGGCGGAAGCGAACCTGGCCAGCGCCCATGCCAGCGTCGATGCGGCGCGCGCGGCATTCCTGCCGCAGTTCGCGCTGACCGGCAGTGACGGTTTCGCCAGCGCGGCCATCGGCACCTTGCTGCACGGACCCAGCGTCGCGTGGGATTACGGCGGCAGTCTTCTGCAGACCATCTTTGATGGCGGCAAGCTCGTGGGCCAGAAGAAGCTGGCGGAAGGAACCCAGCAGCAGCTGATCGCCACTTACCAGAAAGCCGTGCTCAATGCCTACGCCGACGTGGAGACCGCCCTGGGCCAGGTCAAACACTACGACCTGGCTGAGCAGCACCTGGGGCATGAGGTGGATGCGGCACGGGAGGCGTTTCAGATATCGCAGCTTCAATATCGCCAGGGCACCACCGACCTGCTCACCGTGCTGCAGTCGCAACAGACTCTGTTCTCCGCGGAAGACCAGCTGGCGCAGATTTCCCTGGCCCGCATGCAAAGCGTCGTCCATTTATACGAAGCGCTGGGGGGCGGCTGGATGGAGCAATCCGGGGAGCAAACGCAGTTCACAACCCCCTAGAAATGCCGGGGCGGCGCGTGACGCCCGTCACAGCATCACGTTTTCCTACGCCCATATCGGTGAAATTCGATAGTACGCAGCCCCGGGCCGCGCTAAGAATCGGTCCCTATGACGTTTCGAAGCAACGCGGCCGACCCTGCAGCGCCTGGGGCGGCCGAATCGGCGCAAATGGCGGTGGAGGCGGGACTTCTTTATGTCTCGTGCCAGGAGCCTGGCATCCGTCGTGTGCGCGCGGGCCGGGGCTTCTACTACCTCACCCCTGCCAATCGCCGCCTGAGTTCCCACACCGAATTGCGCCGCATCGCAAGTCTCGCGGTGCCGCCCGCCTACAGGAATGTCTGGATCTGTCTGAGTCCCCGGGGCCATCTGCAGGCGACGGGTCGCGACGCGCGTGGGCGCAAGCAGTATCGTTACCACCCGCAGTGGCGCCAGGTCCGCGACACCGCCAAGTTCGCCAGAATGGTGGCCTTCGGCGAGGCGCTGCCCAAGCTGCGCCGCAAGCTTGCGCGGGACATGGTGCTTGACGGACTGCCGCGCGAAAAAGTACTCGCGGCCGTGGTGACCCTGCTGGATACCACCCGGGCGCGCATCGGCAACATGGAATACGCCCGCGAAAACAAGAGCTACGGCCTGACCACATTGCGCAATCGCCACGTGACTTTCGAGGCTGAGGGCCGCGCGGTTGTGCAATTTCGAGGTAAGAGCGGGATTCAGCACGAACTGTGCGTCGACGACCCGCGCATCGTGCATATCGTTCAGCTGTGTCACGAACTTCCGGGCCAGCACCTGTTCCAGTACATAGCCGGCGATGGCAGCCGCTGCCGGGTCGATTCCGGGCAGGTCAACGACTACCTGCGCGAGGCCATGGGCGAGGACTTCACCGCCAAGGATTTCAGGACCTGGGGCGCAACGCTGCGAGCTTACACGCTTCTGAGCCGGATTCCCCTTGATCCCCAGTCAAGCGAACGTGCCCGCAAGCGGACGATCAACGATGTCGTCAAGCAGGTCGCCGCGGAGCTGCGCAATACACCCGCGGTGTGTCGCAAGTCGTACATCAATCCGCTGGTGTTCGACGGCTGGCGCTCGGGAGTGCTTGGCCAGGCCTTCGGCTCGAGACGAAGGCGCATTTCCACCCGCAGGACCGAGATCCTGACTCTGGATTTTCTCAGGTCTCGCGCATGGCCAGCGCCACAGGAAGCCGGGCGGCACGCAGGGCCGGCAGCAGCCCGCCAATAAGTCCAATCGCCAGCGCCCATACGACGCAGACGACCGCCAGATGCGGGCTCACGGCGAGCGGGAAAGTGAGCCCTTCGGTACTGATGACCCTGCCATTGAATACCAGCCAGGCGACCGTGGCCCCGATGAACGCTGCGCCCAGCGCCAGCAGCATCCCCTCCAGCAGCACCGAGACGAACACCGGGACGGCGCCGAAGCCCAGCGACCGAAGCGTCGCAATCTCGCGCCCGCGTGAATCCACGGACGCGTAGAGACTCGAGAGCGCGGCGCATACGGCGCCCATCGCCATCAGGGTCCCGATGAAATAGCTGACGAAGTCCAGCAGACCGCGCAGCCCCCTGAATGAGGCCTCCCGGTTGGCGACCTCGGTATAGACATCCACCTTGAGGGTGGGATCGGCCAGCACCGCCTGCTTGAATCGTGGAAAGTCCGCCGGCGAATCGAGCACCACGACGAACTGCTGATAGGCATCGCGGCCGAATGCCGCCAGCACCGTTTCGCCATCGCCGAACAGCACCTGTTCGTACACGCCTTTGGCATCCTCGAACACACCGACGATGGTCCAGTCCGAACCGCGAATCCGCACCCGGTCTCCGATCTGGACTCCCTGATCGAGTCTCTGGGCCACCTTGCTCACCGCAAGCTCGTGCAGGCCGGAGCGCGGCCAATGACCTCCCAGCATGTGGATCTCGGGATAGACGCGCCGGTTGGTCATGCCGAGCATGTACAGGGTGCCACGCTCATTGGCCCTGGTGACGACATCGACGGCCACCATGCTGCCGGCGGTCACCAGCGCCGAGCCGTCCGCGTCCCGCTTGACGCCCGGCTCCTGCGACAAAGTCGCGATGTCCCCGTGCGTGAGCCGGCTCGCGAAAGGACTCAACGCGCCATGGCTGAGGATCACCGCCCGATCCGGCCGAGCCTGGCCGGTTTCCCAGAACTGAGCCCCTTCGCCCATCGACAACAGCGACAGCAGCACCGCCACGACGATCATGATGCTGATCACCGTGACCAGCGATGGGCCGATCCGCGCCGGAATACTGCGCAGTCCGAATACGGTGAGTGCTGCGGTTTGCCTGAGTGAACGCATCGTGAACTCTCAGCGCCGCGACAGCGCCGTCACGACCTGCAGCCTCAGGCCACGCGTCGCCGGGATTGCGCCACTCACCAGTGCGAGAATGACGGCCGAAGCAAACCCTTCGGCGATGACCACGCCGGGCAGGTACCCCAGGCCGATGAGCTCCTTTGCCCGAGGCAGAAGAATTCCTGCAATGGCGAGCCCGAGGGCCGCGCCCAGGATGCACGACACGAGCGCCTCGGCGAGGATCAGCGCCATCACGCGGCGGTCGGTGAATCCCACGGTTTTCAGCACCGCGAGTTCCGAAGTACGCTCACGAATGGTCTGCATCATGAGCGCGCCCGTTGCAAAGAGCAGCGCGAAGAACGCCGCGGCGGTGACCGCGTGCGCGAGGAAGTCAATGTCACCGATGCGCTGGACCTGGGAGGCGGCCAGGTCTGACTCGGACTGGGTGCGCGTTTCGTGGGAGGAGTTCGCGAACTGCATGTCGATGTCGTGGCCAATACTGGCCGATCGCTTCGGATCATCGATCTGGATGACAAAGGCGCTCAATGTGTCGCGATTGACCTCTCGTGCCTCGTTCAGATACGCATAGTTGATGATGAGATAGTTTGCGCGGTCCGGATCGTCAGGTTCTGCAAAGGATCCGACGATATCGAAACTCCAGTCGCGCGAACCATCCCGCTGGGTCAGCGGCGACTGCAGACTAATGCGTTGGCCGATCTTCCAGCCGTAGCGGCGCATCAGATCCGCTCCCGCAAGCGCCCCCGTGCGTGTCTTGGCCAGCGTCTCGACCTGGTCTGCCGGAATCACGATCTCCGGAAAAATGTGCGCAAAGCTCGCCGCATCCACTGCATTGGCACTGATCTGCTGGTCCGGGTTCTGATAGGTGCCGCCGAGTCCGCTCTCATAGGTGACCTCTTCGACGCCATGCACCCGCTTGATGTCCGACAGCAGGCCCAGCGGCAGCGAATCACCGCTGCTCACGCGGCTCAGTACATACATGCGGTTGGCATGAGACTTGTTTATCGCCAGCTTGATGCCGGTATCAAGGCCCTGCAGCACGCCGAACAGCGTGAATGCAACCGTGACCTGCAGCAGAATGAGTATGGCGCGCGTGCGTTTGCGCCATATGCCGGACCAAACGAGGAAGAGGTACTTCATGATCGGTATGGATCATGAGTTTATCGGGATCGCGGTGCAGCATCCCAGCGGGCCATCCATCAGGGGGTCTTGGACGCAGGCTCCGGTTCGTAGATCTGCGTAACGCCCGTGAACAGCGGCTTGCCGGCGGCGTCCCTGATCACACTCGCATAGGCGATGTCCGGGAAGCGTCGCGCCCGGGCGCCCCTGACCTTGACGTGATCGCCCGGCTTCAGTGAATTGCGTTTCCATCCCCGTCGCATCAGGGTCATGGGGCTGGGCAGCTCAAAGTTCCAGTTGACAGTCTTGCCTTGACTGTCGAGCACAGCGACGTACAGCCGGGCATGCGGGCTGCGCCAGTCAAGACTGGTCACATTGCCCTCGACTTCAACCATCGATTTGAAGTCGAACTCCGACTGGGAGTGATGGGCCCACGCCGCTGACGCCAATAGACAGCCCAGTGCGGCAGAGATGAACCAATGAGACGGATTCTTCATCTTCGCCTTACCTGTAGAGCTTCACATCCTGCTCGTTGTCGAGGCAGATCTCTTCGAGCATCTGAGTATCCACCTGGAGCGCCATTTCGATGGTCACCGACCAGGGTCTGGTGTAGGCCTTCGGATCGTTAACCGAAATCTCGACCGTCATGAGACCCAGGCTGGGTCGCTTCAGACGCTCCGTGACGCGCGCCGCTTCGGTAATGGGACTTCCCTGGATGTCGAGCCACATGTCATTGCGTATGCCGTTGGTCTCTATGACCAGGGTGTCCTTATCCCAATGCGCGCTCGAGTAACCGTTCCAGGTGGGATTGGGATCCTTCGGCAGGGGCCGGCCATCCATGTACACCTCTCTGTATGCCGCATTGAATTCATGCAGCATCACCATCTCCTGCGGTGTCTGAATGATCTTGGTGTGTTGGGGCAGCGTCCAGGCGCGCGGATAATTCGGAGGCTTGCAGTAGGTGTGGGGATCATCCCGTCCGCCATGGGCGCGCCTTTTGACCATCTGCTGCCGGGACCAGTCGGTATAGGGCAGCCCACCTTGCATCTTGATGCCCAGATTGATCTGCTCGCGCGCCATGCGCTCTTCTTGTATGCAGTCCTTTTCCTTGCAGTAATCCTTGGCCGGGACGTTCGCAAACCATATTCCTGAAAAGTCAGGCTTGCCGTCCCGAGTGCGCGGCGCCGGCGCTTTCATGTCGGGCGCTCCGCTGGCAGTTCGCGGTATCCCCGGTGTTGGATATCCCAGCCACTGAGCCAGACCCGTCGCGGGACTCGAGCCGATCACCAGAATGGCCAGTGAACGCCATAGGACGCTCAGTGCAGAGCCTGGGCTCGGGCGGCGCCCTTGATTGCTTGGTTCCATGGATCTCGCTTCCCCCTCATGTCAGCTTACACCATGAAATTGCGTACTCGCGATGGCAGCCGCCGGATAGTTCGGCGCCGGCGGCAGGCGCGGGTTTGTCTGAAGCCGCAGAGCGGTTTAGTCTGGGGCTCATGGACTCCCAGGAGGAAGAAATCCGTGACGCCCTGAATCGTCATTGGCAGGCGTCGGCTGCCGGCGATGCGGCGGCGGAACACGACATTTACGAGGAGGATGCCGTTTGTGAATATCCTCAATCCGGCGAGAAAATCCTCGGCCGCACCAACCTTCAGGCCTTGCGCAGCCATCATCCTGGCAAGCCGTCGGGTTTCACGGTGAGGCGCATCGTGGGGAACGCTGCTGTGTGGGTCACCGAATACACCATCACCTATCTTGGGCGACCGGCATACACCGTGAGCATCATGGAGTTTCGCAACGGCAAGGTCGTGCACGAGACTCAGTACTTCGCCGATCCTTTCGAGGCCCCCGCCTGGCGCAGTCAGTGGGTTCAGCGTACTGCGCCGTGAGGCCGCGATTATCGGCACTCCAGCCGCTCACTCAGCAAGGCGCAGTCATCTGGCGGCCCGTACTGCTTCCAGTAATCCATCAGCTTCAAACGAGTGGCGAGAGCCTGGAAGCGCGGGTCCTGGCGGAATGCGCGCATCTGCGGCATCCACAGCACCTCGAGGACCAGGTCACCATCATCGATCCGATCATGTTCACGGCCCGATGGCGCATCCGTCGCAATTACCAGCGTGTGGCCCATGTAAACCGCATGATCTACGAAGACTGTGACGGGGAGGAGCGCAATCCCGTCGTCGATGGCCATTTCACGCTGGCACCACCGCCACCCATGCCGCCGCCCCCGAGGGGGTCAGGTGTGCCTGGCGGCAATTCCGCTAAATAGTGCCTCTCGCAGTTCGCGCAGCTTGGGCGGCTTGCTCAATACGCGGTCTACATGGGGTGGGACCTCCCCATCGGCCACCAGTCGTTGACCCCAGCCGGTCAACATCAGCACCACCGTGTCCGGCACCGCGGTTTTCACCACATTCGAAACCTTGCGTCCATCCACATAGGGCATGCCCAGATCCGTAATCACGACCTCGAATGGACTGTCCTGCGCGCTCGCCGCAAGGAAGGCGTCGATTCCTGCCTGGCCGCCATCGGCAGTCGTGATCCGGTGCCCGTCCACCTCCAAGGTATCGCGCAGCGAATTGAGCACCAGCGGGTCATCATCGACGATCAGGATGCGCAGTGGCGGCACCACCGGGATGGCGGCCGGCTCCCCGCCACCGACCGCAGACTTGTTCGAAATCGTGAAGCTCAAGCGCATGGTCGTGCCCTTGCCCGGCGCACTCTGGATTTCGATGTCCGCACCGTGGCGCTTCACGGTGCCGTAGACCATTGCCAGCCCAAGCCCCGTACCACGTTCGCCCTTGGTGGTAAAGAACGGCTCCAGGCATCGGCGCCGCGTGTCCTCATCCATTCCGGTGCCGGTATCGATGACCTCGACCTGAACGACCCCCCTGTCCTGCGCGACCAGGGTTCGCAGCGTCAGGAAGCCACCCTCGGGCATGGCATCCACTGCGTTGAATACCAGGTTGGTGAGCGCCTCTCGAAGTTCATTGTCCGCGCCCATGACTGGCGGCAGATCCGGGCACAGTTCAGTCCTCATTTCAATGACGAGACCGCGCTGCTGGACCATGTCGCTCCATCTGGCACGAGTCAAATCCACGACCTGTTGCACCAGAACATTCACGTCCACGGGAAGCAGAGTCGCCTGCGGTTCCCTCTGGCGATAGAACTCCCGCATCCGTGCGACGGTTCGCGCGACATCGTCAACAGCACGCTGAATTGTCTCGAGTTGGCCGCGAGCGCGTGGGCTAAGACCCGCCTCACTCTCCAACAGTGATTCCGTATAGAGGGACACCGGCGAGATCGCATTGTTGATATCGTGTGCAATACCGCTGGCCATCTGTCCCAGGGCCAGCAACCGCTCCTGCTGCACCACCGACTGCTGCGTCCGGCGCAGCTCGTCATAGGCCTTCTGCAGCGCGCTGTGGAGCTGGGCCTGGTGGGCCGCCAAGGCCGCATGTTCACTCGCCTGGCGCAGAAATTCGCATTCGCCACTGCTGAAGCTGTTCGCAGTCCGGCGCGCAGCGAGGAGCACGCCGAAAACCTTGCTTTCCACAAGCAGGGGTGCCGCCACCAACGCATTCAAGCCGCCCATAGCCAGTCGCCGGAAGAACGGGAATTGCGATTGACTGATGTCCGGCTCGTAGATCAGTTGTCCCTGCACGCAACGCGACAGCCCGTTCCGTTGGATTTCGATGTGTGCCTCGGAGGGCACTGCGGGCGGCGTTGCCAGCAATTCGCCGTGCGAGCCGATGCTCGTGACGTTCAGGCGGTCATGCTCCGGATCATGCAGGCAAATACAGCACAAATCGACCGGCAGGTGCTGTTCCAACGTTCGAATGACGACCTGATAGATACTCTGTATATCCTGGCGCTCACCGACCGCCCGGGTGATCTGATTGAGCAGACTGAGGCGCGCCAATTGGGCCTGTACCTGCGCCTCGGCGCGCTTGCGGTCCGCGATGTCGTTGAAAAGTATCCCGACCTTCCTGCTTCCCGGGCCGCCAACTCGCCAGGCACGCACATCGTAGTAGCGACCCAGCGCCTTCGCTTCATTCTCAAAGTGCACCGGTTCACCGCTCAGGGCCACCTTGCCGTAGAGTTCGAACCAGTGCGCCTCGTGCTGTGGAGCCAACTCGCGCATCAGTTTCCCTTGCGCGTTATACATGCCGGTCTGCTTCTCAAAAGCCGGATTGATCTCGAGAAATCGGTAATCCACTGGTCTACCGTTCGCATCGAAGATCATTTCGATGGTGCAAAACCCTTCGATCAGCGTCTCAAAAAGGGTTTGATACCGCAGTTCAGACGCCCGATTGGTTTCTTCGGCTGGCTGGGGTTCGGTGCTGTCCAATTCAGTCCCTGGTGCGTGCGCTTCTCGGCTGGCAACCGTAGCACCGTCATGCGGCTCCCGAAAGCGGCTGATGGGAATCAACTCCCTGCGGGATTGGTTCGATTGTCCGACAGATCAAGTGCTTACGGTGTGGGCGCCCGCACTGAAAACCAGGGAGCATTGGTGCGGCGCAGTTTCTATCCGTGAGTCATCGAACCTAGGTGCCATGCCTTTTTGAGTTTTCACATACCCTCAGTCATGGCAAGTCGTATAGTCGCCCCGATCGCCAGCTCGAGCGCCGCCGCTCCTCGGGGCGCCGCAGCGTATTTTCCGATGGCCACTCGCGAGAAGAACTCCCGATGAGCAATAACGAAGCTGCGCTCGCCGATCCCCCGACAGCACCCCTTAAACATGCGCTGCTGGGCTTGGCCGGCGCCGCCACCGAATGGTACGACTTCCTGCTGTACGCAACCGCGGCGGCCCTGGTATTTCCGACCCTATTCTTTTCCGCCACGCTATCGCCAATCGTCGCCCTGATCGCCTCGTTCAGCACCTTTGCCGTCGGATTCATATCACGCCCCATCGGTGGCGTACTGTTCGGACACATCGGCGACAAGCTTGGGCGCAAGAAGGCGCTCGCCGCCGCCCTGATCCTGATGGGCACCGCGACAACGCTCATTGGATTCATACCGCCCTACCGCACGGTGGGGGCCCTGGCACCTCTCGCCCTGATTCTGCTGCGGCTTGTTCAGGGTCTCGCCGTCGGCGGCCAATGGGGCGGTGCCATCCTGCTCGCAACCGAAAACGTCTCCAGGTCGAATCGGGGTCTGTACGGCAGCATCGCCCAAGCGGGCTTGCCCGTCGGGGTCATACTGGCCAACTTGGCCGTGCTCGTGGCGAACGGCGCAACCTCACCCGCCGCATTCATGGACTATGGCTGGCGGATACCTTTCCTGTTGAGTGTGGTGATCATCGGACTGGGACTGTTCATTCACTTTCGGATCGAAGACACGGCAGCCTTCCGTCAATCGCAGCCAACCGCCGCCGACGTCGCCACGCCGATACGCGTCAGTCCATCGCCGATTTTTCTGGCCCTGCGTTTGTATCCGAGAACCATTGTTCTGGCATCCGGCGCCAATATTGCAGGCATGCTGACGTTTTATGTTCTGATTACCTACGTCATCGCCTACGGAACCAGCAAAGCGGGGCTGCAGCTTCCACGCGGTACCATGCTGGCTGCGATGCTGATCGCCCAAGGCGTGTTCCTGCCCTGCACTTTGTTCGCCGGTGCGCTGTCCGATCGCATCGGGCGACACCTGACGTTCATGCTCGGAGTGGTGCTGTCAGGCATCTGGGCATTCGCGCTCTTCCCCATGATCGAGACCCGCTCATTGGCGTGGATCGCAGCGGCGATTTCAATCGGTTTGGGTTTCGGGTCCATGGCGTATGGGCCGCTGGCCGCACTGCTGGCTGAACTGTTTGATACCCGGGTGCGCTACTGTGCCGTTTCTCTCGTGTATCAGATTTCGGCGATCATCGGCGGCGCTCTGGCGCCCATCATTGCCACGGGTTTGTATGCCAGTTATCACAGCAACATTGCGATTTCCATCTACATGGGCGGCGCCGCGGCATTTTCCCTGGTCTGCGCCATCATGCTCCGGAACACTCGCGAGACCAATCTCGACAGCCATGCTGCGCCCGCGATCGCCTGAGTAGCAGCATCGTTAGGCCCTCCGGGATTCACTCCCGGGCGATGCGCACGATGAGTTTTCCGAAATTCCTGCCTTCCAGCAGGCCGATAAAGGCCGTCGGCGCGTTCTCGAGGCCCTCGACAATGTCCTCGCGAAACTTGATGGCTCCGTCGGCGACCCAGCGGCTCATCGGACCGATGAACTCCTGAAAACGCGACGCATAGTCAGAGATGATGAAACCCTGCATTTTGATGCGTTTCATCAGCAAGGTACGCGCAAGAAGCCCGAGACGATCCGGGCCGGGTGGCAATTCGCGATCGTTGTAGCGGGCAATCAAACCGCACACCGGCACGCGCGCGTGCATATTGAGCAGCGGCAGCACGGCGTCAAACACCGCGCCACCGACGTTCTCGAAGTAGATATCGATTCCTTGTGGACACGCGGCCTGCAACTTCGCGGCCAAGTCTGGCTGTCGACGGTCGAGGCACTCATCGAACCCCAACTCGTCTCGCACATAGCGGCATTTGTCGCTTCCGCCCGCAATGCCGACCGTGCGGCAGCCCTTCAGTCTGGCGATCTGGCCCACTATCGATCCGACCGCACCACTGGCCGCCGCCACCACCACAGTTTCACCAGGCCGCGGCTGACCGATGTCCAGCAGCCCCATGTAGGCGGTAAAGCCTGGCATGCCAAGTGCACCCAGTCCCCACGACGCATGAGTCATGCCTGGATCCAGCGCGCGCAGACCCGCACCGTCAGAAACCGCATAGTCCTGCCAACCATTGGCACTGACCACGCGCTGCCCGGGTTGAAAATCCGGGTGGCGCGAAGCCTGCACGCAGGCAATCGTACCGCCCACCATCACCCCGCCCACCGCCACGGGCGCCGCATACGAAGGTGCGTCACTCATGCGCGCACGCATGTAGGGATCCAGGGACAGGAACAGCGTGCGCAGAAGCACCTGTCCCGGCCCCGGCTCCGGAATGCTGACCTCATCGATTCGAAAATTCTCGGTCATCGGCGCACCCACCGGGCGGGAGTGCAGAGTGACCCTACGGTTGACCGCGCCGCTTTGAGGCATGGTCGCGAGTATAAGGCGTGGCGAGCGGGCCCGGTATCCAACTCTGTTGCGCACCAATAACGGTCAATTTTCTACAATCGCTTCGCAGCGTTCACGGCCAGACTTTCGTGAGTGCCAACACTGAGGTGGCGGATGAGGAAGCCGTGATTCATGACTAAGTTGCGTTGGGGTTGGATCGTCCTGGGCGGGTTCTTGGTTGAGCTTGCGACGTTTGCCTTCGTGATCCCGATCAGTTTGCTGGCGGGACGTCAGAGCCTTCTCTATTCCGCCCCCTTGGCGTCCTTTGTGGCATCGGTAGCGTTCGGTTTCCTTGTCGCTCGCAAGTCGGCGAATCGGCCCGTGCTGCATGGCACGCTCGTCGGCCTGGTAGCCGTGCTGATCTTTCTAGGAATGAGCCGCGCGGGTCCTGAACCAATCGCCTATGTCATCGCCCATGTACTGAAACTGTTGGGCGGCGCATTCGGTGGCTACCGAGGCTCGCGAGGGGCCCAGGCAGTGTGAGCCTTGGCTCGCGCGGTACGGGAGCGAAACTCATTTGGCAGCTTCGCAAAGGGACGCAGAAGCCTGTTCACAGCCTCCTGTGCAGACTGCCTGTGCATTTGCACTTTGGCCCACATGCCCGCCGACCTCAATCGAGCACATCCAGCGACCCGCGGAATCCTTTATGCATTCGCCACGGCCGCATACCACTTGGCCGGCGGCATCGGCGGCTATCGAGCCATTTGGGGGCGGACAAATCACTTGCCCGGCAGAAGTCGTCAAACAGGTCTGCGGTGCCCGAGCGACACGATTGAATTTGAGATCCGCCGAGAGCCCTGCGGGTGGGCCGCTCGGCATATAGCGGCTCCAGATCGTAAGCATTATCAGCACGATCACAACCCACAACAGGATGTTCTTTGCGAGATTGTTCATGATCGGTGTCAGCCCCCAGGCAGATCAGAATGATAACGCCAGCGCTCATTCCCGTTGCGGCGCCGTTCGATCCTTGAATGCCGGGACGAGAGTGCCTTGCGCAATCGCCTTGCGAATGTAGCGCATCAGCATGATGGCCTTCTCCTGTGCCTCCACTGTGGCGTCGCCGACGTCGGCCACTGGCACGGGAAACATGAGTTCACTTGAGACCCCAGGGACGGTGACGGCGTAATACAGAACGCCCTGCCGGTAGCGCAGGAACCTGACGTGATTGTCCTTGATGATCTCCTTGAGCTTCATGTCCTGGCCTTTGGCGCCGCTCGGTCTGCGGACGTTGATCGAGCCGTTCCGGCCCATTATGGCCATAATACTCCCTATACTTCCCTATTTACAAGACCGTATACGGCTGTTAAGGTCAACTGATCGGCCCCATCATGGCCATTGAGCGGACTCCAATGTCACAGGATCTGTTTTCGGTGTTTGATATCGCGACGCGCCTCAACCTTCACGTGAAGACGGTCCGCAACTACGTCCGCGAAGGTCGATTGAAGGCTACGCGCATCGGTAAGCAGTACCGGATAGCCCGGGCCGACCTGGAGGCTTTCACCGGTCAGCCGGTGCCCCCCACTGACAGCGAGATCGCCAGGCGCGAACGTCACGTCGAGGTTTCCAGCATCGTTCAGATCGATGCGATAAGTCCGGAGGCTGCGGCTCAGTTGGAGAACTCTCTGGCTGCGTTCGTGAGCGGACGGGCAAAGCCCGGGGAGCCCCTGCGCATCGACTCGATCTACGACCGGCATACCGGACATCTGAAGATCATCCTGCTTGGCAGCGCGAATGACACGGCTTCGGCGCTCAAGCTGGTTACGGCCCTGTTGGATAGGTGAAGCGATCATGTCCAAGGAAAAGTTCGAACGCACCAAACCGCATGTGAACGTGGGAACGATCGGCCATGTGGATCATGGCAAGACGACCCTGACGGCCGCCCTGACCAAGGTGATGGCGGAGCAATACGGCGGGGAGTCCAAGGCCTACGATCAGATCGACAAGGCTCCGGAGGAACGCGAACGCGGTATCACAATCTCCACCGCCCACGTGGAGTATCAATCCGAGACGCGTCACTATGCGCACGTGGATTGTCCCGGACATGCCGATTACATCAAGAACATGATCACCGGAGCATCGCAGATGGATGGCGCGATATTGGTGGTGAGTGCCGCCGACGGTCCCATGCCACAAACACGCGAGCACATACTGCTGGCGCGCCAGGTCGGTGTGCCGCATATCATCGTATTCATCAACAAGGCTGACATGGTCGACGATGTCGAGCTGTTGGAGCTTGTTGAGATGGAAGTTCGTGAACTGTTGGTGCGCTATCAGTTTCCCGGCGACTCCACGCCGATCATCATCGGCAGTGCGCTGCAAGCTTCGCAGGGCGATCCCGGGGCGTATGGAGTGCCGTCCATCATCAGGCTTGTTGCGGAAATGGACAGATATATTCCTGTGCCTGAGCGTGCCGTCGATGGCCCGTTCCTGATGCGCATCGAAGATGTGTTTTCGATCTCGGGACGCGGCACTGTGGCTACCGGGTGCATCGAACGTGGCACCGTCCGGGTGAACGATGAGCTGGAGATCATCGGCCTGAAGCCCACGGCCAAGTCGATCTGCACGGGTGTTGAGATGTTCAGAAGACTTCTCGATCAAGGCCAGGCGGGCGACAACGTCGGACTGCTTCTCAGAGGCGTCAAACGCGATGAAGTTGAACGCGGCCAGGTGCTGGCGAAGCCCGGCAGCATCACACCGCATGCCCGCTTCGAGTGCGAGGTGTACGTGCTGACCAGAGAGGAAGGAGGTCGACATACCCCCTTCCCAAGAGGTTATCGTCCGCAGTTCTATTTTCGGACGACCGATGTGACCGGCACGTTGGATCCGCCCGAAGGAGTCGAAATGGTGATGCCCGGCGATAACATCAAAGCCACCGTTGAACTCATCAGTCCGATTGCGATGGAGGAAGGACTGCGCTTTGCCATTCGCGAAGGCGGAAAGACGGTGGGCGCCGGAATCGTGACCAGGATAGTTTGCTGATGGCCACGATGCCTGGCGCGATCTGAATTCAGAGATGACAGGTCAGGATGCCATCTCTGAAGTCACACCCGTCAGGCGGCCCGTACACCCGCCAATAATCCGGCAGCTTCAGCCTCGTGACAAATGCCTGAAAGCGCAGGTCATTGCGGAACGGCCGCATCTCCGGCATCCACACATCACTCCAATCGATGCTGCCGGGCGTCTTGGTGCGCTCATCCGCGCACCACATTGCCAAGTCGTACGCGGCATCCAGGTCACCCAACATTGCAAGAGCATCCACGAAGAACATCCGGGTACGGCCTTCGAACACGCCGGATTTCAATTTGGGGACGAAGCCCTGAAGTACCCGCAGCGCCTCCGCTCGCCGCTTCGGATCTTCGAGTGCGCCATAGAAGGCCCGTATCGCCCGCCCTCCTCCGGCGTTGCGCTCGGATTCGGGCAGCGCCAGCGCCACGCGCTCGGCAGCCTCGGCGTACCGCCCTGCACGTGCCGCGGCGCGTGCCTGTAACAAAAACACGTCTGTGTGCGACGGCCCACCCAGTCCCGCGATCTCTTCGCTCACCCCGCTGAGCCGCAGCGCCTCCGCATCCAATCCGAGCAGTGAATCAGTGAGCGCGATCTCATGCACCGTAAAACCATCGGCGGGCGCATGGCGGTAGGTCTCGGTCAGCTCTTCGCGCGCCTGACGCAGCCGACCGAGCGGTCTGAGTAGGATCATGGCGTGATAAGTTCGCAGGGTGGGGTCAGCTGCCCCGGTAATCAGGGCGGTACGGGAGTTGGCTTCCGCTTCGACCCATTCGCCACGGGCGCAGTGGATCACTTCCTCGGCGACATTGGCTTCCGTAGAGATCGGGCTCAAGGCCAGCGCACGCGCGGCGTCGCGCTGCGCGCCCTCCAGCAATGGCGCCGGAGCACCGGTCAACTCTACGCCGGCAGCCACCAGGATCGCCCGGTCCCCCAGCGCCTCAGCGAAGTCCGGATCCCGCGCAAGTGCCTGATCCAGCAAAGCCGAAGCCTGCTGCTCCGAGAGAACCGTTCCACGACTGACCGAGCGGGCCTGCAGGTACAGTTCGTATGCCTGCACGTCCGTACTGGGTGGCATCCGAGCGGGAGGTGCCGTGAGATCGACCTTTACATAGCCGCGAAGTGCCTGAACGATCTGCCCCGCGATATCGTCCTGAACCTTGAAGATGTCCGCGGACTGCCGATCGTAGTTCTGCGACCAGATCTGGTAGCCGCTTGCGGCGTCCACCAACCGGGCACTGACGCGCAGGCGCTCACCCATGCTGCGCACGCTGCCCTCAAGGATGGTCGCTACGCCCAGATCCTGGGCAATTCGCCGGATATCAACCTCGCGTCCTTTGTAGGCAAAAGCAGAGGTTCGTGCCGGCACCTTCAGACCCGGCACCTGGGCCAGCGCGTTGATGAGTTCCTCCGCCATCCCATCGCCCAGATAGTCCTTCGCAGGATCTCCGGTCAGATTGGCAAAGGGCATCACGCCCACTGAGGAACGCGTGACAGTTGAAGATTGCGAGCCGGGTGCGCGGCTGCCGCTGACCTGGTCCTCATTGTGGCGCCCGATACGCCACCAGATCGCCCCGATGCCGATCACCACCAGCACCAGCAGCGCCGCAATCCAACGCAAAGCTCTTTGCGGGGCGGCGCTGGGCGGCAATGCCGCCTGGAGTTGCGGCGGCGCCGCAAGCGCCGTGACCGAGGCAAGCACGCGGTAGCCCCGTCCCCGCATTGCACCAATGTAGCGCGGGGTGTCCGCATTATCACCGAGACTCTGCCGCAGGAGCTTGATTCGTTGAGTGATGGTTTCCGGACCGACGATGACTCCGGCCCAGACGCAGTCCATCAGTTCCTGGGTTGACATGAGGTTCGGCGCGGCGTGCACCAACGCCAGCAACAGATCAAACGAACGATCCGCAATGTCGAGGTCTACTTCCCCACGAGTCACCCGACGCATCCGCACGTCGATGACCAGGTCATCGACTTGATAGGCGCTCGCGGTCGCCAGGTCCACGGGTGCGGATTCGACATTCATACGTGGGAATTCGCACCTGTGACTCACGGTACGTCCTGATTTTCATTCTGCGTTGCCACAGGAGCCCTGTCAAAACGACCGCCGAGCGCAACCTTCACGCTAATTCCGTCGGCCTTCACCCAATTTCAGCGCTCCTTCACACATTCCTGGCCGCCTCGCGACACCATCAGTGCCCACATTGACCTTGGCGATCGGGAGAAGGACATGACCTGGCGAGGACTTGCTGCAACTGGCCTTGCGCTGCTCTTTGTGGTGCCCTGTATGGCGCACCATTCTTTCGGGATCTTCGATCAATCCAGGTCAGTCACGCTGCACGGGACGGTCCGGGAGCTGCAGTGGACCAATCCTCACTGCTTCATCCAGATGCTCGTTACCTCGCAGAATTCGACCCGCGAGTGGAGCATCGAAATGCATTCCCCTTCGGTCATGTATCGGGTCGGGTGGCGGCCTGGGTCGTTCCGGCCGGGGGACCAGGTGACCATCGTGATCAACCCACTGCGGGATGGGACAAACGGCGGCTCACTGGTGTCCGCCACGGACGCCACAGGCAGAGTGCTAACAACCACGAGTTCAAAGCCATGAGCGCCAAAACAACGGTCGCGGTCACCACTGTGCTGTCGGTGACACTGGGCGCCTCAATAGCGTACGCACAGTCGGGCGCCAGCGCACGTATCCACGAATTTGCCGCATTGCCGGACTGGACGGGACTTTGGGAGACCGAGATCTCCGTGGCGGTGCTCAATGGGGAGTTCGATAAAGCGGTGGCGGCCCCCTCAGCAGATGCGGCCCTGCCATCCACCGCGGGGGCCGCGCCCGCGGAGCTCGGATTTCTCAACCGCATGCAGCTGCTCGGCAGACCGCCGTACAATCCGGAATGGCAGAGGAAATCCCAGGGGGTCGCGACGCATGTTGGAGTGGCAGGAGCGCCCCCACCGCTCAAGGTCTGCGGCAAAGCCGGCTTTCCAACGGTGATGGAATCACCCGTTCCTGATATGGAATTTCAGGCATTTGTGACACCGGAGGAGACTCTGTTCCTGTTTCCTGATGGCACCGCGCGCCACATCCGGACCGACGGTCGTCCGCATCCCGGGCCGGAAGATTTGTGGCCAACCGACCTAGGCGACTCGATCGGCCATTGGGAAGGGGCGACACTGGTCATCGACACCATAGCCCGCAAGGCTGGACCGATCGCGCCATTCTTCATGCCCGGGATTGCGATATTGAGCGAGCAGGCGCACTTCACGGAGCGTGTGACGCGAATCGATGCGAACAGCATGCAGGATGAGATGACCATCGATGATCCGAAGCGTTTCGTGCACCCCTGGAAGGTCACGATCCGCTACAAGCAGGTGTCGGGTATTGACCGCATGTTGCCAACCGACTGTACCGAGAATGATCGCAACCCGATCGTGAATGGCAAAGTGACACTGGCGCCGCCGTAGACCGGTCTGGGAACGAACAATGCGAACACTCGGACCCACAGAAACCGTCGGCACAATCCTGCTGGCGCTCGCGCTCGGCCTGCTGGCTGATGCTGCACCTATCAGCGCTGCGGACACCCACGACGCGCCCGCGCCGGTATCGACGGCCAGCGGATTGCTGCAGGGAGTCGAACAGGCGGGCGTCACGATCTACCTCGGTGTGCCGTTTGCCGCACCTCCGGTCGGTGATCTTCGCTGGCGCGCGCCACGGAAAGTTCCGCCCTGGAACGGTGTGCGCACTGCCGCGCACGTAGGGAATCTCTGCATGCAGCAGCGCCTGCAAGGCCCCGAAGCACGAATGCCCGGCGGACCAGCTGTGAGCGACGTTCTGAGCGAGGACTGCCTGTACCTCAATTTATGGGTTGCGCAGCGTCCCGCCGCAGCAAAGCTGCCGGTACTGGTTTACATACATGGCGGCTCGTTCGAGCATGGCTCGGGCGGTCAACCTGAATTCGACGGTGCGAATCTGGCAAGACGCGGGGCCGTACTCGTCACCCTGAACTACCGGCTGGGCAGATTTGGATTCTTCGCTCATCCCGCTTTGACGCGGGAGAGCCCTGCGGCACCGATTGGTAACTACGGCATTCTCGATCAGATCGCGGCACTGAATTGGGTGCGGCAGAATGTAGCGGCATTCGGCGGCGATCCTGGAAACATTACCCTGGTGGGTGAGTCCGCCGGCGGCATATCGGTGAGCTATCTGATGGAATCTCCGCTTGCGCGCGGCCTATTTCAGAGGGCCATTATCGAATCCGGCATAATCTCCGGGCCTCCGCGCGACGCGGCGACGACCCTCCCACAGGCCGAGACGGCAGGGATGGCAGCTGCAAAATCCTGGGGCCTCGCACAGGCCAATCCCGCCGCACTACGCAGGGTTTCCGCAGAACAGGTGCTTGGAAACGCAACGGCGCCATCGGCGTGGCCCATGATCGACGGTAAGATCATTCCTGAGGACTTGACCGCCGCATTTGCGGCGGGTCACATCGCACACGTACCGCTTCTGCTGGGGACGAACACTCACGAGGTCGGATTCGGTCCCCTATCGCAACTGCCGAGGGGCATGTCGCAGCGACTCGGTGCGCGCTGGTCTGAAGTGACGGCAACCATTGACGGTTACGGTACGCATCGCACCGACTACATCGAGGACGAACTGGTGACCGATATGATGTTTACGGCGCCGACGAGGCTGGTGGCACAAGTAGCGGCACAGCACGGACTGCCGACCTACCTTTACAGCTTCTCATACATTCGTCCTTCGCAACGCGGCCAGGTGCCCGGACCTTCGCATTTTGATGAAACGTATGCGGTATTCGGAACCATGGGGCTGGTCGAGCCGCGGGTGGGTGCGGACACCGATCGCATCATCGATGAGGTGCAATCTCGCTGGGTGCGGTTTGCGAAGACGGGGCAGCCAACGCAGGTTGCGGCGCAATGGCCGAGGTTCACACCCGATGCAGAGTCGCTGCTCGAATTTTCGAACACTGGGCCTATCGTCAGGACCCATTTTGCGAGCGAACGCGTGACCCTCGCCGATAAGTTCACGTCGGCAACACAGGGGCGCTGATGGGCATTGCTGCAATCACCGTCGGAATGCCGGGAGGGTGCCGGAGATTTTTCAAGCGTGCCGTCACGCCCAGCAATGGCACCACTTGCAGCTCCTGTGTCAGCGGCAGGAGCCGGCCTTCAGGGCCTGTGATCCCGCGGATCCGGGCCAGGAGCCCCGGCTTGCGCCGGACCCTTCGGCGCAGCGCTAGACAATAGCCCGCAAAGGCGGCAAAGGTGTTTTCTTCTTTGAAGTCAACATGACCCACCGGGTCCGGTTCGACCTCAGGGCTTAAGTGTGGCCGCTATGCTGCGTACTTCCTCTGGCGTGTGCTCACCGGCCAGCGGCGTTCCGGGCATCAAGTACTTACCGATGTCGAGGCCACCGACCACGACCGGTTCGAAGCCGATCTCCCGCACGAGCCGCACGGCGACCTCAATGGCCTGCTTGTCATCGCCGGCGATCGGCATGCCAATTTTCGCCGGATCTTCGTGCGCGCTGGCCATGCGTGCTGCACCTACGGCGTTGAATGCACGCACCACACGTGCACCCGCCAGTATCTGCGCGTCAAACACACCGGCCCCCTTCGCCCGCGCCTCATCGGCGATCGCACCGTCGCGTTGCGCGAAGGGATTGCTCGCATTGATCACGACCTTGCCGTCAATCGAATGACCAAAACTCTTGATGAGCTCGGGAAAGGCGCTGTACGGAATCGCGAACAGGAGTACCTGTCCGAACGCAGCCGCCTCCTGCGGGGTTCCGGCTCGCGCATTGCTTCCGACCTTGGCTGCGAGCGCCCTGTCATTGTCGAGATTTCGGGAGGAAAACATCACTTCGTGCCCAGCTTTGGCCCAAACGCCCCCCAGCGCGCTTCCCACACGACCGGAGCCAATGATGCCGATCCGCGGCTTGGAACCGTCGGCCGCCATGAGAACCCGCACTGTGAGCGGGGTGGTACCGAGGGCCGCCGCCAGAGCGGCCACCTTGAGCAGATCACGGCGACCAAGATCCAAAATTCGCGGCTGTGTCATGGGCTCTCCGGAATTGCCATCAATCTTTGAATCATGCCCAAGATAGCTTCTTTGTCCAGCCTGTCCATCCCCTGACGAGTCGGGTCGGCGAAAGTGCTGTGTTCAGCGGAGCTCTCGGAAGAGGTGCGCTTGAGCGGCACTGACGGGCAGTAGCTCGTCGCGCCCCTTCAGCTTCAGCTCCAGTCTGCCGCGGAAGGTGCGGTAGATGGTATCGATGGCGCCGACGTTGACCACCACGCTGCGGTGGATCTGCCAGAACACCTGCGGATCGAGCTTTTCGCGCATCTGCCGCAGCGAAGAGCTCATCAGGAACGAGCCCGCCGGGGTGACCACGGTGGTGTACTTGGTGTCGGCGCGCAGGTAGGAGATCTCCTCCACCCCCACTACGCGCAGCTCCGCACCATACGGCACCGTCAGCCACTTCAGGTACTTCGAGCCGGGCAGCACCATGTCGCGCAGAAGGTCGGCGATGTGGTTGAGCGCGGCCGGCCGCTCCGACAGGCGGCCACGCAGGCGTTGCACCGTCAGGCGCATGCGCTCGAGCGAGATGGGCTTTAGCACATAGTCCAGGGCGCCCTGCTCGAACGCGGCGACGGCATACTTGTCGAAGGCGGTGATGAAGGCGACGTGGGCACGGCCGTTCAACCGCTGTGCAACGGTCAGACCATCCAGTCCGGGCATCTGGATGTCGAGGAATACGACATCCGGATGGCAGCGCTCGACGGCCGCCAAGGCTTCCTCACCGTCACCGGCTTCCGCCACCACCATAAGTTCCGGCCACAGCTCGCCCAGTGTCTCGCGGATCTCGCGCCGGATCAGTGGTTCGTCCTCGGCGAGGATGGCAGTGGGTGCCGTCATGGCTGCCCCTCGGCCGCCGCAACGCCGCGCGCTGCCCGCTGCCGCAGCTCCGTGATGAGCTGCTCGAGTTCCATATCGGCGACGGAGCTGCCGACCGCGTACAGGGTACGCAGCTGCTCGAGGCGCTGCCGCAGGGCCGGCGGATCCACTTGCGTTTCGGTGGCAGCCAGGCGCGAGGCGATCAGCTGCTGCTCGGCCCGCAAGCGCGCCAGCTCGCCCGCGCGCACACCGGCCAGGATGCGCTGCGCACTCTGGCGGTTCAGGTACACCATCAGCGCCGTGCCCCACCAGGTGCCGACGCCGAAGAAGGTCAGCACGAAACGCTGCGCGCCCGCCATCGGATCAGTCATCTGCAGCGCGGCATTCAGGCCGAGCTGCACCAGTGCGGTCGCCAGCGAAGCGCATAGCGTCACCAATACGAACGCGCGCCACACCCGCCAGCCGCGGCGTACCGCCTCGTCCCCCGCCAGCGCGGCCAGCATCACGCACAGCCCGCCCACGGCCTCCTGCACCAATTGGAACAGCAGGTAGTCCTTGGGCCGCTGGCCCAAGGTTTCCAGCCACGGGATGATCGCGAACAGCAGCCCAAGCGACTGTGTCAGCACCACCGCCCGCCAGGTGACGGCGCGGCCCACCGCGGCGGCGAAGCCCAGCGCGCGCCGCGGCGGCGGCGGCCGCGGGTCACTGCTTGGCGTCATGGCATTCACCACAGCGGCAGCGACACACTGGCCACCACGCCGCGCGGTTCGGCGGGTCGCAGCGACAGCACCGCCTTCGTTCCGTACATCATCAGCAGGCGCTGACGGATGTTCGCCAAGCCGGTGCCGTGGCCGTGCCGTAACACCATGCCGCGGCCGGAGTCCGCCACTTTCAGCACCAGTGCATTGCGTTCGCGCACTGCGCTGACGTGAATGCGACCGCCCTCCACCGCCGGTCCCACGCCGTGCTTCACGGCGTTCTCCACCAGGGTCAGCAGCATCATGGCGGGGATGCGCTCCTGCTTGAGCTCATCGGGCGCGTCGACCTCGTATGCCAGCCGCGGTCCCATGCGCGCGCGGTAGATGGCCAGGTATGCCTCCACCAGCAGCAGCTCCTGCGCCAGCGGTGCCTCGCCCTCGTGCAGCCGTGGCGACGCGGCTTCGAAGTAGCGCAGCAGGTTGTCGAGCATCTCCAAGGTCGCGGCACGGTCGTTGCGCGCCAGCGCCCGCACCACCGACAGGGTGTTGAACAGGAAGTGTGGCTCGATCTGCGTCCGCAGCAGCCGCAGCTGCGCCCGCTGCAGCTCGGCCTGGAGGGTGGCGCGCTGGATCTGGGTGCGTGCCAGGGAATCCGCCGCCGCCCGCGAATCACTGTGGTAGAAGCACACGCCCACCACCATTCCGGCGCTGGCAAAGCCGTCGAGCATGAAGCCCAGCGAGTGCCAGTCCCAGCCGAAGCGCACCCCTCCCGCAACGCCCAGGCACCACCACCACAGCGGCACGCTGCAGCCGAGGATCCACACCGTGCGCCACGGGCCGGCGCGCGGGGCCAGATTCACCATGGGCGGGATCAGCACCAGGCCGGGCACGGTTTCCCAAAAGTCCTTCCATTGGATGGACAGGAACACGTGGATGAATCCGCTCCAGTCCGCGGACAGCAGTTTGAGCAGTGCCACCCGCAGTCCGCCCCAGGAGTTGAGCACCGCCGTCAGAATCACGATGTAGCCGAAGCCGTTGAACAGACCGCGGATGCGGTCCCAGGGCAAGGGCCTGGGCCGCGCCAGCGTGGAGGCAATGGTGTTCATGTTTGACCTATGGTGCCAGGCATGGGCATTCCGGTTCATGGCCGCAGCCTGGCGCTGCAATGCGATGACCTGATACTAGGTACACCGCAGCACCGAGTCATGCTGCACCCGCGTCCGAGTGCTCATGAATACAGCGCTTCAGAGCCTCCCGCGGACGGATTCTGCGCCTTCGCTCCTGCAAACGGCGCCTTCGGGCAGCCGGACTCGACGCTCGTCGGAAAGTCGCGGCATCGGGGTTTGACGGCGACGATGCTGCAGGCTGGCCCTGAGTTGCACGGGACACCGGCGCGGCACGGGCAGGAACCTGACATCAACTTATAGGGGAATGATTATGCAACACTGGATCAAACCGCTGGCCGCGGCCATCGCCCTGGCAGGTAGTGCGCTCACCGCACAGCAGGCCCAGGCCGGCTGCAATGCGGCTCCGGGACAGGGCTTTACGCCGGCGATCTACCAGCACGGGGAGGCGGGCGGACTGCTGAAGACCGATTTCAGGGAGGGCGGACCGTTCAACACCGCGCCCATCACTGGCTTGTATGAGTTCGAATGGTGGGCGCCGATCGGCCCCGGCGGCGCCAACATCCTCTTCGACTCGGGTTTCGTGACGCTTCACGATGACGGCACGGAACTTGGAAATTCCGGTGCGCGGGCGCCCGTGACCGGCAGCTTCTGCACCGGCACCTGGACGCAAACCGGACCCAACACCTACGAGGTCAACCACTGGGGACTGTCCTGGGTGACGGACGGTCCGCCGACGGGATTCGCCGCGCTCAACGGCAAGCCCGACAACCCGGACAGTGCGTTCGTGTTCGCAGGACCGGCCAACATTCTGGAAAAACTGGTGCTGGCCCGGGACGGCAACAGCTTCAGCGGGACATTCACGCTCACGCAGTACCTGGCCAACCCGAATGGACCCGCCTTTGATACGTCCGCGGGTCCGGCGGGGCCGCCCATCGTCGGCACCATCAAGGCCTGCCGCGTGGTGGCGGGCAAGGGGCAGCCATACTGCCCGTACTGGACGGTGACGCAGTAACCCCCCGGCGCGGCCGCATGCTTGCCCAAAGGGCCCATGCGGTTGCGCCGTTTTCAGGGGAGTTCGGCTCAATGGGAGTGGGCCAGGCTTGGCGCGGCAACCACGATGATGTACGCCGTCCGAGCGCCGCCGGAGTAGCCACTATAAACGGAGGGCAGGCTGAACCGGCCGTTCCGACCCGCAGGGGGCATTCCGATATCGGTGTTGTTCAATCCGGGGGCATAAACCATATAGTGCGGCACGAAACTCGTTTTCGTGATCTGCCGGCTCTTCGGATCGAACAGAACTTCCGCGCGCAGCATGTAGGCAATGCCCGCCTTGCGCGGGCTCGAATACCTGCCCGTATCGAAGCCGGCATCAATGTCACGCTTGATATCCTGCGCAGAGACCGAGCGGGCAAGCAGCTCACCGACGCGCAGCACCACGGGAACGATGGTGCGACTGCCTTCGGCGTCCCAGCATGTCGGCTTCAAATCATTGTCACCGTTCTGATTGCCATCCCGATTGACAAGGCAGGTGAAGCCATTGGTACCCGTTCGAACCCGCCGATATCCGGCCTTTCCAAAGACGTATACGGTCGCGTCGGCGCGCACGTGCTGCGGACCTGCCTCCAGCGCCATTTGAATCTCGTCGGCTTCCGGCAATAGGATGGTCTGCGGCACCTCAGCGCAGGTGGCCGATGTAGACACCACGCTTATCGCAAACAAAGCGATAACCCTCTTTGTCATCTTCATGCGTTCTCACTCCCCGGGCACGCAAGTCCGTCCTTCGAAGCCGCTGCACCATAGTGTACTCATGAACCGTTGATCTGCTGATCCACCGTTGGTGCGCATACCGCAGTGCGCCATGTGCATCGGCGCTTCGATATTCCATTCACCAGGCGATTTCCGTCCTATCATGGCGGCGTGCGCCCAGTGGGGCCGCACCCGCTCCGGAATAACGAGAACAAGGGGTATGGAACATGGGGACCGAATGCCTGACCCCCGATCTCCCAAAGCCCTCTGTCAGTCGGGAGATCATCGCCCGCCGAGCGGTGCGCGCGGCCTACATTGGGTTCTTTGTGGACATGTTCGAGGTCTATCTGCCCGTCGCCGTTTTGGCTCCCGCGCTCGTCTACTTCATACCGGCGGGCCTCAGTGCCGCCACCACCGCAACGATTTTTTCAGTGGTGTTTGCCATTTCACTGATGGGACGGCCAATAGGCTCGGTCATCTTCGGCCACTTTGGCGACCGGCTGGGCAGACGCCGCATGACACTGATATCGATCGGTGGCTTCGCGGTTGCGACATTTCTGGTCGCGGCACTTCCCGGGTACAGGGCGTGGGGCGGCGCATCCATTGCGGCCCTACTGACCTTGCGCCTGGCCAATGGGATATTCATCGGCGGGGAATATACGGCGGCCAATCCTTTGGCCATGGAATATTCCCCGAAGGAAAAGCGCGGTCTCAATGCCGCATTGATTCACGTGGGCTATCCGGCCGCCCTGGTCAGTGTGTCCTTGCTGACCGCCTTGTTACTGAAGGTGGCGCCGGGTGGTGATGCCGGTTCCGCGTATGCGGTCTGGGGCTGGCGCATCCCCTTCGTGGTGGGAGCACTGCTCGCCGGGGCTCTTTGCCTTTACTACTATTTTCTGGTTCCGGAATCTGATGTCTGGCGGTCCTCAAAGAAGAGCAAGGCGCCCCTGAAGGAGATCTTTGCGGGCGACGACTTGCGACGACTTGGACAGCTCATCGTAGTGGTGAGTGGGGCGTGGCTTACCCTGGATGCAACGGTTGCGGCACTGCCGGGCGTCATCAACACGGTGCTTGGCGTGAAGTCCACCGATGTCAACACGGGCATCCTGATTGGCGCGGCAATTTCGATGCCGCTGCTGCCGTTGGCGGGCATTCTGGGCCAGAAGTTTGGGCGCCGACCCGTGATCGCTGTCCTCGGGGTGTTGAATCTGTTCCCGGCCGCCCTGTATTACTTCCTCGTCGCCGGCGCCTATCACGACTCGCCTGTGCTCATTGGATTGGTCGCACTCATCCTGGTGCTGACGATCCCGGTGTGGGCGGTCATCACTCCCTACCTGGCGGAGAGCTTTCGAACTGAAATCCGCTCCTGCGGTTACGGCATCAGCTACAGCGCGGCGACCATCCTGCCGGGACTGTATTCCCTGTACATGCTCGGCCTGGCCACGCTCATGCCCTATGAGTTCACGCCGATCGTGTTGCTGGTTCTGGGGGGATTGATGCTCAGCTTCGGTGCGCTCGCCGGACCGGAAACGAAGAACGTGGACTTCACCCGCGAGCTGATCGCCGCCGAGCCAGTTTCGTGACGGTGCGCCGCCAATGCATTGGAGAATCGGACACGCGGCCATTGTCCGCTGTCCGCCACTGTCCGCTGTCCGTCCGCAGCTGCGGACACTGATGCACGTCACAGGCTGGAGCGACTCCAGCGTCCATTGCCGTTCAATGGCTTATGCCGCACCGCTGCAATGGTACAGTCCTTGCTGGACTCAATCGACGCCTAAGTTCCTTGGCGGCACACCGGTGTGGGTATGTGGGGTTACTACGTCGCATTAGCGATCCGCAACAGCTCGCGAAGCAAGGCTTTGACAACGCTGGTGATCGTCCTCATGTCATTCGGCGTCGCGGCCTGCATGGTCTGTTACGCCGTATTCAGGGTTGCCACTGAAGATCCCATCCCCGCCAGATCGGCCACGCTGTACGTTCCCCAGCTGGACAATTTCGGCCCCGCCAAGAATACCAACGGCGAACCGCCCGACTTGTTGAGCTATCTGGATGCCACGGCGCTTTGGCAGGCCCAGGCAGCGCCACACCAGACCCTGGTCTATCCCGCCAGATGGGGTGTGGAATCGAATAATCCCCTGGTACCGCCGATGTCGTTGGCCGGTGATGCCGTCACTGCGGACTTCTTCGCAATGTTCGATGTTCCGTTTCACTTTGGCGCCGCGTGGTCGGCCGCAGACGACCGGCAGCACGCCACGGTAGCCGTCATCAGCCCGGCGCTGAATCAGAGGCTGTTCGGGGGACGAAACAGCGTCGGAAGAACGATTCATGTGGATGGGCTTGCGTTGCGAATCACGGGCGTGCTGGACGCATGGAACCCCAAGCCGCGCTTCTTCGATGTGGCGGGCAGCGGTCCGCACTCCGCATTCGATGATGCCGGACAGATCTATGTGCCGTTTACCGTCGCGGTCGATCTTAAGAAGGTGAGCGCGACCTGGTATTGCAGCGCGAACGGGATCAATCCGGATGTCGCCAGCTGGAACAGCTTCCTGCACAGCGAGTGCGTGTGGATCAGCGTCTGGGTCGAGCTTCCGACCACCGCGGACGCACGGCGGTACGCGGACTTTCTGCGCAACTACGCCAACGAACAACAACGCGCCGGTCGCTTCGCGTGGAATGCCAACATTCGCCTGCGCAAGCTGTTGGACTGGCTGGCCTTTGAACGTGTCGTACCCCAGTCATCGACCCTCTCCATGGCGGTTTCCGGCAGCTTTCTGCTGATCGCGCTGGTCAACGTCATCGGATTGATGCTGGCACGCTTCATGCGACGTGCGGCCGAGATTGGCGTTCGCCGTGCCCTGGGCGCTTCCCGACGGGCCGTTTACCGGCAGTTCATGACCGAGGCGGCTACCATTGGGCTGGCCGGCGGCCTGCTCGCAATCGCGCTGACGTTGCTGGGTCTATGGAGCGTCGGATGGCTTTTCGAACCCGGCATTGCACGCCTGGTGCACGTGGACGCATCACTCGTGACGGGGACAGTGGTGCTGGCCATTGTCACTACGTTGGCCTCGTCGCTTTATCCGACCTGGCGGGCGGCACGAGTACAGCCCGCCTTGCAGATCAAGATTGACGGGTGAGATCCGAGCAATGAGGCCGCCCAAGATCATATTGCAGATAGCCCCGATATTCGCCGCACTTGGCCAGCACCGGATCGCAACGGTCCTGATCGTCCTGCAGGTTGCTCTGACGCTTGCAGTCGCCGGCAATGCGCTGTTCGTCGTCGTCACGCGCGTGGTGCATTTGTCCCGGCCAACCGGCACCGATGAATCGCATTTGTTCGTCATCCGGAACAACTGGAAGAACGGTCAGGATCCGGCGCAGATTGATGCGCAGATCCGCGCCGATCTCGCCGCGCTGCGCAAGGTGCCCAACGTGCGCGATGCCTTTTCCAGCGAGGCTTTTCCGTTGGAAGCCGGCTATGGGTTGCTGACGGGTCTGAAACTCAAGGCAGATCCTATCGCTCGCCCTAGACTCGCCGTCATCTATTTTGCCGATGAACATGCCATCGACACGCTGGGCGTGTCATTGATCGCGGGGCGCAACTTCCGGGCCGACGAAATCACCACCATCGGTCGCTATGCCAAGGTCAGCGCTCCGGTAATCATCATCACCAACAGCCTGGCCCGCAAGTTGTTTGCCGATGGCTCAGCGCTGGGTAAGACGGTTTATCTGCCTGGCGGCCCTGCTCTCATCGTCGGCATCCTGAAAAGCCTGCAGGGACCCTACGCAGGAAGCGGAGCCACCACGCGACCCTTTGATGAGGACAATATCCTGTTTCCCGCGCGCTCATCTGATCCTGATGGGGTCATATACCTGGTCCGCACAACCTCGAGCGACGCAGCGCCGATAATCAGCGCGGCACTCAAAGCGCTGTCAACGGAAGGCAGTGCACGTCTCATTGATCCGGCGGATGGTGTGCTGACCTTGACTCAGGCGCGCCACAAGGGCTATGCGACTGATCGAAGCGTGGCGCTCATGCTGAGCATGGTCTCCGGATTGCTGTTATTGGCCACCGCAGGCGGCATCGTGGGTCTTAGCAGCTTCTGGGTCAGTCAGCGGCGCCGACAGATAGGCATCCGCCGCGCACTTGGCGCAACCGCTGGCGACATTCTCAGCTATTTCCACGTGGAGAATTTCCTGATTGTCACCGGTGGCATCGCCCTTGGCTCAATACTCGCCATTGTGACGAATCTGGGGCTTATGAAGTTCTATGCCGTGGGCCGCCTTCCGGTAACCGCGTTGGCCATCGGCGCAGTGCTTCTCTGGCTATTGGGCCAGATTGCGGCGTACGGACCGGCACGATCGGCGGCGAGGTTGCCGCCGGTCGCCGCGATACGCGCGGCATGAACCGGTTCGAGGCCCCTACAGCGCCCGAATGGCGTCCGTAGGGGAAATGGACGCGGCCCGCATGGCCGGAACGAAAACGGACGCCTGACTGATCGCGATCACGATGACGGCTCCAAGGCAGATGTAAGGGACGCTCATCCGACCCATCTGCAGATGCGAGGACAGCCACAGGTCCGCACTCAGGCCCAACAAAACGCCGAGGAGACCACCGCTGCCGGCAATCAGCAGATTCTCGGTATGGAAGTAACGGAGAATATCGATCCGCCGTGCGCCCAGGGCCCTGCGCATGCCGATGTAGCGGCGGCGCTGGCCGACCCAGTGCAGGGTAAGTCCTACGATGCCGAAGATGGTGACGGCCATCAGGACCGCGCACAGGACTGCCAGCAGTACGCCCGTGGATCTGGGCTCAAAGTAGGCAAGGTCACGGGCCTGGGCAAAGGTCCCACTCACAACCACCCGCTGTCGGCTCAATTTGAACAGCCGCTCCTCCACGGCGGACATGGTGCCGCCGAGCTGTCCCGGTCGGGCGCGCACCACATACGTCATCGGATTGTTGATGTAGTGATAGGGAAGAAAGGCGGAATATTCGGCGCGAGCCTCGGTCCAGGCCGCCCAGGGGGCCTGGGTCCGCTCGACGATGCCCACGATGCGCGAGGCTGCTGCAGGGTTCAAGTAGACCAGCTGCCCGAGCGCGTTCCCGGACGGGTACAACTTGCGGGCGAGAGCGGCCGTGACGATCAAGCTGGCGGGCGACTCATTGTCGTACCGGCGCAGCTCGCGGATCTCGGAGGCCGTGAACCAGCGCCCGGCGGTGAGCCTCAAGCCATAGGTGGCGAGCCCGTGCTCGTCCACGAGGTATATTGCCGTCGGCGCCGTCGCGACTTTCTGATCGGCCTTGAGAAACAGACCCGCGGACAATCCGCCGCCATGCAGCGGATAGCTGTTGGTCCCCTGGGCTTCCACGATGCCTGGCACCGAGCGGATGGCCGCGAGATCCGCCTGGATGCGGGGCCCAAGGTCCGCAGCCTTACCCACCCATTGATTGCCAATGATGAAGATGTTGGCTTCGTCCACCCCGGTCGGCCGGCGCATGTGCGCGAGGTTGTCCTGGATGATGAACAGGCAATTGGACATGACCGCAAGCGTGATGGCGATCTGCAGCACGATGAGCAGGGCGCCGACCTTGTTGTGCCGGAGGGACTTCAGGACCGGGAGAATGTCCATGGAGGCTACTCTGCCTTTACAGGATCTTGAGCTGCCAGGCCGGCTGTACGCGGCTCGCGCGCCAGGTGGGGTACAGGCCGGCGCACAGGGTGGAAGCCACCGCCACCGTCAGCGTAATGACCAGCATGCCGGTGTCGAGACGAGTGAGTACATCCAGGGCCACGTTCTTCTCCCCCGGCGCCAGCAACGCCCGATCGGCAGCCAGGCCAAGCGCGGTCAGTCCCAAGCCGAGCAGGCCGCCGGCCACGCCGATCACCGCGGTCTCCAGCAGGCATTGCAGAAAGATGTCGCTGCGCGAACCACCCATTGCCCGCCGCACACCCAGTTCCCCGGCACGGCTGCCGAACTTGGCCAGCATCAGGCCGATGGCGTTGACCAGGCATACCCCCAGCAGGGCAACGCTGATGAGCGTGTTCACCCGCGCCTGCGCGGGCACCACATCCTCCTGCGCCAGCCACTCGTTCACGTCGTGCAGTTCGGCTCGCGGGGCCCAGCGGAAGCGTCCCGATCGGCGCTGTTCCGCTGCATAGTTCAACAGAAAGGCCTGGTAATCCCGGACCGCGCTCGGATTGGGCAGTTCCACCCAGAACTGCAGCCACACACACTCCGAAACGAGCAGTCCCTGCCAGCCCGCAGGCGCCGGTGACGGGCAACGGATGCCGCCCCAGGAATCGTACTGGCGGTCGATGGCATTGGTGAAGGGCACGTAGAAGTCATCGGTATTGCCGAACGCGGCCCCGGAACCGTTGGTGTCGTAGAACTTCGGCAGTGGACTCCAGGGTCTCATTACCCCCACCACGCGGTACTCGTGCCCTTCCAGGTTCACGCTCCTGCCCACTGCATCGGTATGGGGGAATACGCGGTCGGCAAGCTTCGCGCTCAGCACCACCACGTTCGCTCGGGCTTGATCTTCGGCCGCGCTCCAGGGGCCACCGCTGGCAAACGGCACTTCAAAGAGCGCAAAGAAGTCGGCATAGGCGGCGAGGCCCGCCGCGAGGAAGGGCCTGCCTGAGCCCGGATCGATGTCCATACCCATCCCATATATCGGCGTCTGGCGCGTGCCGCGGCCGGCGCGCATGAAATCCATGGCATCGCGATAAGTCAGCGCATCCGGCAGCCGGTTGCCAACGGTCGCGCCTCCGGCATCGCGTGCATCCGGTCCCCAGACATCGATCTGCGGCACGAAAAGCTTCGAGGACTTGTCGGGAATGGGGTCCCCGGACATCACCCGCAGATTGGTGAGCATGGTCATGGAGGCACCGATGCCCACGCCCACTGCCGCGATCATCAGAGTCGTCAACACGGGGTTGCGACTCAGGCTACGGACGGCGAGCTGCAAGTAGTAGCCCAGCATGTCGATTTCCTTGACCCTTTATTGAAGTGCGCAGCGCGGCCCCGGCCATGGAGCCTGCCGCTGACCAGCAATCCGCGTGCCAGCCCCGGGTGATGGGACAACTGCCTGTTTGTGCTTGACTGCCACAGGTGGCGCAGGGACCTGAGACTGTCCGCGGACACCTGGCGGACAATCGGGTGGACATGGAACCGAGCTCGCTCATTCTGCAGCAGATGGCCATCCTGCGGTGCAGCACTGAAGATTGCAGTGGCGGTTCACCTTGTTCGACATGCCGAAGGCAGCCGCGGGTATATGATCGCCCGGAAACTCCAAATCGAACGCCATCCAACTGTATCCGGGGGGAACGCAACATGCGACTTACGGCAAAGACCATATTGGGAATCGCGGCGGTGACCTGGCTGACATCGGTTCATGCGGACGTTACGGTGCTGGCGGTTCGTCTTGGCGCCAAGGATGTCGTCGCGCTGGCGAAGTTCTACGATGCGGCATTTGGCCTCAAGGAGATCGACCACGTCGGGAAGCCGCCGACGGAGATCATCATGCGCTACGGCGCCACGGTCGCGGCAGCCAAAGCCGGCTCATCGCCCGAGTTTCTGGTTGCGCGTCGCGATCCCGGGGCAGCCAACGACCCCATTACGCACGCGGTCTTCCGTGTGTCGGATATAGCCGCCACGGTGCTGGCCGCGAAAGCCGCGGGCGCGACGATCAAGAGCGATGTGGCTTCAATCTCCATAGGGGGTATGCCACTGAAGTCCGCGACACTGGTCGATCCGGACGGCAATGTGCTGGAACTCATGGAACTACCCAAGGGCGTCGGGCACCTGCGGCATCCGTAAACAATAGAAGGAAAACCTCATGACACATATCCAGGGCGGCTGCCTTTGCGGGAAGGTGCGTTTCAGCGCGGACGCGGAGCCCGTATTTATCGGTGTATGCCATTGCACTGATTGCCAACACTTCACCGGTTCCGCATTCGCCACCGTCGTCGCGTTGGCCGCGCCCACGCTGACGGTAACCGGCACTCTCAAGACATTCACCAAGTCGGGGGACACCGGTAAAGCGATACATCGCCGCTTCTGCCCGGAATGCGGTTCCGGCATTGTGGATGAAGCGGATGCGCTGCCGGGCGTCGTGATGTTGAACGCCGGCGCTCTCGACGACCGCAGTTGGGTAAAGCCGCAGTCGGAAGTCTATTGCGACAGTGCGCAGCCCTGGGTGCGGCTCGGGGGGGAGCTGCAGCGCTTCGGCAAGATGCCAACCTGAGCTGGCGGCCGCCGCTTAGTTGGAGCCCGCAACCACCCGGCCCTGGTACCACCTGCCGTCAGCCCAGCCTCGCTCGATCCAGGTGTCGCCCACCTTTCTGCCATCCATGCCCTTGGCGCAGAAGTAGGTCGGATAACCGGGAAGCGGCGTGGAAGTCTGCGTGTAGCACAGCTTGCCGTCCCGCTCCTTCCAGGTGCCTTTGGACGTGGCGCCACCGCTAACCCACGTCTGATACGATCCGTCAGCATAAAGTTGGGTCTTGACCACGACCTCGGGGTTTTGACGGTCGTGTTCCACTATGGTGTTGCCAATCAGCCCGGACATGTCCGCAATGGCCACCGATACCATCCCGAGCGCAGCGGCGCCGCTCACAAGAAAAATTCGAAGCATAGTCAACATTGGCCCTGCCTGTTCTTGCAGCGGACGCATGTGTCGCCCTCGGGAAAGTATACGCCTGGCGGCACATCGCTTTGATTGACGCATCCGGCGGACAATGGCGGATTGAATTCGCGGCAAGGTGGTGCTCCAATCGGCACCGGCCGATATGACTGGCAGGGAGAGCGATTCGATGCTGCAAGGAAGAAAAACGCAATGCACGGTCCTGGCGCTGCTGCTGGTCTTGCTGGGCAACGGTGCCGCCGTGGCCCAGTCCCCCAAGCCAGGCGTCAGGGGTTATGAGGTCGAGTGGGTCTACCGCGTCCGCTACGGCTTCATCGACGAGTGGTGGGATATCTTCCGCAAGTACCAGATTCCGATCCTCGACAAAGAAAAGGCCCTCGGCTACGTTTTGGACTACAGGATCTATCATCCGCAGCTTCATACCGACGAGGCGGCGCGCTGGGACTATCGCGTCGAAATCACGTATCGGGACTTTGACGGCTCCCGGCATGAGGATGAGGTCACTGACGCCCTGTTCCCTGATGCGGCGACTCGCAAGCGCGAGGAGAATCGCCGTTGGGAGCTGACTGCCAACCACTGGGACCTTCCGATCTATCAGGTGGATACGACCAAGTCGCGCTGAGCTGGAAACTCCTTACGAATACCGAAGTAGTTTCTGTTTGAAGCAACTGCGTCTACCAGCTCGGCGAGCCCATCATGGCAGCGTAAGTCTGGATTCCATATCAGAGGTTCTGCAACCGCTGATTTTCATTCGCCGCGCGCTGGTTATTGTCGAAATTGACGATCGGCAGGCCGATTACGGGGACCCTGAAGAGATCGGCGGCCAGGCCAGCAAGACCACCAGCAGGAGATGAACGGCATGCGGGGCCTAATGCAGAATCATCAATTGCTCATTTCTTCGCTGATCGAGCACGCAGCCAGTGCGCATCCGAACACTGAAATTGTCTCGTGTACGTTTGAGGGATCGATACATCGTTGCACCTATGCCGACATTGAGCGTCGGGCCAGGCAGGTCGCCGGAGCGCTGACCTCCATGGGCGTGACGCAGGGTGATCGCATTGGAACCCTGGCATGGAATGGCTTTCGACACCTGGAGCTGTATTTCGGTGTCTCCGGTTTCGGGGGGGTGCTACATACCGCGAACCCGCGTTTGTTCCCGGAGCAGCTCGAATACATCATCAACCACGCTCAGGATCAGTATCTGTTTTTCGATGCGTGCTTTCTGCCCCTGATCGAGAAACTGGCGCCGAGACTAACATCGGTGAAGGCATATATCGTGCTGACGGAGAAACAGCTCGTTCCGTCAAGTTCCCTGCCGCAACTGCTGTGTTACGAAGAACTCATTGCGGCACAAAGCGGCTCGTACCGGTGGCCGGACCTGGACGAAAATGCGGCGTCGTCGCTTTGTTATACCTCAGGCACGACCGGCAACCCAAAAGGCGTGATGTACAGCCATCGGTCCACCCTGCTGCACTCCATGCTGACTTGCATGACCGACGGCTTCGCTTTGTCGGCTGTTGATTCGGTATGCGTGGCCACACCCATGTTTCATGTGAATGCGTGGGGGATGCCCTATGCGGCCGCGATGGTCGGAGCCCGGTTATTATTGCCCGGCCCCGCCCTCGACGGTGCAAGCCTATATCGCCTTATGCGCGATGAAGGAGCGACTGCTGCGATCGGAGTCCCGACGATTTGGCTGCAGTTTCAGCAATACGTGCAAGCCCGATCCCTTGACCCGGTCAAGGAGCTGCGATTGCGGCGAGTCCTGATCGGAGGTGCGGCGGTGCCGCGTGCAGTTGTTGAGACATTCGAAGGGCGTTTCGGCGTCCGCGTCTTGCATGCCTGGGGAATGACCGAGACCTCGCCTATCGGGACAGTGTGCAATCCGCTGCTTAAACATCAACTGGCCACTGAAACGCAGCGAATCGAATTGCAGAGCAAACAGGGCCGAGCTCCCTACGGAGTGAGCTTGAAGATCAGCGACGAGGACGGCGTGGCCTTAGCTCATGACGGCACAGCGGCCGGCCGACTTTTGGTGCGCGGCCATTGGGTAGCTGCGGCGTATTTTGGTGCAGAAAGCGAGTCGATTCTGGATGCGGACGGCTGGTTTGATACCGGCGACATCGCCACCATCGATCCTGACGGCTATTTGAAAATCACTGACCGGGCGAAGGATGTCATCAAGTCCGGCGGCGAGTGGATATCCTCGATCGACCTGGAAAATGTCGCTGTGGGTCACACCTCGGTTGCCGAAGCCGCGGCAATTGGCCTGCCCCATCCGAAATGGCAGGAGCGCCCGCTGCTGGTGGTGGTCAGAAGGACCGGCCATGACGTCACGAAGGACGATCTAATGGCATACATGTCCGGGAAGGTTGCCAAATGGTGGCTGCCAAATGACATCGTCTTCGTTGCCCAGCTTCCGCGCACCGCAACGGGTAAAGTGCAGAAGGTGATGCTTCGGGAGACCTTCAAGGAATATCAATTCGATGCCGAGTCCTAGCGGCCTCGCAGACCAGAGCTTAATCACTGAGGAGCAATGTGCTCGCCTGCGATGTTTCTATCGAGGCTCCTGGATGTAGAGGGCGCGCTCATGCGAGAACGTCCTGAATCCGAAGACCCCGTGATAGCTGCCCATGCCACTTTGATTGACCCCACCGAAAGGTAACTGGTTCTCGAGGTAATGGGAAAAAAATCCGTTCACCGTGACGCCGCCTGATGAGGTTCTGCTGAGTATCTTGTCGATATTGTTTTGGCTGTAGCTGTAAATGTAGAGCGCCAAGGGCTTGGGCCAGCTGGAAATGCATGTGATGACTTCATCGATGTTCCCGTAAGTCAGGACGGGTACGATCGGCCCGAAAATCTCCTCCTGCATGATGAGCATGTCAGGAGTCACATCTGTGAGCAGCGTCGGATGGATCGTGCGGTCGGCCTCTTCGAAAGTGCCTCCCACTGCAATCTTGGCGCCCTTGGCCACGGCATCATCGAAAAGCTTCCTGATGCGGGAGAAGTTCTGAGCGTTGATGATCTGGGCAATCCCTTCCTTCTTGATGCTCCCGTCTTCCCGATATAGGTTCTGCTTCACCCTGTCGCGAAACTCCTCCACCAAAGCGCTCTGCTGCTGCTGCTTGATGAATACGTAGTCCGGTGAGATGCAGGCTTGCCCTCCATTGAATTGCTTTGCTGCCGCCAGATCCGCGCCGACCTTCTTCACATCCGCGTCTTCATCGACAATAACCGGTGATTTGCCCCCCAGCTCCAGGGTTACAGTGGCCAAGTGCTTCGCGGCAGCCGCCATGACCAGCTTGCCTACTCGGGTGCTGCCGGTGAAAAAGATATGGCTGACGGGGAGCTCGAGCAAGGCGGTCGCCACATCTACCCCGCCTTCGAACAGGGAAACCTCCTTTTCATCGAATGCCTCTTTGACAATCTTGGCGGCCACTTTGGCCGTAGCCGGGCACAGGTCCGTGAGCTTGACCATGCAGCAGTTTCCAGCAGCGACGGCAGCCGCCAGAGGACCCAGGACCAAGCCCAGGGGAAAATTCCAAGGACCTAATAAGAGGCATACGCCCCGCGCTTCGTACAGGATCTTGGCCTTGTCGTTCTTGTTCTGGGATGGAGGCACCGCGACTGGCTTCATCCAGTCCTCGAGATTGTTGATGTTCCGCTCGATGTTGGCGATGACGTTCAGGAGTTCCGTGACGCGAATTTCATTCTCAGGCTTACGAGTGTCGAGCTTCACTGCGGCCACGATCTCATCGCTGTGAGCTTCCACGGCCAGCTTCAGCTTCCTCAGCTTCGCCTTTCGCTGTTCGGCGGTCGTACTCTTCGTGGTCCATTGCTGCGCCTGCTGCAGCGCGAAGATCCGCTCAATGTCTGCAAACATGCCCACAGAACTCCGTCCGGCCGTCATAGACACAGCAATACCTCCGATTATTCGCCGCGGATCTTCCAACGACGCCGCGATTGTAGTTCATTACAGCAAGCATCAGCAGAAGGCGAAATGCTCAACTGCGGCCCTTTGGGGACACTGCGGATTTGTCACTGGAGCTCGTTACTTTTGCTTCATAGGCCGCCAAGAACGTGCTGACCGCTGCGTCGGCATAGCGCTCCAGCGCAATCTTGCTATAAGGTTGTTCATCTCCCGTGAACATTGCCTGATTCACGGGAATCCATAGGAGTAAACCCACGAAGTGGTGGGCGGCAAGAAGAGGATCGTCCACCGAGAGAAGACCCCGTTTCGCGAGGCCACCAAAGCACGACGCCAGCGTTGCCAGCGCACGCTCAAACCCCTGCTGGTACCAGGCGCGACCCAGTTCCGGCATTCGATCCGCGTTGGCGATGACGAGCCGCCTTAGTCGCAGAACCGGCGGGTCCATTAGCGATGCGATGAACTGCCGCCCCAGGACAGTCAGGTCCTTTTTCAACGATCGTGTATCAGCCAGCGGCCCTGCCACCAGCGCCACGAGTCGGTCCATTTGCCCGGTCGTCGCGAGGACCATTTCCGAGAACAGCCGCTCCTTGTCCGCGAAGTGCTTATAGACGGTCTGCTTCGACACCTCTGCCTGGGCCGCAATCTCTTCCATGCTGGTCCCGTCGTATCCGCTTTTCATGAACACCGAGGTCGCAGCTTCGATGATCTGGCGGTGTTTGCGCGCCGACCGACCCTCGCTGGCTTTCATTCAACACTCCTGTCTCAAGTACTAGACAGTACAGTACCGTATATGCTACAACCAGTCCAACCGGTACTAGACCGTACAGTACTTGTGTAGGCAACAGGAGGCCACCGTCATGACAATGGTTACTGATTCAGGATCGGGAGCGACGGCGAAGACCCGCATTGGCTGGGGACTTAGCATTCTGACCATTGCCTTCATGCTATTCGACGCGGCCGGGAAACTCGCTCTCGAATCTCATGTCGTGGCATCGACCACGGCAATCGGCTTTCCGGTTTCTGTGATCAGGCCTATCGGCATCATTGCTCTACTCTGCACCATTCTGTACGCCATCCCTCGGACCGCCATCCTCGGTGCCGTGGTCCTGACGGGTTTTTGTGGTGGCGCGGTGGCGAGCAAGCTGCGCATTGAAGACCCCTTGTTCAGTTCGATCTTGTTCGGCGTCTACTTTGGAGTCATCGCCTGGGGCGGGCTCTACCTGCGAGACGAACGGCTGCGTTCACTGTTCCCGTTTCGTCGATAGATCAGTGAATCTCCAAAAACACCTTCCCCGACAGGACACGAGGAGACATGATCTATGCAAGTCGCTACCTATCTGAACTTCAATGGAAATTGCGAAGCCGCTTTCAAGTTCTATGCGGAAGTGCTTGGCGGAAAGATCACGATGATGATGACTCACGGAGAATCTCCCGTGGGGGGCAAAGTGCCACTCGAGATGGAAAACAAGGTCATGCACGCGACCCTGGAACTGCCTGGCGGAGGGAACCTGATGGGTGCGGATCACCCCCACGGCAAAAAGGTACAGCCTACTGGCTTTTGCGTGTCACTTCAGGTGATGGATACGGCCGCGGCGGAGCAAATCTTCAAGCGTTTGTCCGAAGGGGCGACAGTGCAGATGCAGTTCCAGAAAACCTTCTGGTCGCCGGGCTTCGGGATGTGCACCGACAAGTTCGAGATTCCATGGATGGTTAACTGTGCCACAGCATGAAAAGACACCATTTTATTTCAGACATACATCGACAATTTCAAAGCAAAGACCGGAAAAACGCCCGCGGACTTCAAGCATCTTGCCGAGAGCAAGGGCCTGCTGAAGCCTTGCGTCAAAGCCATGGAAATCGTTGACTGCCTAAAGATGGGCCATGGCCTCGGGCATGGTCACGCCATGGCCATCTATGCGACCTTCAAGGGGGTCGAAGAGTGACGCCACCTGCAAGCTGGCGCCGTGATGGAATCGATCCGCCTCCATGAGCCCGGCCGGTAGGCCCTTCTTCTCGAGGCTGCGGGCTACGGTCAGCCGCTGTTCTTCATGGCGCCGCCTGGGTGCCGCTGTCAGCGCGATAGACGCTGAAGTCTCGAGTGGCGAATCCATAGTCCGCGTTCGACACAAGTAAGAGCGCGCCGAGCTGCAGCAGAACACTCGGGATAACGTACTGGTATGCAGAGTCGATGCGGATGAGCTGCGCACTCAAAAGCAGGTAGAAGGTTTGGAATATGCCGTAGAAAGCACCCGCACCAAAGCGCATGCGGTATCGGCGTTGCCGCACGCGGAAGGTGTCGGCGCCCGATAGATACGGGTCCGGACGGGCCGCGCCTTGTGGTGCGAGCAGCGTATAGGTCATCACGCCGAGCAAGCAGGCACCGGTGCCCGTGGCTATAACCAGGGGGAGGATCGTATGTGCATTCAGCCAGTACAGGTAGACCGCCGCCGAGCAGGCGAGGCCGAGCGTCTGCAGACCGAACCCGAGCCCGATCCACAGCGGAGACACAAAATCAGTCACACGCCATTGCCGCAGCTCCGCTGATCTTCGGTGCGGCGGTGGCATGGCACGGAGCCCCTTGCTGATCCTAATCCACAATGGCAGCGCGATGATGTACAGGGGCACCGTGAATTGAACGACGACGCTTTCGCCCATGCATACTGCAAACCAATAGGGGCTCCTGGCAAAGAGGAGTGCGGCCACGAATACGGCTGTGGCGCCGAACCCGATGGCGAGATGCGTCGCCTTGAAGATGGCCAACTTTCGTTCGATTTCCTGCTTGGGTAACGGATAGAGGCGCGGATACTGCTCCGCCGGGTAGCGCTCGAGCAGCAGTGCACAGGATCGGCGCCATCTTTGTGGTGCATAGAATGAGATCACGATGATCTGGGACGCGAATACCCCAGTGAGCAGGTAGGTCTGGAAATTGGAAGTCATACCTTACCTATTCCTTCATGACGCTGACGAAAGCGTTGCGAATCTCCGAATCCGTGAGTCCCTTGGTGCGCAGCGACCTGACGATCTGCGACAGCGCCGATAGCGCGTCCGCGCCGAGATTGACCCTGGAATGTTTCTTGCCCTCCAGATGAACGAACGAGCCGCGCGGACCTGTCTCGATCACCGCGTCACGCTCGAGTAGTCGATAGGCTTTGGCGACGGTGTTCGGATTGATCTGCAGCTCAACGGCGAGCTGACGAATGGCGGGAAGTGTTGCGCCGGGCTTGAGCTGACCACTCCGAACCGCCTCACGGATCTGCGAGATGAGCTGCGAGAACACCGGCACAGGGGATCGATCGTCTATCGTGATCTGCATGAATAACTACAGTGTACTGTGTGTACGCATGGTACACCTAGTACGCGGAAATCGGCAAGGCCAATTGGCTGTACGTCGGTGTGCGCAGGCAGATGCTGTGGCCTCATTTTGGTACCGATCCTCATTGCCTCGGAAATGCCCGCTTGATCTTTTTCTATAAATTCCCTATTATGGAAGATATGCGGCGCAGAGACTATCTAAGTCAACTGGAGCTGATGGTTCTTCTGGCAATCTTGCGCACCCGCGAGAATGCCTACGGCATGTCCATCGTGCGGGAGATCGAACGGCACAGCGAACGCGAGGTAGCCCTTGCCGGTATCTACGCGGCGCTCGAGCGCCTCGAGGCGAAAGGTCTGGTGCGATCCGAGCGTGGCGATCCGACCCCTGAACGCGGTGGCAAGGCGCGGACGTATTTCGAAGTTACTGGCGCAGGCCTCAAGGCCTTACGCTTCGCCCATGCCACGTTCTCCAGGCTTTCCGCGGGCCTGACGGAACTCACGCCTGTGACCGTATGAGCTCTGCGCGTCCTCCGCGTCTGGCATCCTGGATGCTTCGGCAACTCACGGCGGGGCCCCATGCGGAGGCCCTTGAAGGGGATTTGCTCGAAGCGTGGCGCCGTGGTAGGGACAATGGCTGGTACTGGCGGCAGGTGCTGGTCGCTGTGGCGGTGAACCTGTTGCGGCTCGGGCGCTCGCAGGGGCCCAGGCTCGCCATGGCCATCGCGGCCTCGTGGGCGATGATGCTGGCCTGGTTCGTATTCAACAATTCCCTGGTCGAGGCATTGCCGAGCTACCTGCGCAATCACCCGCATCCGTACAGTCACGACAGCGAATTCTGGATCACGCTTTTCGTCGCGCAGGCCTTGGTGCGCCTGCTGATCTTTGCAGTGAGCGGCGCCGTACTGGTTCGAATTCAGCGGGTACATCCGATCGTTGCGAGCGCGGCCCTACTGATGAGCGCATCGCTCTGGCGCTTCGTTCCCTGGAAACTCGTACCCGTGCTTGATCCACCCATGCATGCCATCCTTCACTATCTGACGGCTATTGTGGGCTTCGTCGTCGGAGCGCTTTTGGCCGCAAACTTCTGGCGGCGACCGACGCTCAGCCGCTAACTATCCCCGGAAGCCGTCTCGCGGCGGAGGCCGCGTGGGTGCTCTCAAATACGTTGGCGTGCACTTAGAGTTCGCAGAATGCTGGAGCGGGTGATGGCAATCGAATATATCGCCGGTATGCGTTTTGTCCATACGATTCATGGCGTTGCAAGCGAGGAAGGGTACTGCGTGCGATTCTCGTGTGAAGAACACTGACACGCCAGCCAATGCGGCCATTGGGGAGGAGCACCGCTGTGGTAGGGGCGAGCGAGCGGTCCTCAATGACCGTATCTGCCGGCGGGGACCGGCAGCTATGGGCAATGCAAGTTTGGTATCGGACGTATCACTCCGGCAAGGTATGCACCTCTAGTCGACCTTACTCCAAACTAATACGGAAGAACTCTCTTTGCCGGTCAGTGGGTTCTTTGCCGGCAGCGTCGTAATGTACAAGTGGTTTTCATTGATTCTGAACCGACGAACTTGAGTCGTGCCTGTCCATGACTGATTCCACGAGGCATCAATAAAGTGCCTGACCTCATCGCCCTTGATGCTATAGCTTCCTGCATAGGTGAGGAGGCCGATGTAGAGATCGATTCGCTGCGCATCGGTTGGAACAAAAGTCGCGGGTGCTCTTCGCCCATCCTTTATTAAAATGGCGTACATCCGGCAGTCGGACCCGTAGCTTAAGAAACCACTGGGGTGCGTGCCCAGCAAGTTGGTCTTCCGGCCGGTCGCCAAATCCTCGGTGGTATAGGAAAGGAGCTTCCAGGTCCCAAGCTGCGGGCCAGTACAGTTTTGGTGCCGTTGCCCGCTCGCGTCCATGCTTGCCAGAAAAAGGATGCAGCACGCAGCGACAATAGAACGCTTCATTTGGTTCCTCCGGAACGAAATAGAGCAGCGCGCCAACGAGTACTCCTGACTCATTGAGGTCTCACGCTACCGTTCGCTATCGGAAGTTCAAGAAAGAGCACTTAGCTTCCTAGAGGCTGCGATCTTGGTTCGCGGGCATTCGCCGTGCGCGGTAACTCGCCGAGACCAACAGCGAATTTCTCCCGTCGCGTGAGCTATCGAGAAATACCTTCAACGAGAAATACCCGGCTGCGCGCCGACTTCCGGCGAAGCGGCGCGATGGCTTGGTATTCGGGTGAATCTTCAAACGATCTTGCTGCCGCAAGACTGTCGAACTCGATCACGACGAATCTATCAGTTGGTGGGTCGCCTTCGACAGGGATGATTTGGCCGCCGCGAACGACATATTTTCCGCCGAAGTGTGTGACTAGTGGGCCAACGGCGGCGACGTAGCTCTTGTAAGCTTCCGGATCGGTCACGGTGATTTCGGCGATCACATATCCCTTTGGTGCGATTGTGGCAGCTCGAAGAAAGGTGGGGCCTGTGGCTGCAAGTATCAGCGCGGCCACGGCCGAGAGTAAGTGCCTTTTACTGTTCATCGACAACCTCCTGCTGTGGTTAGCATTAGCGGACGCCGGCGACGATGAGCATAGCTGTTTGTCGGGCGCAGGGGTCACTCAGGTCTTGGAACACCCTGCGTGTGAAACCGGAGCCAACGCTAGCCAACGTCTGCGAACGTACTGGGTGACACCCGCCTACGATCCAAGTTGGCTGGCATTGGCCGGCGATGGCTGGGATTGCAGCGGCTGATGGGAATCGAATATATCGCTAGCGCGCGGTCACTATCTGGAAATCGATCAGTTGCGAGCGAAGGGGCGTGCTGCGTGTGATTTACGTGCGAAAACCCGTCATACCAGCCAACGCCAGCCAATGCGACCATTTGGGTCGGGCAAAGACGGAGTCGCTAGTTGGTAGCGAGTGATATCCGTTCCGGTCTTTCGTCAGCGTTTGAAGCGGTCATTGACTTTTGCCCGACTCATACTCACAATGTAGGCATGGCGGAGTTCTTGGGTACCTTCGAGCAGGCTGTGTTGCTTGCGATCATGCGCCTGCGCGGGGACGCCTATGGTCGGATGATCCTTCACGTGGTGATGAATTCGCTCAAGCGCACTGTATCGGCCGGCGCTGTTTACACGACGCTCGATAGACTAGAGAGCCGCGGCCTGGTTCACTCAAGAGTAGATGAAGGGACCCCCGCCCGAGGCGGTCGGCCGCGTCGTTACTACTCCGTAGCAGCCGCCGGTGCACGCGCCCTCAATGAATCCCACAAAACGCTGAGTGAAATGTGGAGCGGCGTGCAATGGCCGGTGGAGGTCAAGCGGTGAACGCTCGCCTCGGCTCACCGCCTCGACCAATTGAATGGCTTATTGAGCGCATCTTGGTCGGAGCGGATAGCCAAACCGTCATCGGCGATCTGCACGAGGAGTACGTCGAGGCCGTGCGGCCGCGCCTCGGTCGGGTCAGAGCGGATATTTGGTATCTGCGCCAAGTGTTAAGCCTGGTTCCACGAGGCGTTTTACGCCAAGGACGGATGCGCAGGGCTCTGCTGGCGGCCTCTCTATTCACCTTGGGCAGTTGCTGCTGGCTAGCGGTGATGGAATGGGTGTTGCGGCATTCCGGATATCTCTTTCGCTCCGCGATGGACGTTTCGATTGCTGCGGTGCCGCTCGCGACTGTGGCCGCGCTGCTGTTGCACGTAAGCGCTCGCGCGGAACGGTGGCTTTGGGCCGGCGCCGTTGCGCTTATCGCAGTTGGCGCGCAGACGTTGATCCAGAACACCCACTCCCCGCATTTTGAGGGCTTCGTTTTCCTCATTTCCGTGGCGATCACGGTCGAGGGCGCCCTGATGCTCCTGTCGCTGGGCCGATCGGGTGAAGGCACGCATCGATTGGGGCGCGGATCGAGCTAACCCAATGACGCAAACCATCGATTTTCGCTTTGAAGCGCTCTTTCTGCTTCTCGCACTGACATCGCTGGTTTTGCTGCTCGTTGCAATCGTTCTCAAAACTCGCGCCCACGGCTCTGTGGCGAAACGATTACTAACCCTACTCGGCGTTGGCTGGTGCGTGTATCTCTCGATCGTCTTCATCGTGGCAGCAGCCACGCCTCAGATCGTTGTCAACCCACGGCAAGACCTCTGCTTCGATGAGATGTGTTTCGCGGTCACCAACGTTCAGACCGCCGACCGATTGAGTCCCAGCATCCAGAGCGGCGGCACGTTCTACGTCGTCACGGTACGTGTGATCAATCACGCCCGCGGGCGTGCAATGAAAGAGAACGGGCTTCGCGCGGTCCTTCGGGCGGCGCACGACACATACGAGGTTACGCCAGTTGGGCAGGCAGCTTGGGACCAGTTACACCCCCGCAACGTTCCCCTCACGGCTTTCTTACAGCCGCAGCAGGGCGTCCTGAGTGATCAGGTGTTTGACGTGCCAAAAGCAGCTGGCGATCTAGGCCTGGTTCTCAGCAACGGGTTCACACCGGGGTACTTCGTCATCGGAGAGTGTCCCCTTTTCCACAAACCAACAATCCTTCGGCTCCCTCAGATCCGTTAAACGCAAAAACGACTAGCCAATGGGCCGCAGCAAATTAGGTGTGGGAGCGATAGGCCGTGTTGGCTGATGTCGAAGCGAGGCGGGAGCGGGTGATGGAATCGAATACATCGCGGGTATGCGCTTTGTCGATACGATTCATGGCGTTGCAAGCAAGGAAGGGCACTGGGTGCGATTCTCGTGTGAAAAACACTGACGGCCAGCCAACTCCAGCCAATGCTGCCGTCTGCCAGGATTCGCCATCCGAAGCGCCCTGCCCCCGGGATCGCCAGCTTATTCGTCTTTATAGCCCGCTTCGAGCTGACGTCGAACGGCAAGGATCAACACCGTATCCTCGGCTGGCAACCAGCGATATTTGGCTATGTAGCCAAACTTGCCGCGAGACAGGACCAACTCCCGGCGCCCGTCCTCCGCTTCGCGGCCCAGCAACGGATGGTCTGCAAGCAACTCGAAGGCTCGCCTAACGCTGACCATCCGCTCACGCGCGAGCTTCGGATTGTGGTCTGCTAGAAAATCGAAAAGCCGCTCGAGATCGCCGAGCGCTCGAGTCGTTACTTGGACGCGCGCCATGCGCGCGCTCGTGGGCGTCGAACCGACTTGCCTGCCGTACGAGCCTCGAGATAATCGAACGCGGCCGCCACCGGAACAGCTTTGCCGCTCTCCATCGCTTCCTTCTCTGAGATTGCCGCATCCTCCGCAAACCGCTCGCGAAGCTCGGCGCGCTGCGCTTCCTGGCTCAACACGTCAATCATGAAGGCGTGCGGCGTCTTATTCGCCGCCTCGGCAAGTCGCTCGATCCGCCGCTTCAGATCTTCTGGAATCTTGAGGCTCGTGGCAGTCATCGATAACACCCCTGAAATGCCTGGGTAGTCAGAAAGTAATACCTGGGCGAATCGAAGTCAAGACCGCGCTCGGGAGGCTGGGAGCGCTCGCGCGCTCGTCGCGTCGCGCGCTAGAGCTGTTTTCGTTGCATGTAACATCTGAATCCGATATCGTTACATGTAACGGAATGGCGGGATTCACGATGGCTTCACGATTGAATGTCGCACAGCGCGTGCAGAAGCACAGGATTGCGCTTCGGGCCGCCGGATTGCGGCCGGTGCAGATCTGGGTACCTGATACACGGCGAGTCGGGTTCGCGGCGGAGTGCCGGCGTCAGTGTCTGGCAATAGCCAAGAGCCGCGCTGAACGAAGTACTCTCAAGTGGCTTGAGCAGATAGCGGATACCGCAGGCTGGAAGTGAGACGCGGCGACATCGTCACGATTGTGCTGCCGGGCGCATATGGCAAACCCCGGCCTGCATTGATCGTTCAGTCTGATCTCTTCGACGCCCTTGCTTCGGTAACTGTCCTTCCAGTCACGAGCGAGCTGCGCACCGCGCCACTGCTTCGCATCGCGGTTGAACCGACTGCCGACAACGGCCTGCGTAAGAAATCGCAGATCATGGTGGACAAGACTCAGACTGTGTCGCGGGACAAGGTCGGAGACACGATTGGAAGGCTACACGAGGACACGCTCATCGCAGTTGACCGCGCGATGGCAGTATTTCTCGGTATCGCTTAGGCGCCAAAGGTTGGAGCGGGTGATGGGAATCGAACCCACGTTAGCAGCTTGGGAAGCTGCAGTTCTACCATTGAACTACACCCGCGGCGGAAGGCGAGTTTATTCGCCTTTGCGCCTTCGAGGCAACAGCCTCGGGGGACCTAGAATGAGTGGCGAAGTTCCAGGATCACGGTGAGCGGTGGCAAGGTCGCCACTTGTGGGATCACCTGACCCGTGGCGTCGTGCTGCGCGTAGCCTATATAACCGATGTCGCCCAGATTGGGCTTGACGTTGGTCAGGTTGCGGACATTCACCGACAGCTCAGTGTCGCTGCGCTGCAGGCCAAAGCGCAAATTCACCAGTGAATAGGACGGCCGGGTGGCCACGGCTCCCGCGCCCCCGTTCAGCAGCGAAATGCTGTCGCCGGTATAGCTGTATTCGCCGGCCATGAATCCGACAATCTGGGCGCTCAGGGCGCGGTGATAGATCGCACCGGCGGTTGCGGTCCAGGTCGGAACGCCTGAGACGCGGGTATCCGGCAGCACGCCGGCATCCTCGAGTGCGCCGGGCTCGGTAATGGAGGTATGTTCGTAGCCGGCGCCGAACCTTATATCCAGTCCAGGTGCGAGATGGCCGACGACTTCGCTCTCGGCGCCGGATATCTGTGCGGCGTTGCCATTCAATTGGAAGTATGCCCCGCAGGGAAGCGCCACCTGCTGCTGCAGGTTATTCCAGTCAATGTGGTAGGCGGCCATGGTGAGCAGCACATCAGGATCCGACAGCTGCAGCTTGGTTCCGGCTTCAATTGACCACAGCGTGTCCGACTTGATCATTGAGATTGCCTCGGTCGGCAGGTTCGGCAAGGTGCAGAACGGAGCATAGGGCTGTGCCCCGCCCGCTCTGAAGCCCTTTGCGGCCGAGACATAGAATTCCGTCGTCCTGTTCGGTTGATAGGACACGACGTATTTCGGATCGAAGCCGCTTTGACTGTTGTGTTGGGGGTCGCTTGGGGTTGGGCCAAGATTCAGATAGCCGTCGGCGGTGTAGTCCGCATATTGACGCAGCCAGTACTGGCGTGCGCCCAAGGTCAGCGTAAGGGGCCGGAAGATCTGATAGTACAGTTCACCGAAGATGGATTCGTCCTGCTGTCTTCCCGGATTCGACTGTGTCCACAGCAGATCGCTTGGCGCCGGGCCGGTGATCGGATCGGACTGTGTCGCGGCCACCAGTCCGTTCGCATAGATCGGCGGCACATAGAAGCTGGTGTCGGCATTTGAATAGAAAACACCCACGGTGCCGCTCAGCCGGTGCACCGGGTCGAAGGTCAGGCGAGTTTCGCTGGTCACCTGACGATCGTCGTGCCTGCCGCTCCACAGATAGGGCTGCGCCGGCACCGCGGGCGCACCGTATAGCGAGGACAGCACCTGTTGGGTGCCATAAGTGGAATCCTCGATATCCTCGGCGTCGCGGTCGAAGAAACTGCTGGAGGAGACCAGACTCCAGCCGGTGCCCCTGTAGGTCAGTTCAAGCGCCGTCAGTGTCCAGCCGTCGATGGCGCTGGGTTGCACGTCGAAGGCGCGATCCAGCGTATACACCGGCCTGAACTGCGGCAGTGGTGCAAAGGCTGCGGGGAAGCCGTGGTACGTCTGTCGCTCCCCCAGCACGCGCAACTGCAGGTCCAGGCGCTCATTGGCCCGCCACAGCGCCGTGATGCTGCCGCCGAAGCTCCTGTCCGCGCCCTGATCACCGACCCCGGTGCGCGCTGCATCGGCAAAGGGATCGCTGGTCGCCATGCTGCCCGGCTGCGGATAGGTGCGCACCAGATATCCGGTATCGTGATCGCCGAAGGCCACCACACGAATCCCGAGCTGCTCTGGCATCACGACCAGGTTTGCGATCGAGCTGCCGCCAAGATCCGGTCCGGCACCCCCCGAGGTGCCACCAGCGTCAGCAGCGAGATCCAGCGCATCGTCATTCAAGTTCGGACGGTTGACGACCATCCGTACATTGCCGCCCAGCGCGCTCTCGCCATAGAGCGTGCCCTGCGGTCCTTTGAGCACCTCGATGTCATGGATATCCAGAACCCGCGGATCGATTGACATCGGTACCGGGGTATCGTCGATGTACAGACCGGTGGCGCCGGCCGTGCCAAACAGGTTCTGGCCGGTCACGCCGCGGATGGCGACGGTCCTGGCGGACGTAAACCCGGTGGGGCCACCGCCATAGGCAAAGGACAAGTCCGGCGTCATCGCCGCATAGTCGTCGAAGGAGCGTATGTCGAAATCCTCCAGCGCCTGCGCCGTGAAGGTCGTCATCGCGGCAGGAACCGATATTTCCGGCTCATCGCGCTTGCGCGCGGTGACGACCACGCTGAGCGTTGGCGGGGTGGCTCCGGTGTCAGGAACCTCCTGCGCCCGCGATGGCAAGTTCATGCCAAACAGCAGGCACAGGGCGACAAGCGTCTGTGCAACACCGGCGTGCTGACGGAATGACATGGGTCGTAAGGCTCTTCAGGCAGTGGCGTCGGACAGTTCCTGGGTTTCCCAGTGCGTCAGCCAGTTCTCTTCGATGCTTGCCGGTCCCTGCGGCCGGCCAAGGTGATAGCCCTGCGCGTAGTCGCAACCGTACTCGAGCAGCTGCGCGGCAACTGCCTGGGACTCTACGCCTTCTGCGACGACGGTCATACCGAAGCCATGGGCCAGCTGTATGGCGCTGCGCACGATGCGCTGATCGGCGGAGTCGCTGGTGAGGTTCATGATGAAGGTCTTGTCGATCTTCAGCTGCTGCACCGGCAACTGCTTCAAGTAGGACAGCGACGTGTAGCCGGTTCCAAAATCGTCTATCGACAGGGTGACTCCAAGATCGCGGATCTGCTGCAGGCGCCTGAGTATGGTCTCCGGGTGGCGTATGACCGCGCTTTCGGTGATTTCAAGTTCGATGAGGTGTGCCGGTACCCCTGAGCTCTGCAACACCTCCGAAAGTCGATCGATGAAGCTGTTGTCCAGCAGATTGTTGGCGCTGATATTGACCGAAACCGTGATGCTGCGGCCGGCCGCGATCCACAGTGCCATCTGCCGGGTGACGACATCCAGGATGTACAGCGTGAAGGGATGGATCAGCTCGGTGCCTTCGACGAGATATATGAACTGGGCCGGCGGCACCGAACCGCGCGTGGGATGGAACCAGCGCGCCAGGGCCTCCAGGCCCATCAATGCCCCATCGGCCAGCCTGACTTTGGGTTGGTACTCCACCGTCACCTGCCCGGAGTGCAGGGCATTGGCGAATTCGGACTGCAGGGCCAGCATGTCAGGCGTGAAATTGTCCATGGCCTGCGAGTAGCGGCTGTAGGGGCGCAGCTCGTGCTTGGCCTCATACATGGCAATGTCCGCGCAGCGCAGCAGCTCGCTGGCGCTGGTGGCATCCTGGGGATACAGCGCAGCGCCCATGCTGGCGGCCAGATTGATCTCCACCGACCTCACCCTGATGGTGTGCCCCAGTGCGGACTGAACCCGGGTGCAGGTCAGCTCCAGCGACCCGTCATCGGCCGCTTCCTTGACGATCAGGGCGAGTTCGTCGCCTCCCAGGCGTGCCACGTGGACGTCTTCGTCGCGCAGCAGCGCCTCCAGGCGCTTGCCAACGTCCTCGAGCACCTGGTCGCCGGCCGCGTGGCCCAGCGTGTCGTTGATGTCCTTGAAGCGGTTCAGGTCGAGCAGCACCACCGCGATCGAACCCTCGCTGCAGCCGGCAATCGCCTGCTCCAGCAGTTGCATGAACCCTTCGCGATTGAGCAATCCGGTGAGTGCGTCGTGCTTGGCGCGATACTCCTGCTGCGTCACGTAGACCTGCTGCCGACGCAGCGCCGCATACAGCTGCACCCTGAAGATCACGACCGCGGCCAGGCCCAGCAGAAAAACCACGATGGCAGGCAGCGACTGACGCAGCCAGGTCAGGTACAGCGACTCTTCGGAGACGGTCGAGGCGACATACAGCTTCAGGGAATCAGAGCGCGCAAACCCGACCTCGTACAGGATGCCATCCACGGGTCCCCGGGTTTTGAAATTGCCCTTACCAAGACCACGCTGCAGACGCAGGATGTCTTCGGGGATGGGCGGCCCATTGACATCAAGCTCATCCAGAGTCTTTGAGTAGCTGAACAGCCGCGTGCCCGAAGTGGTCACCACGGTGATCCAGCTGTCCTTGACGAAACTCAGGCTGCCGCTCTCGCCGGTGAGCCGCTTGACGGGCACCAGCGCCAGCATCACATCGCGCTGCTCGCGCTGGCGCGGCAGATACAGTTTCAGGGGCAGATACCAGTCGGAGGCATGCGGCAGCTGTACGAGCTGCTGGATGATGACGCCGCTGCCCTCCCCACGCAGCAGCGGGCGCAGTGCCTGCGCGATCTCATCCGTCACCGGTTGGCCGCTGCGGTCGACCACGGCGAACGTGCCATCGGAGCGGGCGATGCCCAGGAAGGCGGCGTTGGCGTCGAAGCGGATGACGCGGCCCAGGGCGGAATTCAGCGTGGCGGCCGTCTGGTCCGAGGCGCCAAGCTCATTGCCGATGCCGCGCAGATTCAGCGCGGTCTGGTCGAGCCCTCCGGTGATGGCGCCTTCCAGGTCCACGGCCAGATCCAGCAAACTGGTGCGGGTGTTGGCCCAGATCTGCTGACCCCCGACCGCCACCAGGTACAGCACCGTCGCGGCCAGCAGCAGTAAGGCCATGACCAGGTACAACCGGGCTCGGCGGTATTGCAGCGCAATAACGCGGGGATCATCGGTCGTTACGGCCTCGGTTCCACCGGCGGTCAAACAGCCTCCATGGGGCGGACATACATACAACTTAATGTTCGGGTGAACGCTGCCACAGTAGCCAGGGCGGTGCAACGACGCGGCTCCCGAATCCGGCAGCGGCGCACCCCCTATAATCCACGGCCATGAAACCGGGTCTGGAGCTGCTGTTTGAAGTGCGGGCGACGCTGGCGGCGCCCATCCTGGTGGGAGAGGTGCCGGAGGGGGCCCGGCGCGTGGTGCCTATCAGCGGCGGAACTTTCGCGGGCTTACGGCTGCGCGGCACTGTGTTGGCGGGGGGTGCGGACTGGCAATACCTGCGTGCCGACGGGGTGATGATGGTCGAGGCGCAGTACCTGCTGCGCACCGATGACGGGGTCATCATCCAGGTCAACAATCGCGGCATGCGCCATGGCCCGCAGGAGGTGATGCAGCGCCTCGGGGCCGGCGCGCCGGTCGACCCGGCCGAATACTACTTCCGCGCCACACCGCGGCTGTCCGCCCCCGCCGGACGCTACGAATGGCTGAACCGCCGCGTGTTTCTCTGCAGCGGCGCCCGCGCCGCGGACGCCGTGGTGCTGTGGTTCTACGAGGTCCTCTAGCGTCCCGCCTACTTGGCCAGCTGGAACAAGGTGGAGGGAACCCAACCCTCGTTGCCCAGCTCATCGCTGACCTTCCACCAGATCCCGTCCTTGTCACCGCTCGGATACAGCGTCATCCCGGGATCCAGATCGCGCACCACTTTGGCCTTGACGCTCGCCGCCTCATACATTTTCCCAGGCTTCGCCATGGTCACGGACTGCGAGACATTGTCGGCCTTGGCATTCAGATCCATGCCACGCAGCTGGGTGACCATCTTGGTGAAGGCATCCAGATAGGCCATGGTGATGACCTTGCCGATTTCGGTGTTGGCGTAGCTGCTGGCGCCAGCGGCGGCGAAGCCGCCGAAGAAGGCGCCACCGCCCGCACCCCAGCCCAGATCAGTCTGCTTGTAGTGACCCTGCTCCAGCGCCACCTGCTCGGTGGAACGCACATCGGTCAGCGTCAGCACCACATCGGCCGTCTTGCTTTTCAGGCTTATGCCGCCGACCACGGCGCCGGCCATGCCATGCAGAAAGCCACCCAGCGCACCGCCGATGTTGGTGCCGCCTGAATTGCCGTTCTTGGTGACGAGGTCAGGCACCAGCACATAGTCGGCCGCCTTCATCTGGCCCTTGCCGATATTGGAGCCACCGCGGGTTTCGCCGTTGGCCGCGAGCGCGCGTTCCTTCTCCGCGGCGGCCAGCCCCTTGCCGCGGTCGAGCAGGGTGAAGCAGTTCGATTGGGAGACGAATACCTTGATCAGCGCTTCAGGCGAATCAAGCTGGTACTGCACCCACCAGTTGTTCTCAGGCTCCGTGACCGCCAGCGTGCCGATCTTCTTGTCGCAGGTCGGTATCTGCGGCGGCGGCGCATCGGCTGCCTGGGCGATGGCGATCAGGCCAGAGACGCATACCAAGGACGAAACTACACAACCAACGATGAATCGCTGAGTACGCACGACCCCTCCCCCGATTATTTTGCTATCCGCTGCGCGCGGAATTGTATCCAAAACGCCCAGACCGGGTGAATGCCATCACCCGGCCTGGAACGATCTTATAGATACAGACGGATCGGGGCGCGTTTTGTCAGCGTACCGTGTACCCGCGTGCCTCGAGGCAGGCCGACATCGCACGGCCGTAGGCCGACCGGGCACTGGCCGAAGCATTCGCGGAGGACTGACTGGTCGGATCGAATCCGGCCTGGCCCTTCGCCCAGGCATGGCACTGGAACTTGTCGGTCGACTGCTGCTGGTCGCTCTGGCCATTGCGCGGGTAGGCGATGATGCCCAGATTGCTCTGCGCGCCCTGGGCGCTTGGCGCAACATCCGGCGGGGTGTTGTCCGCCACCGCCCCGTTGGGCGCGTTGCCGGCATCCGGCCCAGCGGCAGCTGCCGCGTTCACATCATCTGAATAGCCCTCGTTCACCGGCGGCGGGTCCGCCGCCACATAGCCGTTTTCCGCGGCATTCCAGGTGTAGTAAACGTCGTTCACGTAGTAGTAGGGGATACCGCCCCACCAGTAGGTGGCATAGACCGCGGGCAGGAATCCCAGGAACAGCGGATAGGACCAGCCGTAGTAGGCGGCCGGCCAGAAGGCGCCATGCCAGTAGCCGCCGCCCCACGGACGGTAGCCGAAGCCGCCCCGGAAGCCGTAAGCGTAACCGCGGCCATAGCCACCATATCCATAGGCGCCGCGAACCCCAACCCGTCCGGAGGCCGTATAACGACCCCCCACGGCAGCGTGACCGACTCCCATGCGCGAGCCGCTGAAGTGACCGCCACCACCGGAATAATGGGCGCCCCCGCTGAAGTGGGCACCACCGCCGGAGCCACCACCATGGGGCTCGGCCAACACGGCGGACGAACCGACCAACAGGGCGGCTGCGAGTCCGACCACTTTGAGAATCTCACCGGCCTTGGTTCGGCCTTTGGCACTTACCTTGGCGTTCATGGTTTGCTCCGTCGCGGATCGAAAATGATTCCGCCTCATCGTTTCCAATTCAGGGTCCGATATTTCTGCCCCATGTCCTGTTAAACGCACCGGCGCGCTCTGCGATGACATTCTACTCCCGCCGGGCACACCTGAAGAATCAACGATTTCCTACAGGATTACGTAACGTTAACCTCCACTATATGGAGGCGCCCGCGAGGGGGTTCAACCCCGTGGCCGTTCTGGCCGTTCTTCGTGCCCGATGAGTTTGACCCAGATGCTTTCGAACTGTTCCTTGGCCGCCCCGTCCAGGGCCATGGAAGCGCGAACGGTGCCGTCGGAGACCTTGCCGTGCTCGTGCAGCACCGCCAGCGCGGCGAGTTTGCGCCCGAAGGCGAGCGAACGTCCCAGCGGCGAGGGCGGCAGCGGCTCCTGATCCGCGCGGCGCGGCCGTTGCTCCTCCAGGGCCGTGAGCACCCGCTCGGAGAGTTCCCAGCTCGCCGCCACCCGTTTGGCCACTCCGGCACACTGCGAGTCGATCAGGGAAGTGATCACCGCCGGATGGGGAGCGCGTCCTTCGAGCAGCGCTTTGCTTTTGTCGATGACGATGCGATAGATGACGATGGCGCCCAGCCCCATGGTCAGCGCCAGCAGCTGGGCGGCGAATGGATCGCCGTTTTCCACCTGCGTGGCGTGATTCTCCGCGGCACTGGCCGAGCGGAAGGTGTGCTCCCAGACGATTTCCGGAAATTTCGGATAGGAGGTGGAGGCGAGTTTGAACACCGGCTGCACCAGCGCGGTGGCGATCAGCGAATGCAGCCCATCGGTCCCGAGCATGGCGACCGCCCGGTCGAGGCTCTCGACCGGATCCTCACTGACCCGGTACACGGGACTGTTGGCCACTTTCAGCAAGTTCCCGGCCAGCGCCGGATCGCGCGCAAAGATATTCGCCAGCTGGTGCTGCGTGCTCTTCTTGTCGTGCACCGCGCGCAGCAGCTGCGGCAGCATCATCGGCCGGCGCATGATGTACTTGGGGTCGGTCGCGAGCTTCTCGAAGACCTCGTCGGCGTTTTCCGCGATCAGGCGCAGTTCGCGCTGCGGCGGCGGCTGGCGCACCAGCTTGCCGAAGGCCAGTTCGTACATGGCCTGGAAGGTCTGCTCACGATCGAGGACCTGCGACTCCTGAAGATCGACGACGGTTGCCGCCGGATCCCAGGGGGGTGGCCGGGGCAGCGATGCGGTCGCGCTGCTGGCAACCGGTTCGGCCGCGGGGGTTCGGACCGGGGAAGCCTCAGAGCGCGCAGCGGCGGTGCGGCTCATGCCGCGCAGTAACAGCCACACGCATGCCACACCGGCGATGCCCGCCAGGACGAGGAGCAGTCCGATGACCAGGCTCTGAGCCATATTGCGTTGATTCTGCCATAGATAATACTGCCGGGTAGAATGCCTGATCCAGGTCACGGTTGAAGTCGAAGCCATGCAGCAGCCGCTACTCGCCCCGGGCGATGTCATCGACGTCGTCGCCCCCGGGTTCCGCTGTACACCCGAGCAGCTTGCAGGAGGAATCGCGTTCCTGAAGGGTCGCGGCCTGGTGCCACGCGTGCCCGCGCAGCTCTTCGGCGAGGACCTGCTGTGCGCCAACACCGATGCCCAGCGCTTCGCGCAACTGCGCAAGGCGCTTTTCGCCCGTGATTCGCGCGCCATCTGGTGCGTTCGCGGCGGCTATGGCGCGATCCGCATCATCGAGCGCCTGCGGGCCCTTCAGCCGCCGCGCCGCTCGAAGCTGCTCATCGGCTACAGCGATGCCACTACCCTTCACCAGCTGCTGAATCTGTTCTGGGGCTGGCCCTCGCTGCACGGCCCGTTGCTGGATCGGCTTGGCAGCGCGGAAATCCGTGAGGAGGAGCGTCTTGAGCTGGACGCCGTGCTGTTCGGTGGTGCGCCGCTGACCACCTTCGCCAACCTGGTGCCGCTCAATGCCGCCGCCCGCCGCCGCCAGCACATCATCAGCCGTGTGACCGGCGGCAACCTCACGGTACTGCAAAGTACCCTGGGTACCGCCCTGCAGCGGCGTCCGGCGGCGATTCTGGTGCTGGAAGACATCGCCGAACGCGGCTATCGCATCGACCGCATCCTCGAGCAGCTGCGCCAGGCCGGCGTGCTGCGCAATCTCAAGGCCATCGTCCTGGGCACCTTCCTGGGCGGCGCCGAAGCCGATGGCAGCAATCTTGGGCCTGCGGTCCTGGAGCGCTTCGCCAGGACCTTGTCCATCCCGGTGCTGGCCGGAATGGACATGGGCCACGGGCCCTACCAGCGTCCGGTGTTCTTTCACACCCGCGCCGAGCTGCACTGCGGTGCCGACGCCCGGCTCGACGTACAGACGCCCATTTTCCCACGCCGATGAATCCCCAGACGCATCCGCGCGGCGTGCGCTCCTTCGTGCTTCGCGCCGGGCGCATGACCGACGGCCAGCAGCGTGCCCTGGACACCCTGTGGCCGCGTTTCGGGCTCAACTTCAGCGCCGGCCCCTGCGACCTCGAGGCCCTGTTCGGGCGCGTCGCACCACGGGTCGTGGAGATCGGCTTCGGCAATGGCGCCAATCTCATTCACATGGCAGTGCAGCGACCGGAGACGGATTTCCTGGGGATCGAGGTGCACCGCCCGGGCGTGGGGCGGGTGCTCATGGACATCGAGCGTCTGGGACTGAACAACGTACGCGTCAGCGATCACGACGCGGTCGAAGTGATCGGCGAACAGTTGCCGGAAGGCTGCCTGGATGAAGTGCTGGTGCTGTTCCCCGACCCCTGGCACAAGAAACGCCACCACAAACGGCGTCTGCTCAACGAGGCGTTCGTGGCGCTGGTGGCACGGCGTCTGAAGACCGGCGGCCTGCTGCGGGCCGCAACCGACTGGGAGCAGTACGCGGTGGCGATGCTTGAGGTTCTCGGGGCTTGCCCGCTGCTGGAAAACACCGCCGCTGAGGGTGGCTACGTGCCGCGCCCTGGTTCGCGCCAGCCCACCCGCTTCGAGCTGCGCGGCGAACGCCTCGGACACGGCGTGTGGGACCTCGCCTTCCGCCGCCGCTAGAAGCTCGCGCGGATCCCGTCGAGTACAAACTGCACCGCCAGCGCCCCCAGCACCACGCCGAACAGGCGGTTGGCCACATTGGTGCCCGTGACCCCCATGGTGCGCATCAAGGGTACCGCGACCAGCATCACCACCAGGGTGATCAGCAGCACCAGCGCCACGCAGGCGGCCATGGCAATGAACTGCAGCGGATGGGCTGTGAGCGGCAGCGGACCGAACCACAGCAGGATCGTGACCAGCGCACCCGGACCTGAAATCAAGGGAAACGCCAGCGGGAACACCGAGACGTCCGAGCGCCGCCGGCTCTCGGCCTGCTCGGGACTGGAGGTGCGGGTGCCTGACTCGCGGGCGAACACCATCTCCAGCGCGATCAGGAACAGCAGCAGGCCGCCGAAGATCCGAAACGCCTGGATGCTGATGCCCATCGCCGCCAGGAACGGGGTGCCGATCAGAGAAAACATCAACAGTATCAGCGCGGATATCGACACCGCCTTGAAGGCCATGCGCCGCTGGTACTCGGGGCTGGCGCCGCTGGTGAGACTGACGAACACCGGCGCGATGGACAGTGGCTCCACCACGACAAAGAACACGATGAAGAACTTGATGACCTGATCAATCGAAATCGACGACATAGGGAATTTTCATCCTGCAGCGCAAGCTTGTCCAATGCCGCGCGTTATTCTTGAAAGCACTTTAAATCAGGCGCAACATGAATCGGCGCATTTTAAGGAATCTTCTTCCCGCAGGAGATTTGCGATGGCGATTCCAACTCCCGGTGTCGGCGCCTGGTACCGACTTCGCGGCGGCCCGCCCTTCGAGATCGTCGCCCTTGACGATGATGATGGCACTATCGAAGTGCAGTACATCGATGGCACGCTCGAAGAACTCGACCTTGAGGACTGGAAGTCCTGGTGCGATGAACGCACGCTCGAAGCGGCCGATCCTTCGGAGGACTGGAGCGACTCGGCCGATGTCGAGGCAGATGAAGGCCACAACCGCTCCGACCGCTACAGCGACGGCAGTGACCTCAGGGCCGGGTCCCTCGACGGCATCGACATCTTCGACGGCAGCTGAATCAACGCTCAGGGCAGGGCATGCCGATGCGCGGGCCGGGTCAGCAGATAAATGATCAGCAGCGCCGGAATGCTCAAACTCGCCGTGTACATGAAGAAATGCACATAACCGATCCGGTCAACCACGAATCCTGAAGTCCCTTCCAGCAGCTTGCCCGGCAACGCATAGAGCGATGAGAACAGGGCATACTGCGTAGCCGTATATCGCGAGCTGGTGAGCGCGGACAGGAAGGCGATCAGCGCCGTGCCGTGCAGCGCCAGCGCCAGGTTATCCAGTCCATTGGCCGCGCCCAGACCCAGCAGCGTGGGTCCGTGCGTGGTCGCAAGCCAGGAAAACCCGAGATTGGACAGCATGACCATGATGCTGCCCAGGATCAGGGCGCGCACGATGCCGAAGCGCGCGATCACCACGCCTGAGAGCAGCACGCCGATCATCGCCAGCGCCAGGCCTACGACCTTCACCACGGTCGCTATCTGCTCCAGGCTGTAGCCATGATCGATGTAGAAGGGGTTGGCCATGACGCCCATGGTGAAATCCGTCAGCCGGTAACTGCCGATCAGCAACAACAGCAAGGCGGCAATGCGCACCGAGAAGCGCCCGAGAAAATCGGTCAACGGACACACCACGGCACCCACGAAGGCGGCGCCCGCCGTCTGCGCAAAGCGGGGCCAGTGCGCCTTGGCCGCCAGCCAGTCGCGCACGCGCTGTTCCTGTTGCTCACCGACGGAAGCCACCCGCGGCTGCGGCTCGCGCACCAGCAGGGTGGTGATCAAACCGATCAGTCCCAACGCCGCCATGGTTGCGTAGCTGACGTGCCAGCCGGCGACCTGGGCCAGGCCCAGTGCGCCCGCGGAGGCGCAGATGAGCGCGGCCCGGTAGCCGATCTGGTAGGCCGCGGCCATGGCACCCTGCTCCTCATCCGGCGCGGACTCTATGCGCCATGCGCTCATGGCGATGTCCTGGGTGGCCGCGCAGAACGCCAGGAACACCGCGCCCACCGCGACCTGGGTGAGATTGGCGGCCGGATGCGCCAGCGACAGGTTCACCAGCGCCGCGACGATGCCCAGCTGAGCCAGGAACATCCAGCTGCGGCGGCGTCCCAGCAAGCGCTGCAGCAGCGGCAGCGGCACCCGGTCGACAAATGGCGCCCACAGGAATTGCAGCGTGAAAATAAGGCCCGCCCAGGCCAGCATGCCAATGGTGCTGCGCAGGATGCCCTCCTGGCGCAGCCACGCCGAGAGCGTGTTGTACACCAGGTAGAAGGGCAGACCGCTGCCGAAGCCCAGGAACAGCATCGAGACGACCCGGGCCTGAAAATAGACCCGCGCCGCCTGCGACCATCGGTGGGTGGCATTCGATGTAATAATCTACTGCTCCATAATGTGACGATCATGCACAACTATCAGCTTGAATTCATCGACCTCGCGCTGTCGCGCGAAGCGCTGCGCTTCGGCCGTTTCACGCTCAAGTCGGGTCGCGAGAGCCCCTATTTCTTCAATGCCGGACTGTTCAGTGACGGCGCCGCCGCCAGCGTCCTTGGCCGCTGTTACGCCGGCGCCCTGGTCGCTTCGGGTCTTCAATACGACATGCTGTTCGGGCCCGCCTACAAGGGCATTCCCCTGGCCACCGCCACCGCCATCGCATTGGCCGAGCATCACGGCCGTAATGTTCCCTATGCCTTCAACCGCAAGGAGGCCAAGGACCATGGCGAGGGTGGCACCGTCGTCGGGACGCCGCTCGCCGGCCGGGTGGTGATCGTGGATGATGTCATTTCGGATGGCGCCGCCAAGCGCGAGGCAATCGAGCTGATTCGGGGCTCCGGAGCGACGCCCACGGCCATCCTGCTGGCACTTGACCGGCAGGAACGGGGCCAGACGCACGCTTCGGCAGTCCAGGAAATCTACGCGGCGCATGGCGTCAGCTGTGTGAGCATCCTCACACTTGGCGAGCTTCTGAGCACCCTTGAGAGCCCCCCGGATGGTCGCGCCCGCGTTTCTGCGCAGCAGCTCACGGCGCTGAAGGCCTATCGGGCACAATTTGGGGTGTCGTGAGACTTGCAGCGTCGGACGCGCCGGGGACATGATGCGCGGCAAGATGCTGTCCGAATACATCAAGACCATGCCAAGACTTGTGCGTGCCGCACCCTTGAGTTTCGCCCTGCTGGGGCTCTGCGCCGGCAGTGCCGCGGCATGGGCCGACACTCCCACCTACAAGTGGGTGGACGACCAGGGCGTGACGCACTACGGCGACAGCATTCCGCCGCAGTACGCACAGAAGGAGAGCACGGTTCTCAACAAGGAAGGCGTGCCCATCGGTCATAACGCCGCCGCCAAGACTCCCGCCGAGGTGGCGGCCGAAGCCGCTGCCAAGGAGCAGCTGGCGCATCAGAAGCAGCACGACACCTTCCTCTTGAACACCTATACCTCGGTCAAGGACATCGAACAGCTGCGTGATGAGCGGCTGCAGCAAATCAACGGCCAGCGCCTGGCCGCCGAGCAGTACGTGGCCTCCCTGGGCGAGCGGCTGTCGGCCCTGCAGGCCCGGGCCCAGAACTTCAAGCCCTACAGCACCCGCCCCGACGCGCATCGCATGCCGGATGATCTGGCCGAACAGATGGTGCACACGATCAATGACATCCGCGCCCAGAAGGCGGCCCTGAGTACCAGTCAGGAAGAAGAAGCCAAGACCCAGGCGCAGTTCCAGTCGGACATCGACCGCTACAAGGAACTGCGGGCCGCCCAGGCAGTGGTGCGCTAGAGGCCGCGCGGGTCAACCGCGACCGGAGTGCCCGAAACCGCCCGCACCGCGGCTGCTGCCCGCGAAGTCCTCGACCACCTCGAGTTGCACCTGCACCACGGGCACCACCACCAGTTGCGCGATACGCTCGCCCGGTTCAATGGTGAAGGGTTGCTGCCCGCGGTTCCACATCGAGACCATGAGCTGACCCTGATAGTCCGAGTCGATCAGGCCCACCAGGTTGCCCAGCACGATGCCGTGCTTGTGACCCAGCCCCGAGCGCGGCAGGATCATCGCCGCCAGAGCCGGGTCGTCGATGTGGATGGCAAGCCCGGTGGCGATGAGCTGCGTCTGACCCGGCGCCAGAATGAGCGGCGCATCCAGACAGGCACGCAGGTCCATGCCCGCCGAGCCGTCGGTGGCGTAGGCCGGCAACGGAAAGGCCCGGCCCACGCGCGCGTCGAGGATTCGCACCTTCAGCGGGTGCTTGCGGGTCATCGCGTCCATTGGTTCAACCCTTGGTGATGGCGGTCGGCAGTGCCGCGCTGTGCGCCGCATCCGCGCGCCGCTCGGCAAACACCGCCGCAATGAGTTCGATCAGTTCGCGCGCCAGTTGCGTCTTGGCGGCCCGCGGCAGCAGCTTGCGGCCATTGCGCCACAGGACAATGAGCTCATTGTCGGCACAGTCGAAGGCCTTGTCGTGGCCGACTTCGTTGGCCGCGATCATGTCCAGGTTCTTGCGCAGCATCTTGGAGCGCGCGTTCTGCTCCACGGTATCGGTTTCGGCCGCGAAGCCCACGACGAACGCGGGACGCTGCGCGCCGGCGGCGAGGGTGCCGATGATGTCCGTGGTGCGCGCCATCTGCAGCGCCAGGTTCTCCTCGGTCTTCTTGATCTTGTGGGTGGCGGCCTGCGCCGGCCGATAGTCGGCCACGGCCGCCGTGGAGATGAAGATGTCATCGCGCCGCACTTCAGCCTGCACCGCGGCCAGCATGTCGGCGGCACTCTCGACATCCACGCGCCGCACGCCAGCCGGGGTGGCCAGTGCCACCGGACCGCAGATCATCAGCACTTCGGCCCCGGCCTCGCGGGCCGCCTGGGCCACGGCAAACCCCATTTTGCCCGAGCTTCGATTGCTGATGAAACGCACCGGGTCGATGGGCTCGCGGGTGGGACCGGCAGTGATCAACACCCGCTGGCCATTGAGCACGCCGCTGGGAACCAGGGTCGAATCAACCAGCGCGGCCAGTTCGGTGGGCTCGAGCATGCGCCCGGGGCCCACTTCCCCACAGGCCTGGTCGCCGGTCCCGGGCCCGAAAACATGGACTGCGCGTTCCTTCAGCAGCGCCACATTGGCCTGGGTCGCCGGGTTGGCCCACATCTGCTGATTCATGGCGGGCGCCAGAGCGATCGGCGCCGCGGTGGCGAGGCAGGTCGTGGCCAGCAGGTCATCGGCCCGGCCCCCGGCCAGGCGCGCGAGAAAATCGGCGGTGGCCGGGGCGATCAGCACCAGATCGGCCCAGCGGGCCAGTTCGATATGCCCCATGGAGGACTCCGCCGCGGGGTCCCAGAGGTCGGTGCGGACCGCGCGCCCGGACAATGCCTGGAAGGTCATCGGGGTGACGAACTCGCGTGCCCCATCCGTCATGACCACCTGGACTTCGGCACCCCGTTCACGCAGGCGACGGACCAGGTCCGCGCTCTTATAGGCGGCGATGCCGCCCGTGACGCCAAGCAGGATGTGTTTGCCGTGCATAGAACCTCTGGCGGCCATTATCCAGCCCGGCCCGGCAGCTTCGCAAATAACGATATCTGCACCCGATTAGAAGCTGGCCGAATATCGGGTCGGGCCGGACACTTGGGCGATGTCGATCCGCCATTGGCTGCCCTGTGAACGGCCACGCGAAAAGCTTATGGAACAGGGCGCCCAAAGCCTCTCCAATGCCGAGCTGCTGGCGGTGTTCTTCGGCACCGGCAGCCGTGGCGGGACCGCGGTGGACTTAGGCCACCAGTTGCTGGCCCGTTTCGGATCGCTGCGCGAATTGCTGTGCGCCGAGCGCGAGCGGGCCCTGGCGGGACCGGGCCTGGGGCCGGCCCGTTACTGCATGCTGCAGGCAGCGCTGGAGCTCTCGCGCCGCCACTACCGTGAGACGCTCCAGACTGGACCGGCCCTGGATTCACCGGACAGCGCCCGTGGCTTCCTCCTGGCACAGCTGCGCGACCGGCCCTATGAGGTGTTCTGCTGCATGCACCTGAACACCCGGCATCAGCTGATCGCATTCGAGGAGCTGTTCCGCGGCACCATCGATGGCGCCAGTGTGCATCCGCGGGAGGTCGTCAAGTCCGCCCTCGCCCGCAACGCGGCCGCCGTCATTCTCGCGCACAACCACCCCTCCGGCGTTGCCGAGCCCAGCCAGGCCGACGAACTCATCACGCAGCGGCTACGCGATGCACTGGCGTTGGTGGACGTTCGGGTTCTGGATCATGTGATCGTCGGCGATGGGCGCTGCATGTCCTTCGCCGAGCGCGGGCTGATTTGATGCATGGAGCGGGCGCCGGCTGCCATGAGCCCCGCCTCTCAGGGCTACTGTTTCGCGCTCAGCCTGTCACCGGTATACGGGTTGAATTGGAAGTTGCCGGGAAACTCTTCTTTGGACCTTGGGTCCACTTTCTTCGGCAACAGGCTGGCGAGGGGCATGCGCCAGTGAAAGGTCTGGTCATAAACCGTGTACTGGAAAGCGCCGGACTTCAGCGGGTCATTCAATCGCTTCCCGTCCACCACCGCCGGATACACGACCAGTTCCATGTTCTGCCCCATCTGACCCAGGAGGCTGTTCAGCATCGGGCGCATGGCCCCCAGCATGGTCTGCACGCCGGTCGGCACCTGGTCCGGATCGATTGGATGGATCTCTTTGTCGCCGATCTGGAAACGCGAGTTGGCCAGCAGATCCGCGCGCGTCGGCGCCCCCGTCAGGCCCTGAATTCCCACACTGGCGCGAATCAGCGCAAATACCTGGTAGTCGTGAAACACGGCACGGATATCGGCCGCGGTCTGGGCGGGCACATTGGGATTTTCCGCCAGGCTCAGATCCCAGAACTCCTGCGGAATCCACCATGCCAGGGTCAGTTCCTGGGACACCGTGGCCGACTGCTGGGTCTCATGAATGAACTCGCGCATATCGGCCGCGCCGGCGCGCCCGACCAAGGGCAAACCCATGATCAGGCTGGCCACAAAGCGCAGCACGGCGCTGCAACGTATTTCAAAACGCATCCCGAGAACCCCCTGCAGATGTTTCTGCGGCGCGCGCATCATACGCTGCGCGGCGCGGCCAAAGGTCTATTGCAGTGCACGACGGCCGCGTTGCGTTTCATACTTGCTTCACGCCGCTGACATGCGCCGCCCATTGAATGAACGCCTGCGCCACGGAGCGGGGAAATCTCCGTGACGCGTCCACGGTTCGTTCATGGGGAAACGCTAATGAATATTTCACGCGCTGCATTGGCAGTGGCGGCGGCACTGTCGTTCGCGGCAGTCGCGGCACCTGCCAGCGCCACCATTGTGACTTACGACTGGACGGCCAGCGGAGTCGGGACCAGCGGGGAGCTGGCCGCAGGCAACGGCACCATTACCGTCGACACCTCGCAGACGAAGACGGTCAATGGCTTCACGGGCGACCTGATCACGGGCATCACCGGTTTCATCGGCACCGATACCATCACCGCACTGGTGGCTCCGAACGGGGGTAACTTCGCGAACAATGATGACGAGTTGTTCGTGGCCGGCACGCCGACGGTGCTGGACACCACCGGTTTCTCCTTCACTGGCAGCATCGGGGGCGTCGCCCAGAGCACCCCGTTCACGCTTCTGTCCACCTGCGCGCTGGGTTCCACCACCACCTGTACCGGTCCCAATCCCATACAGCTGGATGGCCCGGGCGGCACTTTTCTGGATCTGGGTCAGGGATCCTTCACCCTCACACCCGTCCCGCTACCGGCCAGCCCTGGGATGCTGCTCCTGGGCCTCGCCGGGTTGGGTTTCCTGGCAGTGCGTCAATCCAAACCGCAGGCCGCAACGGGCTTCGCCGGCCTGGGATCTTGAGCCTATGATCATTGGCGCCCCCGGGCCGAGCCCGGCCCGGGGGCGCAAGGTGCCCGACTGCCTTGCGGGAAGCCTTGGTGGCTGGTATAAAGCTCGGCCCCAGCGGACGGTCCGAGTATTCTGGCAATCCGCAACTAATTGATCGCAAAGGTTAAGTCTATGTCCCGCGTCTGCGAGATCACTGGCAAGGGCCCGGCCACGGGCAACCGCGTATCGCACGCGAACAACAAGCGCCGTCGGCGTTTCCTGCCAAACCTGCACAGCCAACGCTTTTGGCTCGAGTCGGAGAAGCGCTGGGTATCGCTGCGCGTGTCCACACACGGCCTGCGGACCATTGAGAAGAAAGGTATCGACGTGATCGTTGCCGAGCTGCGCGAGCAGGGCAAGACGATCTAAAGAGCAAGTCATGCGCGAGAAAATCAAACTGCTGTCTTCGGCCGGAACCGGTCACTTCTACGTCACCACCAAGAACAAGCGTCTGCACCCGGACAAGCTTGAAGTGAAGAAGTTTGATCCCGTGGTGCGCAAGCACGTCTCTTATAAAGAGACCAAGATCAAGTAAGCGCTGGGAGCTGCTTTTTCGTGAAAGGCCCGGCATCGACCGGGCCTTTGCTTTTTTGCCGGCGTCGCACCCGCCAGGTCAATTCAGCCGGCCTGTTTCAGAGTGGAACGCTCTGTTTCAGATCAGAACACTTCATCCCTCATGCCGAAAATTCTTCGACCGTAAGGCTTTGATTTTCCTGAATTAGGCCGAGGCTTCAGGTGGCATGGAATTTGATTGTGCCGGGTGGTGATGTCCGCCCACTCACCGCTCGCGGTCCTGATCTGCACCTTGGCCGCTGTGATCAGTCCGGCGGTTTGGGCCGCATCGGCCGCACCCGCAGCTGAGGGTGACGCGCCCCATTCCTCGGCGCCGGACACTGCCCGGAAATTGCAGGAAGTCACCGTGACCGCGCAGCACCCAAGGCTTGACGGGCAGCAGCGCAATGATCTGGTGCAGCAGGCCGCCACTTACGTACAAGGGATTTCGGCTCTCGAGAACGAGAGCGACGGGCCCGGGTCGGTCCCCCGCTGGCGCTCGCCGCTGTGTCCGGGGGTGACCGGACTGATCCGTGAGCAGGGCGAGTTCCTCAGAGCGCGCATCGAGCAGATTGCGCGCGCCGCCGGAGCGCCGCTGGCCGGGAAACACTGCCGACCAAATCTGCTCGTTTTCGTGACCGCTCATCCGCAGGAATTGCTGCGCGCGATGGAGAGCCGCTACTACGGCGTGTCGTTTGGCCGCGCGACGCCTTTCAGCGTGGATCAGTTCATCAGGAGCACAGGGGCGGTAAAGGTCTGGCACAACACCTATCTATCGCCCGCGGGTTGGGCCTTTGGTGCCGTCTATGCCGTCGCCGATCAGACGAAGTTGCACGGTCTGGCGCAGGGACAATTCGCCGACTATGTGGCGCTGGTGAGTCTCGCGGAAATCAAGCACAGCGCGCACTTCGGCGAGGCCCAGACCATTCTGAGACTCTTCGATGGCCCGCCTGAGGCCGCCCCCGCCGGCCTCAGCGACTGGGACCAGGTGTTCCTGAAAATCCTGTACCACCCGCTGCCGACACTTGCAAAGGATCGTCCCAATATCGCCATGCGGATGATTCGCGACCTCTACCCCTGAAACCCTTCAGGCCGGCTTTTCGCCGCGCACCGTCGTGCGGTACAGCTCGCGCCGATACCCCTGGTAGTCGTTGTAGGCCTGGTGCACGCACAGGCGGTTGTCCCACAGTGCCAGCATGTTCTCCTCCCAGCGCAGCCGGCAGGCGAACACCGGCTGAATGAGATGATCGGTCAGGTACTTGAGGATGGGTGCGGACTCCTCCTCGTGCATGCCCTCGATGCCGATGCCGTAGGAAGGGTCCACATACAGCGCCTTCTCGCCGGTGACCGGATGAGTGCGCACGATCGGGTGGTAGCTGCCCTTGATCTTGCGCTGCAGGCTCTCCGAGAGCTTCTCGGCGCCGCGGGTCGCGGCCAGCTGCCCGATGGGACTGTCGCCGACCTGTACCGCCTCCTGGGCCGAGCGCAGCACATCGCGCAGCGAGAAATGTACTTTCAGGTCCGCAATCATTCGGCGGTAGGCGTCGCTCAGATTGGCATAGGCCAGCGCCGAGTTGGCCCAGGTGGTATCGCCACCGAAGGGCGGAATCTGCACCGAGCGCAGGCTGGTGATGGCCGGCGGCTCCGGCAGAAACGGCGAGTCGGTATGCCAGCCCTCACCAAACACCATCTTGGAAGGATCCCCGGCCTCCTTGATCAGCGGATGCACATTACGGTGACCCGGCACGCCCTGGGTATAGGCATCCTCGGCAAAGGGTCCGAAACGCAGACTGAAGGCTTCGTGGGATTCATGCGTAAGGCGCTGACCGCGCAGATAGATCATCTTGTGGCGGAACAGGGCGTGGCGGACTTCCTCGAACTGCGCGTCCGTGACGTCAGCGGCCTGCAAGCCACAGATTTCGGCGCCCATGGAGGCTGCCAGGGGCCGCACCTGGATATGCTTGTAAGCAGCCGGATGGTTATCGAATTTGCCGGTCGGATGAAGTCGCATGCCTTTGTCTTATGGTTTCGTTTGCACTGCAATGCTACAAGGGTAACACTTTGGGTTCTGAGGCCAGAAACGCCTGGGCTTGGCGGTATCCGGCCACCTATGTCTGGCACAGTTCGTTGAACTCTGCGATGTAAAGTATAGTCCCAGCTCTGACTTCACCCGGAAGGCCTAATGAATTCCCAGCCCCAGACCTCGCGCCCGCTCAAGACCTTGTTTCTTCAGGCGCCCTCCTTTGAAGGCTTCGATGGCGGCGCGGGCTCGCGCTACCAGGCCAAGCGCGAGATCAAATCTTTCTGGTTCCCTACCTGGCTGGCGCAGCCGGCCGCGCTGGTCCCGGGCTCACGGGTGTTAGACGCCCCCGCCGATGAGCTCACCGTGGATGCCGCCCGCAAGATCGCCCGTGACTACGAGCTGGTCATCATGCATACCAGCACTCCGTCCTTTCCCACCGATGCGCGCTTCGCGGAACTTCTCAAAGAGGATAATCCGCAGGTGCTCATCGGCATGGTCGGCGCCAAGCCCATGGTGGATCCCGAAGGCTCATTGAAAGCCACCAACGCCATCGACTTCGTGTGCCGCGAGGAATTCGATTACACCTGCAAGGAAGTGGCCGAGGGTGCCGCGCTGGCGGAGATCCGCGGCCTGTCCTATCGGGATGCTTCAGGCAAGGTGGTCCACAACCTGCCGCGCGCGATCCTGGAGAACATGGACGATCTGCCGTTCGTGGCGCCGGTGTACCAGCGCGACCTGACCATCTCCAACTACTTCATCGGCTATCTGAAGCATCCGTATGTGAGCTTCTACACCGGTCGCGGCTGCCGTTCCAAATGCACCTTCTGCCTGTGGCCGCAGACCGTCGGCGGCCACCGCTACCGGGTACGCTCGGCCGAGAACGTCATCGCCGAAGTGCGCTGGATCAAGGAGCACATGCCCGAAGTGAAGGAGATCATGTTCGATGATGACACCTTCACCGACAGTTCGGCCCTGGCACGCGTCGAGGCCATTGCCAAGGGCATGGGGGAACTGGGTATGACCTGGAGCTGCAATGCCAAGGCGAACGTCCCCTACAAGACCCTGAAGGTCATGAAGGAGAATGGTCTGCGCCTGCTGCTGGTGGGCTACGAATCCGGGGATGACCAGATCCTGCTGAACATCAAGAAGGGCCTGCGCACCGACATCGCGCGGCGCTTCACCGAGGACTGCCGCAAGCTCGGCATCCTGATCCACGGCACCTTCATCCTCGGGCTTCCCGGTGAGACCACCGAGACCATCGAGAAGACCATCAATTTCGCCAAAGAGATCAACCCGCACACCATCCAGGTGTCGCTCGCGGCGCCCTATCCGGGCACGACCCTGTACCGCCAGGCCGTCGAAAACGGCTGGCTGCAGGAGAACGATGCGGTCAACCTGGTCAATGATCATGGCGTGCAGCTGGCCGCGATCAGCTATCCGCATCTGTCGAAGGAACAGATCTTCCACAGCATGGAAGTGTTCTACAAACGCTTCTACTTCCGGCCCGGCAAGATCTGGGAGATCGTGCGCGAGATGCTGGGCAGCTGGGAAATGATGAAGCGCCGTCTGCGCGAGGGCGTGGAGTTCTTCCGCTTCCTTCGGGCGCATCAGGCATGAGCCTGTGGGCCAGTTCATCTGCACGATAGCCGGGTGCATCTGCCTCGGCATCGCCGCAGGCTTTGCCCTCACGGCACTGATTGCGGTGCTTGCCTGGCGCAAATTCACTTCCCGCCCGCTGCGTCCCGCCGGGGCTCAACCGGCCGTGACCGTCCTCAAGCCTCTGTGCGGGGATGAGCCGGGGCTGTACGAGCACCTGCGTTCCTTCTGCCGCCAACACTACCCGACCTATCAGATCGTCTTCGGCACTCTGGATGCGGAGGATCCGGCACTGGGCACGGTGGCGCGGCTGGCCGCGGAATTTCCCGACCTTGCCATCGATGTGGTCTCGAACCCGCAACGCCACGGTCACAACAACAAGAGCAGCAATCTCATCAACATGCTGGTCAAGGCCCGCCATCCGCTGCTGCTCATCGCCGACAGCGATATTACGGTGGGACCGGACTATCTCGCCGCGGTGACCGAGTCGCTGGCGGATGCCGGCGTGGGCCTTGTGACCTGCCTGTCGTATGACCTGCCGACGCGCGGTGTGTGGTCGCGGCTGGGCGCGATGTACATCAATGAGTGGTACTTCCCCTCGGTGGTGGTGGCGTGGCTGTTCGGACACCAGGACTATGCCTCGGGTCAGACCCTGTGCCTGCGACGCAGCACGCTGGAGGCCATCGGCGGGTTGCGGGCCTTCGCCGATCATCTCGCCGATGACTATCAGCTTGGACAATTGATCAGGAAGCAGGGCCTGCGGATCATTCTGTCCTCCTATGAGATCCAGGCCCAGCACCATGAACCGGACCTCGCCGCACTGTGTCGCCACGAGCTGCGCTGGAATCGCACGCTGCACGCGGTCAGCCCCTGGAGCTTCCGGTTCATATTTCTCACCTTCACCGTGCCCCTGGCGGCGATCGGGCTGGCATTGATGGCGGCGACGCCCTGGCATGCACTGGCCTGGGCGGCATTCCTCTGCGTCGCCTGCGCGCGTCTGGGGCTGCATCTGGTGCAGCGCCTGGGACGCGGTCGGCCACTGTTCGCGGACCTGGCGCTGGTGCCGCTGCGCGATCTGCTGCTGTGCTGGAACTGGGGCCGCAGCTTCTTCTGCAGACGCGTGACCTGGCGCGGCGCGAGCTTCGATGTGGATGCGACCGGCGTCATGCGACGGATAGCGTAGCCTCAGGACCGGCGTGAAGGCGGTGGCATATATCGCGGGGCTTGCCGGCCTCGTACTGCTCACCGTGCTGGTCGTTCACACCGACCTGCCCGCGCTGCTTCGGACCTGGAGGCTGGCCAGTCCCGCACTGCTGTGGCTGATTCCCTATCGGCTGATTTTCTTCGCGCTCTATGCGATCGGCTGGCGCGCCATGCTGCGGCCGTTTGATCGGCAGGGGCGGGCCGACTTCGGCTATGTGCTGTTGGCGACCATGGTGCGCGAGGGTGTGGACCGGCTGCTGCCCGTAGCCAGCCTCGGCGGCAGCGTGGTGGGTGTGCGGGTGATGCGCTGGCGGGGGCTCGCCATCGCTCCGGTGAGTGCCACGATCATCGTCGAGATTCTCCTCACGCTCATCGCGCTGTATCTGTTCGGCGCACTGGCCACCCTGATCCTGCTGGGATCGCAGCCCGGTGATCACCTGCGTGTCGTCGTGGTGCTGGCGCTCAGCCTGCCCATACCCGTGGTCTCGCTGCTGCTGCTGCGCTACGGCTCGGTATTCCAGCGTGTGCAGCGCTTGCTGCGTCCCCTGGTGGGGCTGACCGGCACCGACACGGCGGAGTCGCTGGATGCCGAGCTGCGCGCCTGCCTCGGCAGAGTGGCCACCCTGCTCCTGGCAGGCTCGCTGCAGTTCGTGGCGCTGGTCTCGGCGTCGTTTGAGATCTGGTGGGCGTTGCGCCTGTTCGAGCATCCGGTGAGTGCCTCCGCATCGATCATGCTCGAGGGACTGACCCAGGCGGTGCGCCACCTCGCCTTCATCGTGCCGGCGGGCCTTGGCGTGCAGGAAGCGGCGCTGGTGCTGTTTGGTCACGCGCTTGGCATCAGCACCGAACTGGCGCTGGCGGTGTCGGCCGTCAAGCGCGCCCGCGAAATTCTGTGCGGCGTGCCGCCACTGCTGTGGTGGCAGCTGCAGGAAACCCGCAGGCTGCGCGCAATACGTTCGTAGTTCGCTCGCATTCCATCTGTCCGCGGATTCTTGCCGCAGACTTTCCAGGCAGCCACGAAACGCGCGCGACGTCACATAGACGTCACACTACTGCCATCTACCGCCGCGCACATCGCGCTAACTTTGGCGGGCAAAGCGGGCGTTGATCGTCTGCGATTGTGATGGGCGCTCTGGGGAGAGCGGCCGTCAATTTCATGGGGAGTTCAAATGGGGAAAGCATTCCGCTGCGGCGCCGTCGGCGCCGTTGCCGTCGCCGGCGTTCTGGCGAGCCTGTCCGCTCAGGCGCAGCAGGCACTCGGCAACTTCAGCAATGATCTGATCGTCAGTTCCAGCACCTACACCGACCCGGGATTCGCAGTCGGCGCCACCTTGCCGAACAGCGCACCGGGGGATGGCGCGGCCACCGCCAGCAGCGCCTTCTGCAGCGGCAGCGCCAGCAACTGTTCCAGCAACGTCTGGAACAATGATCTGACGGATGCGAACTTCGGCATCACCGGCGACATCATCCTGCAGAATGTCAACAGCACGACCGGTGCGGTGGACAACACGGTGAATGTCACGCAGGTCGCCGCGGCGGCCGGCATCAACCTGGTCACCAGTTTCTCCTCGAAGTCCGAACTGGCCATCAATACCTCGCTCAATGGCACGTCGCTGACGTTCATGGGCTATAACTCGACCGTCGGGCAGCTGGATATCTCCAATTCCAACACGCCCGGCTCGATAGAGCCCGGCAACACCGACACCGCAGCTGCGACCTACCGTGCGATCGGGGACCTCAACCTGTCCACCAATGCCCTGACGGTCACGACCACCAATGCCTACAACGGTAACAACGGCCGCGCGGCCATCGGCATCGGCAACGGCCAGTACTACACCGTGGGCAATGCCGGCAACGGCAATGGCAGCCCCCAGACGACCGCCAACACCGGCGTGCAGCTGCTGACCTCCGCGGGCGTCAACGGCGCGTTGGGCACGAATGCCGAGCTGGGATCCTTCTCGGCACCGGACAATTCGCCGAAGGACAACAACTATCGCGGTCTGACCGTTGCTGACAATACGCTGTACATCTCCAAGGGCAGCGGCAGCAAGGGTATCGACACCGTGTACCAGGTCGGTGCCAGCGGCACGCTGCCGTCCACGAGCGGCGCGGCGATCGCCATCCTGCCGGGACTGAACAGCACGCCGAACTCGTCCAATCCCGACGGCCCGCATCCCTTTGGCATCTGGTTCGCGAACTCCACGACCATGTACGTCGCCGACGAAGGGTCCGGTCTGTCCACGGATTTCGGCAGCAGTCCCACCACCCAGGCCGGTGGCATCGACAAGTACACCCTGAGCAATGGCGTGTGGAGCCTGGACTATGAGCTCAAGGGCACGCTGATCGGCAGCAGCTACACCGTCCAGGGCACCGGGTCGCTGGCCGGGTATTCGCTGTCGACGACGACCGACGGTCTGCGCAACCTCACCGGCAGGGTCAACGCGGACGGGTCGGTGACGCTGTATGCGGTCACCTCCACCGAAGGCAGCGTGCTGGGCGACTCGGGAGCCGATCCCAACCAGATCGTCGCCATCAACGACACCCTCGCCAACACCTCGGCATCCGCTGCCGCCGGCGAGAACTTCTCGGTGTTGGACACCGCGGCGCTCGGCCAGGTGTACCGCGGCGTCGATGTCGCCCCGGTGCCGCTGCCGTCGGCGCTGTGGCTGCTGCTCGCAGGGCTTGGCGGCCTGGGTGTCATCAGCCGCCGCCGTCACAGCGCCTGAGCCCGCGCCGACTGATCACACGAATCGTCTCTTTCCGCACATATTCACGGGAAATCATCATGACTCGCATCCATCTTGCGACCCGCATCAGCCTCGCCCTGGCGGCCAGCGCCGCCTGCACCGGCGCCCACGCGGCCACGATCACGGACTGGGATTTCGGCGCGGTCGCCGCCGTCACCCCGGACGATACGCCGGCGCCGACCACCGGCACGGGAACCGCCGCTTCGCTGGGCATGACCAACACTTACACTTATGGCAGCGTCACCGGGGCCACCACCCTGGATGACGTGACCAACGATGGGGCCACGGCCAGCCAAACCGGATCGACTCTCGGCAACGGGGACGTGTGGCGGATTCGCGGCCAGAACCCGGGCAATGGCTGGAACACGGCGGCGCCGCAGTACTCCCAGGGCGCGCAATTCAATGTCAGTACGGTCGGCTACACCAATATCGGTGTGTCCTTCAGCTGGGCGGCCACGACTCAGGGCGTGGCCAATTTGCAGGTGCAGTACACCACCGATGGAACCGACTGGGTGAATGTGGGCCCGCTGCTGACGGCAACGGTGGACAATGGCACGCCCGGCACCGCGGGCTTTGGTTTCGCGACCGATACCGTGGACCTCTCTGGCATCACCGCTGCGAATGATGATGCGAACTTCGGCATCCGCCTGGTCTCCGCCTACAACCCGACGGTGGGTACCTACGCTTCAGCCACCTCAGTCCTGGCCGGCAAGCCCGTCGCCATCAACGATACCTCCGGCAATTGGCGTATCGCCGATGTGCAGATCGACGGCACCGTGGCCCCGGTACCGCTGCCTGCGGCCGCGTGGCTGCTGCTGTCGGGTCTGGGTGGCCTGGGCCTGTTCGGCCGCCGTCGCAGCGCCTGAGGAGCGTTTTTCGGGGCGGCCGGGTATTCTCGGCCGCCATGCCAGAGTTACCCGAAGTCGAAACCACCCGCCGCGGCCTCGAGCCGCACCTGGCGGGTCAGACCATCCTGCGCCTGACGGTCCATGACCACCGCCTGCGCTGGCCGGTGGCTGCCGGACTGCCGCAGACCCTGGCCGGTCAGCGTGTCGAATCCGTCGAGCGCCGCGCCAAGTACCTACTGCTGCGCCTGACGCATGGCACGGTGCTGTGGCATCTTGGAATGTCAGGCAGCCTGCGCATCGTGCCCAGCGGTCTGCCCACCGAGCCGCACGATCACATCGACCTGGCCCTCACCTCCGGTCACACCGTGCGCTTCAACGATCCGCGGCGCTTCGGCTGCGTCATCTATGTGACGGGGGACCCGCAGGCGCACCCGCTGCTGGCGAAACTGGCGCCGGAGCCCTTCGCCGCGGCCTTCGATGCCGGGTATCTGTGGCGGGTCTCACGGCGCCGCAAGGTGTCCGTGAAGCAGCTGATCATGAATGGCCAGGTGGTCACCGGCGTGGGGAACATCTATGCCAGCGAGGTGCTGTTCCATTCGGGCATACGCCCGCGACGCCAGAGCCGCAGCCTCAAGCGCGCAGAAGTCACACGTCTGGTCGCCGCCATCCGCAAGGTCCTGAAACAGGCCATCCGGGTCGGCGGCACGACGCTGCGCGACTATGTGAACCCGGAGGGCAATCCGGGATACTTCCGCCAGAAGCTCTATGTGTACGAACGTGCCGGTGAGCCCTGCCGCAATTGCGACACGCTGATCCGCAGCCTCACCCAAGGACAGCGTTCCACCTACTACTGCCCGACCTGCCAGAGCTGAGTTCTTGTCCGTCGAAATCATTACCCATCTGGGCACCGTGGATCCGGTGATGAAGCGCCTCGTGGCCGCGGCCGGCCCGCTCGCGATCGAATCCCGTGACGATCATTCGCCGTACGAGGTACTGGCGCGCGCCATCGCGCACCAGCAGCTGAATGGCAAAGCGGCGCAGTCGATCCTCAACCGCTTCGTCAGCACCTGTGGTCAGGGCATCTTCCCGACTCCCGCAGCACTGCTGGCGCTGGAGGATGCGGCGCTGCGCGCCTCGGGGTTCTCATTCTCGAAGATCGCGGCGCTGCGCGACCTTGCCGCCAAGACCATGAGCGGCGTCGTTCCGGTCCGTGATGTGCTGCATGCCTTGAGCGATCTTGAAATCATCGAACGGCTCACGGCGGTGCGCGGCATCGGCCGCTGGACGGTGCAGATGCTGCTGATGTTCCAGCTGCGCCGGCCCGATGTGCTGCCGGTGGATGACTTCGGGGTGCGCATGGGATTCCAGCTGGCCTACGGCCTGAAGAGGCTGCCGGCGCCGCAGGTGCTCGGGCTGTACGGTGTGCGCTGGGCGCCCTATCGCAGCGCGGCTGCCTGGTATCTGTGGCGGGCCGTGGATCTGTCGCGGGCCGGACAGCTGCCGCCCTGCCTGGAAGCGGTGCAGCTGCCGCGTCTGCCGCGCAAGCGGCGCAAGGCGGCCCGCAAGCCGCCGCGGCGGCTCAAGCGCGTCGCAGTTTCCGCAGCTCCTCGAGCACCAACGGGTGTACGAACTCGTGCACGTCGCCCCCCAGCACGGCGATCTCGCGCACCAAAGAAGAAGAAATGAAGGTGAACTGTTCCTGCGGTGTCAGGAACACGGTCTCGATGTCGCGGCACAGGTGCCGGTTCATGTTCGCCAGCTGGAATTCGAACTCAAAATCCGAAATGGCGCGCAGGCCGCGGATGATGATCGTCAGCTGATGCCGGCGCGCGAAGTCCACGGTGAGCTCGGAGTAGCCGACCACCTCGACATTGGGCAGATCGGCAAGCACCTGCCGCGCCAGCGCCACGCGCTTTTCCTGCGTGAACAGCGGCGCCTTGCCGGCGTTCGTCGCAATGGCTACCACCACTCGATCAAACAGGCCGCAGGCCCGCCGCACCAGATCGGCATGGCCGTTGGTGATGGGGTCAAAGGTACCTGGGTACAGGGCGTGGCGACTGGTCATCAGAGTGTTCTCCGCAGCAGATGATACCCGACCTCGCCCGCGCGCCCGCTCTTGGCGAGTTTCCAGGTCGCGGGCAACGCCGGCATCGGGTCACGGGCCGGGCATTCGGCATAAATGAGGGCCTGCGGCGCCAGCCAGCCACCCGCTTCCAGTTGCGCGGCAGACTGGCCCAGCAACCCGCCGGCGAACGGCGGATCCAGGAACACCACATCAAATTCCTGCGCGGTTCCCAGCAGGAAATGCTTCGCGCCGACGAGGTGGACCTGCGCCGCCGCGGCGCGCTCGCCGCCCCAATCGGCCAGCGTCTGGCGCAGTTCCCGGGCCGTCACCGCGGCGTTCTCCACGAACACGACGCTCGCGGCGCCGCGCGACAGCGCCTCCAGGCCCAGTGCGCCGCTGCCGGCGAACAGGTCCAGGCAGCGTGATCCG
>DATHMK010000007.1:0-94328 GCA_035487155.1 Steroidobacteraceae bacterium
TAAAGGGCCCACGAAGACTACGTGGTTGATAGGCTGGGTGTGTACGGCCAGTGATGGCCTCAGCTAACCAGTACTAATTGCCCGTGAGACTTGACCATATAACCTCAAGGGGTTTGGTTGACTCCAAAAGAGTTGGCCACACCTGATGATGGTTATCGACCGATGCAAATGTATGGAGTGGAATCCATTCCATTTCGAACGCGACATGGCGTCGATACAAAGAACTTGATGGATTCGAGAACGGTGAGCCGGTCCCGTAACAAGGACCGGCACATCGATCTCAAACGGTTTGCCTGGCGGCAATAGCGAGCGGGAACCACCCGATCCCATTCCGAACTCGGAAGTGAAAACGTTCTGCGCCGATGGTCGTGTGGCCTGATGCCATGCTAGAGTAGGTCACTGCCAGGCTCTCAAACAAAACGCCCCTGAGGTCGAAAGACTTCAGGGGCGTTTTTCTTTGTGCGCGGCATCCAGCAGACCAGAATCAGACTTGTACTGAGCGCCCAAAGAAGTCTCAGCCTCCCAATGGAGTGCGCGGCAGCGCTACACCAACAAGGCAAACGACATCGACCTGCGCATTCGCCCCTCTATTGTACGGTGGGGGCCGTCCTTGGATTGTTGTTGCCCTGTTGATCCTGCATTATGCGCTCGAGGTCGTCTTTGTTGCGTTGCTGAGCGTCTCGTTCAGCTTTGGTGGTGCAGACGCTTTTGCTGAGCATCGAACCGGTGATTTGAACCGGATGACACTGCACGTCCGGTTCGGCGGCATTCGCGGCCATGGCGCCGTGATCCGCAGCGGGATGCGTTGCACAGCCCGCGGCAATGGCCAATATGGCGAGCAGATATAACCTGGTATGCAACATCACAACCTCGTGGTCATTTCCCGCAGCAGGAGTGCCCTCTGACAGCCATGGCGAGATATTCCTCTTGCTATGGCCCTTAGGAAAGGCCCCCAAATAATATCATTCGTGCCGGTTCCGGACCCTGAATATCCCTCGGTGCGGGTATGCGGTCGAATCCAGGCCACCATACCAAGCGCCGGCTCGCAATTCCGTTCCTAAGGACCAAGCACGCCGATGGTGTGCAGCCAGCGCTCCACCAGCGCAGGCCAGCGGCTGATCGGCAGCTTTGAGGGGCGCAGCCCGAAGGCGTGACCACCCTGCGCGTACAAATGCATCTCCACGGGAACGCCGACGTCTTTCAACGCAATGTAATACGCGATCGACTGGCTCACGCCGTCCACGTTGTCATCTTCGGCCTGCACCAGGAACGTCGGCGGGGTTTGGTGACTGACGGGGACGTTTGGATTGAGTCCATAACCCTTACCGCGAACCCACAGATGTCCCGGATAAACTGCCACCGCAAAATCCGGGCGAGCGCTCACCGTGTCGGCGGCGTCGACCGGTGTGTATAGACGATGGTCGTATCTTGTGCTGATTTCCGCCACGAGATAGCCGCCCGCCGAAAAGCCCAGCACCCCGATCTTGCGCGGATCGACATGCCATTCGGCGGCCCGCTGTCGCATCAGGCCCATCGTCCTTTGCGCATCCTCGAGCGCCGGCGTCGGTGTCACAAGATTGTCCGGGCGGCACTTGCAGTGCCAGTCATACGGAAGGCTCGGCACGCGGTACTTCAGCAGCACGCAGGTGATGCCCTTTGATGTCAACCAGGCGCAGATGTCCGTGCCTTCTATCTTGATGGCCAGGCCTTCGAATCCGCCGCCGGGAAATACCACTACCGCGACTCCACTATTTGCCTGCTTGGGCGGATACACGGTCATGGTGGGCCGCACAATGTTGGTCCACTCCTGCTGCGGGCCAGGTGCGGCCTGCGCGTCAGGCACGGCACCCGGCCACAGCGGCACTTCCACGGCGGCGGGCGCCTGCGCCTGCGCGCATTGAAACCAGAACAGAAAGATCACCAGGACAGACCTGTGCACGTTCCCGACCCTCCCTGTTGTCTCGGCATGCAGCGGCCTGCAGAAGTTTCCGTCCGGTGAGTGCCTTGGGTCAATGGCCGCTCAGGCTCCGAAGTCCTTGGAGATTCCCACGAACAAGCCGCGGCGGGCCCCCCATTGAGGGGCGAACACTCCGACGCCCGTGCCGCTGCGGATCTGATACATCTTGTCGCTGGCGTTGATGATGTCGAAGCGCAATGTGAGGGGACCGCCAGGCATCCGGAAGGCATGTGAAGCGCCCAGATTTACCGTCAGGTAGCTCGGCGTGTGATCTCCGTTGGGGATACCGGACCCGTCGGGAAGTGCACCGGGCGGCCCGTCCTGGCGCAGACCACTGCCAAAGAGCAGGTCCGTGCTCAGCCGCGTCCCGAACAGCATGTAGGCGACACCCCCGGATGCCGAGGCGCGTTCCTCGTGGTCCAGATGGATGTAGTTGCTCTGGAGATAGGCAAGCTGGCCTTGGGTAAAGCTGAATTGCGAGGACTCGACGTCCTTTCCTTTGGCGCTCTGGAAGGCGACATTGCCGTAGATCGACAGATCACTGACCGCATAGTTGCCGGTAAACTCGATGCCGCCCAGATGCCCATACTTGTAGTTGAACGGGGTGAGGACGATCGGTGCACCAAACTGACCTTCATCGATCAGATTCGACGCCTGCTCGTAGAAGCTGTCGACTCCCAGGGTGAGGCTGTTCCAGAGCTTCTGTTGAACGCCCAGATCGTAGTAATTGGCGCTCTCGGCGATCGGCGCAGAATCTGCGGTGACCGAGCCAATCGGTAGAGCGCTGGTGCCATAAAACCGGGTGTAGTCCGCACTGCTGACCAGCTCGAATGGCGGCGGGGTAAAGTACTTGGAATAACCGCCGTGAATCGTGGTCCCTTGCGGCAGTTGCCACACGAAGTTGACCCGCGGGCTCACCTGGTCGCCATGTGAGTAGGCGCTGTAACTGTCGAATCGCAGGCCGTAGTTCAAGGTGAGCTGCGTGAGGATCTTCCATTCATCCTGCAGATAGACACTCTCGATTTCCTGCGACTGGTTGCCGCTGTCGAAGACGGTGACCGGCACGTCCAGCGGCGCGCTCGCCAGACAGATGCCGGGGACGCCGACGCCCTGGCACAGCGTTTGGGTATTGGTGGTACTCGAAGAGGCATCGTGCTGGAAGTAAAAGCCTGCCCTCAGGGTGTGGGCGGCATCGATGGTGTAGGCCGCATCCGTCTGCCAGCCTATGGCCGTATCGGCCTTGAAGGCATCCTGGGAAAGACCGTTATAGAGCAGATCGCCGTTCCAGTCCGGCGAAAAATGCAAACTGGTGAAGCGGGCGGAGAGGGAACTCTGCCAGTTGAGATTGTCCTGCGAATGCTGCCAGCTGAGGATGGAGTATTCGGCCAGCTCATGCTGATTCTCGTTCAGATCATCACTCAGGAAGTCGGTCATGCCGTTGACGTCGAGGCCAAGCGCTGGCTGCAATCCGCGCTGGTTCGGAATCTGATAGGCATCATCGGATGCCCCCAGGATCAGGGAGATGCGGTTCGCCGGATCCAGGATATCCTCGAGGTAGCTGAATCCATGGACCTGGGTGGAATGATCGTGCAAGGGATCGGTGCTGCCATCCGGAGACTCGATGCCGAGATCGTTGCGAAGCATGTCCGCGGTGACGTAGTAACTGAAGCTGCCGGAACTGCCACCGAACTCGCCGGAGGGCTGGAAGGTATCGTGACTGCCGCCATAGAGTGATACGTAGCCGCCGGGCTGCAGCAATCCGCTGTTGGTCGTCAGATCGATGATGCCCGCCGTTCGCAGGCCGTACTCGGCTGGCAGCGCCCCCGTGATCAGGCTCAGTGAGGAGATCAGCCTTGGACTCAAGGTCTGGCTGAAGACGCTGATGCCCTCAGGGAGGATGATGCCATTCAGGCGGTACTGCAGGTCATTGTGGTCACCACGTACATGCAGCTGCCCGAAGGAGTCCTGCACGACGTCCGGTGCCTGTAGCAGCACCTGGTTGAGTTGCACATTGTCCCCGCCCGGCATGGCGGCGAGTGCCTGGCTGTCGATGGTATAGGTCGAAGCGCCCGTCTGGGTCTCGATCGCGGAACGCTGGTCATTCAGGCGGCGTGCGGTGACCACTACGGTCTCCACGTTGCCCCCTGCATCGGTTGATTCGGTGGCTGATTCGGCCGCTGTGTCGGCGCGGACAGTGTGGGAGGCCAAGGGCAGGGCGAGCAAGAATACGGTCGCGGCGGCGGGTGCAGCCGCAGGGCAATGGGAACGCAACATGGATGACTCCGTGCGGAAGCAATGCGTCAGAACAGGGCGACGCCCGGCGAACCGGAAACGTCACATCACTGGAACAGGTTCAGACGTTTGCTTCGGGAGGCCCGCGGCTGCGGGCTGTCGGTGCTTTGGCACCGATGATGGAGTAGACGCGATCGGGAACGCGCAGCTGCGCAGGCCGCGGTATGTCGAGGGAATGATCGGAGCCACAAATTGACGTGCCCACCTGCGCAAAGGAACGGCACAGAGGGCAATGCTCCACGTCCGGCAGGTGCCGGTCTTCACTCAGCTGAAAGCCTGAATGTTGCGCCGTGTAATACGCGTGACTGAGCTCGTGCAGCACTCCGCCCTGCTGCGTGAGCAGCAGAAGCAGAGCGGACACCGACAGTATGGCCAAACGCAACTGGCGCATCATCCGCCGAATCTAGCCTCAAGACCGATCTGGAGTCAATTGATGCAAATTGCGAGAGTCATACCGATGGCCTACATCCCGACCATGCGCGCGCTCACTTCCCAGAGCCTTTCGGCGACGCCATCGTCCTGGGCGGCCGGCGCGGGCGATATCTGTCGGCAGTCGAAATAGTACCCTCCGGATAGGCCCTGAACCTCAGGCGAGGCTGCGAGATAGACCAGGGTTTGCGCCCCTTTTTCCGGCGAGCGCGCGAAGCGCGACATCAGGCCGAAGACCAGCTTGCCGAATGACGCGTCGATGTCGCGCCCGATTTCCGTGCGCACGAATCCGGGATGCAGGCAATTCGCACTGACCGCTGTTCCCTGCAGACGCTTCGCAAGGGAGCGTGTGAAGAGGATGTTCGCGAGCTTCGAGCGCCCATAGCAGCCCAACCCGGAGTATTTGCCGGCCGCCGGCAGATCATCGAATAGCATCTGCGCTCCCTTGTGCGCAGCCGAGGCGGTCGTGACGACCCGCGACTGCGGTGTGCTTTTCAAGGTGTCCAGCAGCAGGTTGGTGAGCAGAAAGGGGGCCAGATGATTGACCGCGAAAGTCATCTCATAGCCGTCCTTTGACAGGACCCTGCGGGCGAAGAAGCCACCGGCATTGTTGATCAGCACATCGACACGGGGTGCCCGCTCCTTGATTGCAGCGGCGAGTCGCCGTACTTCGGCAAGTGAGCCGAAATCCGCCTGCAGGAATTCGATCGCGGAATTGCCGCTGCGCGCTTTGAGTTCTGCGACGGTCCGTGCCCCCTTGTCCGGGTCGCGGCCATGAATCAGCAGTCCTGCTCCCTGAACGGCGAGTTCATGGGCGGCCGCCCTGCCGATACCGTCGGTTGCACCGGTGATGACGCAGAGTTTGCCTTTCACGTGCTCCTGCCTTGTGGTTGTGAGGGTGCGATGCGCCGCACAAGATCAGTCCGGTCCGACCGAACGGGCGCATATCGCCTTTGAGACTACGCCCAAAATTGGCAACCACCGAATCCCACGCACTCGAATTTAATGTGTCATTCACCGTCCTCTAATGATCATCTGTTAAAAGAACAACATGGGAGGTACCTGACATGCCAACGACGCCTAGTTGCGCGGAGGATGAGGATCCCGAAGCCGAATGGCGCGCAGCGCTGGTTCACGCTGAACATCTGCGCCTGGAATATTCGCAGCAGCTGGATGCGACCGAGGCCAATGAACCGGAACTCGAAGACCTCTGGCTGAGGCTATGGTCTGCCGAGCGTCGTCGGGACGACCTGTTCAGGGCCATCGACTGACCGTACCTCAGTGCGCGGCGGTATCCTGCAGCGAGGTCATCCAGGCGCTTCTCGATACGGTCCAGCCGAGTACCCATTCAGTCCGGCCCCATCGGGCCACGGCCTGAGGCGCGGCGCCGTCGGGTTTCATGCCAAGCTGGCGAAGGATTCGAGCCACGAGCGGATTGCCGCTCATTTGGTGTGCTCTTACGGTGTCCAGGTGCAGCGAAGTAAAGGCGAACGCCAAAGCCGCCTGGGCCGCTTCGATGCCCAGGTCCTTGCGCGAGAGACGATCAGCAATCCAGAAGCTGAGCTCCGCCTGTCCAAGATCCAGCTGGATATCATGCAGTCCGACATAGCCTCCGAGCCGATCATTGTCGAGGCCTGAGACCGCCCAGTGGATGGCGCAGCGCCGGCGCCATTCGACCGGATGACTCTCGATCCACCGCCGCGCCTGAAGGGCGTCGAACGGTTGGGGCACCGCCAGGGTGGCATCCGCAATCCTATGGGTTATGACTACGCTGACCAGCCGGGAAATGTCCAGCAGCGTAAATGGACGCAGCCGCAAACGCGACGCCGCGACGACGGGATACCGGGTTTGGAGCATCAGCGTGTGCGAGCCCACCGGACCGGGCTGTACTGACTCATCGAATTCCGCATTGATAGACACCATTTTCAGCCACCTTCAGCGAACGCTGTATCCCTTGCCCGTGAGGCAGGCACTTTCCGCCCGCAGATAATCGTCGTGACTGGCCGGCTGCGCCTTCGCCTGGGCGGTGGCCCATTGCTGGCAATCGGTCCGATCCTTGGCCTGCTGCGTGGCCGACTGCCCATTCATGGGATAGGCGAACAAATCCATCTGGGAGGGATCCGCCGGGGCGGCCGCGGCGGCCTGATCCACGAGGCCTGCGGGGGGCTGGACGGTCTCGTATTCGTTGGCCGCGCTGTCCCACAGGTAGTAATTGTTATCGGCATAGTAGTAGGGCACGCCGTCCCACCAGTAAGTGTCATAGGCGAAGGGCAACGCGGCAAACAGCAGCCCATAGCCGAGAAATCCGGCGCCGCCGTACCAACCGTAGCCGCCGTAGCCGCCGTAGCCGCCGTGCCATCCGTATCCGTATCCGTAGCCGCGGCCGCGCCCGGCGCCATAGGCGCCACCGCGAAATCCGCCTGCGCCGCGAACGCCGGAGACCCCGCCACGGAAGGCGCCACCACTATGGAAGCTGCCGACACCGCCGTGAAAGCCGCCTCCGCCCCCATGGGAGCCCCCGCCGCCACCGCGCTGTGCGAGCGCAGGCCCGGCGCCCGCAAGGGCAAACACCGCCAACGCCGCAATTGCCAGCTGACTCAATGTCCGGGTTTTCATGACGGCCCTCCAGTGATTCCGTAGCCTGGATTGTCACCCCGGAGGCCTTAGAATCCTGATAGCCCCTTGGTATAGCGGGTTCTAATGGCGTTTTAATGCCCCTCTAATCTGGCGATCCTTCAATCCGTCTGAGCCCACGATGCGAATCCTGATTGTTGAAGATGATCCCAAGCTGGCGCAGTTCGTTGCACGCGGACTGCGGGGGGAAAGGTTTGCGGTGGATGTTGCGGGGAATGGCCTCGAGGGGGAACGCTACACCCAGGCCTACGAGTACGATTTGCTGGTTCTGGATCTGCTGCTGCCCCAGCTTAGCGGCACCGAACTGCTGCGGCGGGTACGCCTGGCGCACCCTGCCTTGCCCATCCTGGTGCTGACCGCGCGCGATGCGCTGGAGGACAAAGTCGCCCACTTCGAGGCCGGCGCCGACGACTATCTGACCAAGCCGTTTGACTTTGCCGAGCTGCTGGTGCGAATCAGGGCGCTGCTGCGGCGAACGCCGGTCGAGCGCGCGGATATTCTGCGCATTGCGGACCTGGAGCTTAACCGGCTCACGCAGCAGGTACGACGCGGCGGACTGCGCATTGATCTCACGGCGAAGGAGTACGCCCTGTTCGAGTACCTGCTGTGCTCTCCGGGCCGGGTGTTTTCGCGCACCATGATCCTCAATCACGTTTGGGACCAGAGTTTTGAGGGCGTCACCAATATCGTTGACGTATATGTGCGCTACCTGCGCAAGAAGGTGGATGAGCCGTTTCCGCTGAAGCTCATCCATACCATTCGCGGTGTCGGCTATTGCGTTCGCGAGGCTGGTTCGGACGCTCATCCGGCGGTGGAGTGAATACCCGCTCCCTGGAATTCAGGCTGGGCGCCTGGTATGCGCTGCTGATCAGCGTCACATTCGCCTGCGTCGGGGCCGCCGCTTTCTACGGCTTGCAGCACTACCTGCGTGGCAATCTGGGCGACACGCTGCAGCGTCGCGAGCTGCAGGTCGAGCAGGTCCTGTTGGGATCGCACACCGATTTCACTCCCCAGTCGCTGTCCGCCGCCATCGAGGCGCGTATTGCACCCGAAATCAACAATCGCTTCGTGCGTGTCAGCCGTAGTCCCGGGGGCGTGTGGTATGCATCTGGCGCGCCTGCGGACGGCGGCTTTGATCCGCAGTGGGTCCCGCAGGGCCTCACCGGAACGTTGCTCGAAGCGCCGCAGCTGCTCATCCGGCGCACGCCTGTGCATGCTCCGAGCGGTGACTACCTCATCGAGGTCGGAGTCGAAACTCAAGCCATGCAGGAGGCCCTCGAGCACCTGCTGATATTGTTGGTCCTGCTCATCCCGGTGCTGATCGTGTGTGCCGCCGCGGGTGGTTATTTCCTGGTCAATCGGGCGCTGCGCCCGGTTGATCGGCTGTCCCGGACCGCCGAGCAGCTGAGCCTGCAGAACCTGACGCTGAGGCTTCCGGTACTGCAGAGCGGGGACGCGCTGGAACGACTGTCGCTGGCGCTGAACAATATGTTGGCGCGGCTGCGGGACTCGGTGCTGACCTCGCGCCGTTTCCTGGCGGACGCCTCGCATGAGCTGCGCACTCCCTTGACCGTCATCAAGGGCGAGCTTCAGGAGGTGTCCCGTACGACTACGCTCACGAGTCACGAAGTGCGCGAGCGCGTCGGCAGCGTGCTGGAGGAAGTGGACCGGCTCGAACACCTGGTCTCCGGCCTGCTGGCGCTGTCGCGCCTGGACGCCGGTGAATCCCGCCGCGAATGGCGGGCCTTTGACCTGGCACAGGTGGCGCGTACCACGGCCGAACAAATGCGCCTGATGGCAGAAGACGGGGGCCTGACCATCGAGATTGCCACCGCAACCGCCATCATCTGTGGGGAGGCGGCGCGCATCAAGCAGGTCATCGTCAATCTCTTGGACAACGCCATCCGCTTCACGCCGCCGGGGGGCACGGTATCCCTGCGCGTGCTGAGCGTCGAGGACGGCAGCGTCCTGGAGGTCCGGGACACCGGCGTGGGCATCCCGGCAGGCGCTCTGCCGCGCGTATTCGATCGTTTCTACAGGGTCGACGAAGCCCGTTCCCGCGAGGATGGGGGCGCAGGCTTGGGTTTATCGATCGTTCGGGCGATCTGCGTGGGTCACGGTGCCGAAATTACCGTCGAGAGTCGACCGGGTCACGGCAGCTGCTTCCGCGTGCATTTTCCCAAGCATCACGCGCCCGTGGAATCAACCCCGGCGCCCGCCAGTGCAGCGCCCACGGCGCAGCCATCCTGAGCCCACGGCTTCGATTTCTGGGTGTTACGCGGCTCGCAGGGCCTCCGAGGCGGGAAGGCGCGCGGCACGAAGCGCGGGGGTCAGGCCTCCCACCAGCGAGGTGACGAGCGCCCAGAGCAGTCCAAGGGCCCAAAGGTCCGTCGATAGGTGGAGTCTGAACGCGCCCCACACCCACATCTCACGGCCGTCGAACACCAGCCAGGCGAGCGCCGTCCCGAGGAGCGCGCCGACCACACCCAGCAGGGCTGCCTCCGCCAACACTGAGGCGGCGACCGGTGCTGCTCCAAATCCCATGGCCCGCAGGGTACCGATCTCGCGGGTGCGCGCGCGCACCGTCGCGTACATGATCTTGACGACCCCGAACATCGCACCCAGGGCCATGATCACGCCGATCAGATAGGCCATGTGCGTGAAAAAGGCGCTCTGGCTGCCGAGCTGGCGCAGATCATAGTCAGTCTTACGCTCCACGCTGACCCCCAGGGCCGGGTTTTCGGTGAGCCAGGCGGCGAACTTCGGGTATGCGCCGGCATCGCTCAGCTGCGCCATGACCTGTGCATAGCCGCGGCGCCGAGTCGCCCCCATGATGGTGCCGGCATCCCCGACCAGATAACTTTCAAGGATGTCGCCGCCGTCGGTAAATATCCCGACGATGGGCCAGTCGCCATCGATCAGGCGCACCTTGCCGCCTACACCGAGGCCGAACCTCCTCAGCGCGCCGGTCCCGACGAGCAGCTCGCGGCGGCCCGCCTGGAACATACGGCCGGCGATCACCCTGAAAGCAGGCCTCATCGCCAGTCCCGCGCCACTGAGTCCGCGCAGATTGAGCGAGCCGTCGGCGAATCCCTCAAGCGTCGGAAGCCGCATCAGGAACTCCGCATCCGCCAGCGGTGCGCCATCCGCTCCCCTGGCGATTCCGGGAGCATCCAGGATGGTCCCGATGACATCGGCATGGAGGCTGCGGCTCTGATCGAAGTTGGCAGTACCCGCCCAGACCACGGCACGTCGCGCGTCATCCGGGGCGTAATAGGCCCGCGTCATTCCACTGGTGAGAGACAGCATCGACGTTAATACGCCGACGACGCTGGCCATGCCGATGACGATGACCATGGCGGTGCCACACCGGTTGCGCAGGCTGCCCAGTCCGATCAGTATCACGGCCACGATCTGCCGCAGCTCGCTCATCGACCCGCCACCACCGCGCCGACTTGCATGCGTCGCAGCCGTTGCAGCGGTGCGACGGAGCTTATCAGGGCCACGATCAGCGCCACGCCCAGTGCCCAGCCAAAGGCCGCTGATGATGCAGAGACCTCGGGCATATTGATCACGCCCGTCATCGCAAGATGCGCGATGAATGCATCGACTGCGCGTGCCAGCGCGGCGCCCAGCACAGCCGCCAGCAGCGTCGGGATGGCGGCTTCCAGCACCACCAGAAGGCCAAGACCGGCATCGCTGTACCCAAAGGTCTTCAGAACCCCGAATTCCCAGAGCCGCTCGCGAACCGACTCGGCCATGCCGTTGGCACACAGAAACAGGATCATGAACAACCCGGCCGCGGCGATGCCGAGGCTGATCTTGCGCATATTGATGTTGGCCTCGGCCAGCTCCTGTGCGTTCTCCCGCGCCGGAACGCACGACAGTGCGGGATTGGCGTTGGTGAACTGTGTTTCGATCGCCCGGCACACGGCGCGCGCATGTTCCGGGCGATCGATGGCGAGGCGCAGAGTATTGACCCCGTTGCGCTCCTGCAGATCGCTCGTCTCTTCCCAGTAGCGCAGATTTGCGATGATCAGGTCCGGGTTCCACTGGCCCCATCCCGGAGGATCCGGGACAATGCCGAGGACGGTGAAGTACCAGGTGGTGCCGCCATCCGCGCGACTGCCGGGCGCCGTGTTCAGGGTCACGACGCCGCCTATTCTGGCGTTGCGGCGCGCCGCCGCCTTTCTAGTCAGAAAGATCCCCGCGGGCCTGGCATCCAGGGCACGCCAGTCCGCCTGCGACAGCGGCAGTTCGGGCCAGGCCGCGCGCATGCCCTCATCCACGAACATGATGAGGATCGGGTGATGTACGTCCTGTTCGTGGCCGCCGAACCAGATCTGGCCGCCCACGGCCGTGACTCCCGGGATGCGTGCCAACTGTTCCCGGTAGCCCAAGGGCACAGTGGCTGGACCATCGAAGCGGCGCGTCACGAACAGCCGGTCCATACGCGCATCCGCAATGGCCTTCTCATAGGCCACGTTGAGAGCGAGCATGGCGCCGAACAGCGTGAAGGCGACGGTCAGCGCGAACAGCGTCAACAGGGATTCGGTGCGCTGGCGCCAGATGGCGGACCAGACCAAGGGCAAGAACTTCACCGAGGGACCACTCGCCGTTTCATGTTCTTGAAATACCGGCGTCTCGATTTGCAAAGTCTGCAGATCTGACCGGAACCCTCAAACAGGGTTCCCGCGGCGGGTCCTTTTCTAACGGTCACGTACAAGCTCAAGGTTTGAGACCGGGTTCACTCGGAGCTGGGAATTGCTGCGTGGCACTATGGCCGGGAACCGCGAAGGGGGTCCCAGAAACCTGGGCCAGGAAAGGAGGACTATGAACTCCTCATCATGCTCGCCGCACTGCACCCCGCATGAACCTGACGCAGAACCGACGCATTCTGCTGGTGGACGACCTGCCGTCGATCCACGGGGACTTTCGCAAAATACTGGGCGCGGCTGCCCCGGTCTCGACGCTTGCAGAGCTCGAAGCGGTGCTCTCCGGGACCACCGCGCCCGAGCCCAGCATGATCACTGTCTTTGAGATGGACTCGGCCTACCAGGGCGATGAAGCATTACAGAAGCTCAAGGAGGCACGCCAGGACGGTCGTCCCTATGCCTTGGCTTTCATCGATGTGCGCATGCCCCCCGGGTGGGACGGAATCGAGACTGTCGAGAAGTTGTGGCAGGAAGATCCCAACCTGCAGATCGTGCTGTGCACGGCATATTCAGATCACGCCTGGCGCGGGCTGCTTGCGCGCCTGGACGTACGTGACCGTCTGCTGATCCTGAAAAAGCCCTTCGACCCCATCGAGGTCTACCAGTTCGCGAATGCCCTGACGACCAAGTGGAACCTCGCGCGTCAGGCCGCCTTCAAGATGAACCTGCTGGAGCAGTCGGTCGAGGAGCGTACCCGTGAACTCACCAACGCCAACATCATTGTCCGCAACAGCCCGGTGGTCCTGTACCGCCTGCGCGGGGAACCCGCGCTGCCGGTGATCTATGTGTCGCACAACATCACCAAGTTCGGCCATGAGCCCGAAGCCCTCATGGCAGATCCGATGTGGGGCCATCGACTGATCCACCGGGACGACCTGGGAAAAGCCCTCAAGGCCATGGCCCGTATCTTCGAGAAGGACGCCGAGGGCGCCAGCATCGAGTTCCGGATCCTGGCCGGCGAGGGGCGCGTACGCTGGGTCGAGAACCGCTACACCCCGATCCGAAACCGTGACGGCGCCCTGGTCGAGGTCGAAGGCATACTGATCGACATCACCGAACGCAAGACCGCAGAAGAACAAATCTCGCGGCTGGCCCGTAACGATGCACTGACGGGGCTCGCCAATCGCGCAACCTTCATGGAGCGACTGCGCCAGATGTTCGCCGCCGCCAAGCGCGGAGCGTCGGCCTTCGCGGTTCTGTACCTGGACCTGGATCGCTTCAAGCCCGTCAATGACACGCTCGGACATCCCGTGGGCGACCGGCTGCTGCAGGAAGTCGCGCAGCGGCTGCGCGAGTGCACCCGCGAGACCGATCTGGTGGCGCGTCTGGGCGGAGATGAGTTCGCAATACTGCAAGGCGACCTGGCCGAGGCCGCCAACGCCAGCGATCTGGCGGCCAAACTCCTGGAAGCCATCGGCAAGCCCTTTGTGATAGACGGTCATGGCATAGGCATTGGCGTGAGCATCGGCGTCAGCCCGTACACCCCTGACATCGATTCGAGCGACGTACTGCTGTCCCAGGCGGACATCGCCCTGTATCGCGCCAAGGAAGAAGGCCGCAGTCAGTTCCGCTTCCATTCCGCCGAACTTGACCGCAAGGTCTCGGAGCGCACCAACCTGGCCATGGAACTGCGCCAGGCCATCAAGGATAACCAGCTCGAACTGCAGTACCAGCCGCAGGTGGACCTGGCGTCGGGGGCAATCCTTGGCATGGAGGCGCTGGTACGCTGGAATCATCCGACGCGCGGGCTGCTGACTGCCGAGTCCTTCATTTCTCTGGCGGAGCGTATCGGGGCAGTGGTGCCACTGGAACGCTGGGTGCTGGAGCAGGCCTGCCGCCAGATGCGCGCCTGGCGCGATGCCGGCCTGAAGCTGCCGATCATGGCCGTCAACGTCTCGCTCACCCAGCTCAACCGCGGACCTGAATTTCTGAAAGACGTGGCCGAAGCTTTGGGCAAATGGCAGCTGGCACCCTCCGACCTGGAGTTGGATGTCACCGAAGGCACCCTGGCGCACCTCAAATGGACCCAAAGCGACGTGCTGCCGAAGCTGCGCGAAATGGGTGTGCAGATCGCCATCGATAACTTCGGGGGCGAATACTCCTCGTTCGACTACGTGCGCGCCTACCGCATCAACCACCTGAAGATCTCGCGCGCCTACATCGCCCGTTCGGCCACCGATCCGCAAAGCGCGGCCACGGTCAGCGCCATCATCAATTTTGCCCGTGAGGTTGGCATCGACGTGATCGCCCAGGGGGTCGAGAACGAGCAGCAGCGGGCGCTTCTGGATGCGGCAAACGCCAATACTCAGGCGCAGGGGTTCCACTTCAGTGCCCCGGTCGGGGCCAGCGATGCAGGCGATCTGCTGCGTATTGGCAGGATCGGGACGCCTACCCGGGGCGCTTGACCGGCGCCGAGGAAACGGGCGCCGAAGAGGGCGCGGCAACGGGACCGGCAGGCGCGGTAGCGCCCGCCACGAACTCCTTTCGATAACCCGTGACCTTGACCACATAGTCGCGGGTTTCCTGCATGGGCAGGCCGCTACGCAATTGCTCGAACAGTTGCGCCGGCTGTTCTGAGTTGATGCTCTTGAAAGCTTCGCTCCGGTCGCTGGCAAACACGCGCGTCACGTTGTGCGGGCCGGTGTTGTAGGCGGCGATCACGCAGTAATCGCGCGAGCTCTGGTTGCTCACGGAACTGAATTCGTCGTTGTTGAGCACCGAGAGATAGGCGACGCCCAGTTCGATGTTGTGTTCCGGATCGAGCAGATAATCCGACGTCGGTGTCTGGTCACTACCGGAGACGCGGCGCTCGGCTGCCCGGCCGCCGCTGGTTGGAACCAGCTGCATCAACCCATAGGCGGGCGCACCACTGACCGCGAAGGGGTTGAAATTGCTTTCGGTACGCATGATGGCGAGCACCAGCGACGGGCTCACCTGGTACTGGGCCGCGTATTTGTCGACACTGCCGCGATAGCGTTCCGCGCCCCTGGCCTCGAAGTTCTTGACCATGGTCAGCGTCACGAACCATGCGATCCCGCCACCCTCACTGGGCGGGACGGTCCTTGATTTCGCGCGGTTGGCGAGCAGGAAGGTCGCATAGTCGTCCGCCTCCTTGCGCGTGGTGATCGAGCGGCCCTGGTTGTCGTGAATCAATCCGTACAGATAGGGCCGGCGGGAGGTGTCGAGCACCACTTCCTTGTCTGTGAACAGGTCCACCGAAGCCGGATCACTGCCGGTCAGCAGGGCGGCGATGATGGCTGAGTGCAGGCTGGCCTTGGGATCCTTGGTATCACGGCTCTCCACCGTCAGGATGCCGTGATCGAAGTCCGTGATGACGCGGGTGTTGTAGCCCTGTGTGTACTTTACGTACACCGTGCGGTCGGCGACCCGCGCATTCTGCCCCCAGCGTTTCTGGGCCTTGGCGCGCAGGGTACTGACCTCCTGGGCGAACTTCGCGCGCAGCTGCACCAGCTGCGCCTCGATGTCGCGGGTATCCGAGGCCACCGCCTGACGGTAACCCGAGTTGTCCATGGGCTGACCGTTGATCACCCGGGTGACATTCTGTTTCACCACCTGGGTGGTGGCGCAGCTCGCTGCCAGCGCAATGGCCAGAACCAAACCGATCAGCCGCGCCGGGGGCTTCATCTCAGGTCGCCTTGCGGTAGGCGCGCAGGCCCTTGACGGCCAGGAAGGCGCTCGCGGCCAGTGACAGGTAACCGCCCCACCCCACATGGATGCGACGGGTGATCACCGCGCCGACCTTGTTGGCGAGTTCGTTGGCGATGTGGCTCAGGCGCAGACCCGAGTCGCCCAGCATGCCCTCGTTCGGCACCAGGTCCTGGCTGAACCCGTGGTAGAGAATCACGCCACTGAGTGCCATCAAGGCAAACGGTGCGACGCATCCCAGCCATGCGGCCTTGCGCCTTGACCACCACGGTGCCAGAGCAACCAGTACCGCACCGGCGCACACCGTACCGAACAGGATCGCATCCAGGGTGCCCCCATCCCCGGCGGCGCCGGTGGTGATGCGTCCGGGTGAGTGCATCAGCGTGAGCATGTTGTAAAACCGGAACTGCAGCTGTAGGGCGCCGTAGTCGGTGATGAGAGACGTCATGAAGAACCAGCCGCAGGCCACAAAAGCGACCGCCAGAGGCACGGTCCAGTCGGATCGGGTGGCGGTTGCTGGCTCTGCGTCCACTGGAGACCTTTAACAGGGTTGGAGCACAATTGAACAACAAACCGGCACCCCCCGCCACACCCGTTGGGATCAGCCCTTCCTGGCGATTTCGGCTATTCTCCAACCGGTTCGCCGCACAGTTGCCTGACAAGAGGGGGGTCTGGATGAGCACCGACGACTGCCGCGCGCCTGCGCGTCGAAGGATCCTGAAAGCTGCCGCGGCGGGACTGACTCTGGCCGTTCCAGGGCTGCGCGCCGTTGCCGCCCAGCCCACGCCCTTTTTCAAGCGCCACCACCTGCCACTGGGCCTGCAGCTCTATACGGTGGGCGCCCAGGCCCGCAAGGATCTGAACGGCACCCTGGCGCGGGTGGCGGCCGCGGGCTATCAGACCGTGGAGCTTGCCGGCCTGTATGGCAATTCACCTGAGGCGATGCGCAAGGCCGCCGATGCCGTCGGATTGAAATTCACCAGCATCCACCTGCAGCCGCTGTCCGCCAACGGCGAACCGGGGTTCGATCAGCCCCCGGAAGTGCTGGCCGCCGCCATGCAGGCGCTCGGTCTCGAAGAGGTGGTGCTGCCCATGTTCCTGACGCCCGCGCGCTTCCCCAAGCCTGATTTCAAGGCCCTGGGGGCCGCCGGCTATGCGGGGTACCTGGAGCAGATCGGCCCGCAGCTCACCGCCGATGACTGGAAGGCGACCGCGGACTTCCTCAATGCCAAGGGTGCCGCACTGGAGAAAGTCGCCCTGCGGCTCAGTTATCACAATCACAATGTGGAATTCCGGCCCGTGGGCGACAGCAGCGGACTCGACATCCTCCTGGATCGGACCGATCCGAAGCTGGTCCATTTCGAGATGGATGTGGGCTGGGTCGCGGCCGGCGGCGCGGACCCCATCAAGATCCTCGAACAGCGCAAGGGGCGCTTCAGGATGATGCACGTCAAGGACCTGGAGGCCAGCACCAAGGCCAACTACGTCCTGCGGCAGGACCCTGCGGAAGTGGGCAATGGCATGCTGCCCTGGCCGAAGATCCTGGACGTCGCCTACGCCACCGGGGTGCGCAAGTTCTTCGTCGAGCAGGAGCCCCCGTTCAAGGGTGACCCGCTGGATTCGATCGCCATCAGCGCCAAGTACCTGTCGACGGTCGCCTGACGATCATGCCAGCCGGCATCCGGGTTCGCCTGTCGGTGATGATGTTCCTGCAGTTCTGCGTGTGGGGTTCGTGGTATGTCACCCTCAGCACCTATCTGCTGGCCATTCATTTTGGCGCGGTATCCGTCGGCGGCATCTACAGCACCGTGAACTGGGGGGCGATCCTGGCACCGGTGATCGCCGGCATGCTCGCGGACCGCTTTTTTCCGGCGCAGATCGTGATGGCGGTGCTGCACCTTCTGGGGGCCTGCATCCTGTGGTGGATCTCCTCCATCACCGATCCCACGACCTTCTTCTGGACGCTGCTGCTGTACTCGATCTGTTTCATGCCGACGCTGGGCCTGGCGAATGCCGTGTCCTTCCATCAGATGAGCGATCCAGCCCGCCAGTTTCCCGGCGTGCGCGTCATGGGGTCGATAGGCTGGATCGTCGTGGGTCTGATCGTGGGGGTGGCGGCGCCGGCCCTCCTCGGCCATTCCATCGAGCCCACCAACCTGCCGCTGCGCTTCGGCGCGCTGCTGTCGGCGGCCATGGGCCTGTACTGCCTGACCTTACCGCATACGCCACCCGGCAATGCCGGAAGGCGCCCGTCGCTGTTTCAGGCATTGGGTCTGGAGACCCTGGCCTACGTGAAGAACCGCTCCTTCGCGATTTTCACCCTCGGGTCGCTGCTGATCTGCATTCCACTGTCCTTCTACTACAGCTTCGCCAACGCATTCCTGAATGAAGCCGGGATGCAAAACGCAGCCGGCAAGATGACCCTGGGACAGATGTCCGAAGTGCTGTTCCTGGTCCTCATTCCGTTTTTCTTCGTCCGGCTCGGCGTGAAGAAAATGCTGCTGGTGGGCATGTTCGCCTGGGTGGGCCGCTACGTGCTCTTCGCCCTAGGCAACAACGGCACGCTGGTGTCGCTGCTGTACGGCGGCATCATCCTGCATGGCGTGTGTTTTGATTTCTTCTTCGTCACCGGCCAGATCTATGTGGACCAGGTCGTGCAGCGCACGCAACGTGCGAGTGCGCAGGGCTTCATTCATGTCGTGACCTACGGGGTGGGCCAGCTGATCGGGTCATGGGCGGCGGGGGTGGTGGTGGATCATTACGCCTTTGCCGCGGATGCCGCGACCCGGCATAACTGGCAAGCCGTCTGGACGGTACCCGCCGTCATGGCCGCGGTGGTGGCGCTGCTGTTCATGCTGTTCTTCAAGGATCCGCCACGGATGGCGGCCGGAGTGCATTGAATGATGATCCGATTGCAGTTGCGAGATCTGACGGCGCTGCTGGCGATGATCCTGCTCGCAGCTTGCGGCGGTGGGGGCGCATCGGGTGGCACCTCCAGCGGGAGCGCTTCCACCGGTGCCAGCGGTTCGATGGGGTCGGGTTCGAGCTATGTTCCCGGCCAGTATCTTGCAGCGGCCAATTATGCGGCGCAGTGCGCCAATCCGCGCAGCGGTGTCGACCCGATCACCAATGTCGCCTACCCGGACGTGCAGGGCACTTCGACCGATGAAAACAATTTCCTGCGCAGCTGGACGCACCAGCTTTACCTGTGGTTCGACCAGGTCCCGGATCTGGATCCATCGCAGTACACGACGGTCAATTATTTTCCGTTGCTGAAAACCTCGGCGGTCACGGCAAGCGGCGCGCCGGTGGACCGGTTTCACTTCACCTATGCCACGGCCACCTGGGAATCACTGTCAGAGCAGGGTGTCCAGGCGGGCTACGGCGTGAACTTCGACGTCCTCTCGCCCACGCCGCCGCGCAATATCGCGGTGGCCTACGTGGATCCGAATGCCACGGGGCAGGCCGCCACCCTGGCACGCGGCGCCGTGGTCCAATCCATCGACGGGGTCGACATCAATGCTGATGATGCGACCAGCGTCAATACCCTGAACGCGGGGTTACAGCCGGCGACGGTGGGCGAGATGCATACCTTCGTGGTCCTGGATGTGGGCTCATCGACCCCCCGCAGCGTGGTGCTGACCGCGGCGGATGTCACCGAAACGCCGGTACCCACGGTGACTACGCTGAATTCCAATGGCGGCCTGGTCGGCTACATCCTGTTCAATGATCATATCGCCACCGCCGAGAGTGAACTGATCGATGCGTTCACCACCCTGCAGCACCAGGGAGTGACGGATCTGGTACTGGACATCCGCTACAACGGCGGCGGCTACCTGGATATCGCCAGCGAAGTGGCCTTCATGATCGCCGGATCGGCGCAGACCACCGGACATACCTTCGAACTGCAGCAGTTCAACAGCCAGTATCCGACGACCAACCCCGTCACCGGCACCGCGATTACTCCCACACTGTTTCATTCGACCTCGCAGGGATTCTCGGTGGCCTCAGGCCAGGCGCTGCCCTCGCTGAACCTGTCACGGGTCTTCATCCTCACCGGCACCGAGACCTGCTCGGCCAGCGAGTCCATCATCAACAGCCTGCGCGGCATCAATGTTCAGGTGATCCAGATCGGATCCACCACCTGCGGCAAACCCTATGGTTTCTATCCGCAGGACAATTGCGGCACCACCTATTTCTCGATCCAGTTCCGGGGCGTGAACGATCAGGGTTTCGGGGACTACCCGGCGGGGTTCTCCCCCGCCAACACCGTGGCTGCCGCCGGTGTCACCATTCCCGGGTGCTCCGTGGCCGACGACTTCGAGCATGCCCTGGGCGATCCGAATGAGGCACAGTTGAGCGAAGCGCTGGCCTTTCGAGCCGGCGGGGCCTGTACCGTGAGTCCCACCGGTTCCATCATCCAGGGGGCCAAGCGCGCCGTGCAGCCGGGGCTTGCCGTCTCGGCCCGCTCGGCCCTGCGTGAAATCAGAATCCTGCGACAGTAGGGGATGCCGGCCTACAGAGCACGCTGAGCAGTACGCCTAGCATGGGGTCAAGCAAACACACTGAAGGGCTTGACCGTGCATGCGCTGGCCAGAATTTTGATGCTGTGCCTCATTGCCGGGCTCGCCACGGCCTGCCAGCCGTCTGCAAAGGTGGGACCGACGGTGTGCTCCGCCGTGCACGGAGAAAGCCTCCAGCCATCTGCCACTTCGCCAGCGCCGGGGCAGGTTGATATATCCGGCCGCACGCGCCTGGGCAAAGGGTCGTTCTATGCCAGTTGGTTTGCGCATCGGCAGATGGCCGATGGGAACAGAATGGATCCGAAGGGCAACAATGCCGCCAGCAGGACGCTGCCGCTCGGCACCACCGCCAAGGTGACCAATCTGGCAACCGGCCGCAGCGCCATCGTCTCGATCGAGGACCGAGGGCCCTACGCCAGAGGGCGGATCATTGACCTCTCGCCCGGCACCGCGCGGCAGATCGGCCTTACCCACCGTGCCGGTATCGCCAGGGTTGCGGTCGCCCCGATATCCGTGCCACTGCCCGATGGCACCGTGATGCCCGGGGTGGCAGCGCCTCATGAGGCCTCCTGCCACCCCACCAGAGAGGGTTAGAGTCCCAATATGCGCCGATTGACATCGGCGCCGGTGGATCCGGCTGCGAAATCGTCGAATCGCTTCGAAGCGGTCCGGATCATGTGTTCGCGGATGAACGGCGCGCCTTCGCGGGCACCGTCCTCGGGATGCTTCAGACAGCACTCCCATTCCAGCACCGCCCATCCCTGATAGCCGTACTGTGCGAATTTGCTGAAGATCCGCTTGAAATCGACCTGGCCGTCACCGGGTGAGCGGAAGCGGCCCGGCCGATTCACCCAGTCCTGGTAGCCCCCATAGACACCGCATTTGCCGCTGGGATGGAACTCCGCATCCTTGACGTGGAAGGCCCTGATGCGTGAGTGGTAGTGGTCGATGAAGCTCGCATAGTCCAGCTGCTGCAGCACGAAGTGGCTCGGGTCATAGAGAATGCAGGCGGCCGGGTGATTGTCCACGGCGGCGACAAAGCGCTCGAAGGTGATGCCATCGTGCAGGTCCTCGCCGGGATGAATCTCGTAGCAAAGGTCCACGCCCACCGTTGCGAACGCATCCAGCACCGGCCGCCAGCGACGCGCGAGCTCGGCGAACGCGTCGTCGACCAATCCGGCGGTGCGCTGCGGCCACGGATACATCGTGTGCCAGAGCAGCGCACCTGAAAATGTCGCATGCGCCTTGAGCCCCAGGCGTTCGCTGGCGCGAGCGGCGAATTTGAGCTGCTGGGTGGCCCACTCGGGCCACGCCGCGGGCTTGTCGCGCAATGCCGGATCCGCGAAGCCGCGAAACAGATCGACATACGCCGGATGCACTGCCAGCAGCTGACCCTGCAGGTGTGTGGACAGTTCAGTGATCTCGATGTCGTACTGGGCGAGGCGTCCTTTGATGTCATCGCAGTACGCCTGGCTGCTGGCCGCGACCTGCAGATCGAACAGTCCTGGGTCGGAGGTTGGAACCTGCACGCCCTTGTAGCCCAGGTTCGCCGCCCATTCACCCATCTTTTCCAGTGAATTGAAGGGCGCCTCGCTGCCGGCGAACTGCGCCAGGAAAATACCGGGACCCTTCATTTGTCCTCCTGGCCGGCCGCGCCGGACTCAGTTGAGTACGAACGAATACAACACATCACCGACGCTTGCCAACACATACTGATGCCCGTCCAGACTGTAGGTCTCCGGCGGCGCGGAAATGTTGCCGATACCCGAGTGCCACAGCAATGCGCCATTGGCGGCGTCCATGGCGACGAAATTGCCGTTCGTATCGCCGGTGAAGACCAGTCCACCGGCGGTGGTCAGTACGCTGGTGCCCGTGCCGCTGGCGCCCGGCCACACGTGGCGCCACACCGCCTTTCCGGTGCGGTAGTCGATGCCCTGGAAGGCATTGTCGACGAAGCCGACGATGGAGAAGCGCTTGCCACCCAGTCCCATGGAGCCGCGCGGATCGGTATCCGTGAGGTACAGGATGTTGAAGCCGGTGCTCTCGTGGGTATAGAACAACCCGGTATCGGGATTGAAAGCGGCCGCCTGGTAATTGGTGACACCGCCTTCGAAGGGTGACACCAGCGATCCTGGAACGGTGGCGGACTTCTCCGGATCCGGGTCAGGCTGGCCGTTCGGCTTGATGCCCTTGGACCAGTTCGTGGTCGTGCCGTACTTGTAGGTCAGGAGGTGTTCGCCGGTGACCCGATCCAGGGTGAAGAAGTACCCGTTGCGCGCCCCTGTGGATACCAGTTTGCGTGGCTTGCCATCGATGGTGCCGTTGAAAAGGATCGGTGTCTGCGCCGAATCCCAATCATGAGTGTCATGCGGGGAGGTCTGGTAGTACCAGGCGATCTCGCCCGTGGCGACCCGCACCGCGACCAGCGAGCAGGTGTAGAGATTGTCGCCCGGGCGCGCGACTCCGGTGTAACCGGGCGTCGGATTGCCCGTGCCGGTGATGTACAGGTCCGTTTCCGGGTCATAGGATCCGGGCATCCATACATTGCCGCCCCCATGGCGGGCCGCATCCAGCGACGGCCAGGTCTTCAGCGCCGGATCATCGGCGCTCATGGGCACCATGTAGCGCTTCCATTGCAGTTTCCCGGTGGCCGGATCGAATGACTGCAGGAAGCCCGGCGCATCACTGTCATTGCCGGTGCCAACCAGCAGGTGGTTGCCGACCACCACCGGCGCCATGGTGGAAAAGTACTCATCGGAGAAATCGGCGATCTTCACATGCCAGTTTTCATGGCCGGTGCGCGCGTCGAGCGACACCAGGTAGTCATCGGGTGTTTCAAAGAACAGCGAACTGTTCCACAGCGCCGCGCCGCGACTGGCGATGTGCGTGCCGCCGCGGGTCCTCCAGAAGTAATGCCACAGCTCGGCGCCGCTGCGGGCATCGAACGCCCAGGCATTGTCGGGCGAACTCACATACAGCACGCCGTCGACCTGCAGCACCGCGCCCTTCACCGCAGGCGGCGGAATGGCGTAGTCGCCTTTGCCCTCACCCCCGACGGTGGTGATGATGTCGCTCGGGGGTGCAAACGGACCGCGCGGCTTGCCATCGCGCACTTCGCCATTGAGGCGCAGGGTCCATGCCAGCGACAGATGGCTGACATTGGACTTGTCGAGCTGCCGCAGCGCGCTGTAGCGCTGCCCGGTGTAGTCCCCCGAGTAGGTGGGCCAGGAATCCTTCAGTGGCTGCAGCAGTTGCGCCGGTGGCAACAGCGGTGGCGGCGTGGCCGCGGCCGCCAGGCCGGCGATGCCGAGCACCAGGGCGGTGACGGCTGGCGCTGCAACCCGCGAGCCGCCCCTCATTTGAGGCTCGCCAGGTAGGCCGTGACGTCGTGCATGTCCTGGTCCGTGTATTGGGTGAGCAGCTGGCGGTGCTGCGCCAGGGGATCCTGAATGTCCAGCGCGCGCACGCCCTGCGGGCCCTGACGCGTGAAGCTCAGGTACTCACCCTCGGCAGTGGTCAGGCTCACCGAGAAATCATCCACGCGCTTCAAAGTGCCCTCGATCGTGGCGCCGCTGTTGAGTGTCACCTTGACCTGGCTGTGCACCGCCGCCGCGCTGCCACCGGCCGGGGGCACGGCCCTGCCTGATACCCAGCTGTCCTGCAGGCTCGCCGGATTTGAAACCCGGGTCGCGATGCCCTTGAGGTCCGCCTCGGCCGAATGGCAGTTCCGGCAATGCGCCGCAAAGTACCGTTGGCCCCGTCCCGGATCCCCGACCAGGATATTCAGCGGCTGCTCCGCTAGCGGCGGAGGGCCGCCCTGATTCTGTTTCTTGCCCAGGACGCTGTGGATGTATTCGGTTATGGCCTGCACATCGGCCACAGCCAGGGGGAAGGCCGGCATGGGCGGTCCGCCCTGGGAAGACGGGCGCCCCTTCTGGACCACAGGGATGATGGCCTCACCGTTGCGGTCGCCGAGCACCAGCGCCGAGCGCAGCAGATTCGGACCGCCCAGGTCGCCGCCGCGCAGGTCACTGCCGTGACAGGATTTACAGTTGATGCCAAAGAGCGCCTGGCCGCGGGCGATGAGGGCCGGGCTGCCGGCGGGCCGCTGCTTGGCTGGGAAAGTCGCCTGACCAAAAATACCGGGGGTGGTCGCTGCGCCGCTCCTGGCGCCCGCTGTCTGGCCCAGCGCCGCGGGCATCTGGCTCACCGCCAGCACCGCGGCAGCGATACCGCCCATTATTCTGGCGGATCGCCAGCCCGATGAAACGCGCATGGAGCCGCATCCTATCAGCTCAGCGACAGTGGGGCGGCATCCAGGCCCAGCTCGATGAGATGCGCCGCCAGTCGGTCGGTGCGCCCGTGCATGAGCCGGATGCGTCCGGCGCGGCTTTCGCGGCAGGTATTCACCAGTGCCGGCCAATCCGCGTGATCGGAGACCACGAAGCCCACATCGTAGCCGCGGCGCCGACTCTCGCCCTCCAGCAGCATCCACCCGGAACAGAAGGCCCGCGTCCCGCTGCCCAGGCGCCGCAGCCAGGAAGCACGGCTCATGGCGGGCGTCGCCATGACCAGCGCTCCCTGCAACTGCGCCGCTGAGGTTGCGGTCACCGGCACCGTGGGCACCATATCGATGCCGGCTGCACGGTAGACCTCGACGAGGGTCGCGATCTCGCCATGCACATGCACCGGCTCGCGGGTGTGCCCGAGCATTTCGGCGAGCACGCGCTGGGCCTTCCCCAGGGCGTAGCAGAACAGCACCGAGTTCTTGCCGCGCTCGCGGTTGATATGCCACCAGCGCACGATATTGCCCACCACGGCCGCGGTATCCGGCCATACGAACTGCGGTTGCCCGAAGGTGGTCTCGCTGATGAACACATCGCACTCGAGGGGCTCGAAGGGCGCACAGGTCGGATCCGGCTGGCGCTTGTAGTCCCCGGACACCACCCATACCTGCCCCTCGTGCTCCAGGCGCACCTGGGCCGAGCCCAGGATATGCCCGGCGGGATGCAGCGAAACGGTCACCGGGCCCAAGGTGAAGGGCGCGCCGTACTCCATGGCGGCGAGGTTTCGGGCGTCCTTCAGCCGTTTGCGCGCGATGCCCAGTCCCGGCGCCGCCATCAGCATGCGGGCGCTGCCCTCGCGCAGGTGATCGCCATGGGCATGGGTCACCACGGCGGTCTGCACGGCTTTGGCCGGATCAATGTAGAAATCCCCCGGCGGGCAATACAATCCACGCCTGGTGAGGGTGACAAGAGGGGTGCGGTCGGTCATGGACATCCGGACACAGTGCGCTGCGGCAGTCATGATGATCCGGCCCGCCGCCTTCGATTACAACCCGCACACCGCTGCCAGCAATCGGCTGCAGTCCCCGGGCGATGGCACACCGGATGCGGCTGAGCGCGCCATCGCCGAGTTCGACGCCGCGGTCACTGCGCTGCAGGGCGCCGGGGTGCGCGTCTGCGTGGTGGCCGATGAGCCCGTGCCCCCCAAACCCGATGCGGTATTTCCGAACAACTGGGTCAGCTGGCACGCCGACGGAACGGTGGTTCTGTATCCCATGCAGGCCCCGAACCGGCGCCTGGAGCGCCGTGCGGACATTCTCGATGGGGTCGCCCAGCGCTGTGGCTACCGCATCGCCCGGGTGCTGGACCTGTCGACCTTTGAGGAACAGGGGCGGTTCCTGGAGGGCACCGGGTCTCTGGTGCTGGATCATGTCGGCCGTCAGGCCTTCGCCTGCCGATCCATCCGCACCGACGAGATGCTGGTGCGTCGCTGGGCCGACCAGATGGGCTACCAGCCCGTGGTGTTTGACGCCCTCGATGCGGCAGGCGTGCCCTTCTATCACACCAACGTGATGCTGAGCATCGGCCACCGGGTCGCGGTGGTCGCCGCCGACTCGATCGTACCGTCCGATCGCGAGCCGGTGCTTGCGGCGCTCGCGGCCGGGTCGAGGCAGATCATCGAGATTGATCATGCCGCGGTCGGCGGCTTTGCCGGGAACATGCTGGAGCTGGTGGGCAGCGGGGGCCGCGGAGTATTTGCACTCTCGGCACGGGCACAGCGCGTCCTGCCGCCCATTGCACGCGCCCGGCTCGCGGCCGGAACCGATCAGCTGCTGCCGCTCGTCATCCCTACCATCGAACGGCTGGGGGGCGGCAGCGTGAGATGCATGCTGGCTGAGGTATTCTCGGCAGCGTGATCGACATGACGCCAACCGCCGCTGCACCATTGGCCGCCCAGGTGTTCCGCAAGCTCGGACCGGGCGGCTTTCATTCCGGCGCGGACCTTGCGACGCAATTGGGCGTCAGCCGCAACGCCATCTGGAAGGCTGTCGGCGTGCTGAAGGAACTCGGGGTCACGGTCCATGCAGTGCGCAACCGGGGTTACCGCATGGCCGTACCGACGGCGCCCCTGGCGGCGCAGCGCATTCGCGCGGGGCTTGATCCGCAGGCGCAGGCCCAGGTGCGGAATCTGGATGTGGCCTGGCAGCTGCAGTCCACCAACTCGACCCTGTTGGGGCGCACGGATCTGCCGCCTGGACGTTGCGATGTACTGCTGGCCGAAGTACAAAGCGCCGGTCGAGGCCGTCGCGGGCGCTCCTGGTTGGCGACGCCGGGCGGCGCGCTGTGCCTGTCGCTGGGCTGGACCCTGGTCCAGCTGCCGCGCGATCTGGGATCGCTGGGACTGGTGGTGGGGCTGTGTGTCCTGCGCGGGCTGCGTGAGCACCTGGCCGGTGCCATCGCGGAGCGCACGCCGCTGCAGCTGAAATGGCCGAACGACCTGCTGTGCGCCGGGCGCAAACTGGGGGGCATTCTCATCGACCTGCGCGCCGAAGCCGGCGGTCCCGGCTATGCGGTCATCGGCATCGGATTGAATGTGGCCCTGGATGCGGCGGCGCGCACCCAAATCGGCGCGACCGGCACCGAGCCGTGTGACCTGCTGTCCCTCGGGGTCTCGCCCCTGCAGCGCAATGAGGTCGTGACAAGCCTGATACAGTGTCTGCTTCGGGGGCTCGCGGTATTTGAAGAGCAGGGATTCAAACCGTTCCGGGAAGAGTGGCAGCGGGCCGACGCGCTGCGGGGCAGGGCCGTGAGTGTGACGACGGTGCAGGACAATACCCGAGGCGTGGCGCGCGGCATCGACATCGATGGTGCGCTGCTGGTCGAGACCCCCGCCGGCCTGGTCCGCTTTGTGTCTGGTGAGGTCAGCGTGAGAGCCGAAGCATGAGGGGCAGCCGGTGAGTGTTCTCATCGTGGATATCGGCAACAGCCGTATCAAGTGGGCTCTCCTGCGCGGGGACAGGCTCGGCCGCCAGAAGGCCCTGGAGCATGCCGGGATCAGCGCCCGGGACCTCGCGCGGCAGCTGTTCGCGACCCGCGGCATCAGCCGCGTCATTGCCGCAAGCGTTGCCGGCACGCGCCTGAACCGGCTGCTGTCGGCGACCTGCCGCAGCAAGACCGGCCTCAGCTGTGAATTCGTCGCTTCCTCGCGCAATGCCGCCGGCCTCACGACGCGCTACAAGGAACCTTGGCGACTTGGCGTTGACCGCTTCATGGCGGTGATAGCGGGCTATCACATGGCCCGTGCCCGGGGCGCTTGCGTCGTTGATCTGGGCACTGCCCTGACCATGGACCTGGTCGACCCCCTTGGCGTGCATCTCGGGGGCGCCATCATTCCGGGCCCGGAACTCATGGTCGGCAGCGTGCTCAGGAACACGGCCGGCATCGCGCGGCGCGCCAGCGGCGCAATGATGGCCAAGGGTCTTTTCGCGCAGGACACACGCGCGGCGATCAGCCAGGGCGCACGCTACGCGGCGGCCGCGGTCATCGATCGCGCGGTGAGCGAAGCACAGCGCGTCCTGCAGCGCACCCCGCTGGTGTTGCTGACCGGCGGTGCCGCCGTGCAGATCGAGTCCCTGCTGCAATGTTCCTATGTGAGCGTGCCGGACCTGGTACTGCGCGGGGTCGCCCTGCGCAGTGGTCTGGCCCTGAAATAAATGCGTGCGCTGATCATCCTGCTCCTGTTTCTCAACCTGGCGTTCGCGGCCTGGGCGCTGCTGATCGACCGGCCGGTCTATCCTCCTGCGGCGCGCGATATCAGCCGCCTGCCCAAGCTGCTGCTGACCAGCGAATCGATGCCGGGTGTCACGGCAACGACGGCCGCGGGGCAGGGGGCCGGCACTGCGACAGCGGCTGCGCACTGCGTGACCGTGGGGCCCTTCAGTGATATCAACGGCTCCGCTGCGGCCTCGGAGTTGCTGAAGACCCGCGGCTTCAACCCGGTGCAACGCGATGAGCCGGGCGAGGACCTGGTCGACTACTGGGTGTACCTGGACGTGCCCTCGGATGCCGAGGCCACCCGTACGCTGCAGAAGCTGCGCGCCGGCGGCGTGGCCGATGCGCGCATCATGCCCGCCACGGCGACGAGCGACACGCGACGTGTCTCGGTTGGATTGTTCACTGAACACGAAGGGGCCGAGCGGCGCTCCAGGCAGGTCAAGGCTCTGGGTGTCACGCCCCTGATCAGCGAGGCGCATCAGTCCCAGGCGACCTACTGGGTGGACATCAATCTGGCCTCGCCCTCTCAGATCGTCTCCACCGAAGGCCTGCTGCCCTCTGCCGTCGACGGTGGCCATCTGGAGATCCGGGACTGCCCGGCCCCTGCAAGCAGCGCCCCGCCGAGCGCCAGCGCGCCGACCGCCTCGAGCGCACCGAAGGCGGGAGGCGAGTCGACCCCCTGATATACTGGCGCCAGCCTATGCCGGCCAATTGGCGGCTCGCGACAAACGGTTGTCCGTTCCCGATGCGCAGATAAAGGTTTTAGTGGCCTCGCACCTGGCGTGCGTACGGGCAGTCATGCAGCATGGTGGTATGAAAAATCTCCGACGCTTCTGGGACGACTACAGGGATGTAGCGGGACTGGCGCGAGAGTTCAACGCACCGCCGGAAGGTGCGGACGTAGTTCCTATAACCGTGAGGAGCAAGCGCAAGGTTTCCTGACGCAGCCGCTCACACTATAATATCGAACAGTAATGCCGGGTTAGCTCAGTTGGTAGAGCAACCGCCTTGTTGACACGAGTGCCCTACTGGAAACGGTGGGAGTAGAACCCCTCAAATTCGGGGAACGCTAAAGCCTTTTTTGGGCTAGGCCAATCCCGAGCCAAACCCGATCGCGGGAAGGTGTAGAGACTAGACGGGGGGAGCCTAATGCAGTTGCTATGGCTAAGGGATAGTCCAGACCACGAACGAAAGGCGGCGAAAGTCGAAGTGGTAAGGTAAGCGGTAGGTCGTCCGTTCGATTCGGACACTCGGCACCAATTTTAAATCGCCAGTACCGGGTCAAATCGATCCGATCGATCGGCACCGACAGGCTAATCGTGCCCCGAACCGTGTGGCCCACGGATTGGCGGCGAACTGCGCACTCTGAACGCCGGCACCTCGAATCCGACTTTCATCCTGCATTGCGACCGGCGCAGACACTACGGCAGGCTTGGCGCTGTCTCGCAGCTGATCTCCCACGGAATGCCGAATTGATCCGTTAGCACGCCAAAGCGTGATGACCAGAAGGTTTGCTGAATGGCCATATGTACCTCACCATTTTCAGCTAGTGCGCAGAATATCCGTTCCGCATCCATCGTGTCCTTGACGCTCAGCAGGACATAGAAGCCTTGGTGCTTTACGTATTGCTCTGGAAGCATGTCAGCTCCAGCAAACACCGTCCCTCCCATCGCCAAGCTCCCATGGACTATCTTGTCATGCCATCCCGGTGGGACCTGTTCAGCCATGGGCGAGTTGCCGTAGGTGTGGATGTTGACAATCTTGCCACCAAGCACCCGTTCGTAAAATCGGAACGCCGCCTCGCATTGTCCGCCAAAGACCAGATGGATACTTGCTTCCATTTCCCAATCCCGCGATTGACCCGTCGTGGTGCCCGCTAGGGCCGACGGCTCGTGCCAAGCGGTCGATGATCGCCCCGTGGACCCGGCGTGATGTGGAGTAAACGCGTCGGCTCGAGAATACGCACGCGATGCCACTCATCCTTTGACACAATGCATGCGTCTCCAGGGCCCAACTCACAGAGTTCGTCCGGTACGGACTCCCCGACGACTCGCACCTTTCCCGAGATGATGTAAATCAGCTCATCGCCGTCTGGATGCAACTCGCCGCCGTGTGGCGGATCATGGTCCATGTCGACGATTCCGACCATGAGACCGTCGCAGAGGGGTGGCCGTCCGACTCGGTGCTCCACAAGGGACATACGTAAGTCGCGAGAAATCGCGATTGAGAAGCTTGCGGCGTCAATCCTGGTGATTTTTCCCATCGCGCTCTCCCCAGCAGCACGTATGAACCGGTCCGGTTGCTACAAGAGACGCCCGCGACGTCTCAGACACCACTATCATCACCGCGGGGCAGTTCATAGGCTTGAAGAAATGGAAGCTCGCTGCCGATCCACGCTTTGGGTGAAGCGCCAGTGAAGGCGCTCCAGTCCCGGGTCATATGCGCCTGGTCGGCATATCCGCATGCCGCTGCAACGTCGGCGAGCGGGTGCCGGAGAGGGCTGAGTTGGCTGAGAAGCCCGCACGCGCGCTCAAAGCGGAAGATGCGGGCAGCAGTTTTAGGAGTGACCCCCAATTCGGCACGGAAGCGGTCGGCCATGTGCTGTCGACTCCAGCCCATGCCCTGCGCGAGACTCTCAATAGAATGGCGGCCGTGACTGGCGGCCAACTGTCGCCACGCATGCGCCACGAGAGGCGAGCCTTTTGCAGGAGCAAGTCTGCGCGTGAATACCTCATCGAGAATCGCGAAGCGTGTCCGCCAATCCCGGGTGCTGCTCAGTCGTTCCATCAGTTCGGATGCGTCGCGCGAGGCAACATCGGAAAACGCAACGGCACCGCAAGCCAACTCAGCAGCGCTCACCCCCAGAATCGCGCGCAGGCCAAGGGGATGAAAAAACACATGCAGACCTTCCCACGCGCTCGTGCGCTCAACAGTCGCGAAGCCGGCGTGCAATCCGGTTACGAGGGCGGAAAAGCGGGCAGCGGGCCGGGTCTGACTAACCGTCTGTCTGACATTGATCGGCGCCCCGAGGCTGATGATGAGATGGGCATGGCGGGACGGCAGTGTCGTATTGACGCCGGGTGTCAACCCACGCACGCGGGCGCCCCCGTAGTGCGAGATGAAGGGCTTTAAAATGGGCGCAGGTTGACCGGTTGCGAAGTGTGAGTTCAGTGTCCACTCCCTCTGGACGCGGAGGATGGGGCCACACGGCAGCATCTACTTGGAGTGATTCTGAGAATAGCATCCATAACTCATTGGCATCGACTTCGAACTCGGGAAGGACTCGGAACGGCGGCGGCCGGCACACCCGCAGGAAGTGGTCTGATCATTCGGTGTGTGGTACGGAGTGCATCGCAAGAGGCGTACCACGCAATTGCAACACAGTCGTAAATAACGCCTAAATTGCAGACCTGCACAAACGCAACGAATAGGCTTGCACATACTGATTTGTGATCGGGGGGTCGGGGGTTCGAGTCCCTCAGCCGGCACCACAAATCTCCTCACCTCGATCCCTGGCTGCGCGGCCCGAGCCAGCGCGCGGCGTGGCGCCTTACGCTGCGCAACCGGATGTCCTTGAGGCTCAGCCGGAATCAAAGATGGTGGCCCAGACCCTGGGCGGAGATATTTAACATAATTAATCTCGGCGCGTTACATTACCGCATGGGTTACGGTAGTGGCAAAGCGAGCGCTGCGTCTCAGGTCCTGCGCGACCAGCGCTTCAGAACGCCACGAGCAAGGGCGATACAGTGTCTTTATAGGGCCGGAGTCCCGTTCGGCGGTCATGACCTTTTCCTATAACCAGTGGCTGGTTGTCCTTTCGATCGTCGTCGCAATGGCGGTCTCCTATACGGCGCTGCGCCTGGCGTCCAGGGTGGCAACCGGTGAACGCAGTGCGGCCCGCATCTGGCTGATAGCGGGCGCGCTCGCCATGGGGATCGGCATCTGGGCGATGCACTTCATCGGCATGCTGGCCTTTTCCCTGCCCATCACGCTTGCCTACAGTCCGTCGATCACCCTTGGCTCGCTGGGGATCGCGATCGTGACGTCCGCATTCGCGCTCGCCCTCACCACCCGCGCGAAACTGACCGGATCGCGACTTGCCGGCGGCGCCGTGCTGATGGGTGCCGGCATCTGCGCCATGCATTACACCGGCATGGCCGCCATCTCCGTATATCCGGCCATCGACTACGACCCGGCGTGGGTTGCATTGTCGATTGCCATCGCGGTCACGGCCTCCTATGTCGCGTTGTGGCTGTTCTTCGTGTTACGCCATGGCAACTCGCTGCGCACCCGTCTGTACCGCGCCGCGGCCGCGGTCGTGATGGGCCTGGCGATCAGCGGTATGCACTACACCGGGATGAGAGCCTCCCACTTCGCCGCCGGATCCTTTTGTCAGGGTGGCATGACCATCAACAGCCCCTGGATGGGGGCTGCGATCGGATTGTTCGCACTCGGCCTGTTGTGTCTCACGCTGGTCACCGCGCTCTATGATGCATTCCTGCAGGCTCGTGCCCAGGCCCATGCCGCGCTGGCGCTGGCCAATGCGGAGCTGGCGCATCAGGCAACCCACGATGCGCTGACCGGCCTGCCCAACCGGGTGGTATTCATGGACCGGCTGGGCCGGGACATTGCGCGCGGCGCGCGCGATGGCAATCGTTTTGCGGTCATGGTCCTGGATCTTGATCGCTTCAAGGACATCAATGACTCCCTTGGGCACCACGCCGGCGACCAGCTGCTGAAGCTGATCGCCGAGCGCCTCACCGCGACCCTTCGCGACGTCGATACGGTCGCCAGGATCGGCGGCGATGAGTTCCTGTTGCTGATAGCCGATGCCGGGGACCGCCATGAAATCGAGACGGTGGCGGCGCGCGCCGCCACCGCCATGAGCCATGCCTTTCGCATCCAGGGTAGTGATGTCCACACCTCAGCCAGTATCGGAGTCAGTGTCTATCCCCTGGACAGCACGGTGGGCGAGGAACTGGTCGCGCATGCGGATGAGGCCATGTATGCCACCAAGCGCAGCGGCCGCAGCGGCTTCCAGTTCTTCAACGCGGATCTGAGCCTGCGTTCCCGGGAACGGCTGGCGCTTGAATTTGATCTGCGTCGAGCTCTGCCGCTGGAGCAGTTCGAGCTTCACTATCAGCCCAAGGTGGACATCGCGACCGGTCAGATCCGCAACGTGGAAGCCCTGCTGCGCTGGCGCCACCCGATGCGCGGCCTGGTGAGCCCCGCTGACTTCATTCCGCTCGCTGAAGACACCGGACTGATCCTTTCGATCGGCAGCTGGGTCATTCACGAAGCCTGCCGGCAGGCACGCCAATGGCAGCTGGCGGGGCTGCCGTTCATCAGGATTGCGGTCAATGTCTCGCCGCTGCAGTTTCGTCAGGCAACCCTTCTCAATTCCATACGCAGGGCTCTGTCCGAGTTCGAACTCGGGCCGCAATACCTTGAGATCGAGCTTACCGAGAGCGCCGTGATGGAGGATGCGGAGGAATCCATAGGGATTCTCGAGCAGGTCAGCCGGATGGGCGTGGTGATCTCCATCGATGACTTCGGCACGGGCTACTCGAGCCTGAGCTACCTGCGTCGCCTGCCGATCGACAAACTGAAGATCGACCGCAGCTTCATCAACGAGCTCACCACGACCTCGGGGGGCGAGGCGATCGTGCGGGCAATTATTTCCCTGGCGCATAGCCTGAATCTGAAGGTCGTGGCCGAGGGTGTCGAAACCATCGATCAGCTGGCGGTGCTGCGCCAGCTGCGCTGTGACCAATACCAGGGTTTCCTGCTGAGCGGCGCGTTGCCGCCCGCTGAACTGGAGGCCAAGATTCTTGCGAAGATCCGCAGGAATGAGGAGACCGGTGCGACGCAAACCAGGCTGGCAGTGCTGCGCCCGAAGTAGTCCCGCGCTACCCGCGTAGTGCCACGGACTCTATATGCGCGCTTCCAGGACCATGTTGAAAGGTCCTTCCGTCGCCCGTCTGATCCTGGAGAATCCTCCTGCGCGTATCAGGTCGGAAAGTTTCGCCTGTCCCGCCTGCGCTCCCAGGCCTGTGCCGACCTCCTGATCGAGCGATGTGGGAACGCAGATCATGGTTGATGCGTTGTAGTAGAGGCGACCTACGGGGTTCATATTCTGTTCGGGTTTATCACCGGCGATCGGCTCAACGATCATCCAGGTGCCATCCTCGGCCAGAATCTTCCGCATGTGGGCGGCGCATCCACGCGGATCGCCCATGTCGTGAAGACAGTCATACATGGTGACCAAGTCAAACTGGCCCTCGGCGATATCCTTTGCATTGGCCACTGCGAAGCGCACCCGATCACTTACACCGTGGCTTTTTGCGTGCTTGCGCGCATCCTCGATCGAAGGTTCGTGAAAATCGAAGCCGACAAATTCGCTGGACGGATAGGCCTGGGCCATCAGAATCGTAGAAAAGCCGACACCACACCCGACGTCGGCGACTTTCGCGTGTGCTGCGAGCTTGTCCGTTACGCCATCGAGCGCCGGAATCCAGGCTTGCACGATATTGTTGACATAGCCGGGCCGAAAGAAGGCACCCGTCGCGCAGAACAGGCAACTTGCCGAGTCGCCCCACCGAACGCCGGTACCCGCCCGAAAGGCGGCTTCGACCTTCGATTCACCCTCGATCATGGCGGCCGCCAATTCGAAGGCTCCGGCGAGGTATACCGGACTGTCCTGCACGACAAAGATCATGGCCTGTTCCGGTCCGATGCTGAAGGCATCGCTCGCCGGATCAAAGTCGATATACCCGTTCGCCGCCTGGGCCAACGCCCACTCTCTGACATAGCGTGGGGCCAGGCCTCCAGTTCGGGCCGCGAGTTCCGATGCCGTGGCGGGACCGCCTTTGCTGAGCGCCTCGAACAATCCAAGGCGAAAGCCGATGCGCGTAGTGGGGACACTGAACGCCCCTCCCAGGTCGCCCAGCATTTTGCCGATGAAGTCGTTCAGTTTCCGTTCGTCGAGCTGCGCCATGATCCATACCTCGCGTATGCGCACTTCATCGAGCAGGGTCCGATCGACAATGGTTGCAAATATATAGACTTCGTTACAATCGCGAAATCAACGCTGCTGTTGTGCGCTGCATTGATTGACGGATGCTGCGACGCAGCACGATCAGGTCTTTGCGTCACCTGCAGCACGCAGTCTTCAGTGGCGCAGGCGCTCGAAGGGCACTCAGGGGCTGCGGGGTCCCTGCGCCGGCGCCAACTATAATAAAGTCAATACGTTGCCGGCTCCGTGACCTCGGTGCTGCAAACCAAGAACTCAGGCACAGGAGATCCTATGCGCGGCATGGCCGGAACGATGCGGGCCCTCAGGCAGGACCCGACGGTGCTCGAACACCGGATCAAACCCGGAACGCTGCGGCGCACGCTGGGAATCGCCGCACCGTACACGGGGTGGCTGTTGGTACTGGCGGTGGTGGTGGTCGTCAATGCCAGCATCGGCATCACCTATCCCCTGATCTACCGCCGCATCATCAACGACGGCATCCTTCGGGGCGATACCGCACTGATCGTGTGGCTGGCGGTGCTGATCGGAGCCCTGGGTGTGCTGGATGCGGCGCTGGGCCTCGCCCAGACCTATCTGGGCACCCGCATCGGGGCGGATGTGGTGGTGGGGCTGCGCACCCGGCTGTTCGAGCACATCCAGCGCATGCCGCTGGCGTTCTTTGCGCGCACCCAGACCGGAGCGCTGGTCAATCGGCTCTTTTCCGACACCATGAGCGCGCGCAGCGCCTTCACCGACATTCTCTCCACCGTCGCCGGCAACATCGTGACGGTGGTACTGATCATCGGCGCCATGTTCGCCCTGTCCTGGCGCATTGCGCTGGCGGTGCTGGTGCTGCTGCCGTTGTTCGTGCTGCCCGCGCGCTACTGGGGCCGGCGCATCCAGGCCATCACGCGCGAGCTCATGAATGCCGGCTCCAGTGTGAGCAGCATGATGGTGGAGCGCTTCAATGTTGCCGGAGCGGTGCTGGCCAAGCTTTTCGGGCGACCCGATGCGGACACGGCAGCCTTTGAAATCAAGGCACGGGAGCTGTCCGGTCTCGCCATACGGGCGGCGCTGTACGGGCGCTTGCTGGCCACTGCGCTGGTGCTGATGGCCAGTCTCGCCACGGCGCTGGCCTATGGCTGGGGCGGCGTGCTGGCGGCCCGCCATGCGCTGGACCTGGGCACCGTGGTGGCGCTGACCTCGCTGCTGGTGCGGCTGTACGCACCGGTGATGGGCCTGTCCAATGTGCAGGTCACCGTCATGACGGCGCTGGTGGCCTTCGAGCGCGTGTTCGAGGTGCTGGACCTGGAACCCATGGTGCGCGAGAAGCCCGATGCCGTGGAAGTGCCCGCCGGTCCCCTGGGCGTGGCGTTCGAGCACGTCTCCTTCCGCTATCCATCGGCGGCAGAGGTGTCGCTGGCCTCACTGGAGTCCATCGCGGTGCCCGAGCGGCGCGCGCCGCAGACCGTCCTGCATGACGTCGACTTCAGCATCACCCCCGGGTCACTGGTGGCACTGGTGGGGCCCTCGGGGGCGGGCAAGACCACGATCACCCAGCTCATCCCGCGCCTGTATGACGTCATTGCCGGCAGCGTGCGCATCAACGGCGTGGACGTGCGCGATGCCAGGCTGGGGTCACTGCAGCGGCGTATTGGCGTGGTGACACAGGAGGCGCACCTGTTCCACGACACCCTGCGCGCCAACCTCTTGTACGCGCGGCCCGATGCGAGCGCGCAGCAGATCCGCGACGCACTGCGCGATGCTCAGATCCTGGATGTGGTCGAGGGCCTGTCCGAGGGCCTGGACACAGTGGTGGGGGATCGCGGCTATCGCTTCTCCGGTGGGGAGAAGCAGCGCCTCGCCCTCGCCCGGCTGCTGCTGAAGTCACCGGACCTGGTAGTGCTGGATGAGGCGACGGCCCACCTGGACTCGCGCTCCGAGGCGGCCGTGCAACAGGCGCTGGAGCGGGCGCTTGCCGGACGCACGGCCATCGTCATCGCGCACCGGCTCTCCACGGTTCTCAAGGCCGACCTCATCCTGGTGGTGCAGGAGGGGCGGATCGTCCAGCGCGGCACGCACGCACAGCTGTCGGCCACGCCCGGCCTGTACGAGCAGCTGTACCGCACGCAATTCGCGGCGCAGGAAGCGGGCCGGTCGGTTGATCGACAGCAGCAGTGATCCTCAGGAGCCGGCGTACAGCTGGAAGGGAGCCCAGTAGAAGGGTTTGCGATAGACGGCGGGCGAGCGAATCAGCGACAGTTTCGCGGCGCGCAGCGCCACGTCCGGTGTCTTTCCCGCCTGCAGTTCGGCATAGAGTCTATCCATCAGCAGCGGCGTGGAGGCATCGTCGGCCTGCCACAGGGCACCGATGACATAGTGGGATCCGGCACGCAGGAACACCCACGCCAGACCCACCAGCCCTTCACCGGCATAGGCGCGTACACCCGAGCCATAACACGTGGAGATGGTGACCAGGTCGGCGTGCAGGGGCAGCTGCAGGATGTCGTGCGCGTAGAGTTTGAAATCCTCGGGTTGATCCTTTGGCGCTGACAGCACGACGGCCGAGTCGAGCGGACTCAGGCGGCTCGCAGTGCCGTGCGCGACGAAGTGAATATAGCGGTATTGGTCGGGCGCGCTCAGCGCATACGCGCCAGGCACCGCCTGGGATCGGGTAAGAACGGTCTGACTTGCGGCGGGGAAGTGCTGTTGGATGCGCTGAATCTCGTTGGCGGCATTCGGCAGTGCCTCAATCCCGGTGGCGGCCACAGGATCTCCGATGAGCAGCAGCTGCCTGGCGGCCGCGCTCCCGGCGGACTCCTGCAAATGGGCCAGTAAGCCGATCGAGCTTGCGGTCGTCACCGTGACCTGCTCGATCCAATAGCTGAATCCGCCTGCCGATGGTTCAAGCAGGGTCTCGAAGTTGAGCGTATGCAAAATGCCATCCGGGACCAGGAAGACCCGCGAATCTGCGGGGATCAGCGCGGCGGCGGGCTTGACCAGCATCTGGTACAGGGAAATCGCGGCGGCAGTGTCCGCCCGTACCGGATCGGCTGATTTCAGGATCGCTCGCTGATAGGCCTCAACCTGCGATTGAATCTCCCCGGATGCGGGCAGCACAAACAGGCGGGTCTGCCGCGCGGTCACCGCCCACAGGTATGAGCGCTGCGGTCCCAGCGAATAGAACAGGATGGTGGCATCCAGCTTGCGCGCAATCGTGCGGGGGTCGATCGCGTCCTTGCCCGGCGCGTCACGCTCGGATTCGGTGACCTTCAGGCCCTCCGCCAGCGTGCGGGCACGGCTGCGATCAAGGAGGCGCAGTGCCGCATCGGGCTGCTGCCTGCTGATGAGGAAATCGGCATATTGCCGGTACACTGCCGCGCCATAGCCGAAAGCGGCCAGTCGCCGTGATTCATCCGGCTCCGCGGACCGCTTGTCCTCGAAGGTCTGAATGGCGCGCTGGTACCACAGCTGTGCTTTTGCCGACAGACGCCGGTCCTTGTAGAGATCGGCCAGCGCGGCCTCGATATCCGTGCGCAGATCCGTGTCGGTCGCAGCCTGGTGGGCGCTGAGCAGGATCTGCTGCACATCGGCACTTCCGAGCCGCTCGGCAAGCAGGCCCTGCACGAACCCGACATAGGCCAGCAGGTTGTTGTCCTTGGATTCATGGGCCTTCAGCGCGGCCGCCTCGAGATAACGCTGCGCCGCCGGGTATTGAGCCTGCTCATCGAGCAACAGGGCGAGGTTGATTTCGATGTTGGTGACCTGGTCGCTGGCCGCGCCGCCGGACAGGGTCAAATGAGTTTGCAGCGCCTGCTCTTCGTACTGGCGCGCCGCCGGCAGGTCGCCGAGCCTGTATTCAGCGAGGCCGGCATCCTGCAGCCATAGGGCGCGGTTACGGTTCATGCCGATGCGCTGCGCCAGTTGCTCGGCCTGCTGGAACTGGGCGAGGGCGCGCTCGAAGTCACCCAGGTTGTAGTAAGCCCATCCCATATTTCCCTGCGCGATTTGGATCTGTCTGCGTGCCTGCACCGATTGGGCGAAGTCGGCGGCGGTTTGCAGCGGAACCAAGGCCTGGTCGTAATGGTCGCCCAGGAGACTGTCGGCGCCGATGTCGACCAGATCGGAGGCTTGAAGCAGCAGATTGCCGGAGCGACGAGCGATCGCCAGGCTGGCACGGAACTTCTCGGTTGCCTGGTCCAGATGGCCGGCATCACGCGCCACCAGCGCCTCGGCCCGCAGCACATCTGCCATCAGCGCGGAATGCGAGCCTTCCGCGAGCCGGCGCGCTGCGCGCACCTCCTGATCACCGCGCGGCGAGTCATCCAGACGCGTATGGGCAACCCCGGATAGCAGCTGGTACCTGATCGCCGGATCGCCCTGTGTCGGAATGGCGGGCCCGGGTGCGCTGAGCAAGGCGAGGGCATCCTTGGGTTTGTCCTGCCTAAGCAGAATCTCCGCTTCGAGCAGCCGAAACTGAAATCCCCAGGTTGCAGCAGGCTGTGAAGTGCCGGTGGCGAAATCATCGCGCGCCCGCGCCGCCCGGTCGCGGGCACGCTCCAGGTCACCGTGCAGGTAGTCATCGGAAATGCTTTGGAATAAGGCGGCCGGATCCGATGCCTGATGGCACCCTGATAATGGAATGCCAGCCAGCAACGCCAGCAGTGTCGCTGAGGGCGTGGCTAGTTGTCGCCCGTGCCACCACCACCCACCGCGTCGACGGTGAATCGGCCGCGCACCGGACAGCAGCTCAGTTGCGCCCGGATCCCGATCAACTGGACCGCATCGCAGGAAACCAAAAGCTCGCCGAGCAGGATCTGGCCGAACCCCGGGATGTCGATGATGTGACCATGGCTCCGGCAGCCGCCCGCCACCTGCAGACGGTCCACCACGGAAGCCAGTGCGTAGCCGCCACCAGGAGCGGTGGGCCCCGAGGTCATCCGCCGATGTCGGCTGACTACCCACCTATGAGCGTCCTCACTGCCATCCTTGAAGTCATTGAGCAGGCTTTCACCCTGCACGCGGCCGGCCTGCCGGGCCTGTTCCCAAGTGAGTCCGACCGCTGTCTTACCATCATGAGGCCGTTGCAATTCCTGGTTCAAGGTCGCGTGACAGGCGTGCCCGGCAATCCGCAATCCTTCGAACACTGTGCCGCTGACGCAAAACCCGATCGCCTCGGACTGGTCCGAAAGATTGATCGCCAGTTGTGTCACGATCCTGTCCGCTCTGACGACTTCCAGGATATTCAGATCCTCGACCACCGCGGTCACCAGAATCGCGGCGGAGCCGTCCTCGCAGCATTCCTGGCCCGACACGCGCGTATAGGCCGAGGAGCAGGAGATGATTTCATCCGCAGTAAACGCCCCCGATCGCGCCATTGCAAACCCGCCCACCGGTGGCAGTGAGACCGCAGCCAGTGTCGGGAGCGCCTTGGCAGGAGACTCGAGCAAACCCCCCAGGGCACTGGCATCGGCTCGCAGGGAGTAGAGTTTCTTCTGGTCGGACGAATTCATGACGGACCTCGCGACTCGTTAAGCGGATGGCTGCTGCCGACAGTGGTCAGGGGCTCGGATTCAACACAAACCGGTAGCGTGCCAGAGCGGCGGCCTGCGGGTTGCTGCCGCGGTCCTGAGCCTCCAGACCCTGCACGACCAAGGTGTAGTCTCCCGCGCCCAACACACCCGCCGGCACACTGATGGCTATCGTATCCTGCGCCTGGACTGCGGACACCGGTACCCGCCAGACCACCGCTCCTGCGGCGTCGATCAGCTCGCAGGCATAAGCCGGATACGGCCGGGCCGCAGGAATATCAAGCGACAGCAGCAGGGGCTGACCGGAGGGGCCGCGGATCTGGGGCAGGGCGTCCCCGCGGCTGTTGCCACCGATGAGGGAGACGGTCGCCACGACACCCGGCTGCCTGAGCTGGGCGATTTGTGCGTTGAAGCGGGGTAGAACCACGCCATTTTGATAGACGATGACCGCCAGGAGCAGCCCAAAGGCCGGGGTGAGCACTGCCGGTCTGAAGAACACGTCCAGCCAGGGGCGCTTCAGGCTCTTCGCGGCGGCGTGTCCCAGATTCCCGCGCCTGAGTTCCTGGCGCGAAATGTCGAGGAAATCGGCGGTGATACGCACCTCGGCCGCACATTCCTGGCAGTCGAAGAAATGCTCCTCGAACGCGGTCCGCTGCGGTGGTGGCAGCTCGTCCAAGAAGTACCGTTCCACCGCCCCGAGTTGCATGGCTTCCTGGTGATCCATTACTCGGCCTCGCCAAAACGCTGTAAATAGAAGAACTTGAACGATCGCTTGGCCCGGTGAACCAGGACCCGCAGGTACTCCCGCGACAGTCCCAGCTCGGCGCAGACCGTGTCCTTGTCGCGCTCCTCCAGCAATACCAGCTGTAGCAGCCGGCGATCTCGGTCGGGCAATTCGCTCAGGATCCTGCGCACGAGCTGCTGCGCTTCGCGGCTTTCGGCACCCGCGCCCATCGTTTCCGTTGCGACGCAGCTTTCCTGCGGGATCTCATCAATGCTGGCGGCGCTACGGCCCTTGGCGCGGTAATGCTCCAGCAATACGTTGTTGCACACCGAATTGACCAGGGCACCCAAGCCTGCCGGATCGCGGATTTCATTGGCACGTACCAATGTGAGAACCCGCACGAAGGTCTCCTGCCGCACATCCTCGATCGCCTCCTTCGAGCTCAGTCGGGAGCGCAGTTTCAGCATGATGAGCTGGCCGAAGTATGCGGCGAAGTGCCGTTCGGTGTGCACATCGCCGCGTTGCAGGCGCTCCAGGTAGTCGGCGTCGAATGCAATGAACTGCAAAAGGGGCCCGCTCCGTGACTGCGGTCGAGCCACCCATTCTACCCGACTCCCTATGCTCGCCCATGGCCGCTAGCACACGTACTCCAGTGCCCCGATCCGCAGCATGCCTTCCATGGCCTCCCGTGGCAGACCCTCCTCGATCAATGCCGCCGCCGGGCAGCGTGTCTCGAATCTTGCCCAAAGGCGCTTTTCAAAAGGCGAGGCGATCCGGCACAGCGCCGTCATTCCCGGGGCGATCAACAAGGCGCGACCTTCGGGAAATACCGCCAATCCGGCGTTCTCACCGCGCTTCAGGAGCCGCCGCGGATCAAACAGAGCCGGGTCCGGCGCCTTGAAGCTGGCGGCGGCGCGGTGCGCCCGCAGTGCCATCTGCTCGAACCGGCACACTGTCAATTCTGCGGAGGGATCCGGAAGCTGCCTGGCAATGAAATCGAGCAGGGTGTCGGCCGAAGTGGTCCAGGCCATCAACAGCCTCTGTCGCACATCATCGCGCAGGACCGACAGGGTCAACAGACCCTCATTCACCGCGCGCCGCGCGCACCAGGAGTGCTGTACCTGGGAGGTGAACTGGAAGCCCGAGCCATGTATCAATGCCGCAAAACAGGCTCGTTCCGGAACTTCAAGGCTGTACGAGTTCATGCGGCCCCTCCCCAGGGTTGTTATTCGCGACCGTCCTCAATGGTGGCGCGAAGGGGAGATTCGTTTCAGGCCGGCGCTAGCGCGTCCCTTTGATGAAAGCCAGGACGGGCCCCGACACGCCCTTGTCAGGGGTATCGATGGAAAACACCAGTGACACGTGGCTTTGACCTTTCGCAATCAGGTACTGCGGACAATGCGTGCTGCCGCCCTCGCAGATGGCATCGTGCAGGGTGCTGGAAAACGCCAGCAGGGACTTCGGATCCAGTTCGCCGCTGACAATCAGTAACTTGAACGCGGCTTTCCTGAGCTCCGGCAAGCTGGAGCGGGCCAGCTGCGTTTCGGCGCTCGGCGGGGGACCGGAGGGGGGTATGAAGTCCGAGCGCAGCGGTGGGCCGCCGGGTCCCCCCGGGGGAACCCCGGGCAGTGCGCCGTCAGAACCCGCGGCGGAGGCCATGCCGACCTTGTCGCCGCAGGTCTTACCGGCTGCGGTCAGTACATCACCGGCGGCCAGAACGGGCACCTTGGCCGGCGCGATGTTGAAGGCCGCTCCAGACATCAGAACGGCGCCCTTGATGCCAACGCCCTTGGGGCCCCAGAGCTCCGGGCGGCCCAGATAGGTACCCAGCGGGACGTTTCCTGCCGAGTGCGCCCAGATGAAAATCCGCTCGGGATTACCGCCATAGTCCCGGATATGCGCTTCAACCCACTGCAGCATCGCTGAGATGTCTTTGGCACCCCCATCCCAGGTGGTGCTGGCCTTGCGCTGCATCAATACACCGACCATGCCGTGCTGGGTCGCAAAGCGACCGATGTTGTCGTAGAAGGCGTTGGCCGACTTATCCTGGATTTCGATCTTGTTCCCGGCACCGCCTGGCACGTACACCAGCACCGTGCGATTTGCCGGACCGGTCTTGGCGGAAAAGATGTCGACAACGTCTTTCGGATCCGGTCCGAAGGACTGGTTGCGCGTTACCGAGATTCCCGGATAAGGCTGCGGCAGGTTGCTCGTGATGTCCGCTTTCGGCATCAGGGGCCGATAGAGTTTCGCGGTGCACACGGGGTCCACGATCGGCCCGATCTTCACCAGCGCAGACTCGATGTCCGCCGGCGGTTCGGCATGGCCAATAACGACCGCGAGACTCATTGCGGCGGCACCCAATAGCCACCGACTCTTCGAGCAATGCTTCATATTGGCACCGACAGTTTTGACGACCTGGATTGGCGCGCGCACTTCGAGGACCGGCACTATACGCTTTGTCCTGTGCGGCCGAAATCCACAGCCCATGGCCACCTCCGCGAGCCTTGGAACTACAGCGAGCGCAGGAAATTCAGCAGATCCTGCTGCGGGCCGGTGCTCAGAGCGTCGAACTGTTGAACGATGACATTGGCTTCGCTGCCCGAGCTGCTGTGTGCCTGAATAGCCGCGAGCAGGTTGCTGGTTCTGCCATCGTGCAGGAAGTAGACGCGCTGACCCAGGCCCCACAAAGGCGCGGTCCGGAATTCATCCGGACCGGCGGCGCCTTGCGAGATGCCATCCGCAAGGCCTTGGCCCATGTGGTGGACCAGGAGGTCCGAGTACAGATTGACGGGCTTGCCGGACAGGGCCTCACTTGGGCTCAATGAGGCCCCCGTCGCAATGGCATTGCCGGTTGTGAACGACGGCGTATGGCACAGCGCACAGCCTACGGCGGCAAACTGCGCCGCGCCGCGCAGTGTCGAGGCGGTGGCGGGCGCCGCAGTGGGGGGCGCAAGCATGCGCATGAAATTGGCGAAGGCCTCGATATCCGACAGCACCGACGTGGCCCTCGGGGCGGATGCGGTCGGTGGGAAATTGTCAGTGTCGTTGGGTGTCGGATAGCTGCCGTCGCAGCCCGGCGTCTCATCCCGCTCCTGAGGAAACAGCTCATTGCTTATCCCCATTTCGACGTTGTAGGCCTCCCCGGCAAACATCAGCAACGACTTGTTCTGGGCCTTCCAGCCGAATCGCGTAATGGTGCCATCGTTGCCGCTCAGATTGACACTGCCCCCGAGGGTCGAGTTTGCATGGCCTCTGACGCCGGTACGGCCCTTCTGCGTCGCATTGGCATTCATATTGGCGAGAATCGCCGCGTCCGGGATCGCCTCGATCAGCCCTGCGCCGAAGGTCGGTGTGGGGATCCGGTAGACGATGTTTGGATTGCCGCCGCGGCCCGTGACCGGGTCCCCCTCGGGAGTGAAATCAGGCTGCACGATGCCGCAACTGCCGGCATCCGCGCGGCCGCTGACCACGAACAGATTGTGCACGCCACCGTCGTAGGCGCCATTTGATCTGACGAACCTGGCTTCCCTGACAGGTCCTTGCGCGGTGATGAACCAGGGAATTGCATTGCTCGCGCCGCCGGCGGTTGCAACCGCCAGCAGCGGATTGGCCGCCGGGCTGCTGCCGCCGACGTTCGGCTGCGAGTGACACGAGGCGCATTGGTTTGAATTGAAGCGCGGCCCGAGTCCATTGCCCTCATTGGCCTTGGCCCCGCTGACCACTTCGACGGCATTGAATCGCGTCAGGCCATCCTGAAAAAAAGCCAGTTCATCGGCTCCCAGGCCCGCGATCGGCTGCGGCGTGGTGTTGTCCGTCGCCGCCCGGCGTACGCCCGGATCCACGGCCTGCGCAACGGCGGTGATGCTGTATCCCAAGGCGGCCAGCAGCAAAGTGAATCTCGATACCCAGTGCATGACATGTCGGATCTTCATGGTCCTGCCCTCCCGAGGTTGCGAACAATCGATACCTGTCGACTGCTCTTACAGCAGGCGGTTTACTCGCCTTGCACGAAGCTGTCGAAGTGACTCAATCAGGAGACGTCGCGATAGCCCGACAAGCCGCTCGCGCATCGAACCTCGCGTGTTGAGAAAAGCCCATGCAAGTAGGCACTTTCCGACGATGTAACTGGCGGACTCCCACAATCCCTGTCCGGGCCGATCAATCAAACTGAGCCCTGCCACTGCGGTCATGAACCCACCAATCAGGAGCGATGAACCAAATGGTTTCGAGCGCCAGGGCGTCTGTTCAAGGGCCGGCACATGCTGTGGCATGGGGTAGCGATGCCTCTGAAGAGCCGCACAGCGGGCCAGCGAGGGCGGCGGCAGCCCTGTTATCGGCGCAGTTATCCTCAGGAAATCAGCTGCGGGTTCTCAAGGACGGAGCACAGACGCTGCCGGCCATGTTCCATGCCATTCGCGCCGCGCGCCGCTACGTGCACCTGGAATACTACGTCATCGAAGACGTCCATTTGCGCGGCGAATCCCTGTTTGATCTGTTGAGCGAAAAATGCCGGAGCGGAGTTCAGGTCGCGATCATCTTTGATGTCGTGGGTTCATCCGGCACGCACTCGCAGTTCTTTGCCGGGCTGCGTAAGCAGGGCGTCCACCTGCTTGGGTTCAATCCCGTCAATCCGCTCAGGTCGTACTCGTCATACTCACTGAACTGCCGTGATCATCGCAAGATTCTGATCGCCGATGGCACCACTGCGATCGTCGGCGGCATCAACATGAGCCGCGCCTATGAGACCGCGCAGGATCAACAGGGCTGGCGCGATACCGACCTGCAAGTGGCAGGCCCGGCAGTTGCGCACCTGCAGCGTCTGTTCCTGGACCATTGGGCTGCCCACGGCGGCGCTTCGCTGCCGCGGCGCGGCTTCTTTCCCGCCCTCGTGCCACGGGGACAGGAGCGGGTCGCCATTGTCGGCAGCTCTCCCCAGGGTCAGGGGCCACGCTTTCACGATGTGCTGCTGGCGGCGCTGCGCGCCGCCAGACACAGGATATGGCTGACCGCGGGCTACTTCCTGCCAACGCCTGCCCTGATGCAGGAGCTGGTCCGCGCGGCCAGTCGCCAGGTCGACGTCAGGCTGCTGCTGCCGTCGCACAATGACTCAGTGGCTGCATTGGCAGTGCAGCGCTCCTCATACGCAAGGTTGCTGGACGCCGGCGTCACCGTCCTGGAACGCAGCGCCGTCATTCTGCATTCGAAGAGCGCCGTCATCGACCAGGCCTGGTCGTGCGTCGGGACCTCCAACATCGACGCCCGCAGTGTGCGCTACAACCACGAAGTCGATGCGATAGTGCTGGGCACCAGGACCGCGGACGGACTCGCGCGGCTGTTTCTCGAGGATGTCTCGAAAGCGCGAATGATAGAACCCGCGGCATGGAAATCACGGCCCGTCACCCAGAAACTGCGCGAGGCATTCTGGAGTCCCTGGCAAGGGCTTCTGTAGCAACCGCGACGCGCGTGCGCTAGGCGACAGCTCTGGTCAGCCGGACTATGTGGCTGATGAGCACGTCAGGGTCAACCGGCTTTGTCAGATGTTCGTCGAAGCCTGCTTCCAGACTACGGTGCAGATCATCTTGTCCGCCCCAGCCGGTGACGGCAATCAGCCGCATGGCGCGTCCCCAGGGCAGCGCACGCAGATGCCGCGCCACTTCCCGACCGCTCATGTGCGGCAACCCAAGGTCCAGCAGTACGACACCCGGTTGCAGAATCTCCGCCATTTCAAGCGCACTGCGGCCATCGTAGGCGATATGCGGCTGATACCCCACGGTCCTGAGCAGGTGCGACAGTGAATCCGCGGCATCGACGTTGTCATCGACGATGAGGATCCGGACCTTGTCGGCGCCAAGGGCGGCGACATTGCAGATCGCGCCGGGCGAATCGGCGATGGCCGCCGCCTCCGACCCTCTGGGCAACAGAACTCGAAATTCGCTGCCGCGTCCGGCGCCCTCGCTGCGCGCCTCGATGTCGCCACCGTGCAGCTCGACAATCTGCTTGGCCAGCGCCAGGCCGATGCCCAGCCCGCTTTGCGCGCGCGCGCCGGGTTCACCCTGGGTAAACAGGTCAAACACGCGTGGCAGAAGTTCGGCTGAGATACCGCGGCCACTGTCGCGCACCGTGATTGCCACCTGCGTGCTGCTTTGTGTCGCCGATACCCAGATGTGCCCACCGGGATTGGTGTACTTGATTGCGTTGTTGATGAGGTTTCCCACCACTTGAGTCAGACGGGTCTCGTCGCCCTCGATCGCCAGCAGTTCATCGGGCAGCTCCAGGTCGAGCCGATGTTCCACGGAGGAGGCCATCGGACGCGCCGCGTCGACCGTCTGACGCAGAATATTGCGCAAATCCAGAGGTTCGCGTCGCACCTCGAGCATTCCGCGGGTGATTCGTGATACGTCCAGAAGATCGTCGAGCAGGCGCGCCATATGAGCCAGCTGCCGGTCGATCATGCGTCCGGCATCGGCTGCCATCTGCGCCGGTACTTCCGGTCTCAACAAGCGAGTCGCGTAGCGGATGGGAGCGAGTGGATTTCGCAGCTCGTGCGCCAGGATTGCGAGAAATCGGTCCTTCTGCTGATTTGCCTCGCGTAGCTGCTCTTCAAGGGCGCGCCGCTCGGTCAGATCGCTCACAACCGCGACCCAACCGATGGGAGTGGCCTTGCCGTTCCAGACCGGGGTGTACGCCACACTGATCCAGCGTGTGGGCAAGTCGCGCAATGTCTCGGCGCGCTCGTACTGCACCGATTCTCCCGCGAGCACCCGCGCAATGTATGGCATGGCACGTTTGAAGGCCTCGGGGCCCACCACTTCCTCGATGCGCCGGCCCTGCAGCTGTTCCGGAGTGAGTCCGAGCTGGCGCGCGTAGGCCGGGTTCACCCAGACAAACTCAAGGTTCTGATTGCACTGGGCGACACCGACCGACATTCGGTCGGTGACCACTTCGAGCTGCTGTCGAGCCTGGTCGCGTGCCCGCTCGGCCGCATAGCGTTCCGTCACATCCAGCGTCAAGCCAACCCAGCTGATCACGCTACCGTCCGCTCGACGCAGCGGCACGCCGCGGGTCCATATGCGGCGAACCGAACCATCGGCTCCCACCAGCGGGGACTCCCAGTCCCAGGGTTGTGCGCTCGCCATGCATTGGCGCCGCGCGGTGATCTCGTGCTCATTTTCAGGCGTGAGCAGCAAGGTCCAAAGGTACTGGCCGCCGTCCTTGATGTCCGTACCCAGAAACTGCAGCAGCCGCGGGCTGACGAATGTCAGCCGGCCGTCCTGGTCCGCGCTCCACATGCCGAAATCGAAGGCCTCGCTGACGGAGCGGTAGCGCCGCTCGCTCAACTCAAGTGCCTCGACGGCGCGCTTCTCGTCATCGATGTCGATTGAGCGGCCAACCCAGCCGACGATTGCCGCCGAGGCGTCCCGGATCGGGACGCAGCGTGTCTGAAACCAGCGCAGCTGGCCCTTGCGGTTTCGAAGGCGGAATTCCGCGCGTAGCGGAATCCCCTCGCGCAGCGCCAGGCTGCGACTTTCGGATAGCTTCGCCAGGTCGTCCGCGCAAATGCGCCCCGTGACTTCGGCATCGGTGCCAGAGGCTGTTCCGGTGTATTCACTCCAGCGCGGGTTGAAATATTCCTGACTGCCGTCGGCATTCCAGGTGTAAACGATGTCGGGCATCGCATCGAAGTAGCGCTTGAAGCGCGCGTCACGTTCGGCAATGGCGAGTTCTGCGGATTTCTGCGCTGCCAGGGCCCGATCAAGCTGACGTTGCCGGTCGAAGACGCGATAGACCAATGCAATCAGCGCCGTGCAGATGGCCAGGTAGGCGGGCAGTTCCAGGGTATGTATATGCGCGGCCCAGGGTCCGTGCCGCGGCGACAGGAACAGGGTACTGCCGAGCAGGTAACCGAGCAGTGCCGTGAAAATGGCCGGATTCACTCCCAAAAACCAGCCAACGATGATCACGGCCGCATAGTAGGTGCTCAGCGCATAGTGATCGCCCAGCAGCGGATCGAGCGCAAATCGCAGCACCGTGGCGCAGGCGAGGCCGGCGAGGGCGAGAGCAAAAGGAGCCGATCGTGCCCACCAGCGCGCCTTCGGCATCCGAACTCCAATGCGATCACCCAGCATGCTCAGCGCTCCACACCGGCGCGCCCCTGTCAGGGCCCTGATCGTGCCCTTTTGCAGGCATGACGCGGCCTGTCGGGCGCAATGCCTCCCCTCCCTTAACGCGATTCATTTCAAAGTATCTCGGCCCCTTCTGACGGCCGCGCGTAGGTGTCTGGCGCAGTCCTTTGTAGGCGTACTCCTAGGCCGCGGTATGGCGCCGCAACGAACCGGATCGGTTGTGTCCGATATGCGGCTGGGCTAGGCTCCAATGCGGATGGGTCGGACGCAAGCAATTGATTATGAAAGGGGAACGCATGACTGGAGGCGCTGCAACCCAGGACCCGGAGCTATTGCGCCGCTTGCTGCGCGCGAAGGACCGGATGGACGGCGCATCGCAGGAGGACTGGCCGGTCAGGCGCCTGGCGCGCGTCAGTGGCGTCTCCCAGGCTCATTTCGCCCGATCCTTCAAGCAGGCCTTCGGCGTCCCGCCTCATCGCTACCTGCTCACGCGGCGCCTAGAGCGGGCGATGGCATTGCTGCGTGACACCGACATTTCCATCACCGACATTGCCTTTCGCACCGGCTGGGCGAGCCTGGGCACCTTTGGCCGCACGCTGCGCGACGTCACCGGCGAGAACCCGGGCGCGATACGGGCGCAGGCCAGGGCCCTGAGCCGCGCGCCAGGTCGCGTACCCACCTGTGTTCTGAGCGCCGCACAACGACCCGACCTCAGGATCGCAGTTTCGGAGAAGCGACGCCGGGTGGCGGGCGGTATAAACGGCTCCGATGAATAAGGAGCTGTCATGAGTCAAGGTATCGAAGTGATCGGTCTGTATGTTCGAGATCAGGACGAAGCACTCGCGTTCTACGTTGAGAAGCTGGGTTTTCGCGTGCACACGGACGTACGCAACGGTGACTATCGCTGGCTGACGGTGCAGCACCCGGACCAGCCGTCGTTCCAGCTGGGTCTGTTTGCGCCAGGTCCGCCGGTGCACGATGCGGCAACGGCGCAGACGCTGCGTGCGATTGTCGCCAAGGGTGCCATGCCACCTCTGGTGCTGACGGTGGATAACTGTCGCAGTGCGTACGATCGGATGCGCGCGCGCGGAGTTGAGTTCACGCAGGAGCCTACGGAGCGCTTCGGCAACGTGGACGCCGGCTTTCGTGACCCGTCCGGAAATGGATGGAAGATGATGGAGGCGCGCCGGCTATGATGTGAGGATCTATAGCCTGGGACGCAACCATGAAGGCGACTGGACTTGCCGCATTCATATCGATCGCCACACTGACGACAGGCCTCCTCGAGGCGGCCCCGCCGGCCACGCCGATACGACCCGTCACCGACACCTATTGGGGCACGCCGGTGGTGGACAACTACCGGTACCTCGAGGACCTCAAGGCCCCTGAGGTCAAATCCTGGATGCGCGCCCAGGCCGACTATACCCGCGCGCAGCTGGCCCTCATTCCCGGACGTGCGGGGCTCCTGGCACGGATCCATGAACTGGCCAATACCGACACACGGCGCTCCGGCTTCGTGCAGCGCGGCCAGCGGTACTTCTATGAGCTGGCGGAGCCCGCCACGCAGCAACCCAAACTCTACTACCGCGATGGACTTGCCGGCGCGGAGCACCTGTTGATAGATCCCAACACCCTGGGCATCGGCTCAGGTACTCACTATGCGCTCGACTACTTCGCGCCATCCTGGGACGGAAAACGCGTCGCCTACGGTCTGTCTGCGGGCGGATCCGAGGCCAGTGTCATGCATGTCATGGAAGTCGACAGCGGCAAGGTGCTGCCTGAGGCGATTTCCCGTACGGATCTCAATGTCATCAGCTGGTCCCACGACAACGGTTCATTCTTCTATTTTCGGTTCAACGAAGCGGGCCCCGATACACCGGCCTCGGAACGGGAGTACAACGCCCCAACCTACCTGCACCGCGTCGGCGTAAATCCGAGCGGCGCCGGTGACCCGGTCGTGTTCGGGCGCGGCGTGTCCAAAACCATCGATGTGCCCGAAGGACAGGGGACTTACGTAGAAACCGCACCGGACTCAAACTTTGCCGTTGCGGTCGCAAACCACAATCTGGACGAGAATCCGTCCGATCTCTATGTTGCGCCCCTGCAATCCATCCACGGCGCCGACACCCCCTGGCGGCATTTTGCGGCGGTCGCCGACGGGGTCACGCAGGTGCAGCTGCATGAGGACACGCTGTACTTCCTCACTCTTGGCGGGTCACCGCGTTTTCGCATCATGGCCACCCCGCTCGCCCATCCTGATGTCAGGCATGCGCGCAGCGTCGTACCCGAGGGCCAAGGGGTCATCACTGATTTCGGCATCGCGCGCGACGGACTGTACTACCGCGTGCGCAATGGCAGCGCTTCGCGTCTGTTCAGGGTCGACCTAGATGGTCAGCATGTCCGGCAGATTCCGCTGCCGTTCGCGGGCAACTTGTCCGATCTGGCGGTCGATGCGGCACAGCCCGGGGCGCTGTTCACTCTGGAGGGCTGGACGCAGGCGCCGCAGGTCGTTGCCTATGATCCGGCGCGCAATGCGAGCAGCAATCCCGGTCTCACGCCGGCGTCGAAGATCGACACTTCGCAGTTCGTCGCCGAAGAGGTGCTGGTCACAAGCTACGACGGCACGCGCATACCGTTGTCGATTCTGCATCGCAAGGATCTCAAGCGTGATGGCAGCGCCGCGACCATCATCGATGGTTATGGTAGCTACGGTGACGTCCTGGAGGCCGAATTCAAGCCCGCCTGGATGGCGTGGCTGGAGCGTGGCGGAGTGTACGCCCTGGCGCATGTACGCGGCGGAGGGGAACTGGGTGAGAGCTGGCATCAGGGCGGTTACCTGCGCACCAAACCGAATACCTGGCTGGACTTCATCGCCTGCAGCCAGTACCTGGTGGACCGGGGTTACACGCGCCCGGCGCGACTTGCGGGAACCGGCACCAGCGCCGGCGGTATCCTCATCGGCAATGCGATGGCTACCAGACCCGACCTGTACCGGGTGATCATCGACCAGGTCGGCATGTCCGATACACTGCGCTCGGAAACTGAGCCAAACGGGCCGCCGAATATCTCCGAATTCGGATCCATAAAGACCGAGGAGGGCTTCCACGCCCTGTATGCGATGAGTGCCTATGAGCACATCCGGGATGGGGTGGATTACCCCGCGGTGATGTATACCACGGGGGTCAACGATCCTCGCGTCGCCTCATGGCATATGCTGAAGATGACTGCCCGCACCCAGGCAGCCACCAGAAGTGGCCGCCCGGTGCTGCTGCGTATCGACTACGACGCCGGTCATGGCATCGGCTCAAACCGTGCTCAGCGTGAGCAGCAGCTGGCCGATGAGTGGGCTTTTGCGCTGTGGCAGATGGCTGACCCCGCCTTCCAACCCACAGCCGTCCCCTCAGCGCCCTGATCTCCAGAAATCAGCGCCCGTCTCGAGCGTTCCGGTGTCGTAGGTGGCCGAACTCCAGGGGGCGCTGAGCCGGAAGTGCACATCCGAGTCGCAGCTGGCGAAGTCCAGCGTGATTTGCGTGCTGGCCGAGCCGCTGGTCGGGATGTCGCCCAGCACCACCGGGAACTTCGTGGGCGCCACCACGGTTGGCATGCACCGGCGTCCGGAGGTTTGCTGCAGGGTCACCGCGGTGATCTGGGTCGAGTAGGCCGGTCCCACATTGCCGTTGGTTGCCGTCACCGTCCAGATACGCGCATCGCGCGGCCCGGTTCTGCTGGTCACATTGAATCGCAGACCGAAGCCGGGCAGGTGCGTCGGATCGACGACGCCCCAGTACGCCGGCTTGGCCTGCAGGTTCATGTCGAACGGCAAGGGATAGTCGGTACGCGTCACCGGGAAGCTGTCCAGCCAGGTATCGTCGTCCGCCATGCCCCAGAACGTGACGGCGCTGATCTTGTCCCGCAGGCGTCGGAACACCTCGAAGTACTTCTCGTACAGCCAGCCCTGCTCCGCCAGGACGGAGGCCGGAATGCTGTTGCCATAGTTGGAGGTGTCGTCGCCGGCGTTGTACACGCTCATATCCAGCTCGGTCACCTGTTGATCAAGATCCGGGAACTGCTGCGCCACAGTGTCGATGGCCGTGGCCATCGATTCGGGCGTCGGGAAATTGATCTGGTTGTGCATCTCGTGGCCGATGGCGTTGACCGGAACGCCGCGATCACGCAGTTCGTGCACCACCTTCACCAGACAGGCCAGTCGCGCCGAATCCTCGGTGCTGTATTCGTTTATGAACAGCTTCGTGCCCGGTGGCGCATATTGCTTCGCCGCCTTGAATGCGACATCCAGGTACCTCGCGCCCAGCACCCCATAGAACGGTCCGTGTACCAGACAGTCCGGCTGCGTTGGATCAATGGGCTCGTTCACGACGTCCCAGGCGTACACCCTGTTGCCGAAGTGTTGCACCTCGCTCTTGATGTGCTCCTGGATATTTGAGGTCACCAGGGCCTGGTTGGCGGCCGAATTGGTCCCATCGCCGATGGCGTAGGCGGGCGTCTGCTCGCCCGTCGACCACACCAGGTTCTGGCCGCGTACCCGCATCCTGGCGCACACCGCCTCGCCAACCTCGGCATCCCCATTGGTGTAGTCGTAGGTCCCCAGGCTCGGTTCGACGCTGCTCCACTTGAGATCATTTCCCGGAGTCATGCTGTCGAAATGCATCTGCAGAAGCTGTGCATGCGGCCCGGAAAGATCGGTGGTATCCACCGCCGCGCCGATCGGGAAGAAGCGCGAATAGCTCCGGTAGATTGAGGGAATGTTCGACTGTATGGTCGGTGGTGCCACATAACTGAGCTGGAAATCAGCGATGTAGAAAGACACCAGGTCGTTACCCGATGCGGGCACCGTCTGCAGGTACAGAAAAGCCGAGCCCGGAGAGTACGCACTGGCCATCGTATAGCCGGTGACGCTGATCTGGTGCCACTTGCCATCCGCCGGCACGGTGACGCCCGGATAAGCGGTCACGCTGGGATAGCTCGTGTTGCCATCCAGCGTGGTCTGCAGGCTCATGTTGATGACATGGGACGACCCGTCGGCCGGGGTCAACAGAACCCAGGTGCTGATGTTGTACTCCGAGCCCACGTACATCTTGTCGCTGACGTTGATCTGCGGGCCGTCGTAATTGGCACTGCGCCCGGTGGTCAGCACGGCGCGCGCATCGTTGTTCGGGTCCAGGACCGGCGGCACCACGTTCGTCAACGTGGAATTGCCGGTTCTGGAACTCCAACCGTCCAGGGCGCCATCGGCGAACGTGGTGGTGATTCCCGAATTGTCCTGCTGGCTCAGAGTCGGCGCAGGTGGGGCAAGCTCACTGATCACCACATCGCCGATATAGAACGAATCCGTCGCACTGCTCGACTGGAAGTACAGAGTCAGGGCGGTCGGCGGCCCGGGCAGATTGCTGAAGCTGAAGGTGCCCGTGACCTTGGTCCATACGGCGCTGGAGAGCGCCCCGGAGGTTGCAATGTTGCCGAAGCTGCCGGCCGTGGCGCAGTCAGCCGTTTTGGTGGAAATCGTAACCGTGGGATTGCTGCTGTCTGGAGCCGCCAGCAGCACATAGGCCGTCACCTGGTAGGTCGCCCCGGCCACTACGTTGGGCACCGTAAGCAGGTTCAGGCCCGCGCCCATGTAACCCACTGTCCGATTGCTGACCAACAGGCTCAGCGCATCGCCGTTCGGATCCACAACCGGCGGTGCGGCATTGGTCAAGGTGTCACGCCCATACGGCGCCCAGCCGTCCAGGCCTCCGTCGGAGAAGGTGTAGCTGGCAACGGGTGTGCCACCGGGAGGCGGCGCCGTCTCGGTGATGACCACGTTGGCCAAATAGAAGGATTGGGCGCTGGTGGCTCCCACCAGTTGCGCGTACAGGACCATGCCCGTTTCCGTGGTGCTCGCGGTGTAGCTGCCGCCGATCTGCACCCATCCCGAATCGGTGACCGGCACCTGGTAGGAGCCGATGGTGTCGTAGCAGGTGCCACCGCTGCAGCTTGGATCGCTGCGCTTGATCGTGAAGTTCGCATTGGACGGGCTTTCCCCGCTGGTGAGCTGCACCCAGGCGGTGATGGTGTATTGCGCGCCGGCCAGGAGCACGGTGTTCAAGGATATGGACGGGCCACCCGCGCCACCGGCGCCGGTCGTGGTCAGCAAACTGAAGGAGGAACCGCTGTAGGCAGCGGCGTTCGAGGCCACCGGCGTACTGGCGCCATTGAAGGAGGTCCAGCCGTCCGCCGTTCCATCCGCAAAGCTGTACGTGGCGACGACTTGGGCGCTGACCGGGAACGATGCGCACAGTGCTGCGCCGACCAGAGCCACGCCGATCAGCACCCTGCGGCGAACGATGTTCAGGAACGAATAGCCCACGGAACGCAACATCTTGCTCCCCTTTATTATCTGGCGCTGCTGCACTGCACCGCACTGTTGACAAATCAACTGTTGAACAATCGGCTCAAGACCGGGGCCGGAGCTCATGTTTGTCTGGCGCGGAGCGTAAATGGCCGCACACATGTAAAATGTGAGCGCTACCATTCCCGCGCGCAGAGTCTAGGCGCGAGCCTAATTGAAAGTCAATCGGACAAACTCATAATCCGCGTGATTTTCAATCGGCAGTGGCTCAGCTCACGTTGCATGTTGATTTCGCAACGTTCGACTCATGCAGTGCTGTCAGCGGCGCCTGTCACGCAGCTTGCGGCGCGCAGTCCTTCCCGCCTGTGGCAGCTTCGACGTGCTGGCCCCTGCGAGATTACAGAATGCGCAACTTTCCGCGATCGGACAGGCGCCGCAAATGGGGGTCGAGCGCCGGCAAAGCGATTGCCCGTGAATCTTCAGTAGCAGAAACGCACGCTGCCGCGCCGCAAAATCCGGGGCCACCTCCGAGCCGATAAGGCTTTGACCTGCAAGGTAGTCCCTGGTGTAGGACTTCAACGTCGCACCCCTGTGCATGCGCACCGCGACCTGCGTGGCATTGGAGGGAACCGCCGCGATTGCGCGGATGCCGCCAAAAAGCATGATTCGGTCGGCGCCCGGATCGGAAATGCCCGGCATTCTCTTGAGTGCGCCGCGGATCTCATCCGGTGGTAGATACTTGAACGCCCGCCTCAGGTCGCCGCCGAACTTTCCCACGACCGCGTTGGCGATGAACTTCACACGCTCGGTTCGCAATTCGGGTATGAGACCGCCGGCTTTCAGTGCCGCGGTCAGGGTGCCCGGTTTCGCCTTGATCAGCTGCTCCGGCCCGCTACCAATGCGTTCCCGCAGCGACTCCCAGCCTTTGGTGCAGGTCGCATCGCTGGCCGGATAGCCGCACTGCCACCAGATCAGAAACTCATAGGGATCAACCGGCCAGCAGGGTGCTTGAGCACCGTAGTGGCGTTCCAATGCATCCAATTGTCCGGCGAAGCCCGACATGGCGCCAACGAATCTATCCCCTCGGTGGCTGGTATCCGTTCAAGCTGAATGCGTCAGTTCCACCCGCCATTGGCGAGCTCGGGCGGCAGGATCCTCATGAATGCCTCGACCGCATGGATCTGGCCGTCGTAGACCTTGAAGGCCTCCCATACGGTGAGTTTGTCCGGAGCCGTGTCGCGCACGTTCCACGCCATACGCAACCAAACGATTCCAAGGCGCTCATCCACGGCCGCCAGGCGTGTAGTGACCGGGCCTATGCGTTTGAAGATCGCGAGCGACTGCGTGCTGATGTTCTTGCAGGTGGGAGTGAAGACGCAGGCGGCTCCGGCCATCACCGCGCCGTTCTCGAGCCGGTAGGCATCGGGGGTGAATGGCGCACCGACCGCGGCGAAAGTGTCAGCGTTGTTCAGGCCCTTCGGGTAATGCATGGCGATCTCAATGGCCTTCTCCCGCGTCGCGAGCTGCTCGGGACGCGGCACGAAATTCATTTCCTCACTCGGCGCACTCAGCCCGTCGATGTTGAAGCTCAGTCCCTCGGCGCGGGTGCGCGTCGAGACGGTTTCAATCTCGGTAATCTTTTCCGCGACGACCTTGATGCGTACGACCAGGATCAACGGCGCTCCGCTCTCCAGCACGACGACATCCGCGCCGGCCACGCCCGCACGCTCGTCCAGGAAGTCCTGGCGGTAGCCACGCAGGCTGGTCACGCTGTTGAGGATGCTCACCTTGGCCAATGGTTTCTCAATCGCGTCCTCGGTCACGCGCAGGTTATCGGCCAGCGGCAGCTTGCTGGTGTCGTGCTTCAGCAGCGCATACAGATAACGGGTGATGGTGCCGCGCAGACACTCGCGATCGCAGCCTGATGGGGGCTGCGCGGCGCCGGCGGCCCAGGACAGAATGACGAGGCACAGTGCGACTGTTGTTTTCATATTCCCCCCTTGCAGACACTTTAGCCCATATAGGCGATTGGGCCCAAGGCCAGGGTTCTGCGGGGTCTTCTCACCGGCGCCCGCACGGAACTTGAGGTCATTCACTGGTGTCGAATCCGCAGGATCCGGGCGGGCAGGTTCGTCGTCAAATAACAAGCAGAGGCGCGGTGACACTGTCGCAAACTCGTTGGCGGCGAATAGTGCTCTTCGTGGCAATCGTGGTTGCGCACGTGCTCGTCGTACGTTTCTTTCCGGCGGCTCAAATGCCCCAGTCGGATCATCCAGAGCAGCAGATCGCCTTCGCCAGCCTCATGGCACCTGATGCCTCGCGGCGACAGCTGTCACCAGCCCGACCGCCGACACCGATTCACGCGGCGCGGGCAGGATCTGTCGTCCCCGCGGAGCGGATAGTGCCTGATGACCAGCGCCCGCAAAGCACTCCGGCGCCTGCCGTGGTCGACTGGGCGAAGCAGGCTGAGATGGTGGCGGCCGATCGTGTGCGAAGTGATGCGGAATCTTCGCGTCAGGCCGCGGCGCTATCAGGATGGCGAGCCAATGCGATGACCGGTGGGCAGCCGCCCGCACAGGCCGCTTTCGCCTGGGACCACTCGCGGATCCACCGATTCGAAGCCACGCCCCAGGGATTGATCGTAAACCTGAACGACCGATGCGCGCTTCTGATCACCGGTCTGGCGATATTGGGCGGTTGCAAATTGGGTCGCCTGCCGGTCCATGGCGACCTGTTTGCGCACATGTCGGAGACGCCCAATCTGAGCCAGGCACAGGATCATTGATTCGCGGCTGATGGTGGCAGCGGTTCGGCTCCTGCCAGCTGCCGCAATATCCTCTCGAACACGGCCGCCGGTTGCCCGCCTTCAATGAGATGCCGGTCGTTGAGGATGACGGCCGGGACGCCGTTGATGCCATGGCTGCCATAAAAGCGCTCGCGGGCGCGTACCTCGGCAGCGTAGCGGTCCGATGCCAGGATGGCCTGCGCCTCACCCGGATCAAGGCCGACCTGTGCGGCGATCCTGGCCAGAGTGGCGTGGTCGCTGGGATCTGCGCCGTCGGTGAAATAGGCGCTGAACAGCGCCTGCTTCAGGTCCAGCTGCCTGCCCTCCAGACCCGCCCAATGCAGCAGTCGATGCGCGTCGAAGGTGTTGTAGATCCGGGTGCGCTTGTGCATGTCGAAGCGGAACCCGAGTTGCGCGCCCCGGGCGCGGATCATCTCCTGGCTCTGCGCGAACTGCTGCGGGGACGATCCGTATTTATGCGCGAGGTGCTCGGCGATGTCCTCGCCACCCGGACCCATGTCGGGATTGAGTTCAAAGGGCTGAAAATGCAGTTCGGCCTCCACCACGCCGCGCAGACCGGACAGCGCTGCAAGCAGCGACTGCAGTCCGATGGCGCACCAGGGACAGGACACATCGGATACGAAGTCGAGCTTGGTTATGGCGCTCATGGGCAGGCGTTATACCCTATCATCCATCGTCATGAAATCGCCTGGCGCAAGACTCCTCAAGCTGTGGCGGACGCTCAGTCCACTTCCCGGCGGCCAGTGGCTATTTGCGCAGATCTTCAGCTGGATGGTTCCATACTCCGGTTCGGTCGGCCCGCGGGTGCGGGTGCTGGAACCGGGCCATGCCGAAATCGAGATTCCGGACCGGCGTTCCAACCGCCAGCACCTGGGCAGCGTGCATGCCATCGCCCTGATCAATGTCGCCGAGCAGGCGAGCGGGCTGGCGATGCTGGTCGGCCTGCCGGACGGCATCCGTGCCATCGTCACCCAGATATCGATGCAATACCTGAAGAAGGCGCGCGGCACGATACGCGCGGTCAGCACCGTGGCCATCCCGGCGATCACGGCCGACACGGAAATTGACGTGACGGCAGACTGCCTGGACCCCGAGGGTACCGTGGTCGCACGCGCCACGGTTCGCTGGCGCGTGGGGCCTGCGCGTTGATGGAGACGGCGTTTACCCGTCACGCAAAGGTGCAGGTGCCATTGATCTGCGGCCCGATGTATCCGTGTTCGAACCCTGAGCTCATCGCCGCGGTCAGCGAGGCGGGCGGACTGGGTGTGATCCAGCCCCTGTCTTTGACCTATGTGCATGGCTATGAGTACCGCGCCGGGCTGCGCTACATCCGCTCGCTCACGTCCCGACCCATCGGGTTCAATGCGCTCATCGAGGCGAGCAACAGGACGTACCTCGAGCGCATGAAGGGCTGGATCGATATCGCCCTGGAGGAGGGCGTGCGCTTCTTCATCACTTCACTGGGCGATCCCCAATGGGTCTGCGAGCGCGTGCACGCCGCCGGTGGTGTGGTCTATCACGATGTCACCGAGGCGAAATGGGCGCGCAAGGGAGCGCAGGGCGGCGTCGATGGTCTGATTGGCGTGAACGCCAGCGCTGGCGGTCATGCCGGCAGCCGCAGCGCCGCGGCCCTGCTCGAGGAACTGCGCCCCTTCGCGCTGCCGGTGGTGGCGGCCGGCGGGATCGGCACCCCTGAGGAGTTCGCGCGGCACATTGCCATGGGCCATGCGGCTGTGCAGCTGGGCACGCGTTTCATCGCCACTGCGGAGTGCCGGGCCAGTGATGCCTACAAGCAGGCGATCGTGGCGGCCACCGAAGCGGATATCGTGCTCACCGAGCGTCTCACCGGCGTGCCCGTGTCGGTGATTCGCAATGCCTACGTCGCGAAACTGGGAACGCGTGCCGGACCCTTGGCACGCTGGATGCTGCGCGGTCGCCGGCGCAAGCACTGGATGCGTACCCTGTACACGCTCAATTCGCTGCGGCGCCTGCGCCAATCACTGTCATCCGGGGACACCAGCACGGACTATTGGCAGGCGGGAAAATCAGTGGCTGGCATTCACGAGATCCTGCCCGCCGCCGAGATCGTAAGCACTTTTGCCGCCGCCCTGCACGGAATTACTGCTTGAGGTGCCAGCCGCTGCGCAGCATCCACGACACTATGGTCAGACAGGCGGCCAGGAAGATTGCGATGAAACCCAGGCTGACGCCGAGCCCGACATCGGTGTGACCGTAGAAGCTCCAGCGAAAACCGCTGATCAGGTACACGACCGGATTGAAAAGGGTAATCGTGCGCCAGGGCGCCGGCAGTATGTCGATGCTGTAGAAGCTGCCGCCCAGGAACGTCAGTGGTGTTACCACCAGCAGCGGCACGACCTGCAGCTGCTCCCAGCTGGCGGCCCAGATACCCAGCATGAACCCAAACAGGCTGAAACTGATCGAGGTCAGCAGCAAAAAGGCGACCATTCCCAGGGGATGCAGGATGTGCAGCGGTACGAAGATCGTGGAGGTCGCGAGGATGACCAGGCCGATGATCATGGACTTGGTGGCGGCCGCGCCGACGTAGCCCAGCAGGATCTCGGCGGTCGATACCGGCGCCGAAAGCAGTTCGTAGATGGTCCCGGCCCACTTGGGCATGTAGATGCCGAAGGAGCCGTTGCCCACGCTTTCAGTAAGCACGGACAGCATGATCAGGCCCGGCACGATGAACGCCCCATAGGGGACGCCACCGATCTGGGTCATGCGCGAGCCGATGGCCGAGCCGAAGACGATGAAGTACAGCGACGTGGTCAGTACCGGCGCACCGATGCTCTGCACCAGGGTGCGGAAGGTGCGGGCCATCTCAAAGTGGTAGATGGCCTTGACGGCGTGCCAGTTCATGCCGCACCCCGCACCAGTGACACGAAGATTTCCTCCAGCGAACTCTGACTGGTTTCAAGGTCGCGAAAGGCCACGCCGGCCTCTGCCAGGTGGCGCAGCAGTGCGGTGATTCGCGCCTTGCCGCCCTCGTTGTCGAAAGAGTAAAGCAGGGTCATGCCGTCGGCGCTGAGGCTCAGGCCATATTCGCCAAGGCTCGCTGGAACGCTGGCCAGGGCATCCTGCAGGTGCAGGGTCAGCTGTTTCTTGCCGAGTTTATGCATCAGTGTGGCCTTGTCCTCCACCAGAATCAGCTCGCCACGGCTGATGACGCCGATGCGGTCGGCCATCTGCTCCGCTTCCTCGATGTAATGGGTGGTCAGGATGATGGTGACCCCCGAAGCGCGCAGGTCCCGGACCACGTTCCACATGTCGCGGCGCAGCTCCACGTCAACGCCGGCCGAAGGTTCATCCAGGAACAGGACACGTGGTTCATGGGACAGCGCCTTGGCGATCAGCACACGGCGCTTCATTCCGCCCGAGAGCGTGGTGATTTTGGCGTCCTTCCGGTCCCACAGTGACAGGCTGCGCAGAATGCGCTCCAGCGTGGCAGGGTCTGGCCTGCAGCCGAACAGCCCGCGGCTGAAATTCACCGTGGCCCAGACCGTCTCGAAGGCATCGGTGGTGAGCTCCTGGGGTACCAGGCCGACCAGCGCGCGTGCGGCGCGGAAGTCGCGCACGACATCATGTCCATCGACGGTCACGCTGCCGCCTGAGGGCGTCACCAGCCCGCAGGAGATCCCTATCAGGGTGGTCTTGCCGGCGCCGTTTGGGCCCAGCAGCGCGAAGATCTCGCCGCGGCGGATGTCAAGGCTCACGGATTTGAGGGCCTGATGTCCCGTGGCATAGGTCTTGGTCAGTTTTTGAATCGAAAGGATGGCGTCCATAATGCGAAGATTACCGGCCTGAAGAGCCAATGGGGGAAATCATGTCGACTCGCAATAACAGTGGTATGTCAGCCGCGGCCCACGAGTACATGCTCGGGGCCTCATTGCGTGAGGCACCGGTGCTGGCGAGGCTGCGCGCCGCCACCGCCCCCAGGCCCGAGGCGGAGATGCAGATCGGTCCGGAACAGGGCCAGTTCATGGCCTTCCTGGTGCGCCTGACCGGTGCCCGGCGCTGCATCGAACTGGGCACCTATACGGGCTATTCGGCGCTGGCCGTGGCGCTGGCGCTGCCCCCTGACGGCAGCATCGTGGCCTGCGACGTGAGTGATGAGTTCACGCGCATCGGCCGCCCCTTCTGGCGCGAGGCCGGAGTGGAGTCGAAGATTGACCTGCGGCTCAAGCCCGCCCTTGAGTCGCTGGATGAACTGCTGGCGCAGCCGGGTGGGCGGGGCGGCTACGATTTCGCCTTCGTGGATGCGGACAAGGGCAACTACATTGCCTACTACGAGAAGCTTCTGGAACTGATGCGCCCCGGCGGCCTGATCACGGTCGACAATACCCTGGGCGTGTCGGGCAAATACGTGACCGAACTGACCTCGCCGAGCGCGCAGGCGATCCGGGCGTTCAACGCCCATGTGCACCAGGACACGCGGGTGGATCTGTCCATGCTGCCCATCGGCGAAGGGCTGACCCTGCTGCGCGTGCTGTAGTGCAAGTGCGGCGCAGCATTTGATGTCGACGTCCTGGAATAGTGCTTGCGGAGCGTGCGGCCGAAGCGGCACGATTCCTTCAACTCAAGAACGCTCGCCTTAAATCGGGGGAACGCATGACCGGAACGCCGTATCCGAAGCAGCAGATGCATCGCTTCGCCTATACCAAGCTGACCAAGGAACAGATTGGCACCAAGCTTGGCCCAGTGGTCCTGAAAGGTCCGACCAGCGTCTCCGCGCCTGCTGCGGACTTCGCCGGCCAAACACTGAGCATCGTCACGGACGAGGGCCCGGCGCTCAAGTACCGGTTCACCAGCAATGCCAGGCTGTCGCTGTCGGAGAACGGCGGCAAGGCGCTCGAGGCCGGCTTCGGCGCGCTGGAAAGCGACAATTTCTGCTTGTTCACTCATCTGATTCCAGGTACCCAGCGCGGCTATGCCGTGGTCGTCGATCGCAAGAGCAAGCAGGCCACGGTCATCGAGCTGTGGTTCAGCGGCTACGAGGACAATCGAGAAGTCCAGCGCCAGATCTATTTCGGCTATATCGATGCCGGCGCTGACGCACCCAAGGGTCGGCATGAACTCACCAATCGCCTGGAGGGGCGGGGTTATCACTGGCGCCAGGACAACGGCATCGAGACCCTCGAGTACTACCCATCGGCGGGTTACTCGCACTTCGTGGAGCTTTCGCGCACGGGCGGTGAACTGGGCTTCTGTGCTCCGTCGGACTACGTGAAGCTGGACAACGATTTCATCCTGTACACCCGTACGGAATGCGAGTTCTCGGGCACTTTCACCGCCGCTGTCATCGACATGAACCGCGTCCAGCAAATGGGCGTGCGGCTCGGCTTTGATGAGGCCGACAATCTGATCTACTGCCTGTCTCGCGGCCACGGCGACATCACCGGTCAGATCGCGCATTTCGAGAAATTCGAAGACAACACGGGGGACCCGATTCCCGGACCGAAGGACAAGGAATCGGGCAAGCCCGTGAAGGGCGGCCGCCGGGTATACCGCCCGGTCCACACCATGGAGAAGATGAGCCGCGAGGAGGTTGCCAAGGTCGTCAAGGATCACTCCACCGCCTTTCCTGCGGGCACCACCACCGGTGGTGCCGCCGGCATGAGCCAGAACGCGCTGCCGGCGAGTGATTATCTGGCGGGCAAGAGCTTCACCCTGCGCTACGACCATGGCCCGGTGATGGAATACAGGGTCGACGGCAGCGATCAGCTCAGCTGGCGCATGAACGGACAGGGGGATTGGATCAAGGCGCGGTATCAGGCCTATGAGGCGGCGCCGGGACTGGTGCTGTTCGGCCACTTGCTGGAAGGGGCGCCCGACCATGACGGCCACATCATGGCCGTGGACTTCCACCAGGGCCTGGTGACCTGTTACAACGGCTACCTCAACACCCCGTACTTCGCCAATGAAGCAGGAGCTCGCACGCTGTTCGGTGTGCTGGAGATGGAGGGAGTTCAGCCGCCCCAATACCGCCGCCACCAGCGCACCACGGAAATGCTCGGCCGCTGCATCACCTACAGCTATGCGCCGGGCCTGGTATCGATGCACCTGTATTCCACGCCGCACACGGTGTCCTGGATCATTTTCACGCCCGACCAGCATGGCGGCATGGAATGGAGCGGCCCGGGGGATTTCGTGAAGATCCGCGATGGCATCTATTTCATGTACTGGCTGGAAGAGGCCTGCAACGGCACCCTTGGCACCGTGCTTCTGAACCTGAACATCATGCACGACGCCGGCATTGGCTATAACTGCGGCACCAGGGGCCTGAACATGAGCGCCATTGGTGCCATCGTCCGGCACGCCGGCAAGTTCGACGTCGACAAGTACTTCCAGATCCGCACTTGAGGAGGGATCCATGAGCAAGCACTCAAGCTCGACGCGCAGGATGTTCCTGAAGTGCGGCGCGCTTTTGGCCGGGCCGATCGCGGCGGTCTCGCTGCCGGCGCTGGCGCTGACCAAAGAGCGACCCGAAGGTGGATTGCAGGCTCGTGTGGCGCGTCTGGAAGATGAGGCCGCGATCCGCGAGGTGCATCAGGCGTGGTTACGCCAGATCAATGCCGGCGGCGGCACCGCGCTGATCGGCGCTTCGGTGACGCGTGTCAGCGCCGATCACGCCGGCGTCGCGGACAGGATCGACATCGCCGAGGATGGCCGAAGGGCCACCGGGCGCTTCGATTGCGAGGTTGAAGTGCAGAGGAGGCTGCCCGACGACTTCACCCTGGGGCAAATGGCGCACGCCCAGGGCAGTGGCACGCTGCGTACCACCGAACGCAGGGTGCTGACGGTCGAGTACCTCAAGGTCGCTGGCGCCTGGACGATGGGGAGGATCTGCGCAGAAGCGGGATAGCCGGACGAGTGCTTGGGCTTTGCCGCTGGCCCGGGATGCTGTCGCGGTCAACCACCCGCCCCACCGAGCGTTTGTCCAAGACACGGGTCCCTTTGTGGTCCCAAGCACAGCGGGGAGATCGTATGTGGCAGCCAGGTCTACGCCTATTGAAGTCCCGCATGACCCTGGTTCTGGGCACCGGCGCCATCGCGCTGACGCTTCTGGCCAGCTGCGGTGACAACGGCTGCTTTAACTGCGGTTACCTGCCACCCGGTTGCGGCCCGTCGTGCTCCTCCGGTTCTGCCGAAGTCTCGCCGGGCCTGGTGGCCGGTAACTTCACGGGCAACGGCTTCACCTCGGTGGTGGCCATCAGCACCATGGAGCCCGCCGCGTCCAACAGTGCCAGCTATCTGAAGGCCTACCTGTCCACGGGCGCCGGCACCTACGCCGCCCCGGTTCTCTTCAGCGATGGCAATGACCCGCTGTACCTGGCGGCCGCCGACCTCAATGGCGATCATCTGCCCGATGTGGTCTCCGCCAGCGCCGTTGACGGCACCCTGTCAGTGTTTCTGAACAGCACCGAGACGCCGGGCAGCACCTTTGCAGCGCCCATCATCCTGAACTCTCCGGGGGCCTCGCAGGTGGCTATCGCCGACATGAATGGCGATGGCATGCCCGACCTGGTGTCGGCGGATTTCAACGTGTCGCTGTTCCTGCAGACTGCCCCGGGAGTGTTCGCAAGCCCCATTTCGCTCTATCCCGCGGGCGCCAACTGGGTGGCGGTGGGCGACCTGAACGGCGATGGCATGCCGGACATCGCTCTGGCCGATGCCGTCGGCGTGAAGCTGCTCATGCATACCGGGGCGGCCAGCTCCACCACTTATGCCGCTCCAGTGCCCATCTTTACGCAGACGCAGAACAATAACGTGCAAGGCGCCAACGTCATCGCCATTGCCGACGTCAACGGCGATGGCTTCAATGATCTGGTCATCACCGATCCTGGTCCGTCCGGCGGCGCCACACCCACGGTTTCGGTGCTGCTGCAGGATGCCACTCATCCCGGGCAGTTCCTCGCACCGGTGAGCTATCCCCTCGCGCCATACAGCATCGCAACATCCATCGTCGTGACCGACGTGAATGGTGATCACCTGCCGGATATCATCGTCGGCGGTACGACCGCGACCAGCGTGCTGCTGCAGAACCCGGCAACACCCGGAACCTTCATGGCGGCCAGCAACTACGCCACGCCCAATGCCAACGAGATCGCCGTGGCCGACGTCAATGGGGACGGCAAACCCGACATCATCGTCGCCACGGGACCGGCCCAGGCTGCCACCAATGGCGTGACGCCGAACGTGCCGGGTGTTCTGCTGCAGAACGCCAGTTCTCCGGGAACCTTTGGAGCCCTGCAGGCACTGCCCTGATCCCGTGCCCCTGATCCGGCCGTTACGACGCGTTAACGGTCATCGTTAACGTTATCCGGCGTTTCCGGCAACCGTAATCAACTGGTCGCCAGCGCAGGCACTCCCGATAGTCCGTGTATCCGGAACCGGGGGTGTTCAGTGCGTAAAATTGCAATCCGCGTCCCGCGGCGGCTTTGCCTTGGGATACTGGGCTTGGGCCTGGCGAGCCAGCTCTGGGCCCAGGCCGCCACCGACTCCGGGGAGACCACCGGCGCGCAGCTTGAGAAGGTGACGGTGACAGCCAAGAGGCTCGAAGAACAGCTGCCGGTGCTGCTCGCGTCGCAAGGCGATCGGGTGGACACCATTACCGCCGAGCAGATTGCCGAGGGCGGCTTCCTCGACATCGCGCAGTCCCTGCAGATGCTGGCCCCGGGCCTGTATATCAGCCCCAAGGACGGTCCCTTCGACTATGTCGATATCTCGCTGCTGGGCTCACGTACTGAGGACGTACTGTGGTTGCTGGATGGCGTGCGGCTGAACAATCGCCTGTACGGAGGCACTACGCCGCTGGATACGCTGCCAGCCAGTATCGTTGACCGTCTGCAGGTCCTGGAAGGCGGCCAGGCGCTGTTCTATGGCACCGAAGCCTCCGCCGGTGCGATCGACATCCTTACCAAGGATTTTTCCAAGACCCCGGACGGGGCCGTCAGTGTCGGCGGGGACACCAACGAAGGCGGTCATTTTGATGGCTATTACCGCGACACCATCGACCGGAGTCAATTTGTCGTGTTCGCGGATGTGGATGTGTCGTCCGGATATCAACCCTTCCGCAACCAGGATATCCAGCCCAGCGATACAGACCGGGATCGTGAGTATCACCTCTACACGCTGGGGCTGAAGTACGCCTACGATTTCACTGACGATCTGCGTTACAGCGCGCTGCTGGAACATACGACCGCAAAGCTCGATTTCTCGTTGCCGTTCCTGGTCAACAAGGCCTTCAACGGCCGCGACGAGAATGTGCTGACCAGCAAGCTCGACTACACACCCAGCGACGATTTCCAATTGTTCGCCAAGGGCTACTACCACTGGTGGTACTCGCACTATACGGAATACGACAATGTCATCGGCAGTCCGGGTCAGCTGTCCGATGTCGAGGACGGCGGCTTCTGGGGATTTGTCGATCGGGGCGTGAACTTCATGGCCAAGTTCAAACTCAATTCCGCGTTCGATGAGATCGTCGGCTACGATTTCCAGAATTACGAGGGGCACGATGCGGTTCTGGTCATCCAGCAGCAGACCGAAAGCGTCAATGCCTTGTTCGGCCAGGTCGCCACCTCGTCCGATCTGATGGCGCACACCACTCTGGCGGCCGGCGTGCGCTTCAACGATCCGACGGTCGGGGAGAGTGCCACAGTCTGGACGGTCAGCGGCAAGCACGATTTTTCCGACGACTTGTTCGTGCGCGGACAGGCCGGCACGGCTTTTCGATTGCCGACGGCCGAGGAGCTGTTTGCCAATGATCCCTTCGATGAGCGCGGCGATCCGAATCTGAAACCTGAAAAAAGCAGCAATGCCAACCTGTCCGTCGGCGGAAGCTTCGGCGTTCCGCACCTGCATTGGGAACTCATCGGCTTCTGGCGCGACATCACGAACCTGATTGACTATGCGAGTTTCGATGCGACCACCCAGCAGGCCGTGTTTGGCAACGTGCCTGGCACCGTCCTTGTCCATGGCGGGGAGCTGGATGTCGGGGCGGACTACCTGGATTTTACCGCGGAGCTGAACTACACCTACTCCCACTCCGTGCAGGCAGGGAATCAGCAGATACCCGCCGTACCGGTCCAGCAGGCCAAGGCGTCCTTTGACTATCACCCGAGCGAACAACCCTTCGGCATTACTGTGTCGGCCATCTTCGTCGGGGCCGAATGGGCTTCAGGACTTGGCGTGGGTGACGGGCGTGCCGAATATGGCAAGTACCCCCTGGTGGATCTCGCCGGTCGCTACTTCATCGACGCCCAGCACCATCACATCATCAGCCTGCGTATCGAGAATCTGTTTGACCGGCAATACGCGTCATCGCTGGGGACCGCTGTCAGCGATGCCGACGGCAGCGACTACATTTACTGGAACCTGGGTGTTCCCCGAACCCTGGAGGGTCGCTACACCTACAAGTTCTGAGTCAGACGCCACAGGTGACGTGCGCCGATATAGACGCCGGTGAGGCTGATCGTGGTCGCGCCCGTGAGCAGAACTAACATCAGGATGTCCCAGCCCGGACGGGTTCGCAGGGCTGATGAAAAATCCAGATTGTGCAGACCCTGCTGCAACCAGCGGTACCAGCGGGCATTGCCATCGAAGACGGCGCTGAGCTGCGCCGTTGCCGGATCAAAGTAATAGCGCACGTGCTGGGCGTCCTCACTGATGATGCGATAGACGGCTTGAGTCTCCTGCCCGGGCGCTGCATAGACATAGGCGTCACCATGTGGCAAGAGTTCCGACGCGGAGACTCCGCCCGGACTGATCAGGCGCGAGATCCGCGCCCATTGTGTCCCATCCACCGGGGCTGGCTGCCCGTCGGAGTTGAACCTCAGCCGCTCACCCCCGCGCGTCGTGCCGATCAGGTACAGGGAATCCAGCACGCCTGCAGATTCCATCGCGACGAGCTGCGAAGACTGAGGCAGTCGCGGCAGCCACTGCAGGGCGGCCCGCACCTGCGCACCGGAAACCGGTACGGGCTGCAGAATCTGCTGAGCTTCGCCATCGCTGTCCAGAAAGCCCCAGGGGTTCATGGAGAGAAGGCCGCTGGCGACCCAGGTGAGCAACAGGATGCCGAACAAAAGCCCCGGAATGTGATGCCACAGGAGCATGCCGCGATAGCCGGACCAGCGACCGGCGGGACGCCTTAGGAACTGGCGCACACCGATGTACAAGCCGATTACGGTGAGAAAGCAGCCGGCCAGGGAGAGCCAGTCAACCACCTCGCTCCAGAGGCGGGTATTGCGCCGCAGCTTCGCGAAGTACAGCCAGTGCGGCACGGACCCAAACCAGTTACCGATGCGCTGATGCAGGGTCGTGGCCTGCACGATCTTGCCTGACACCGCGGACACGTACAGTTGCGTACCACGGGGGTCATCGAGGGCAAATTCGAACAGCGGGCGCGCGCGGTTGAATTCTCCCGACACAGTCCATTGATCGTAGTCGATGCAGCCCAGCAGTCGCGGGTGTCCGGGAATGTCCTGCCCCTGCGCGAAGGCGAGGGCGATAGCCTGGGCATCGGCGGCGGACAGCGCTGGCAGGGGGTGTCCTGTCTTAAGATCGATCAGCGACAGGCGACGGGCGCCATACAGCCTCAACACCGGATGGGAGTCCAGCATCTCGACTTCAAAGCGGCTGACCCGGGCTTTGTCTGCCAAGACATCGGGGCCCAGGGTGCAGCAGGCATTCAGATCAAGTGCTGGCAGGCCTTGCAGGCGCTGTGCCGGTGACAGCGAGGGATACGCCACGTACATCATGACGAAGCCCGACAGGCACCATACAGCCATCAGCAGGCAAAGGCCGATGCCGAGGTAGCGGTGAATCAGGAAAAGCCAACGCATCACCACGCAGCTTTGCGCGAACCAGGCTCAGTTGCCAGTGAATTACCGTACTTTCCGCCGTTACTGATTGTTAGCGGGCTTTGGTGCATCATCAGGATTCAACCACTGAGGCATTCGATTTGTGGACGCACCCGACTCCATCCTTGTTCTGACGACCGGCGGAACGATCGACAAACAGTACTTCGATGCACTAAGCAAGTACCAGATCACCGATTCGATCGTCACCAGACTGCTGGAAGTAGCCCGCGTCCGCCATCCCTACCAGGTCGAGGAAGTGCTGCGCAAGGACAGTATCGACCTCACCGAGGAGGATAGGGCGCAGATCGTGCAGCATGTGCGGGGTGCGCAGCTTGCGCGCATCGTGATCACCCATGGCACGGACACCATGACTGTGACCGCCGCCGCCCTGGCTTCAATTCCCCACAAGACGATCGTACTCACGGGCGCGCTGGCGCCGGCCCGATTCAGCGAAAGCGACGCGGCCTTCAACCTCGGCATGGCCTTCGCCACCGCCCAGACCGCGGCCCCCGGCGTCTATATCGCCATCAACGGATCGGTGTTTCGCGGCGCTGACGTCATCAAGAACCATGATCTCGGCTGCTTCGTGCGCAGGCAGCCTTAGAAGGTCCGGGTCAGCGTCAGGCGCGCCATGAGCGGCTCGAGCGGGTGCTGGTGAATGTCCGCACGACCGTCGGGATAGGTATCCACTTCGCCCTGCAGACGATCGACATACCAGAACTGCGCCGCCGCGGCGTGGGAGTTCAAAAGATTGTAGATCCCCAGTGAGGCGCTCCAGTTTTCCGGCAGCCCGTAGTGAACGTCGAGATTGAGTTCACCGAAGCCGGTGCCGTTCACCTGGCCCGCTGCGGTGGGTGCGTTGGCACAGGAGGTGGCGACCCCGGGAAAGTCATGGACGGCGGCCGCATCCACGCACGGACCCGAGGAGAGCGGATAACTTCCCAGGTAGCGGTAGTCCAGGCCGCCGCTCCATGGGCCAATTCCAGTCATGTACAGCGCGAGGGATCCGGTGACGGAGGGCGCATCGGTGATGTAGGTGCCCTCATGGCCCGTGCCATCGTCGAAGGGGCGTGTGAAGCGGGTGTGGTTGCCCGATACGCTGCCATAGAATTCCAGCCAGCGGTTGATCTGGAACGTGACATTTAATTCGAAACCGTAGCGACGACTGGGCGGCCCGGCGGAATCCTGACCCACATCCGGATCAAGAATGGTCTCGGACTGCTGCCACAGGTTATAGACGGCGAAGGTCGCGGTCAGCGCGCTGCTGGGCGCGGCTCGTGCCCCAAGTTCCTGGCCCTCCTGTCTTGCCAGCAGCGCCGTATGCGGCAGTCCCAGGTCCACGCTCGTGTCCTGATTGACCCCGCGGATGTCGGCGCTGTGAAATCCACGGCCGGCACTGGCGTAGAACTCAAGCGACGGACCGGCGGTGTAGATGAGACTGCCCTTGGGCTGCGGCAAGCCCTGCTGCGCCGTTCCGCCATTGCTGTAGCCGGCGGTTTCGTGCCACGCCGACAGATAGTCGACATCCGTGCCATGCTGATAGTCCTCGCGAATACCCAGCACGCTGCGCAGGGCCGCGGTCCAGTGCGTGATGGCCTGTACATAGGCAGCCCCGGCAAACAGATACACTTGGTCATCGTCGTAAAAGGATGGCGGGTCCGCGGCGGCCGACAAAGGCATCTGATCAGCCGTTGGCAGTCTGCCCACCCGCAGGATGTCCTCACGCGCGAGCACCCCGGCCGAGATCTGGCTGGCCATTGGACCCAGCGACAGCGGCAAGGTGTAGCTCCCCTGGCCACCGAAGGTGCGGCGATTCTCGAACTGATCCTCCTGGTCGCCGAGGAGCGGATTGACCAGGAAGTGAGTGAAGTCATTGTAGATGTGCAGCTGGTTGTCGATGAAATAGGCACTGCTCGTCAGCTGCCCGGCACCGAGCAATGAATGCTGATCGAAGGAGAGGCTGGTGCGCCATGCGCGGCCGCCGTCGCTGGGATCGAGCGTGCCGAAACGGTTTGCCACCAAAGCTTCCGTAATGGCACGCAGCGGAATGTCCGTGGTGTTGGTCCACAGCTGATGGTAGAGCATGGCCGTGACCGAATAGCCGTCGCTCTCATCCCCGATGCTGTAGCGCAGGACTGCATTCACCTTGCGTGCGTCATCTGGCGTCGTAAACGGCCCGTCGTAGTGCTGAACCTCGGTTGCCGCCAGCAACCGTCCGTCACCGAGGTCCCAGGAGCCCGCGGCGAAGGTGCGCTGAAAGCCCAGAGTGCCCACGGTTGCCGACAACTGCTCGGCAATCTCATCCCGGTAACTCACATGCACCGAACCTACCGCGCCGAAGTCGCCGACATCGGCGTAGTAGGGCCCCTTGGTGTAGGTGATCGCATCGGCCAGCTCGGGAATCATGAAATTCAGATCGGTGTAGCCCTGGCCGTGAGCATGAGTGGGCTGGTTGATCGGCATGCCATCAACGTAGGTCTGAAGATCCGTTCCGTGATCCAAGTTGTAGCCGCGCATCAGGTACTGATTGGCTTTGCCTTCGCCGCTATGCAGCGTCACGATCAGACCCGGCACCGTTTCCAGAATCTGACCCGGACGATAGGCGGGAAGGAGCTGGATCTCCTCATCGGCCACGAGCCCTTCGCTCGCGGTGGTGGCGCTACCCAGAAGATCCAGACGCTTGGCGGTGACCGTGACCTCGGCGATGAGGGCATTGGCGGCGCCAAGATCGCTTGCCGTCCCGTCCGAGGTCTCAGCGTGAGCCACGGGACTGCCCAGTGCGATCAGGCCGCACAGTCCGCATAGCGCTACGGTCCCTACGCGCACAGACCGACGCTCAAGTCGCCGCTTCGGCGGCATCGGTCTCTCCCCGCATAACCTCCGTATTCAGTTGGAACTACGGGCTGCCGGGGTGGTTGGATGCACCGCCGGGGAGGGATATGTCAGTGCTGCGGCTTGGCCCGCCAGCCACCGGCGCGCGCCTGCGCTTCGGCGGCGGCATCCAGGGGCTCACCGGCGATGGTATCGGTGACAATCCGGAGCACGGCTGAGGGCAGGCCCGAAGCCGCCTGGCGGTACGGCCCCTGATCCTGCGAGGCGGGCTCGTGCGCCATCACCTGTACCGTCCATCCCTGACTTTCATGACAGGCGAGACCTGCGGCATCCGCGCCGCGCAGGCGGAAGGTGCGACAGTACTCGCCCTGCCTGGAAACGAAGCTGACACCGACCAGCACGTCCGCGGCCGGCGGCTGGTTTGCCGCGAGCTGCCCGTCGAGGGCTTCTTGCAGCGCGCCGGTCGCGATGAACTCACCCTGCTTCGCGGTGATTGGGCCGGAGGAGGTCGACTGGGTGCCGAAGTGCCATGCCAGGGCACCGAGCACGAAACTTGCGGCCAGCGAACCCCACTGCACCCAGACGCGTTGCCGCGCCGGTGGCTTGCGAAAGGGCAGCACCTGTGCCGGCTTTGAGGCGGGTGTGTTGTGCACCAGGGATAACAGCCGGGTGGGTACCGGCTCCTTGAGTATCGGATCAAATCCGGCGCGCAGTTTCTCGCGCAGCGCCTGGTGCGCAGTCACGCGGCGCGCGACCTCGGGATCTGCGGCGACGGCTCTTGCGACCTGCTCGCGGGTTGGCCCGTCGAGTTCGCCATCGACGTACGCCATCAGGGTCTCCTCGGAGAAGGTCACGGCTGCTCCTGTTCGCTGCCACCGAGCATGTTCTGCAAAGCCTCGCGGCCACGCGCAAGGCGGCTGGTGATGGTGCCGACAGGCACGCCAATGATATCGGCGGCCTCGCGATAGGACAGACCTTCGATAAGCACCAGGCCGATCACTTCGCGCTGCTCATCCGGCAGGCGCTCCATAGCCTGCTGGACCGGCAGAATCTGTGCGTGAGCACTGTTCGGGTCCGCGACCTGTTCGCCAAGTTCCTCCGCAACGAAGACCCGCCTGCGCCGGGTGCGCGCGCGCACCTCGTCGATCCAGGCATTGCGCACGATGCCGAACAGCCAGCCCGCCAGCGGTGCACCGGCGTGCAGTTGGTCACACTTCACGAGTGCGCGCTCGATGGCGACCTGCACCAGGTCATCCGCGTCACTGACATTGCCGGCGAGCGAACGCGCGAAGCGACGCAATCGTGGCAGCAGTTCAATGATCTGGGCACTCAGGGCCTCGCTAATGGCTGGCATTTGACGATATGTCTGTCATACGAACCGGGCGACTGTTTCCTTCCCTGCGGCGATCGATTCAACTAGATTATCCACATGCGGCGCATGACTCTAGCACTGGTGTCGAGCTTGGCAGTGGGGCTTGCGCACGCGCAGCTCGGCCTGCCGGTGCGCGTCCCGCTGACCGTACCGCAGCTGCCGCAGGCACCGATAGCCACGCTTGATCGCACGCTGCAGGGCGTGGACTCGCAGGTGGACGCCAATGTCCTGCAGGACACGCGCAGCTTGCAGGTACGGGCGCTCATTCGCGCCAATCGCGCCACTCTCGAGGCGGATCCGAATGGCGCGGCCATCGTGCGCAATGAGATCGTGGCCTTTTCACCCAGCGATGCCGATGTGGCGCTGGCCCAGAACGCCGGCTTCAGCGTAATCGGCATACGCAACCTCGATGGTCTTGATGCACGCATCGTCATTCTGCAGGCGCCCCAGGGCCTGTCGACGGCGCGTGCGCTGGTGCGCTTGCGCACGCTGTTGCCGGCCGGACAGTTCGACTTCAATCATCTCTACAGCCAAAGCGCAGCGCCCGATGCAGCCGGCGCCGCCGCACCGGTGGACTCGGCAGCGAGCCCGGCGCCGACACCCGCGGGGACGCGGGTGGGTTTGATCGATGGCGGCATCGACGGTGCTCATCCCGTGTTCCACGACCTGCTGATTCATCGTCATGGTTGCGCTGAGGTGGCCGTGCCTTCGGCGCACGGAACGGCGGTGGCATCCCTGATGGTGGGGCGCTCGGCCGATTTTCGTGGCGCCGCGCCCGGCGCAGAACTTTATGCCGGTGATGTGTATTGCGGAGTGCCGACCGGCGGCGCGGTGGACGCCGTCAGCGAGGCGCTCGCATGGCTGGTTCATGAGCGCGTGCCGGTGATCAACGTGAGTCTGGTCGGCCCGCCGAATGTGATCCTGGAATCGGTCGTGCGAGTGGTGATTGCGCGTGGCTTCATCATCGTGGCGGCGGTCGGCAATGACGGGCCGGCCGCCCCGCCGCTGTACCCGGCGTCCTACCCCGGCGTGATTGGCGTAACCGCCGTCGATGCCCATCGCCACGTGCTGGTCGAGGCGGCAAGGGGTCCTCAGGTGCGCTTTGCCGCACCCGGCGCGGATATGGTGGCGGCGAAATCCCCCCAGGGCTTCGAGGCCGTGCGCGGCACTTCGTTCGCAGCACCGCTGGTGGCGTGTCTGCTGGCCGCCGAGCTGCGCGCGCCCGACAAGGTTGCAGCCGCGCAGGCGGTCAATGATCTGGCGGCCCGCGCCGTGGACCTGGGTGCACGTGGACTGGACCCGGTATACGGCTATGGCCTGGTGGCGGGGGATCTTGGGCCGGATATCCGCCTGGCAGGCCTGCGCGCCCGCTGACCCGGGATAAGTAAAATCGATCTTTTTTCGACGCGCGGGAAGGAATCGCACCGGGCAGTCGTAGTTCCCTTTGAAGGTCGCGGATTGGCCGCGGTCTCAACGGGAGATACGTACATGAAAGCGAATCAACTGATTGCAGGCACGGCCATGGTCGCGGGGCTGATTTTCGGCGCCAGCGCGCAGGCCGGCGGCCTTGGTGGCGTCGGCGGACACTTCGGCGGTGGACTGGGCGGCAGTGCCGGGGGTGGCATGTCCCACTTCGGCGCCATGGGCAATGCGGAAGGCGCCGCCAAGACTCATGCCGATCGCAATGTAAGTTCGACGGCCAGTGCCACGAGCGGTGCCAGCAGTGCCGTTCAGAGCAACGCGGTCTCGCCCAAGGCGGGGGCCAACCAGACGCTTGCTACGACCAATAGCGCCGCCGCCAATGCTGCGCACACTGCCAGCACGGGCACGACCCTGTCATCGGCGAGCGCCACGCAGACCGCGGCGCCGGCCTCGCAGGCCGGTGCGCAGCTCAGCGGCACCGCAGCGGCTTCGAAGTCCGGCATCAGCACCAGCGCCGCGGGGCAGGCAGCGGCGAGCCAGGGTGCAGTGAGCCTCAATGGCGGCACGAGCCTGGACGCCTCGGTGAGTCACTGAGATTGGTCACCGCCAGTCCCGCTGAAATGCAGGGCGGACCGGCTGCAAGGCCGGTCCGCCCTGCCGCGCAGCACCGCCTCCTTCACACCGGCAGCGCGGTCGAGTATTTCAGCTGCGAAAGCGCGAAGTTCGAAGCGACGGTAGCCACGCTTTCGTGATTGAGTACGTGGTGCATCAGGAAGTGCTCGTATTCCTCGATGTCCGCCACCACGATGCGCAGCAGGTAATCCCACTCCCCGGACATGGAGTAGCACTCCATGATTTCGTCATGACTCTCCAGCAGCCGCTCGATGCCGCGGCGATTCTCGGGTGCGTGCGACTTCAGACGCACGTGGCACATGACGTTGACGCCGCGCTGAACCTTGCGCGCATCGACCAGGCGTACGGTGCGACCCAGAATCCCGGCCGCCTCCAGCGAACGCACCCGCCGCCAGCATGACGCCGTCGAGGCACCGACCTTGGCGGCCAGCGCGGCGGCGCTCAGGGATCCGTCCTCCTGGAGTTGCCGCAGGATCTCACGGTCGACCTTATCCATGAAATGAACCTTTCACAAAATGATTGTTATCGATACTAACACTTCTAATCCAAGGCCAGAATGACCATAAATGAATCCCCCATTTCAGCTCTGGCGCGTACCTTGACTCCCCATGGAAGCACTGTCGGTTGCGGCCCAACGACGCCATCCGCCGCCCCCGGGCGCCGGGGCTGACTGGACGATTCCACAGCGTTGGTCGCAGTACTCCAGCGACGAGCACGCCATCTGGAATCTGCTGTTCAGGCGCCAGCAGGCGCAGCTGGAGGATCGGGTGGTCGCCGCCTTCAAAAGAGGGGTGCAGGCCCTGGGTCTTGGGTCGCACGGCATTCCACGGTTCGAAGCCCTGAACGAGCGGCTGAACGCTCTGACCGGCTGGTCCGTCGTGGCCGTGCCCGGCATCGTTCCGGAGGAGATATTCTTCCATCACCTGGCCAATCGCCAGTTCGTGGCCGGGCGTTTCATACGAACCCTCGCGCAGCTTGACTACCTCGAAGAGCCGGACGTGTTCCATGACGTGTTTGGACATGTCCCGCTGCTGGCCGACCCGGCCTATGCCCGCTACATGCAGGCCTATGGCGAGGCCGGGGTGCGTGCCCCTCAGGGTCCGATACTGGGCCAATTGGCGCGGCTGTACTGGTACACCGTTGAATTCGGATTGATGCGCGCCGGTGAGCAGCTGCGGCTGTTCGGTGCCGGAATCGTGTCCTCAAATGGCGAGAGTGAATACGCACTGGACAGCCCCGAACCCCTGCGCATCGGCTTTGACGTGCAGCGCACGATGCGCACCGACTACCGCATCGATTCCTTCCAGAGAAACTACTTCGTGATCGAAAGTTTCGCGGATCTGGTCAGGCTGACCGCCGATGCCGATTTCACGGATCTGTATCAAGAGCTGGCGCGGTTGCCCGTCATACCGGTCGGCACCCGGTTGCCCACGGATGTGGTGTTCCCTCCCAATCGGCACTAGTCCCTGCGACAATGCGCCGTGATCCGCCTGATCTGCATTGCCCTGGCAAGCGCCGGGACCATTTACCTGGCCGTCTGCGTCACGATGTTTGCGTTTCAGCGGTCCCTGCTCTATTACCCGCAGCCCCGATTGGTGAGCGCCGCAGCCTCCACCATGGTGCTGCCCGTGCCCGGCTCGCAGCTCATCATCACGGTACGGCCACGTGCGGGACAAAGGGCTATCATCTATTTCGGCGGCAATGCTGAGGACGTCTCATCCAATCTTGAGAGTTTTTCAGGCGCATTCCCGCAGCATGCCTTATACCTGCTGCACTACCGGGGCTACGGTGGCAGCAGCGGCAGCCCCTCCGAGGGCGCCATCCACGCCGATGCACTGGCCTTATTTCAGAAAGTACATGCTCAGCACCCGGACGTTGCCGTCATCGGACGCAGCCTGGGCAGTGGTGTCGCCATTCGGCTGGCGAGCGAGGCCCCGGTGTCGCGCCTGGTGCTGGTGACCCCCTATGACAGCATTGAAGAGATTGCGGCTGCCCAGTATCCCTATGTGCCGGTCAAGTGGCTGCTGCTCGACCGCTATGAATCCTGGAAATATGCACCCGGCATCCGGATCCCGACGAGTATCGTGGTCGCGGCGAACGATGAGGTCATACCGCGCGCCAGCACCGAGAAGCTAAGGAGCAAGTTCCCCGCCGGAGTGGCCTCAATGACAGTGATAGACGGCGTCGGCCACAATGATATAGGCAGCGCCAGCGCCTACCTCATGACGCTGCAGGCGGCGCTGCGTTGAATGCGAACGAGGCGCACATGGTCAGTGGTTTGTTGAAATTCACAGGCTCCGTCAGGCGCGATCCCCAGGTCGATGCCTGGCTTGATGCGCATCGCGGGGAACTGGGCAACATCGCGCGACGCTGGTTCGACAGGATGCGCGAATGTGGCGCCGATGTTCGCGAGCTGGTCCATGATGGATGTCCGACCGCATGCGTCGAAGATGCGCCGTTTGCGTATGCCAGCGCGTTCAGGTCCCATGTCAATATCGGGTTTTTCCACGGCGACGCCTTGCCGGATCCGGCTGGTATGCTGCAGGGCGAGGGCCGGTTCATGCGCCACGTGAAGCTAACTCCAGGCCTGGCAGCGGATCATGCGGCTCTCGAGGCCCTGATTGCCGCGGCCTACCTGGACATCAAGACGCGACTGAAGGCCGACTTGCGATGACACAACCGCGCCAAGAGCTCGACCAGATCACGGCGACCACACTCGATAACTACAATGAACGTGCCGCCGAGTTCTGGAGCGGCACGCGCGATCACGATGTGAAGCAGAACATCGATGCCTTGCTCAGGCACATCCGCGCCACCCCGCCCTTTGACATACTCGATTTCGGTTGTGGACCGGGACGTGACCTGGCGGCATTTCGCGCTCTGGGTCACGTGCCGGTTGGCCTTGAGGGCTCGCACTCATTCGCTGCCATGGCCCGAGAGCACAGCGGCTGCGAAGTGTGGGAGCAAAACTTCCTGGCCTTGGCACTTCCCCCGGAGCGCTTCGACGGAATCTTCGCCAATGCCTCGCTGTTCCACGTGCCGCGCCAGGAGTTGCCGCGCGTTCTGGAGGAATTGCGCGAAGCGCTCAGGCCCCAAGGCGTGCTGTTCACCTCCAATCCGCGGGGAAACAACGAGGAGGGCTGGAACCGCGGTCGCTATGGCGCCTACCATGACCTTGAATCCTGGCGTGCATTCCTGACCGCGGTGCCATTCGTCGAGCTGGAGCACTACTACCGTCCGCCCGGCTTGCCGCCTGAACAGCAGCCCTGGCTTGCAAGTGTCTGGCGACGCGCATGAATCACAGCGGCACACCGGTGCGTGAGCGTCACTACTGGTTTCGAGCCAAGCGCTACGGATGGGGTTGGGGACCCCCGGCAAGCTGGCAGGGATGGGTGGTCACCGTTGTCTGGTTCGGAACGGTCATCATCGGGGCGGTAAGGTTGCTTCCCACGCGCCCGATCTCCTTTGCGCTCTTCACCCTTTTCATGGGAGGCGTCCTGACGATGGTGTGCTTGGTGACCGCCGAACCCCCGCGACGGCGCGACGGCGAATGACTGGAGAGTGACGGTGTCACAAAGTGGCTGGAGCGTGGTCGCCAAGTTCGGCGACCCGATTTCCGCGCAGGCATTGTTCGGCCTGCTGGAGGCGTGGAATCTGCCGTGTTACTTCGCCTCGAACGGCGCAGTACCGGGACTCGGTACGGAGTTTGCCATCCTGGTACCGACGGAGTTTCTGGCGCGGGCGCAGCGCATTCGCGAGCAGTCGCAGGTGTCCGAGGAAGAGTTGACCTTTCTGGCGACCGGAGAATTGCCGGACGCGCCGCAGAAGCCATGAAATTGACGCAAATGCAGCATCCTGACTTTACACTTCAACTGCATGCCGCGGCCGTGATCGTCGACGACGAAGCGCGCAGAATATTCCACGAAACCCTCAAGGCAATCCCGGTGCCATCATGACATCACTTGTGACGTTGGTCGGCTGGTTGATCCTTCTGGTCCTGTGCTGGCCACTGGCGTTGCTGGCACTCATCCTGTGGCCGCTGCTGTGGCTGCTGTCACTGCCGTTGCGTCTCCTCGGAATCACCTTCGAGGCGGTGTTCGCCCTGCTGCGGGCGATTCTGTTCCTGCCCGCCAGACTCCTGGGTGGCAGGCCGACGTGAGTGCGCAGCGGACCTGACCGGTGAGCCGTATCGGCGTGATTTCCGATACTCATGGGCTGCTTCGGCCTGAGGCGCTCGAGTTTCTGAAGGGCAGCGATTCAATCATTCACTGCGGGGATATCTGCGATCCCAAGGTCATCGCCGCGCTCTCCAGAATCGCACCGGTCATGGCCGTGCGTGGCAACAACGACACGGGAGCCTGGACGCAGAACCTACCCGAAGCGGACCTGCTGGTGTTCGGTGAGATCCATGTCTATGTTCTTCATGATCTGTCACAACTGGATATTGATCCCGTCGCCGCGGGGGTATCGGTGGTGCTCTCCGGTCATTCACACAAGCCGCATCTAGAATCGCGCGATGGCGTCATCTTCCTCAATCCCGGAAGCGCCGGTCCGCGGCGCTTCACTCTTCCGGTGTCGGTGGCCGAGCTGATCATCGAGGGCAGATCGGTCATGCCGAGGCTCGTAGAGCTCGAAGCACGGGGCTCCTGAATGCCGAAATTCGTGGCGCTGTTGCGCGGCATCAATGTCGGCAAGGCAAAGCGGGTGCCCATGGCGGACCTGCGTGCGTTGCTCATAGGGTTGGGACACACCCATGTGGCCACGCTTCTCAACAGCGGCAATGCCGTGTTTCAGGCCGGCGGTGGCAGCTGTGCAAGGCACGCCAAGGACATCTCCGGCGCCATCGCCGCGCGACTCAAGGTCGATGTACCGGTGGTGGTCAAATCGCTGAAGGAGTTATCGTCGATCATTGCCGAAAACCCGATCGACGCTGAAGCCGAGGAATATCCGCGCCTGCTGGTGGCATTCGTGCAGGATTCAAAGTCATTGCGCGATCTCAGTGCCATCGGGGCATTGGTGATTGCGCCCGAGCGGTTCGCGCTCGGCAGGAGCGCCGCCTATCTGCTCTGCGCCAAGGGCATACTGGAGAGCAAGGCCGCGGTGGCATTGCTCGGGCAGGCCGGGCGGGTGGCCACGTCACGGAATCTGGCGACGGTCCTTAAATTGGCAGCGCTCGCCAATGCCGGCAGCTGATGCCTGTCTTGGAGAACATCATGCATTTTCTTCTGTTTTATCATTTCGGCAGCGACTACCTGGAGCGCCGGCCGCCCTACCGAGGCGAGCACCTGCGTCTGGCCTGGGAAGCCCAGCAGCGAGGTGAACTGATACTCGCAGGGGCCCTCGCGGATCCTCCCGACGGGGCGGTTCTGCTGTTCCGGGGCCAAGACGGGGCCGCTGCCCGCGCCTTTGCCGAGAATGATCCTTATGTGAAAGCGGGTCTGGTCACGCACTGGTCGGTGCGCAACTGGACCACCGTGGTGGGAGATGCGGCCGCGACGCCGCTGCGAACGGTGCCTTGAGAGCGGGCTGAATGTCGCATGAGGGTTCTCGCCATCTCCGGCAGCCTGCGTGCGGCCTCGATCAATTCCGCCTTCTGCCGTGCCGCCGCGGCGCTCGCACCCTCGGACATTCAGGTGCAGGTCCTGGCCGTTCTCGGTGACATTCCCGCGTTCAACCAGGATCTGGAGGCAGCCCCGCCGCGAGTCGTACAGGCGTTGCGCGCCGCGGTCGGTGGCTGCGATGCCATGATCATTGCCAGCCCTGAATATGCGCACGGCGTGTCGGGGGTCCTGAAGAACGCACTGGACTGGCTCGTCAGCTACGAGGGTACGGTGCGCAAGCCGATTGCCCTGGTGAATACCTCACCGCGCGCCCACCACGCCCATGATGCACTTCGGGAGACACTGGCGACCATGTCGACCGATATCGTCGCTTCCGCTTCTGTGACTCTGCCGCTGCTTGGGGGGTGCACGAGCCAGGAGCAGATGGTGAAATCCCCCGACGTGAGCCGCTCCATCCGTGAAATCCTTGAGGCCCTGGCCCGACACGTAGGTGGCCAACCCGTGACTTCGGTTGTCTTCCCGATTTCCTGAAATGGCCACATTGTCGTTCGCAATCCAGCCCGCCGCCGTCGCCGATGCCGCGCAGCTCCTGGCCTTGCAGAGGCTGGCCTATGAGGCCGAGGCGCGCCGGTACGAGGATTGGACCATTCCGCCCTTGACCCAGACGCTGGAATCGCTGCAATCGGAAATACAGAACGAGCTGGTCCTCAAGGTCGTGCACCAGCAAACCATCATCGGTTCCGTACGGGCGACGGTCAGTGGCAACATCTGCCAGATCGGCCGGCTGATGGTGCATCCCAACTACCAGGGTCGTGGAATCGGCACGGCATTGATGCAGGCGATCGAAGCGCGATTCCCCTCGGTGTCGGGCTTCGAGCTTTTCACTGGCAGCCAGAGCGAAGGAAATATCCGCCTGTACATTCGATTGGGTTACGCCGTGACGGGCGCCCGGCGGGTCTCGGATCGCATAACGCTGGTAGTCCTCGGTAAAGCGGCCGTCGCCGCGAGGTAGCCGGGTGCCGATCGCCGTTTTCGACTTCGATTTCACCCTGACGCCCTGCGATACCGCGGCGCGTTTCTTCGCCTGGCTGTTGCGCCGAAACCCATGGAAACTGGTACTGGGCGCGCCGATCGCAGTGCTGATCATCCCGCTTGCCGCCTTTCGCGGTACGCGCCGGGTCCCGATCCGCTTTGGCGCATGGCTGGCGACCTTTGGTCATGGCCATGAATCGCTTCGGACACTGGCCAGAGCGCATGTCGCCGAGGTTCGCATCCGCAATGGGTCATTGCTGCGCCGGGACGCCCGCCTGCAGATCGAAGCGCATCAGGCCCAGGGCCATACCGTGGTGGTGGCCACCGGCGCGCTCGAATATCTGGCCCAGGATATTCTCGCCGGCGAGGGCATCAACGGCGTCGTGGTCGTCGGCTCCTCGATGCGCACGCTGCTGGGTGGCATGGTCGTGAACCGGCATTGCTACGGCGCGCACAAGATTCCCATGTTGCAGGAACGAGGCTTCACGCCGCCCTGGGCCTTCGTCTATTCGGATCACCTATCGGATCTGCCGCTGCTGCGGGCCGGCAGCAGGCAGTTCCTCGTGAACCCCAAACCCAGAACAGCCGCCCGACTGATGGCGCTGCTCGGTCCTTCTGCTAGTCTCGTGACCTGGCGCTAGTCCACTGAAGCTGTGAATTATGAGTATCGATGCCGCCGAAACCGGCCGTCTTCAGGATCTACTGGCGCGCGTCGGCGCTGCGCTCGATGAATTCGTCCGTTTCGAGCATCCCGATGCCCTGCATCCCGGACAGCGATGGCGCGAATCGCTGGACATACCACTGCCGACGCACGGCATCGGGATAGATCGCGTCACTGAAGAGCTGATTCGCGACATCATTCCGAACGGGTCTCAGATACCCAAGCCGGGTTTCAGTTCCTTCATCACCACGGGTGGCACGACCGCCGCAGCCCTGGCCGCCACGGCCGCCAACATCGCCTCACCGCAGCGTTACTCGCTGACCGCCTTCAACCTGCTTGAGGAAGTGTCGCTGAAGTGGCTGGCCACTTTGTGCGGCGTCGGCTCCATGCAGGGCGTTTACAGCAGCGGCGGTTCCACCGCCAACCTGCTGGCGCTCGGCGCCGCACGCCAGTTCGCCTTCGAGAAGATCGGACATGACGTGGCCGCCAAGGGAATGGATCGGCCGGCCTGCCTGTATGCGACCGCCCAGGCGCATCACACTGTGCAACGGTCCGCCGGCGTGCTGGGTTTGGGTCGGCGCGCCGTTCGGGTGATCGCCTGCGATGCGCTGGGCCGTATGGATGTGAAGGACCTGCGCCGGAGCATCGCCGCTGATCAGGCCGCCGGGGTGCTGTCCGTGGCCATCGTCGCCAACGCCGGCACGACCAATACCGGTGCCATTGACCCATTGCGAGCCATCGCTGATGTCGCCCAGGAGCACGGGATCTGGTTCCATGTGGATGGTGCCTATGGATTACCGGGCATTCTGGATGAACGCAAGGCGGCACTGTACGAAGGTCTGGAGTCTGCCGACTCGGCGATCGTCGATCCGCATAAATGGCTGGGCGCTGCCATCGGGGTGGCCGCGACCTTCGTGCGCGACCGTGAACTGCTGCGTCGCGCCTTCACCCAGGAACCGGCGGACTACCTGGAAGGGGCAGTCGAACAGGACCAGGGGATGCCCCGGCTGGTCGAGCATTCCATGGACGATTTCGGCATTCCCTACTATGACTACGGCGTGGAACTGAGCGCGCCCTGCCGAGGCGTCGTGGTGTGGGCGATGATCCGGGAAATCGGCGTCGCAGGACTGCGCGCGCGGATCAGGCGCCACAACGATATGGCGCAGCACATTGCCGCCGTGGCGCGTGAACACCCCAACCTTGAGCTGCTGATGGAGCCGACACTGTCGATATGCTGTTTCCGCTATGTCGGCCCCGGCATCGATCTGGATCGGCTTAACCGGCAACTGCACCGGCGAATGGTCCGGGAAAATCGCAACATTCCCAGCACCACCCAGGTCAATGGCAAATTGGCGCTGCGTCCGTGTTTCATCGGTGCGCGGGCGACCCTGGCGCAGGCCGATTCCCTGGTAGCGGATGTGCTGCGCATCGGCGCCGAAGTCGCCCGCGACTTATCCCGTTAAATTGCGCCGCGACGGGGCTTGCCGGGTTCGGCCCGGGGCCATTTGAGAAAAGCTGCCCGCACGGTCCCGGTCCTGTTGCACCCCCGGCCGAGTCGCCTATCATGATCGGCGCTCCTGGCAGAACCACTCGAACAAGGGGGATACATGGATGACCAGACACTGAACCGGCGCCAGATTCTGGGCGGTGTGGCGGCAAGCGCCGCCGGCCTGCTCGGAGCGGTTGCCACGAAAGCAGCCGCGGCGGCCGATCTTCCGGACATGGGCAATGCCCAGGCACCGCCGATCACGGATGTGAAGGGCAAGGTCGCCTACATCACCGGTGGCTCAAGTGGCATCGGCCTGGGTATCGCGCGCGTGTTCCACGAGGCCGGGATGAAGGTGGTCATCGGCTACCTTGACGATCAGCATATCGGAGATGCCCTGAAGCAATTCCCGACCGATGATCCGCGCATCCATCACATCAAGCACGACGTCATGGACCGTGACTCCTGGGAGCGCGTCGCCGACGAGATCGAGAGGAAATTCGGCGGCCTTCAGGTATTGGTGAACAATGCCGGCGTTGGCCTGCAGGCCCCCGCCAGCACCGGAACCTACAAGGATTGGGAATGGGGCCTGGGCGTGAACCTGTGGGGTCCGATCTATGGCACCCACACCTATGTGCCACGCATGCTGGCCAGCAAGCAGGGCGCTCACATCATCACCACCACATCGACCAGCGGCATCCTGCCGGGAAGTGGTGCCGGCATTTATACCGTGTCAAAGATCGCCGCCGTGGGCTTCATGGAAGAGTTGCGTCTGGAGCTGCGCAACACCAACATCGGAACCTCCTGCTTCGTTCCCGGGCTGACCGCGACCAATATCGGTGTCAGCGAAAGCTATCGGCCCGCGGCGTTGAAGAACGATGGTCCGCCGGCCTTGGCTCCGGGCGCGACGCCGCGCCCCGCGGGGAGCGGTCCGCGCCCGGCGCGGCCGCCGCGTCCCGCGCCGCCGGCAGACCTGGCCCCGGCTGCCGTACGGCCCATGGATCCCATGGTCGCGGCCCGCTTCGTGCTGGACGGCATGCTCAACAACGATCTGTACATCGTCGCCGAGCCTGAATATCGCCTGGGCTGCGAGGCCCGCTGCAATGCCCTGCTGGAGTCGATGAACCCGTTCAAACCGCTGCCTGCCTCGCTGATCAACAACAATGTGTACCGCTCGCCGATCTATGTGCAGGAGATCAAGCATCGCCGGGCGACTCAGATGCGGGACATCCAGGGAATCTGAAGCATCGATACCCGTCAGCTCTTCAGCGTCAAGTCGGACGAATACGCCGCCGCGCGCCCGCGCTATCCGCGCGAGTTGTACCAGTATCTGGTCGGCCTTTGCCCGGACCGGCACAGGGTCTGGGATTGCGGGACCGGTTCGGGCCAGGCCGCGGTGGCGCTCGCCGAGTGGTTTACGCAGGTGGAGGCGACGGACGTCGCTGCGCAACAGATTGCCAATGCCGTCTGCCATGAGCGGGTGCGCTACTCGGTACAGCCCGCGGAAGGCACGGACTTTCCCGACGGATACTTCAGCCTGGTCACCGTGGCACAGGCGCTGCATTGGTTCGACTTCGCTCGATTCTGGCCCGAAGTCCGGCGCGTACTGCGGCCGGGCGGCATCTTCGCGGCCTGGACCTATACCCTGCCGCTTGTGTCGCAGACTTTGGATGCGATCATCGCGACCCGACTGTCGGATGTGATCAAGGACTACTGGGCTCCTCAGAACCGGATCGCATGGGACGCCTACGCTACGATTCCGTTTCCATTCCAGGAGATAACGCCACCGAGGATTGGGATGCAGGTGAGCTGGAACCTGGCGCAGTTCAGCGCCTATCTGGGCACCTGGTCGGCGACCCGACGCTGCATCGATGCCAACGGCCGCGCCTTTTTCGACAGCTTCAGGAGCGAACTCGGGGCCGAATGGGGTGATCCGTCCAGCGCGCGGGTGGTGCGCATGGAGTTTTTCTGCCGGGTGGGGCGCCATTGGGAAGCGCATGCCTGAAACGCTGCGGGCTGTTTTATCCCTATAACAAAGGCAAACGACAATGGGCCTGCGAACCGATATTCGTGCTGCAGCGCAGTACCCGAAAGGAAAAGGATTCAAGCATGACTCACCGCTTCCCCGGCGCAGTGCCGGAGATACCCGTCAGCGACGTTGATGAAGCTGCCGCCTACTATGTATCCCTGGGATTCACCAAGGACTGGGGCGATGATGCGGGTGGAATCGCCGGCATCTCCCGGGGCGAGTGCCGGATGTTTCTCACCAACAACGGATTTCGCGAGATGTACGACACCCATGGACCGGTGGTGATCTGGCTGAACCTGAACAGCAAGGCAGAGGTCGATGAGGTGTACCGCGACTGGCATAACCGACAGGCGAAACTGATCTCCCCACCCGAATCCAAGCCGTGGAAACTGCATGAATTCACCGCGGCCGACCTGGATGGAAACCTGTTCCGGGTATTCTTCGATCTCCGGCAAGATCTCTGACATCGGCGGCTGACAGGGAAGGAACCATGACTGCAGCGAGCTGCGCTCCACGCCAACCATTGATCATCGGCCCGGATCAGGGTCGCCATTACCTCATGGGTCGCATGAGCGCCGTGTTCAAGGCCGATGGCGCCGAGACGCAATCCGGCTATTCCATATCGGAATGGTGGCTGGAACCCAATACCCGCGGGCCGGGCACCCATGCGCACTCCGACGAACACGTGTTCTATGTCATCGAAGGAACGGTTTCGGTCGAAGTTGCCGGACGCTGGACCCAGGCGCCCCGCGGCGCGTATGTGGTGATACCCGGTGGCACACCTCACGATTTCGAAAATCGCGGAACCGGGCGCGCCGGCTTCATCAGCATCAATGTCCCCGGCGGCTTCGAGAACATGATGCCCCGGCTGCTGCAGCATTTCGCCGAGAACCCGGTCGGGGATGTCGCGCCCTGAGGTGTCCCAATGGCCATGTCCCTGTACTACCGGCGCCTGCGGCAACTGGTCGGCCACCAACTGTTGATGATGCCGGGTGTCGCAGCCGTCATTCGCGAAGCCAGTGGTCGGCTGCTGCTCCAGGAGAAGGCTGCAGGGCTAGGGTGGAGCCTGCCTGCAGGGGCGATCGAGCCGGGTGAGGACCCGACACAGGCCCTCAGGCGTGAGGTGCTCGAAGAGACCGGTCTCATCGTTGAGCCGCAGCGGATCCTGGGTGTCTTTGGCGGCCCGCAGTTCCGGCACACCTATCGCAATGGCGACACGGTTGAATACCTGGTCGTGCTGTATCGCTGCAACGTGACCGGCCAGGGCACCGGCAGGCTGGATCCTGAGACCCGCTCGCTGCGATATTTTGCGGCAGCGGAGCTGCCGCAACTGGCGCTGCCCTATCCCGAGCAGGCACTATTCGGCGGGGACTGAAGATCGGGATCTGAAAACGTGGCCGCGGCGGGCCGCCTCCCGGCGCAACCCGGGAGTATCGGACAGTGTCGAATGTTCACAAATCCGGCGCGGTACTGTTTGCCAAGGATCCACAGCGCGTGGCCGCCTTCTACCAGGCATTGGCGGACATGAAGGTGACGCACTCAGGCACTGACGTCATCGTCCTTGAGTCCACCGGCCAGCAGCTGGTGGTGCATCCCATCCCGCGGAAGCTCGCGCGCAGCATCGATATCACCACACCGCCGATGCGGCGCACCCAGGCCGCCGTGAAGCTGGTGTTCGCCGTCAAGAGCATTGCGGCGGCACGCGCTGCCGCCCCGGCTCTTGGCGGGGAACTGAATGCCCCGGAGCATATGTTCGAAGCACGCGGCTTTCGCGCCTGCGATGGCCACGACCCTGAGGGCAATGTCATTCAGTTCCGGGAACCCGCCGCAGTCTCGCTCAAGGCGGTGCGGCGCAAGGCCTCAGGCCGGGGCGTCGACTACGCGACGGTGCGCGAAGTGGCGCTGGCGCTGCCCGATGTCATCGACAGCTCAACTCAGCGTGGCATGGCGTTCAAGGCGCGTGGCAAGCTGCTGGCCTGCAAGGCGATCAACCGTTCCGCCGAACCCGAGACGCTGATGATGCGGGTGGGCGCGGCAGAGCGGGATCGGTTGCTGGCCGCCATGCCGGAGATCTGCTATCTGACGGCGCACTATCTGGTGAGCGAGTCAGTGCTGGTGCGCCTGACAAAGGTCGACCGCAAGACCCTTCAGGAGCTGTTCGGCATGGCCTGGAAGTTCGTGACCGCCACGCCCCCCAAGGCGGCCAAGCGCCGCAAAACCGGTTCGGTGTTCCGGTATCTGTAAGGTGTCAGTGGACGATGAAATCATTGATTTACCTGCGTCAGCCAGGGTCTGAGGACCGCGGCCCGTTCCTGGACGCCGTGCGTCACAGCAAGTCCCTGCATCGACCCTGGGTCCGTGCGCCGGCAACCCGCCGCGAATTCGACGCCTATCTGAAAAAGATGGCCGAGCCCGCCAATCACGCCTATCTGGTGTGCCGTCGGGACACCGATGCGATTGTCGGTGTCATCAATCTGACCAATGTGATCCTGGGGGCCTTGCGCAGCGGCTACCTCGGCTACTATGCCTTTGCCGGCCAGGAGCGCCGCGGCTACATGGGCGCGGGTCTGAAGGCCGTGACCGCGCAGGCCTTCGGCACGCTCAAGCTGCATCGCCTGGAGGCCAATATCCAACCGGAAAATCGCGCTTCGCTGGCCCTGGCACGCAACTGTGGCTTCCGCCGCGAAGGCTATTCGCCGCGCTATCTGAAGATCGGTGGCCGCTGGCGCGATCATGAACGCTGGGCGATTCTGGCTTCCTAGGAAGGTGTTGTGACCAAAGCCGTCGTATTGCTGCAGACCGTGGTACTGCTTTCGATGTCGAATGTCTTCATGACCTTCGCCTGGTATGGCCATCTGAAGGAGCTGAACACCCGTCCGTGGTTCATCGCGGCGCTCGTGAGCTGGAGCATTGCCCTGTTCGAATATCTGCTGCAGGTTCCGGCGAACCGCATCGGCTATACGCAGTTCAGTGTCGGGCAGCTGAAGATCCTTCAGGAAGTCATCACCTTGTCGGTGTTCCTGCCGTTTTCGGTGTTCTTCATGCGCCAGCCGTTGCGGCTGGACTATCTGTGGGCCGCGCTGTGCATCCTCGGCGCGGTATATTTCATGTTCCGCGGCGCCAGCGTCGGCCACTAGCCGCGAGGAGCCTGTGGACTCACCCGCCGTCACGCCCTCCGTGGTCTATAACGACGCCGCCGCTGGCATCGAGTGGCTGCTGCGGGTGCTCGGGCTGAAGCTCCTGTCGCATTATCCGATGCCTGATGGGACGGTGGCATTTGCCGAGTTGGGGTGGCGCACGGGCGTGGTGTTCCTCTGCAGCCGTCCCGCCCCGGACAACCCCTGGTCCAAGGTCGGGGTCGCCTCGATCGCACTGGCCGCACCGGATGCCGAGACGGTGAGGCGCCATTTTCATAAGGCCGTTCTGGCCGGCGCCGATGTGGTGCGTGAACTGCATGTCGCGCGTACCCCGGCCTTTCCCCAGGGCAGCGCGCAGTTCGATGTGCGCGACCCTGAGGGCAATCTATGGACCGTGGGCACCTACCAGCCCAAGGCTGAGCGATGAGCAGGTATTTTCCATAATCTGGCCCATTTGCTATCCGGAATCATTCTCATTTATACTTTGATCGCTGGTTCGACCCCTAACGGAGCGATGATGTACGTATGCGTCTGCAGCGCGGTCACTGATCGCCAGATACATGAAGCCGTAGATCACGGCGCCGTGTCGCTGTGCGACGTGCAGTCGCGTCTGCCGGTGGGCATGTGCTGCGGTCGTTGCCAGGAAACGGCAAAGGCTGTGGTCGATGAATACGTTCTGTCCAGCCGCCGCAAGAACGCGGCCTGATCAGCGCCGCTAAGCGGCGCGCAATCCCTTTCCGTTCGCGCCGCGGCTGCCGCCGTACGGCGGCTGATTGCGCCTGCCCTGACCCTGGCCCATCATGGGCAGCCGTCTGAATCGTTGCTGGAGTCCCGTTGATGAAGGGCGATCCGAAAATACTCAAGCATCTGAATCTGGTGCTGAAGAATGAACTCACGGCCATCAACCAGTACTTCCTGCACTCGCGGATGTTCGGCAACTGGGGCCTGTCGCGGCTGGAGGAGTTCGAAAAGCACGAGTCCATCGATGAGATGAAGCATGCCGATCGGCTGATCAAACGGGTACTGTTCCTGGATGGTCTGCCGAACCTTCAGGATCTGGGCAAGCTGCTGATCGGTGAGAATGTGCAAGAATGCCTGGAATGCGACTTGAAGCTGGAGCTGATGGCGCACAAGGACCTGAAAGCGGCCATCGCCGACAGCGAATCCCTGTCCGACTACGTGTCACGGGAACTGTTCGAATCCATCCTGGAGTCCGAGGAAGAGCACATCGATTATCTGGAAACCCAGCTTGACCTGATCAAGCGGGTGGGAATCCAGAATTACAGCCAGTCGCAGATGGGCGAGGGCAAGGAAGACTGACTCGCCCGCCCGCAAGACCCGCTCAGGCTTTGCCCGCGGCCGTCTTGGCAGCGTGGACCTTCTCCGGCAGCGCCACCGACAGTTCCAGAACCTCGTGACCCTGGTCGCGCTCCAGGTTGATGACCACGGCCTCGGGATCAACGTTCACATACTTGCGGATCACTTCCAGCAGTTCGCGGCGCAGCAGCGGCAGGTAGTCCGGACCACCGCGTGCCCCGCGTTCCTGCGCCACGATGATGCGAAGCCGCTCTTTGGCCACCTGGGCCGACGGGGGCTGGCGGCGAAAAATATCCAGTAGGCCCATGCTCAACCTCCAAACAGGCGAGCAAAGAACCCTCGCTTGGGCTCGTCGATGAACCGCAGCGGGACGGTCTCACCCAGCAGGCGCGACACGGCGTCGTGGTAGGCACGTGAGACATCGGAGTCCTCATTGAGGATCACCGGCGTGCCCGCATTCGATGCCGACAGCACATCGGTGGATTCGGGGACCACGCCCACGACATCCAGTCCGAGGATCTCCTTCACGTCATCCACCCCCATCATCTCACCGGATGCCACCCGCTTGGGGCTGTACCGGGTGAGCAGCAGATGCTCCTGGACGCGGCCATTGCCGCCTTCGGCCAGCCTGGTCTTGCTCGCCAGGAGTCCGAGGATGCGATCCGAATCGCGCACCGAGGAGACTTCGGGGTTGACCACCACGATGGCGCGGTCGGCGAAGTACATGGCCAGATGCGCGCCCTTCTCGATGCCGGCCGGGGAATCGCACAGCACGTAGTCGAAGCCGTCGGCGCGCAGCTCCTGCAGTACCCGTTCGACCCCTTCAGCGGTCAGCGCGTCCTTGTCGCGGGTCTGGGAGGCAGCCAGCACGAACAGCGTGTCCAGCCGTTTGTCCTTGATCAGCGCCTGCTTGAGCGTGCACTCGCCGTTGATCACATTGACGAAGTCGTACACGACCCGTCGCTCGCAGCCCATGATCAGATCGAGGTTGCGCAGGCCGATGTCGAAGTCGATCACGGCGACTTTCTTGCCGCGGCTTGCCAGTCCACACGCGATGCTTGCGGACGTCGTTGTCTTCCCCACGCCCCCCTTGCCAGAAGTCACAACGATGATTTCAGTCAATACAGGATCTCCGTAAGTTCAGATATTGGGTTGACTACTGGTCCAGACGCGCGAAGCGCAGCGCGTCCCCGTCCAGCCACGCCTGCACCGGCTTGCCGGCAAGTTCCGCCGGGATGGTCTCGAACACCCGGAAGACCCCGGCGATGGATACCAGTTCGGCGTAGAACTCCTGGCAGAACACCCGGGCGGCGGTATCGCCGCGCGCGCCGGCCATGACGCGGCCCCGCAGCGCGTTGTATATATGCGCGCAGCCGTCGGCCATCAGTTCCGCCCCTGCTCCCACGGGTGCCATGACGATCAGATCACGGTGCCGGGCATACAGGCGCTGGCCCGAGCGCACCGCCTGGGTATGGATCAGCGGACTCACATTCGGTTCCGGCTCGGGCGTGGGTGCGGCATGCACCACCGGCGGACTCTTGGTCGTGGCGCGAAACTGCGCCAGCACCGGCATGTCCACTTCACGCGCCAGGGTATCCGTCGCCGCCGTACCGTTGACGAGGCCGACGGGGAGCATGCCGGCGCGACGCACGGCCTCCACCACGCCACGCAATTCGGCGGCATCCGGTTCGCGGCCGAGTTCGCTCAAATCCAGACACACCGCGGTGCGCTGGAAAAACTTCGGCGCCGTGGCCACGCGACCGGTCAGCTCATCGACGATGGTTCCAGGATCGGTGGTGCGGATGCGCACCTGGGCCATGTCGACGGGTCCGAAGCGGATTTCGAGGGCGGGGTCCTGGTTAGTGGCTTCAGCGGGTCGGTTCATCGCGTCAAACTTCAGCCTTCAGCAAAGCATAACGGGGAACGGGCAGGGGGAAACCATGCAGTGTACTTGAGTGGATTGCATCATGAGTAGTCATGCGCGATCAATCGCGCATATCCTCCACCGGTGCGCGCACCCAGCTTCGCCAGACCGAGACCAGGGCGGCCATCAGCGCCGGACCCAGAAACAGTCCGATCAGACCGAATTGCTCGACACCGCCCAGGATACCCAGCAGTACCCACAGGAACGGAATCT
>DATHMK010000008.1:0-8541 GCA_035487155.1 Steroidobacteraceae bacterium
GAGCCGCCGAAGTTCACCGAGCCGAAAGGACCGCGGCCGGCGCCCGCGGTTTGAGGCGCGCCGCGCGCTTGCCGCCAGGGGCTTCGTAGTATGATCAGCGCCTGCGCCGCGCGCGCCGCGAATTGATTTTTTGGCTGAGAAAAGTTTCATAACTGATTGATGGGAGAGGTGGCCGAGCGGTCGAAGGCGCTGGACTGGAATTCCAGTAACATCTTCACGGGTGTTCGTGGGTTCGAATCCCACCCTCTCCGCCAGTCTCGGCCGCCGCACCCGCATCCGGTCCATGGTGGTCCGCATCGGCTACTCCGCGACGACCAGTCGTGAATCCCGTCAGGCCCGGAAGGGAGCAGCGGCAGCGGCGATGTCGGGTGCCGGAATCCAAGCTGGTGCGGATCACCTCCAAATGGCTGAAGGGTAGGCTGTGGCTTATGTAGCGTTGGCTCGCAAATGGCGGCCGCGGCGCTTTGCCGACATGATCGGCCAGGAGCATGTCCGTCGTGCGCTGACCCATGCCCTGGACGCCGATCGCGTCCATCATGCCTTCCTGTTCACCGGCACCCGCGGGGTGGGAAAAACCACGATCGCGCGCATCCTGGCGAAGTGCCTGAACTGTGACCGCGGGGTCGCCGCCGAGCCTTGCGGGGTGTGTCCGAGCTGCGTGGCCATTGACGAAGGGCGCTTCGTGGACCTGATCGAGGTCGACGCCGCCTCGCGCACCAAGGTCGATGACACGCGCGAGTTGCTCGACAACGTCCAGTACGCGCCGACCCAGGGTCGCTACAAGGTGTACCTGATCGACGAGGTGCACATGCTCTCCACCCACTCCTTCAACGCGCTGCTCAAAACGCTGGAGGAGCCCCCGCCGCGGGTGAAATTCCTGCTCGCCACCACCGATCCGCAGAAACTGCCCGCCACGGTGCTGTCGCGCTGCCTGCAGTTCAATCTGAAGCGCCTGCCGGTCGCGCTGATCGCCGCGCGGCTGCAGCAGGTACTGGAACTGGAGGGCATTGGTTTCGAGCCGGCGGGGCTGCGGCTTCTGGCGCAGGCCGCCGACGGCAGCATGCGCGACGGGCTGTCGCTGCTTGACCAGGTCATCGCCTTTGGCGGGGGCAGCGTCGCCGAGGCGCAGGTCCGGGACATGCTCGGCACCGTGGCGCGCGATCATGTCGTGAAGCTCGCCCAGCTGATGATCGAGGCGGATGCCGCCAGCGTGATGGGCTGGGTGCGCGAGCTTGAACAGTGGGCCCCCGATCATGCCCAGCTGCTGGATGAGTTTGCGGCGCTGCTGGTGCGCGTGGCCCTGGTTCAGGCCGTCCCCGACTACGACGGGGACGAGCTGTACGAGCTGGCCCTGCTGAGGCAATTGGCGCAGGGGATACGGCCCGATGACATCCAGTTGTACTACCAGTGCGCCATCATTGGCCGGCGCGATCTGCACCTGGCTCCCGATCCGCGTACCGGCTTCGAGATGACGCTGCTGCGCATGCTCGGGTTTCGCTATGAGGGCGCCGGCCTGGCGGCAGGCTCCCCGGGCGGGGGTGCCCAGGCGGCCAGGGCCGCTGCGGGGCGCGGCCGGCCCGAGGCGCCCCGGGCAGCCACGCCGGAGGCCCCGGCGCCGGCCCCGCCAGCCGCCCCTGGGGGCGGCGCCGCTGCGGTTGCGGCGGACTGGACGGCCATGGTGGGGGAGATGGGCCTGAGCGGCCTGGTGCGCTCCCTGGCGCTGAACTGCCAGTTCGTGGAGCGCCGCGAGGGTGCCGTGCGGCTGGCGCTGGATCCGCGATTTCAGGCCTCCCGGACCCCTGGCACGGAGAGCAAGCTGCAGCAGGCTCTGGTCGCCTATTTCGGGGGGCCGGTGCGTTTGGAGTTCGTGGCCGAGGCGGCCGCCCAGACCCCGGCCCAGGTTCAGGAGCGCGAGGGCCGCGCGGCCCTGGTGGCGGCCCGCCAGGCCTTCGGCGATGACCCCACCGTGAAGGCGCTGCAGGAGCGCTTTGGCGCCACGGTGTTACCGGATACGATCCGACCCAACCGTAGCGACAACTAGACACCCTACCCCAGGAGCATTGGCACTCATGCGCGGCAATATCGGCAATCTGATGAAGCAGGCCCAGGTCATGCAGGAGCGCATGCAGAAGGTGCAGGCCGAAGTGCAGACCATCGAAGTGGTCGGCGAGTCCGGCGGCGGCATGGTGAAGGTGACGCTCAGCGGCCGGCACCAGGTCAAACGCGTCCAGATCGAGCCGGCGGTGGCCTCCGAGGATCGCGAGATGCTCGAGGACCTGCTGGTGGCTGCCTTCAACGACGCGGCCCATAAGGTGGAGCTGCGCACCCAGGAGATGATGGCGGCCGTCACCGCCGGCATGGCGCTGCCGCCGGGTGTGAAACTGCCCTTCTAGATGAAGCACTCGCGCAATCTTCTCAGGTTGATCGATGCGCTGCGCGCGCTGCCGGGTGTGGGCCCGAAGACCGCGCAGCGCATGGCCTTCCATCTGCTGCAGGAGGGTCGTCCCGGTGCGCGTGCGCTGGTGCAGGCCCTGGGCACGGCGCTGGACTCGGTGCAGCGCTGCCGGCGCTGCCGCATGCTCACCGATGATGAGCTGTGCTCCATCTGCTCGGCCACGCAGCGCGACCGCAGCCTGCTGTGCGTGGTGGAGTCACCCGCGGATGTCGTGGCCGTGGAACTCTCGGGCAGCTATCGCGGTTACTATTTCGTGCTGATGGGACATCTGTCGCCCCTGGATGGTGTCGGCCCGGAGCAGCTCGGCGCCCGTGAGCTGCAGGCACTGCTGGCCGAAGGGGTGGTGCAGGAACTGATCCTCGCCACCAATCCGACGGTGGAGGGCGAGGCGACGGCGCATTACCTGCGTGAGCTCGCGCTGTCGCGGGGCATCCGCGCCACGCGCATCGCGCACGGCGTACCGGTGGGTGGGGAGCTCGAATACGTGGATGGCGGCACGCTGGCGCACGCCCTGGTGGGGCGCCAGCTGATGGGTTAGCGACGCGAACCCAGCGTTTCAAACAGCCGCCGCAGCCTGCGGTAGCTTTCGTAGCGGCGTGCGCTCATGTCCCCGGACTCACTGGCCGCGCGCACCGCGCAGGCCGGTTCCTTCAGGTGCCGGCAGTCATCGAAGCGGCACTGCGGCGCGCGCTGCGCCACTTCCAGAAATCCCAGCGAGGTGGGCTCCAGCCGCGACAGCGCCGGCGCAAAATCGCGCACGCCGGGTGAATCGATGAGGTGGCCGCCACCTTGGAGGTCATACAGGCGTGATGCCGTGGTGGTGTGCGTGCCCTCCTGGGTGCGCAGCATCAGCTCACCGGTGCGGATGTCCGCCTCGGGCACCAGACGGGAGATCAGCGAGGATTTGCCCACGCCGGACTGACCGACGAAGACCGCGATGTCCCCGGCACAGGCGGCCCGCAGCGCCACGATGCCGGTATCGGTCTTCACCGACACCGGCAGATGGGTGTAGCCCACCTGGTTGTAGGCCGCCAGCTCCGCGGCCAGTTCCGGCGGCCACGGCAGCTCGCATTTGTTGAGCACCAGGGTCGCGCGGATGCCGGCGGATGCGGCGGCGGCGAGATAGCGATCGATGACAAACAGGTCCGGGGCCGGCAGCGGCGCGAGCGTCACCAGCATCAAGGTCAGGTTGGCGACGACGGGCTCTTCAGCGGCACGCAGATTGGTGCGGTACAGGCAGCTGTCGCGGGTCAGCACGCCGGTGACATGGGCTTCATCGTGGTGTGCATCGAGCTCGCAGCTGACCTGGTCGCCGCATACCACCTGCAGCTTGCGGCCAAAGGGGCGCGCGGCCCGTTCATTGCCCTGCGAATCGCGCACCACGAGGTGGCGGCCATAGGCGGCGATGATGCGTGCGGTGAAGCTCATGGGTCAGATAGAATGCCGGTTCGCCATGTCAAACGCCGAAAATCTGATCTGGATCGATCTGGAGATGACCGGCCTCGTGCCCGAGACCGATGACATCATTGAGATCGCGACCATCATCACCGACAAGGATCTGAAGATCCTGGCCGAGGGGCCCGCCATCGCGGTCCATCAGCCTGAAACGTCACTGGCGCGCATGGATGAGTGGAATCAGCGCCAGCACGGCTCATCCGGCCTGGCCGCACGGGTGCGCGCCAGCCAGATCAGTGTCGCCGCGGCCGAACAGCGCACGCTGGAGTTCCTGGCCAGCTGGGTCCCGGCCGGTGCCTCGCCGATGTGCGGCAACAGCATCTGTCAGGATCGCCGTTTCCTTGCACGTCACATGCCACGGCTTGAGAAATTCTTCCACTACCGTAATCTTGATGTCAGCACACTCAAGGAACTCGCGCGGCGCTGGGCGCCCCAGGTCGCTGCGGGGTTCATGAAGCAGGGTGCCCATCTTGCGCTAGCAGACATCCGCGAGTCCATCCGCGAACTGCAGCACTATCGCGCACATCTGCTGGCGCCCGCCGCTCGCGACGAGAACGCAAGCGCAAATTCTTCACAATCCTGACGTAATGCATGGGTTGCACGTGGTCTGACGTGCGATATAGTCGGGTCATGCTCAATGACGCCCAGACAGCAGTCTCCTGGCGCGCGACACCTCGCAGTTTCGTCGCCCTGATGAGTCTGTATGAAAGTAACTACATCCGCTTCGGGTGGCTGGCGGCGAATGTCGCCCGGATGCAGGGCGAGTATCAGTCCCGGGTCGCCGGGGACTGTGACCTGCTGCTCTCGGTTGTGGAGCGCTCCCCGTATACCACGACACTGAACCTCACCTATCTCATCCCCGACCAGGATGCCACCCGGCGTTTCCCGGACATGGGCGTGCGGGTCTACCATGACGCGCGGCTGGTGGAAGCCCAGGAGTGGGCCCAGACCCATGAACACACGGCATTGCGGGCGCTGCGCAATACGGTGGCCTGTGAACTGGATCAGCGTTGGGCGCGCAACATCATGCTAAACAAGTGGCTGGAATACTGCGTGGAGCGGGGCCACCGCTTTGCTCCGGCGCCGGCGGGGTACACCTGAGGGTGGCCCGGTATGGCTGCCGGTCTTCAGCCGCCATACATGAAAACGCTTGAACAATTCAGTCGCCTGATCCGGGTCAATCCCAAGGTCGCGGATGATCCGGAGGACGATCATCGCGTCCTCACCCTGTTCCGCAACCGCGCCGAGCTGAAGAAGGCCTATGGCGAGCTGCAGGCGGAGGTCTATCGGCTCCAGGACCGGATCAAGCAGCAGGAGGGCGCGACGGCCCGCGTGCAGGAAATGCTCGGGTCACTGGAGTCGCGGCTGGGGATGACGGAGACCGCATACCCGGCACTGGTGTTCTATCAGCTGCGGGCCATGTGGCAGCGGGGCCGGGAAATTCTCGAGCAGTTCACGCAGGAACTGGCGGCCCAGCAGGAGGAGCGCGAACGGCGCACCCTGTTTGTGGAATTCAACCGCACGCAGTTCTCGCGCCGTCAGGCCACCGAGAGCGCCTTGCGTACCGCGCAGACCCAGTTCAACGATGCCCAGCAGTTCGTGGCCGAGCTCACGACACGGCGCGCGCAGCTCACGCGCTTCTGGCATTACTTCAAGCGCCGTGATCTGGATCATCGCCTCAGCGGGGCACGCAGCGCGCTGGAGCTTGCGACCACGCAGCTGGAGCAAGCACGCGGCGCCATGGCCGCCCTGGAGGCCGAGCAGCCACCGGAGTTTCCCGGCCTGTCACTGGATGCCCGCCGCGCCATCAACATCGCCGCGATCGCCTACGCCGAGGTGCTGTGCCTGCGCCTGGCGGATACCTCACTGATGAGCCTCGCCAAGGAGGCCGTCGGGCGGCGCGAACCGGTGGATGCCTATGGCGGCCGTCCGGAATGCGAGGCGCTGATCGCCCTGATCGCGCGCGCGCGGGTGGTTCTGGAGAGCAAGGTCAACGTGGCACAGGATGTGAAGGCGCGCAGCGACAGCATGCGCACCGGTGCGCGCTACCGCGATCCGCTCGACACCACGCCCACCCCGGAATCCGTGTCACTGGGTGAGTCCGATGTGCTGGCCGGCGCGCCACTGGGCGCGCAGGCGGCGATACGCATGCCCAACGTCCTGAGCGAGGACACCTGGGATCTGTTCCGGGTCCTGCTGCGCTGAGGGCGTTGCGGGTCAGCGCTTGACGGTCTGCTGCGCCGGAGCGCCCCCCGGCAGATGCTGGTTGGGCGGCCCGCCCAGCAGAATGTCCGCCATGACCTGCGTCGCCTCGCTCAACACCAGATCCGGCGGCGCCTCGGTCGCAGTGGACGTCCCGTTCTTGGGGCTGCGTTTGACGGCACTGCCGGCACTGCCATCGGCGCCATCGCCGGCGACGGCCTCACTGCTGTCCAGCTCCTCCACCGTCTTCACCGGGGGCTGGCCCTCGGCGATCAGACGCTGATTGGCGCGCTCCAGACGCTCCTTGTCCAGCTGCGCGCGCTCTTCCTGGCGTACCTTCAGATTCAGCGACAGGGTCTTCTCGGCACGCACCTTGTTCAAGGCGGCCACATCATCCACCAGGTAGCGATAGTCCGGATCGTGCTGCTCCCGGGCGGTTTCCTCGGACACCAGCGAGGGCAGCGCGATGACCGGGCGCTCGTCGTGCCAGGCGGTGAAGGGTGAGCCCTGAATGCGATCCCAGGGCAGGGCGGCCTCCAGGGCACTCTCGCCGACTTCCTTCATGTCGATGACCGAGGGCAGCTGCACATCAGGCTCCACGCCGTGATGCTGGGTGCTCTCCCCGGTGACGCGGTAGAATTTGCCGATGGTCACGGTGATCTGCCCGCTCAAGGGTTTTTGCGACCAGCGGTCCAGGGGGATGAGGTTCTGTACGGTACCTTTGCCGAAGGTGCGCTGGCCCAGGATGTAGGCACGGTGGTAGTCCTGCAAGGCACCCGCGAAGATCTCCGAGGCGCTGGCGCTGTAGCGGTTGACCAGTACCGACAGGGGGCCTGAGTAGGCGATGCCCGAGTCAGGATCATCCAGCACCTCGACCCTGCCGGTGGCGTCCTTGAGCTGAACCACCGGACCCTTGTCGATGAACAGGCCGGTGAGCGCCGTGGCTTCGGGCAGATAGCCGCCGCCATCGTCGCGCAGATCGAGCACGATGCCATCGACTCCGGCGGTGGTGAGCTCGCCCAGCAGCCGGCGCACATCCCGCGTCGTGCTGCGGTAGTTCGGATCCCCGGCGGCCTGCTGCGCCACGTCCTGATAGAAACTCGGGATGGTGATCACGCCGATCTTGAGCGGCCGACCGTTGCGGGTGACGGTGCGGATCTCCTGCTTGGCGGCCTGGTTGTCCAGGTTGACCTTGTTGCGGGTGAAGACCAGCATTTTCTCCGGCGAACCCGGGGCTGCCCCGGCCGGCAGCACCTGCAGCTTCACGACGGTCCCGGCCTTGCCGCGGATCAGCTGCACCACATCATCAAGTCGCCAGCCCACCACGTCGGTGACCATGGAGTCGCTGCCCTGCTGTACGCCGGTGATGCGGTCGTTGGGTTTGAGCGTGCCGGCGACGGCAGCCGGACCACCCTCGATGACATTCATCACCTGCACATAATCATCGGTCTGCTGCAGCGAGGCGCCGATGCCGTCGTAGTTCAGGCTCATCGTGATGCGGTATTCCTCCGAATCCCGCGGCGAGAAGAAGTTGGAGTGCGGATCAAAGGTCCGCGCATAGGCGTTCATGAGGTTTTCGAAGACATCGTCGGAGGAGATCTGATCCACGCGCTTGAGCACGTGCTCATAGCGCTTGTGCAGCAGCTCCTGGGCCTCCTTCCACGACTTGCCCGTCAGCAGCAGCGACAGGCCGTCATTCTTCACCCGCTTGCGCCACAGCTCATCCAGCTGCGCGCTGGTGGTGGCCCAGGGCGCATCCTTGCGGTCGAACTCCATGGACTCATCGAGGGTCCAGTCCGGTTCGGTATCCAGCATCTTCAGCGCCGCGGCGATGCGTTCGCGATTGCGCTGCTGATAGCGGGCGAAGATGGCAAAGCCGGGCTCGACATCCCCGGTGTGGATCATGTCGTCAAAGCGATAGCGCCACTGCTCGAATTCCTTCAGGTCGCTCGCCAGCAGGTAGCTGTGCTGGCCATCCAGTGACTCGATGTAGCGATCGAAGATGTCACTGGACATGTGAGCGTCGATGAGCACGTGGCGGTAATGCGCCTCCTCCAGAATCGACCCGACCCGCCGGGCGATGGCGCGCTCCCGGTCGGTGGGCGCGATGGCATTGGGCGGCAGGACCGACGGGCCGGCGGGCGCCTGGGAGGAGCCGGTGAGGGCGAGAACCATCATCACCGCGACGAATGGCACAGCCCAGGCCGCCGACGGGCGCTCGAATCGCTTCAGAATTTTCATGGGGGGTGCGGGAGGTCCTTGGGTATTCGCCTGGGTACTAGGCTAGAGTGCGCGCAGCATCGCAGCAAGTGCACCTGTTCCAGGTGTGTAATTGGCGTCATCAACGGCCGGCTCAGGATCCTTTCAGCAAGCATGCGTCCATTGGCAGTTCTGATCGGCATCATCATGGGCTCTACCTTTACCTTGTT
>DATHMK010000009.1:0-43545 GCA_035487155.1 Steroidobacteraceae bacterium
TGCGGCACCAGCTCGCGCAGACCCGCGGCGATCTGCTCGATGTCGCGGATCTCGTTGTGCACGAAATACACCTGCCCGCCGCGCCGCAGTTCGCGCATCACCGCTTCGCGGATGGTGGCATCGTGCCATTCGCTGACGAAAGTCTTGATGGTCAGGCGCGCCGCGGGCGGGGTGGTGATGAGCGACAGGTCGCGCAGGCCGCCTAAGGCCATGTTCAGCGTGCGCGGAATGGGCGTGGCGGTCAGCGTCAGCACATGCACCTCGGCCCGCAGCGCCTTCAGCTTCTCCTTGTCGCGCACCCCGAAGCGATGCTCCTCATCGATGATGATGAGTCCGAGCTCGCGGAAGCGTACGTTGGCATGCAGCAGCCGATGGGTGGCGATGACGATGTCGACCGTGCCCTGCTCGATGCCCTCGATGACGGCGTCGCTCTCCTTGGTGGTACGGAAACGCGACAGTGCTTCGATGCGCACCGGCCAGTCGGCAAAGCGGTCGCGGAAATTGCCCAGGTGCTGCTGCGCCAGCAAGGTGGTGGGCACCAGCACCACCACCTGCCGTCCGGCCTGAACGGCGGCGAAGGCGGCCCGCATCGCCACCTCGGTCTTGCCGAAGCCCACATCGCCGCAGACGATGCGATCCATGGCCTGGGTGCTGGCCAGGTCCTCCAGCACCTTGCGGATGGCATCGGCCTGGTCGGCGGTTTCCTCGAAGGGGAAGGCATTGGCGAAGGCCTGGTACTCGAGCTCGCGCAACTGCAGGCTGGCGGCCTGCCGCGCCCTGCGCCGCGCGTACAGGTCCAGCAGTTCCGCGGCGATGTCGCGGATCTGCTCGGCGGCGCGTTTCCTGGCTTTGAGCCACTGGTCCGTGCCCAGCTTGTGCAAGGGCGCATGTTCCGGGGCGCTGCCGGTGTAGCGACTGATCAGGTGCAGCGCGTGCACCGGCACGTAGATCCGATCCCCGCCCTGGTATTCAAGGACCAGAAACTCGCCGGGGTTGCCCGCCACTTCCATGGCCATCAGGCCGACATAGCGACCGACGCCGTATTCCTCGTGCACCACCGGCGAGCCGGGATTCAGATCCGTGAGGTCGCGCAAGATGGCCTGCGGATCCGATGCGGTGCGCCGCCGGCGCCGTTCCTGGCTGGCGCGTGCGCCGAACAGCTGCGCTTCGGAGAGCAACGCGATCCGTGGCATCTGCAGCTGCAGGCCACCGATCTCGGGCGCCACGGTGAGGGCGAGCTGCATGCTGCCGCCGGCAAAACTGGTCCAGTCCGGCACTGCCGTGACCGCGGTGGTATGCGGCCGCAGCATCTCCTGCAGTACTTCGCGGCGTCCCGGAGAATCCGCGGCGATCAGCACCCGACCGCCGAAGCTCGCCAGGAAACTGGCCAGGGGTGCCAGGGGTTCGGCGGCGCGCGGATCGATACGCAGCTCCGGTGGGCTCGCGCTCGGGAAGTTGACGGCGCTGCCATCCGGATGCAGTGCCAGGTCCGCCTTGAAGCCATCCAGGGTGATGCTGGTGAGCGGCGCGGCGGCCTTGGCCAGTTCCTGCGGCGTCAGGAACAGCTCCGGGGGCGCGAGGATCGGCCGCTCGATATCGTGACGACGCTCCTCGTAGCGCTGCTCGATGTCCTGCCACAGCTGCTGCAGGGCCGCGGCGGCGCCGCTGTCATGCACGATCACCGCATCACGGGGCAGGTAGTCGAACAGCGAGGCGGTGCTCTCGAAGAACAGGGGCAGGTAGAACTCCACCCCCGGTGGCGCCAGACCCTCGCTGACCCCGCGATAGATGCTCGACAGTGTCGGATCACCTTCGAAGCGGCTGCGGTAGCGGCGTCTGAAGTCCTTGATGCTCTGCGCATCCAGCGGCACCTCGCGTGCCGGCAGCATGCGCACACTGTGCACCGAATCCAAGGAGCGCTGGGTTTCCGGATCGAAGCGGCGGATGGCCTCGATGTCGGTGCCGAACAGGTCGATGCGCAGCGGCGCCTCGGCGCCCATGGGGAAAACGTCCAGCAGCGAGCCGCGCACCGCGAACTCTCCGGGGGCCGTCACCTGGCCCACGCTGGCATAGCCGGCATCGGCCAGGCGCTGCCGGAACGGCTCGACGCTCAGCGCCTGGCCGACCTTGAGGTCGAAGGCCCGGCCGCGCACATAGGCCACCGGGGGCAGGCGCTGCAGCAGCGTGTCGGCGGCCAGGATCAGGCAGCCGCCGCGGGCATCGGGCAACTCGAACAGCGTCTGAAGGCGCCGGGAGGTGATGTCCGGATGGGGGGAAAACAGATCGTAGGGCAGTATTTCCCAATCCGGCAGCGGCAGCAGCGCCTGGGCGCGTTTGCCACCCTGGAAGAAGGCGATTTCGGCGGCCAGGCGCTCCGTTTCGCGGGCCCCGGCCGTGACCATCACATACAGCCGCGAGTCATTGTCCATGCATTCGGCCAGGGCGAGCGCGGTGGCGCTGCCATGCAGCTGGTGCCAGCGCACATGAGGGCGGCTGTTGTTGGGTCTGAGGATCTGAAGCAGGGAGCTCACCGGCGCGTATACGGAAGCGGGCTGCGGCGCGCGGGGCTGCCGCCGCGCCTCAGGCTAGGCAAAGGGGTGGGTACCGACCGTCAGCCGCTGCTGGCGGGCGCCGAATCGCCGGTCACGACCGAATCGATGACCCGGTCACCTTCGAAAAACACCGAAAAACCCGCGTAGTCCCAGCGTGTAATGGGCGGCTTGCCCACGGTGGGGTGCTTGGTGGTCGGCGGGCCGAACTGCTTTTCCACGGTTTTCATCAGCGCGCCACGGGCCGGCTGCGGAGTATTCGCGGGGACCACGGTGACCTTGCCATCGTCGACCGCGAGTTCGGCATGGGCTGTTCCGGTGAGGCACAGCAGGGCAACCAGGGCATGGATTTTCATGGCAGCTCCATATCTGACCGGCCGAACTATAGCACCGCGGGCAATCTGTTAAAGCGGCCGCCGCTCGGCCGGACCGGTTTTGTGACGCAGGTCCAGCCTGCACCGCAGTGGCGCACGCTGTGGTTAAATGCCGCGGGTGTTTCACCCCTTTGCGCCCTTCGTGGGGCTGCGTTATGTGCGCGCGCGGACCCACAAATTTTTCGTGTCCTTCATCACCTGGGTGTCACTGCTCGGTGTAGGCCTGGGCGTGGCCGCCCTCATCGTCATCCTCTCGGTCATGAACGGTTTCGAGGGTGAACTGCGCGACCAGCTGCTGGCCCTGAGCGCCCATGCCCGGGTGGTCCCGGCCGCCGGGGCGGCCGCACCCGACCCCGGCGCCTGGGAGGCCACCGCGGCGCGCTTGCGTACCCAGCCCGGCGTGCTGGGCGTCGCCCCCTATGTGGAGATACAGTCCCTGGTGGTGCACCAATCGGACATGCTGCCGGTGCTGTTGCGTGGCATCGATCCGGCCAGCGAAGGATCCGTCAGTGACATCGCCAAGGTTCTGCGCCAGGGCAGTCTGCAGGATCTGGCACGGGGCACTGATCGGGTGCTGATCGGGGCGGTGATCGCAACGCAGCTGGGGATTTCCGCCGGCGACGCGCTGACCTTGCTCATCCCCACCGTTGCCGCGGATGGCACGCCCGCGCCGACCCTGCGCGAGGTTCGGGTGGCCGGTGATTTCGATGCGGGGGGCCAGGAGCAGGAGGGCTCGCTGCTGCTGGCGAACCTCGCCGATGTGCGCGCGATGGGTGCCGCGGCCAGTGACATGGGCCTGCGGCTGCGTTACGCGAACGCGTTGGACGCACCGGCCATGAGCCGGGCACTGCGCGCCGTGCTGCCCGCGAATCTGCAGATCATCGACTGGACGGTGGACAACGCGAGCTATTTTCGCGCCATCCGCATCGAGAAGACCATGATGTCGCTGATCCTGCTGCTGATCGTGGCGGTGGCGGCCTTCAACATCGTCGCCATGCTGGTGATGACGGTCACCGACAAGCGCAACGACATTGCCATTCTGCGTACCCTGGGGGCCTCGCCGCGCACCGTCATGGGCGTGTTCATCACCCAAGGGCTGGTGATCGGCTGGGCGGGCGTGGCGCTGGGTGTGGCGCTGGGCGTGCTGCTGACGCAGAACATGGATCGGGTCGAGCCCTTCCTGGAGCGCACGCTGGGCTTTCATCTGTTTGATCCTGAAGTCTACGCCGTCACCACCATTCCCACGGATCTGCATCCCGGCAATGTGCTGTGGATCGGCGTGGCCGCGCTGCTGCTGACCCTGCTGGCAACCGTATATCCGGCGTTGCGCGCCGCGCGGGTGTCACCGGCCGAGGCGCTGCGCTATGAATAGCCCGTATGAGTGGCTGATCGGGACCCGCTACCTGAGCGGCGCCCGCCGCCAGGGATTCATCTCCTTTGTCGCCGCGATGTCCGTGCTGGGCCTGATGCTGGGGGTGGCGGTGCTGATCGTGGTGCTGTCGGTGATGAATGGCTTCGAGCGCGAATTGCGCACTCGGATCCTCAGTGTCACCGGACATGCCGAGATCACCGGCCTGGAGGGCAGCTTCCCGAACTGGCAGGCGGCGCGGGCCAAGGCCACCCAGGACCCCGAAGTGCTGGCGGCGGTGCCCTTCATCGATGAACAGGCGATGCTGTCCCATGGACAGCATGTGGTGGGCACCAAGATCCGCGGTGTGGCCCCTGATCTGGAACGCACGGCCACGGGGCTGGCGCAGAAGTTCACGCAGGGAAGCATCGATCAGCTCAGCCCGGGCGCCTACCACATCGTGCTGGGCTCGGCCCTGGCCACCGCGCTGGATGCCAAGGTCGGCGACTCTTTGTTTCTGCTGGCCCCCGCGGCCACTCCGACGCCCGCCGGGCTGCAGCCGCGCATGCGGCGCTTCACCGTCACCGGCATCTTCAGTTCCGGCATGTACGAATACGACCGAGGACTGGCGCTGCTGGAGATGCACGATGCCGCGCGTATCTATCGCATGGGCGACAACGTCAGCGGCCTGCGCCTGGCGGTCCGCGACCCCTGGCGCGCGGGCATGGTGGTGGACCGGGTGGCGCGCAGTCTCGGCGGCGGGTTCTATGTCAGCAACTGGACCCGCAGCCACGAGACCTTCTTCCGCTCCATCACGGTCATGAAATCCATTCTGTTCGTGATCCTGCTGATGATCGTGGGCGTGGCGGCCTTCAACATCATTGCCACCCTGGTCATGATCGTCAAAGAAAAGCGCTCCGATATCGCCATCCTGCGCACCCTGGGCGCCGGGCCCTTGAACATGCTCGGCACCTTCGCCATCCAGGGCGTGCTGATCGGCTTTGCGGGTACCGCGCTGGGCGCGGCGCTGGGCGTGCTGGTGGCCCATAATCTGGAGAACTGGGTCCACGACCTGGAACATCTGCTGGGCACACATTTCCTGGATGCCAGTGTGTACAACATGAGTGATCTGCCCGCCTATGTGGAGCTGCTGGACGTGACCAAGGTGTGCGCCGTGGCCTTTGCCCTGTGCGCGCTCGCCACGCTGTACCCGGCCTGGCGCGCCGCGCGCACCGCGCCGGCGGAGGCGCTGCGCCATGACTGAGGCGGCACTTCAGGCCATCGAGGTGTGCAAGAGTTTCCGGCAGGGGCCGGAGCTGCTGCAGGTGCTGGCCGGCGCCAACCTGCACATTGCATCCGGCGAGCGGCTGGCCATCGTCGGCGCTTCAGGCTCGGGCAAGACCACGCTGCTGCAGATTCTGGGTGGGCTGGACCGGCCCAGTTCCGGGCAGGTTCTGGTGGCGGGGCGCGACATCCATCAGATGGATGAGCGCGAACGCGGTCAGCTGCGCAACCGCTCGTTGGGCTTCGTGTACCAGTTCCATCATCTGCTGCCGGAGTTTTCCGCCTTGGAAAACGTGGCCATGCCGCTGCTGGTGCGGCGCACGGGGGTGGCCGAGGCGCGCCGCCGGGCGCGTGAAATCCTGGAACGGGTGGGCTTGGGGGAGCGCCTGACGCATCGTCCGCACCAGCTATCCGGGGGTGAGCGCCAGCGCGCCGCCGTGGCGCGCGCGCTGGTGACGCAACCGGCCGTGGTGCTGGCCGATGAGCCCACCGGCAATCTGGATGGCGTGAATGCCGAGCAGGTGTTCGCCCTGATGCTGGAGCTGAATCGGGAACGGCACACCAGTTTGGTGATCGTGACCCATGACCCGCGCCTGGCGGCGCGGATGGACCGGACCTTGACCATCGAGCGCGGGGTGCTGCGCGAGACGCCTCACAGCTCCGGTGAGCGCTGATGGTGGCGGATGCTGCGTCGGAGCAGCACCTGCCGGCGCCAGATGAATTCCAGGACCAGCCAGCCGCAGATGCCACACACGATGGCGCACACCAGGCAGCCGATCAGGAAGGGTTTCCACACCGGACCCAGGCCATGCTGCAGCCAGTCCCAGCTCAGACGGAAGCCGAATCGGTGCACCGGGGCCCCGCTGACCGCCGCCCCGACACGATAGGCACAGTAATAGATGGGCACCATGGTGAGCGGATTGACCAGCAGCGTGGTGGCGATGATGGTCGGTATATTGATGCGCCAGGTGACGCCCACCAGGGTCGCCAGCGGCAGGTGCACCGGGATGGGCATGAAGCAGATCGCCAGCCCCGCCCCGAAGCCGGCGGTGACCCCGCGCCGGTGCAGGGTCCACAGCTTCGGGTCCGACAGGCGCGGTCCGAACACCCGCAGCGGCCAGCGCTGCAGCAGCGCGTGCGGGTGTGGCGCGAACTTCTTGATCCACCGACGGGGCATGGGGCCGCGACTCTAGCAGAGCCGCCTTGAGCCCGGGGGGCGCTCCGGTATGATGTGACGCCGAATTTGTGTGGGCGAGGGATGCAATCGGATGTGGGAAATCGTACGGGCCGGTGGCCCGTTCATGTGGCCGATCATCCTGTGCTCGGTGGGCGCAGCGGCCATCATTCTCGAGCGGCTGTGGACGCTTCAGGAACAGCGGGTACTGCCGCGGGACCTCATCCGTCGTGTCCGTCAGCTGGTGGAGGCCGATCAGATCACTGACAAGGTGATCGCGGCCCTGGAGCAGAACTCGCCCCTGGGGCGGGTGCTGGCCGCGGGGCTCGCCAACCGCCACCGCAGCCGCGAAATCATGATGGAACGGCTGGAGGATGCGGGCCGCCACGTGGTGCATGACCTGGAACGCTTCCTGAACACCCTGGGCACCATCGCCAGCATCTCGCCGCTGCTCGGACTGCTGGGTACGGTGATGGGTATCATCAAATCTTTCAATGCCTTGCAGGCAGGTGCTGCGGGTGATCCGAGGATGCTTTCCGGCGGCATCGGCGAGGCGCTGATCGCCACCGCAGCCGGATTGTGTGTGGCCATTCCGGCCCTCATCGCCTACCGCTACCTGCGCGGACGGGTGGAGAGCTTCGTGGTGGAAATGGAAAAGGACGCCATCAAGCTCGCCGACGTGGTCGAAGTGGCCGGACGGGAGCGGGCACGGCAGGCCCTGGAGCGACCCGCCCAGGAGCGCGCGGCGCCGGAGGCCCCCGGCAGGCCGGTCGCCCTCAGCGGTACCGGTGTGCGGTGAACCTGCGTCCGCGCCGCGTCGAGGACCCGGAGATCAACCTGGTCTCCCTGATCGACATCGTCCTCATGATGGTGGTGTTCTTCATGATGACCAGTTCGATGGTGGACGAGGGCCGCATTCGCGTGCACCTGCCGCAGGCGCGCGACCTGCCCACCGGCAAGCCACCGGCCGAGCCGCTGGTGGTGTCGATCACGCAGCAGGGCGCCTACCTGGTCAATGGCCACGAGCTCATCAACTCCAGCCCGGATACGCTGCGCGCGGCGCTGCTTAAGGAAGCCGGCAGCGATCGCAGTGTGCGGGTGACGCTGCGCGCGGATGCGCGCACCACGCATCAGTCGGTGATCACGGCCATGGATGTGCTGGGCCGGCTGGGGTTTGCCGAGCTCAACATCGCCACGGTGCGCCAGGATGTCGCGCCGGCCGCGGATACCCGATGACCTCCCCACCGGGGCTGCCAGGCGTGGCCCGATGAGCGACGCCAAGGAGCTCAGTCCCGTGGCCGTTTACCTGCGGCTGCTGCGCTACGTCAAACCGTATCGCGGCTACTTCGCGCTGGGCATGCTGGGCGGCATCCTGTATGCCGCCGCCATGGTGGGATTCGCGCCCTATGCACGCCGGTTCACCGCCGAGACCATGATACTCAGCGATCCGCGCAGCATCGTGTGGCTGCCGCTGGCGCTGGTGGGTCTGCTGTTTGTGCGCAGCATCGGGGATTTCACCCAGACTTACTTCACCGGCTATGTCTCGCGGCACGTGGTCACCAACCTGCGCCAGCAGCTGTTCGACAAAATCCAGCGCCTGCCCATCGCCTATTTTGACCGCAACGCCAGCGGCCACCTGCTGTCGCGCCTCACCTTCAACGTGGAGCAGATCGCCGCCACCACCACCGAGTCGCTGGTGATGATGGCGCGCTCCTCATTTCAGATCATTCTGACCATCAGCTACGCGATGATCCTGAACTTCAGGCTGACCATCATCGCGCTGGTGATGGCGCCGGTCATGGCCTGGCTGGTGTCGCGCATCAACCGCTACTTCCGCCGCTATTCGCGCCGGATCATGGATTCGATGGGGGATGTGACGCGCGTGGCCAAGGAGAGCCTGGAGGCGCCGCGCCTGATCAAGATCTACAACGCCGAAGAGCACATGGGACGGCAGTTCGGCCGGGTCAACGAGCATTTCCGGCGCTCCAACATGCGCCTGATCCTGACCAAGGGACTGTCCAATCCCATCGTACTGACCGTCAACTCCGTCGGACTGGCACTGGTGCTGGGGCTGGCCATCTCTGCCGTGGTCCATGGCCGCATGACCGTCAGTGAACTGATGGGCTTCATCGTGGCGCTGGCCAATGTGACCCAGCCGCTGCAGCAGTTCATCGGTGTGACCGGACAGCTGCAACAGGGCATCGCCGCCGCGCAGAACCTGTTTGAACTGCTGGATGAGCCGCAGGAAGCGCAGACCGGCGGCATTGCCGTGGAGCGGGTGCACGGTGATGTGCAGTTCGACAATGTCTGCTTCAGCTACGAGCGCGGCAAGGGCGCGGCGCTGAATGATCTGACGCTGCAGGTGCCGGCCGGCCAGCAGCTGGCCATTGTCGGCCGCTCGGGCAGCGGCAAGTCGACGCTGGTGAGCCTGCTGCCGCGCTTCCATGACGTCATCCACGGCGCGGTGCGGATCGATGGCCGTGATGTGCGCGAGTACACCCTGCATAGCCTGCGCGAGCAGATCGCGGCGGTCAGCCAGGAGGTGGTGCTGTTCGATGACACCATCCGCAACAACATCGCCTTCGGTCGCGCCGCGGATCCACAGGCCATCGAACGGGCCGCCGAGGCGGCGCATGTCATGGAATTTGCGCGCGATCTGCCGCAGGGCCTGGACACCATGGTGGGCGACCGGGGCGTGCTGCTCTCCGGCGGCCAGCGCCAGCGCATCTCCATCGCGCGGGCGCTGCTCAAGGATGCGCCCATCCTGATTCTGGATGAGGCCACCTCGGCGCTGGACACCGAGGCGGAGCGGCATATTCAGGCGGCGCTCGCCCTGCTGGTGCGCAACCGTACCACCTTTGTCATTGCTCACAGGTTGTCGACCGTGGAGCAGGCCGACCGCATCATCGTGCTGGAGGGCGGGCGTCTGATCGAGCATGGCACGCACGCCGAGCTTCTGGCCCAGGGCGGCCTCTACGCGCAGCTGCACGCGCTTCAGTTCAAAAGCTGAGGGCCCAGCCACGTGTCGGTACAGAACCGCCTGAACCGGATCTGGTACGAAGGTGCGGCCGGGCAGGGCCTGCTCGCACCCTTGTCGTGGCTCTACCGGGGACTGCTCGGGGCACGCAGCAGCGCCGCCACACGCGTGCCGTGCCCCGTGATCGTGGTCGGCAATCTGACCGTGGGTGGCACCGGCAAAACCCCCATGGTCGCCTGGCTGGCCTGGCAGCTGGGCGCGCTGGGCAGGAAGGTGGGCATCGCTTCGCGCGGCTATGGCGCCAGGGGTTCGCACCCGCAGCTGGTCGACCCGGCGGCACACTGGCACAGCTTTGGCGATGAACCGGTGCTGCTGCAGCGGCGCACCGGAGTGCCGGTGGTGGTGGCTGCCGACCGGGTCGCCGCGGCGCGACGCCTGGTGGAGCTGGGCGCGGACGTCATCCTCTGCGATGACGGCCTGCAGCACCTTAGGCTGGCGCGGGATTTCGAGCTGGTGGTGGTGGATGGGGCACGCGGCCTGGGCAATGGCCGGCTGCTGCCGGCGGGCCCGCTGCGTGAACCGGCGAGCCGCCTGAGCCGCGTGGATGCCGTCGTCATCAACGGTGAACCCAGGGCGGGACTGCTCGACCTGCTGGCGGATCTCGGGGCGCCGCCACCCCTGTTCATGCGCATGGTCCCTTCGGCCCTGGAGCCGGTGCGCGGACCCAGGGGCGATCAGCGTGTGGCCGGCGAGGCGCTGTGGGGACAGCGCCTGGAGGACATGCGTGGCGTGCGCGTGCATGCGGTGGCCGGCATCGGCAATCCCGAGCGCTTCTTCGCGCTGCTGAGGTCCTACGGTGTGGACCTCATTGCGCACCCCTTCGCGGATCATCACGCCTTCAGCGCGCGGGATCTGCAGCTGCCGGGCAAGTGGCCCATACTCATGACGGAAAAGGATGCGGTGCGCTGTGCGGCCTTCGCCAATGACCGCCTCGGGTTCGTGCCCGTCACGGCGCAGTTTTCCGCGCAGGATGCCCAGAATCTGCTGATTCAGGTGAGCGCCCGTTGCGCTAAAGTGTGACCCATGGATACCAAACTTCTGGACATCATGGCCTGCCCGGTGTGCAAGGGTCCGTTGCAGTACCGCAGGAGCGAACAGGTCCTGGTGTGCCGCCTGGACCGGCTGAGCTATCCGATCCGCGATGGGGTACCCGTCATGCTTGAGGAAGAGGCGCGGCCGCTGGCGGCGGACGATCCACTCCTGGAGCGCTAGCGGCCATGTTCCGCGTCGTCATCCCTGCGCGGTTTGATTCGGCGCGGCTACCGGGAAAAGTGCTGCTGCCCATCGGTGATCGCCCCATGCTGCACTGGGTCTGCGAGCGTGCCCGCGCCTCCGGCGCCAGCCAGGTGATTGTGGCGACCGACGATGAGCGCGTGCGCGCCGCCGCCGTGCAGGCCGGGGTGCAGTGTGTGATGACCGCGGCGACGCTGCAGTCGGGAACCGATCGGATCGCGGCCGTGGCACAGCAACTGAACTGGGCAGGCACCGACATCATCGTCAACCTTCAAGGCGATGAACCGCTGATGCCGCCGGCCCTGCTCGATCAGGTGGCGCGCCTGCTGGCCGAGCATCCGGAGGCTGATATCGCCACCCTTGCCGCACCCATCAGCTCCGCGGCCGAGTTCCTCGATCCCAATGCGGTCAAGGTGGTGGTTGCCCAGGACGGCAGGGCGCTGCTGTTCTCGCGTGCCCCCATACCCTGGGACCGGGATGGCGCGCGTGAGGGCGTTCCCGGCCCGCAAAGCCATCGCGGGGCGCTGCGACACATCGGCCTGTACGCCTACCGGGTGCAGTCGCTGTTGCGTCTGTCGCAATGGCCCCCGGGGGAGCTGGAACAGCGCGAGAAGCTCGAGCAGCTGCGGGCGCTCGCCCAGGGCATGCAGATCCGGGTCGCCATGGCCGCCGAGCGGCCCGGACCTGATGTGAATACCGCGGCCGATCTGGAACGGGTGCGCTCGCACCAGGGGGGCAAGTCATGAGTCATCGAATCGTGCCGGCGCTGCTGGTACTGGCCGCGGCCGGCAGCATTGCCGATGCGCAGACACCGCAGACCCAGGATGCGCCCAACATCGCGCAACTGGAGCAGCAGGCGACCCAGCTTGCCGACATCGAGGCCGTCAAACGTCTGCAACGCGCCTACGGCTACTACCTGGACCGCTCCGACTGGGACAACATCGTGGATCTGCTCACCGATGATGCGACCTTGGAATACGGCCCGGCGGGCGTATACGTGGGCAAGCCGCATGCCCGGGCGCTGCTGTATGCCATCGGTTACGGCAAGTCCGGACTGCGCCCGCAGCAGCTGCGGGAACATATACAGCTGCAGCCGGTGATCAATATCGCAGCGGATGGCCGCACCGCGCAGGGTCGCTGGCGCGCCCTGGTGCTGCTGGGACAGTTCCAGGAGTACGCGCGCTGGCAGACCGGTCCCTATGAATGCGAGTACCGCAAGGAGCACGGGGTCTGGAAGATCAGCAAGCTGCACTGGGTCGAGACCTTCACGGTGCCGGTTGCGGGCGGCTGGAAGACACGCATGACCCAGAGCAACGTGGCGGACCGCAAGCTGCCGGCACCGGATAGGCCCAGTTCCTTTGTCTACGACCCATGGCCGGCGGTGTCCCTGCCGCCCTACCATTACGCCGGAGCGGATGCGATCCCGCCGCTGAATCCCGCGCCCGTACCCAGGGTGAAGCTGTCCGCGGCCGAGGCGGCAGGGCGCATCGCGAAACTCAAATGGCAGGTCGACCGGCTGGAGGATCAGCGCCAGATCGAGATCCTGCAGCGCACCTACGGCTACTACGTCGACAAGAATCTGTGGCAGCAGATCGCGGACCTGTATACGGAGGATGGCACGCTGGAGATCGGCGGCCGCGGGGTGTTCGTGGGCCGTGCGCGCGTGCTGCAGTACCTGCGCTGGCTGGGCAAACCCGAGGACGGCAAGCTGTATGACCATACGCAGCTGCAGCCCATCGTGGATGTCGCCCCCGATGGCCTGAGCGCCAAGGGTCGCTGGCGGGCGCTGATCTTCACCGGTGGACTCAACGCCACCAGCGTGATCGGCGACTGCATCTACGAGAACGAGTACCGCAAGGTCAACGGCCTCTGGCGCATCGCCAAGCTGCATGCCTATTTCGTGATGTATTCGAACCTGGAGCAGGGTTGGGGCCAGTTTGCCCAGCCCAACACCCATCCGGAGAAGACCCTGCCACCGGATCTGCCGCCCACCACGGTGTATGAGATGTACCCGGGCACCCTGGTCGCGCCGCTTCATTACCAGAACCCCGTGACCGGCAAGCCGGTCTACCCGGCCATGCCGCAAGCCGTCCCAGCGCCGGTGGCGGACATCAACGCCGAACTGGCGACACTGAGCCACACACTGATGCGGCTTGCGGATACCCAGGCGGTGGAGAATCTGCAGAACGCCTACGGATTCTATCTGGACAAGTGGCAGTGGGACGCCGCAACTTCGCTCTTCGCCGAACACGGAACGCTGGAGCTGGCGCAGCGTGGCGTCTATGTCGGGCAGGCTCGCATCCGTGCCAGCCTCGAGGATGCCTTCGGAGCGCCGGGTCTGCACCAGGGTGAAGTCAGCGATCATGCGTTTTATCAGCCCGTCATCCATATCGCCGATGACGGGCTGACGGCCAAGGCGCGGGTGCGCGAACTGTCCATCCTCGGCCGGTACGGTGCCGAGGCCTATATCGGCGGCGGCACGCGCGAGAACGAGTACGTCAAGCAGAACGGTGTCTGGCGCATCCAGTCGGACCATCTGTACCTGACGTTCCTCGCCCAATACGACAAGGGCTGGGCACGCGGGGCATTGCCGGCGCCAGGTCCGAGCAGGACGCTGCCGCCGGACCGGCCGCCCTCGGTGGACTACAAGCCGTTTCCGGCTTTTCAGGAACTGCCGTTTCACTATCCCAACCCGGTCTCGGGCCAGTGGGTCGGCAGCGGCGAGAGCCGGTGAGAGCCGGTGTTGCGTTCAATATTCTGACGCTGCTGCTGCTCGTGGGGCTGCTCGGCGGGGAAGCCATGCTCTGGGCGGTCAATCCCTTGGGCGTGCCGGCGCGCTTCGTGCCGGCGCGGGCACTGGGGCTGCAGCTGTTCCGCGCGCAGGGCCCCGCGATGGAGCCCGCCGTGCCCGAAGGTCAGCGCGTTCTCGTATCGGCGTGGGCCTACTGGCACGAGCAACCCCAGGTCGGGGACATCGTGGCCTTCGCCTATCCCGGCAATCCGGCCATTGCCGATCTCAAGCGTGTGGTTGCCGTGGGCGGATCCACCGTTGAGATCAAGAACGGGGTGCTCTACGTGGATGGTGTACGCCGCGCTGAGCCCTATACGCATGCGTCGGCGGCGGTCCCCATATCCATGCGGCCGCTCAGGGTGCCCCGCAACAGCTACTTCGTCATGGCCGACAACCGCGAGCCCAGCGAAGACAGTCGCAACTACGGGCCGATCGCGCGGGCCGACATCATCGGCAAGCAGTGGCGCCTTCAGTAGTGATGCACCCGCTTGGTGAAGCTGCTGATCAGGGTGACGATCTGAAAGAACAGGGCCATCAGGGGTGTGCCCCAGACGTCCATGAAGGTATTGCGATACGCCTCGCTGGGCCTGCGTGGATTGTAGATGACCGGCACCGGGGCGCCGATGAGGTAGCGGGCCTGGGAGAGCGGACAGTCATAGCCATGGGCGGTTCCCGCGCTGACCCATAGGGCCGCGGCGGTGTCCTGCGCCTGAAAACTGACCTGGGCCCGGAACTTCGTGCAGCTGTAGTGGCAGTGTCGGCCACAGCTGCAGCTGCCATTGCTGGCACTCAGATCCACCACATTGCCGGTCGTTTCAACCGCGTGCCACAGGAACAGCGCGCGATCGGCCACAAAGCCCAGCACCACCAGCACCAGCACCATGGAAAACCAGAACAGCACCGGGCTCTTGATCGCGCTCACGCCGCATCGCTCCGCGGCGCCTTTGCGGGCCTGAGCAGATGACTGACCATCTCGATGAAAATCGCCAATTCGGCCAGGTACAGCACCGCCACGAAACCATGGGCGGCGGGCCCCGGGAGGCCGGCAAAAAGCAGCGGCACCTTCTGGATCACCAGCAGCTGGCCGACATTGGTCAAGCCGCTGGCCATGGAGGCCCAGTGGCCGTCGCTGGAGGCGGCGAACAGATAGAACCCGGCCAGGGCCATGATGTACCACAGCAGCCCCAGCATCAGCAGCGCCGAGATCAGCGTGGCCACCCCGTGGGTGCGCCCGCTGCTGAAACTGCGCAGCGCACCCGACACCGATACGATCCGCACCAGGCGCGTCAGACGCAGCAGCCGTGCCACCAGTCCCAGGCCCCCGATTGCGGGCAGCAGCGACAGCGCCACGACGATGAAATCAAAGCTGTTCCAGAATCTGCCGAAGTAGTCCTGCGGGCGCGGCAGGTAGGCCAGTACGCGGATCAGGATCTCGATGACGAAAGCGGCTTGCAGAACCGTCAGCAGCGTGCCGATCGGCTCGCCATAGGTGGCGGCGAGGGACGGGGTGGCCTCCGCGCCCATGGCCATGGCGAGGATCACCAGCAGCACCAGCACAATGTCCGGGAAATGCGGGTTGGCGCTGATGCTGCGGATGAGTTTGAGCAATGAACCTTCCCTCACGGCTGGCGGCGGGCGATGTCCACGATGGCGCTTTCGTTGGCGTCCCCGAGCCCGGCTTCACACAGCTGGCGAAATGCCGCCGCGGCCAATGCTCCGAAGGGGCTGCCGACGCCCAGTTGCTGCGTCAGCTGCAGTGCGTAATTCACATCCTTGAGGCGCAGGCGCGGGGTGAAGATGACGTCGCGGTGATTGCCCTCGATCATGCGTCGCGCGTTGCGCACGACCTGCGGGCTCGCCGCCTGACCGGTGGCGATGGCCTCCCCGACGCGGTGCAGGTCAAGGCCCGCGCGTTCGGCGATCGCCACCGCTTCTGCCAGGGAGGCAATCTGCACCGCGCCCAGCATGTTGATGATGAGCTTGTACGCAGTGCCGGTACCTACCGCGCCGAAGTGAATGATGCGCGTGCACAAGGCGCCCAGCAGTTCGCGCGCCGCTTCCAGGTCGGGTGTTGCGGCGCCGACCAGCAGCGTGAGCGTGCCTGCAGCCGCCGCATCCGGCAGACCCGTCACCGGGGCATCGATGTAGCGCAGGCCCCGTGCCCGGGCCCGCCCCGCCAGCTCCAGCACCCAGCGGTGCGAAAGCGTCGAACACTCCACCACGATGGCATTGGGCTTCAGAGCCGCTCCCAGAACGCCCTCGGCGCCGCACCAGATTGCCTGCGATGCAGTGTCGTCGGTGACCATGGAGATGACGGCATCGACCCCGGCACAGGCCGAAGCCGCCGTGGCAAAAAGTGCGGCCCCGTGCGGCACCAGAGCCGTGGCGCGTGCGGCAGTGCGGTTGAAGACATGCAGCACATGGCCGGCGCCGAGCAATCGGCTCGCCATCCCGATGCCCATCTGGCCCAGACCGATGAATGCCACCGTGGCCACTTCGAGCCCCTCAGTCGCAGCGCAGTTGCAGAGTCATGACTTCCTGAACCTTCAGGGTGTGAGTTTGGCTCACGCCACAGGTGTAGATGATCTGACAGGACTTTACCTGACCGAAATCAGGATCGCCCGCCAACTGGTTGCCACAGCGGATGCTACACGGGCCCTCATTGCCCGCGCACTGCGCGCGGATGATGCGGGTGATCTCAAGGGCGCGGCCGCTGCTGGGACTGGAGTAGGTGGCGGCGCCAATGTCGATGCGCGCGGGCCGGGTCGCAGGCGGCGGTGCGGGGACTTCGTGCACCACCCGCAGCACCTGATTGTCCGCCTGCAGGGTGGCATCCACGGCATGCACCAGCAGGCGGCTGATGAATCCATTGGCGCCCTGCGGAGTGTCCGGATTGATCTGGAAGTAGCCACAGGGAAGAGCGTGATCAGGCTGGCGATGGCGTAGTAGCCGTACACCGGCACCGGGTCGTTGCCGTGCAGGGCAAAGGCCGGCGCAAGATAGGCGCCGGCCATGGCCAGCACCGCGAGGGATACGGAGCGGCGGGTGATGGCGAGCACCGTGGCGACGCAGGCGACGATGAACAACAGGCCCAGAGCCTGCGGGTCGGCGACGAAGTGGAAGAATTCATAGGCGCTGTAGGCCGTCAGGTAGGCCGCGGCCAGCGCCGCGCCAGTGAGCGCGAGCGATAGGGCGCGTCGGCCCGGGCGCGCCGCCAGCAGCGCAGCGGCCACGCCGAAGAGTGCCGCAAGCGCGGCGCCGGTGAGCATCTTCAGCGCCGGCGGATAGCTCAGGTTCAACATCAGATAGCGCAGCAGCGCACCGCTGCCGATGGTCAGCAGCAGCGCGCCGAGCTTCGCCGTCCAGTTGCCGGATATCAGCCAGCGCAGCAGGCCCGCGGGACGCAGCGGCTCATCGCTGCCGGGCTGGCCCTCGCACACCAGCAGCAGCGCGAACAGCAGCGCCACGCCGCAGATGAATGCCAGGGCCACTAGCGTTCGCCTGCCTGTCGCCCCAGGGTGCGGGCCCTGGCCCTGGAGAGCCACAGCAAGGTAATCGCCAGGGACAGGGCGATGCCGAACACTGCCGCGATGTGCACGATGGCCACCCCGGCCCGCGCGGCCAGGGTATACAGTCCGATCATCAGCAGCATGGCGCCGTTCTCCGCGAGGTTCTGCACGGCGATTGCGTGACCGGCGCCGACGCTGCGGTGGCCGCGCTCCTGCAACAGCGCGTTCAAGGGCACGATGAAGTAGCCGCCGCACGCGCCCACCGCCGTCATCACCACAAAGGCGGTGGGAACCTGGCGGGTGGCAGCCAGGACGAGCACGCCCACGCCCAGCAGCACGCCGGCCGGCAGTACCCGGTCGGCACGGTTCAGCGCGACGAATTTCGAGGCCAGCGCGGCGCCGATGACGATGCCCACCGCGACCATGGCATTGAGATAGGCCGGCATGCGGTTGCTGGTGATGCCCAGTGCCACGGGCACCCAGGCCACGAGCAGGAAGCGCATGGTGGAGCCCGTACCCCAGAATAGACTGGTGCCGGTCATGGAGAAGCGCGTATCAGAGGTCCTGATGAGCACCTTCAGGGCCGCCCAGAAGTCGCGCAGTATCGCCCCCAGGGAGACCTGGCCCAGGGGATGCGCGGGCGCCAGCCGCGGTATGAGCAGATTGGCGCCGACGGCGGCCGCGTAGCAGGCCGTCACGATGGCGAGTCCTCCCCATACGTTCCAGTCGGCCAGCGTGCCGCCGGCAATGGCACCGGCCAGGATGGCCGCGATGGTCGAGGATTCGATCAGGCCATTGGCTTTGACCAGCAGCGGCGCCGGCACCAGTTCGGACAGGATGCCGTACTTGGCCGGGGAGTAGGCGGCCGCGCCGGCGCCGACCAGGCCATAGGCGAGGAAGGGATTCACGCCCAGGCACATGCCCAGCGCGCCGAGCAGTTTGAGACCGTTGGCCAGCAGCATCACCCGGCCCTTGGGCAGCGCATCGGCGAAGGGCCCGACGAAGGGCGCCAGCAGGATGTAGGCCCCCACGAAGAACTCCTGCAGCAGCGGGTCGGTCCAGTCCGGATAGCGCTCCAGACGCAGCAGGGCGAGCGCGCCAAACAGCAAGGCATTGTCCGCCATGGCGGACAGAAACTGCGCCGCGAGCACCGCGCTCATGCCCCGTGACCAAAGTCCGGTGGCGCGGGGGAGCGGGGTTACTCGGGTGTCCACGCCAACCTCTAGGCCGCGGAGGCCGTGGGTGATTCGGCCAGAGCCTTGAGGCGCACGTAGTCGGTCTTGCCGGTGCCCAACACGGGAATCTCCGCCACCACCTGCAAGACCCGCGGCACCGCCAGGTCCGGTGCGCCCAGGCTCCTGGCCGTCGCACTCAACGATTCGCGTGACAGATTCGGATCGGTGGTGAACAGCACGATGGCTTCGCCCTTGGCCGCATCGCTGCGGGTGCTTGCGGCATGGAAAAATCCGGCCGAGGCGGTGGCGGCGATGCGCTCGACCACTTCGAGCGAAATCATTTCGCCGGCGATTTTCGCAAAGCGCTTCACTCGGCCCCGTATGTGGACAAAGTCATCCTCATCCACACTGACGATGTCGCCGGTGCAATACCATCCCGGTCGCACCGAGGCCGGCGGTTGCAGGATGCCGGGCCGCTCGTGCAGCAGATAGCCCATCATGAGGTTCGGTCCGCTCACGTGCAGGATACCCGCGCCCGCAACGCCGGCAACGGCTTCGAGCTCGTACTGCATGCCCGGCACCACCTGGCCGACACTGCCGATGCGGCAGGCCATGGGGACGTTCACCGCGATCACCGGCGCGCACTCGGTGACTCCGTAGCCTTCCAGCACGCGGATCCCGAACTTCTCGATCCACACTCGCCGCACCTCCTCGGATAGCTTCTCCGCGCCGGCCACCACATAGCGCAGCCGCCCGAAATCGTAAGGGTGCGCATACTTGCCATAGTTCCCCAGGAAGGTGGAGGTCCCGAACAGCACCGTGCAGTTGCGGTCATAGACCACCTCGGGAATGATGCGGTAGTGCAGCGGGCTGGGATACAAAAACGCCTTGCAGCCTGATACCAGGGGCATGACGATGCCGCAGGCGAGGCCGAAGGAATGGAACACGGGCAGCGCCACCATGAACTTGTCCAGCGGATTGAAATCCGCGATGGCACGGATCTGCGCCACATTCGACAGCAGCGAACTGTGTGAGTGCACCACGCCCTTGGGTTGTCCTTCGGAGCCGGAGGTGAACAGGACGACGGCGGCATCTTCGGGTTGCTGCTGCGCGCCGAGCGCGCGCGGAAATATCCGATGCCAGACAATCCACAGTTTGTCGCTCAAGCGCAGCTGGCTGCGCAGATCCTCCAGATAGTGCACCTTGATGCCCGGCAATCCTTCCACCAGCTGCGTCAGCCGCGCCCGCTCGAGAAAGGCCCGCGACGTGATGATGTTGCGGATGCAGGCCACGGTGCAGGCGGCGCGCAGGCCGTCGCGTCCCGCGGTGTAGTTGAGCATGGCCGGAATGCGTCCCAGCGCCGACAGCCCCAGTACCAGGCCCAGGGTCGGGGCCGCATTGGGCGTGAGGATGCCCACCATTTCTGCGGGGCGGGTAGCGCGGCTCATGAGACGGCCCAGACCCAGCGCCATGCGCAGCAGCGTGCCGTATGACTCCTCCTGCAGCCGCACATCCTCCACCAGCCGGTAGCCGGAGCCGAAGGTCGCTTTGGCATCCAGGAAGGCGCGGTACAGCGTGCGTCGCGGGCGGGTCGCCACCAGCATGTCGAGCAGAATGTGGCGCATGATCTCCCCGGCGCGCCGGCGCCGCAGTTTCGCCGAGGGCAGCGCCGGCATCGGAATGCTGCGCCGGGGCTGGATCATGATGCGGATCTTGGGCAACAGCCGCAGCGGATAGATCCCGGCGAGCCGCCCGAAGTAGCTGCGGCCCGCGCCCTCGATGCGTACCGGCACCACGGTGGCGCCGGTCTTGGCGGCCACGAAGGCCGCACCGTCATATACCTTCATCAGTGAGCCGGTGATGGTCAGCCGGCCTTCCGGAAAAATCACCACCGGCGTTCCGGTCTCCACCAGCCTGCAGATGAGCTTCATGGCCAGCGGACTGGTCGAGTCCACCGCCAGGTGTGGCACCAGCTGCAGCAGCCAGCGGAAGTACCACTTCGCCTTCACCTGGGTGTGGACCACGAACGTCGCGCCCACCGGCAGGAAGCTGGCGAGCAGGGCGCCATCGATGAAGGACTCGTGGTTCGCAACGATCAGCGTGCGCTCATTGCTGAAGGCATCGCGATCGCCGCTGAGTTGCACGCGAAACAGAGGTCGCAGGACCAATCGCAGTACCAGGCGCAGCACACGGAAGCGGATTGAATGAGTGGCGGCCACAAAAACCTCTCAAGCTCTGAAAGCGGCGCGTCGTACCAGGGCGAGCAGCAGCAGGGCAATGAACCCGCCCCCGAGGGCGCCGCCGCCACCGGGATGGTCCGCGGCATTCTTTGACACGATACGGATGGGCGCCGTGCCGGACCTCACATCCGCCTCAAACTTAGTCAAAGCGGCGTCAAAATGCTCGATCATCTGGGCGGTGGCCGCATCGAACCCGGTAATGTTGGCCTCACGGGTGGCGCGCGCCGCGTCGATCAAAGTCGTATTGCCGTGCCGTAAATCCGTGCCCCCCGCCCGGATGATCAACTGGCGGCTGTGCGGCTCCACGACTGCGAGGTCCACCAGGGTGGCGACATCGTGGCGGCTGCCCTTCACGACATAGGCGCCCACGATGGTCAGATAGGCCAGTGACCAGTTGTTCTGGTCGAAGTGGGTTTGCTGATCGAACGACACCAGGGCGATCACGTCCACTGCATAGAGGCGTTGTACCCCGTTCAGGGCGGCGTAACCGCGCTGTCCCTGCAGATAGTAGTCCGGCAGCACGACGATGTCGGCGACGAACCTGCGGCTGGCGAAACGCTGTCTGATGCGTTCCAGCAGCGCCTGCTTGTGCGCTTCATCCAGGCCCGCCGCCTGCGCGTTTGCGCTGGGCAGAAATGCCAGCCCGACGCGCAGCGGTATGTTCAGTTGCGGTGGCTCATCGCCCGGGGCTGGCAGCCGGCCGTCCGGATACAGAAAATCCACCAGGCTGGAGGAATGGCGCAGCTGGCCGCCGCAGTACGGCAGGCACGCCAGGTTCATGCATCCGGCCAGCGCCAGGGTGCCAAGCGCCAGCACTGTTGCAAACCCTCTGTTCATCACTTGCTCCCGGTTTCCTCAATGCGCTCACGTCGCGGGCTGCAATCTCCGGGAGTCGGGCGGGCGGTGCCACCATTTTCAAAGAAGTCGCGCCTGGATGGCCTTTTGGTATTACCTGGTGATACCATTTGTAAATGGCCGAACGCACCCAGATCGTGACCGAACTGAAGCGCGCCTTGCGCGCCAGCGGTCATACCTATGCGCATGTGGCGCGCAAGCTGGATTTGAGTGTGGCGAGCGTCAAGCGACTGTTCTCGCAGGAAGACCTGTCGCTGGAAAGGATCGACGCGATCTGCGAGCTGATCGGGCTGGGCTTGATCGAGATCCTGGAGCGTGCGCGTGAACGCATGACTCCCGCCAACCAGCTCACCCACGCCCAGGAGAGCGAGATCGTTTCGGATCTGCGCCTGCTGTTCATGACCTGGCTGGTGCTGATCCGCACGCCTTTCGAGGAGATCGTTCAGACCTATCGCTTCACGGAGCGCGAAGCCCTGAAATACCTGATCCGCCTGGACCGTCTCAAGGTGATCGAGCTGCAGCCCGGCAACCGGGTGCGGCTGCTGGTCAGCCGCCATTTCAGCTGGCGAGCCGGCGGCCCGGTCCAGAAGTACATCGACCAGAAGCTGCTGCGGGAATTCTTCGCCAGTCACTTCACCGAGCCGAGCGAGGAGTTTTTCTTCCATGGCGGGCGGGTCTCCGCCGAGGCCCTGGGCCGGATCAAGCGCGCCTTGCAGGGCGCGGCGCGTGAGTGTGCGGAGATCATCGAACGGGACCGTTCGGGCACCCATGAACGCTGCGGCGCGGCCTACGTCCTGGCCATGCGTCCCTGGAACTACAGCGGCTTCAGGCAGTTCGACCGGGATTGAGTGATGGTGAAAATCCTGTTCGTGTGTCTGGGCAACATCTGTCGTTCACCCACTGCCGAGGCGGTACTGCGCGGGATCGCGGCCCGCGAGGCTCCGGATCTGCCCCTGAGCGTGGATTCGGCCGGCACCGCCAACTATCACGCCGGTTCGCCGCCGGACCGGCGGGCGCAGGCCGCCGCCCATCGGCGCGCCTTCGATCTGTCAGCGCTGCGCGCACGTCAGGTGTGCGAGCAGGACTTTGCGACATTTGATCTCATTCTGGCCATGGATCGCAGTAATCTGCAGGAGCTGCTGCAGCGCGCGCCGGCGGCGGCATGCGCCAAGATCAAACTGTTCCTGGATTACGCGCCCGAACAAGCGCTGCGGGAAGTACCTGATCCGTACTACGGAGGGGCCAGAGGCTTTGAGGAGGTCCTGGACCTGATCGAAGCGGCAGCGCGCGGATTGCTGCGGCGCCTGGTGGCACAGGCGCCGCATTCCTAAGACCGGTCAGTCTTCCTCGTGCCTCGGCCCTGTGGGAGCCGAACCTGCAGGCGGCGCCGATGACCACACCACAAAGGGACGGGCTGCCTCACCACCCGGTGCGGGGGCGGGTGCAGGCGCCGGCACGGGCGCCGGCGCCGGTGCCGGCGCAGCGGGTGGCTCATAGCCGTGTGCCGGGGCCGAATCGTAGGACGGCATCGATGCCGGGGCCGTGGATTCGTACGCTGAGGATGGCGCCGCTCGTTCCGGCGGTGCCTCAAAGCGCGGCGCCTCATCAAAGCCCTGCTCCTCATGCCCACGCTCGGGACGGTCGTGGCCCTCGAAGCCACCGTTCGGGGCTGCGCCGTTGCCCTCGTGCTGAGCGCCGCCGTGGGTCGCGGCATCACGTGAGCCGCCGCCACCGCGCCGACCGCGCCGGCGACCGCGCCGGCCGCGACCGCCGCGTTCAGTGTTGCGCGCCTCCTCGCTCATGGCCGGGGGACCTGCGGTAGCGCCGCCTGCGGCGGCCTGATCAAGAGGCTGATCCCGATCACGCCCACCCTGATCCCGATTGGCTGGGTCGCGATTGCCCTGATCGCGAGCGCCCGGCTCACGGCCCGCATCTCGTCCGCCCTGGCGGTTGCCCTGGTGGTCCCGATTGCGGTCATTGCGCGGCGGCCGATCGCCACCACGCTCAGGACCCCGATCCGCATTGCGATCCGCGCCGCGATCTTCGCCGCCGGCACCGCGCTCGCCGCTGCGATGCCGATCACGGCCACGACCATCGCGACCCCCGCGTCCACGGTCACGATCCCGACCATGACGCCGTACCTCCCGATCGCCCCCGTGACGCTCACCGCCACGGTTCTCCGCGCGCGCCGCCTGGGGTTCAACTGGGGCCGGCGCGCTGGGCGCCGGAGCATCCCCGAACAATCCGCGCAGCATGCGTTTGAGCAATCCGGGCTGGGGTGGCGCCGGGGCGACCGGAGCCACCGCCGGTGCGGGGACCGGCACATGAACCACGATGGGCGCCGCCGTCGTCGGCAGCAGGGTGGCCACCGCGGCAGCCTCGGCCTGCGGCTTCTTTTCGCTCAACGCCGGGTCGGCCACCTCGGCGGCCACGGGCATCAGGTAGCTCAGCTGCTTGTTCTCGGGCAGTTCCATCTCATCATCGCGCACGCGCTTGATGGTGTACTCGGGAGTCTGCATGTGAAGGTTGGGCACGATGACCAGATCGACATCGCTCTTGTCTTCCAGCGCCCGCATCCATTCGCGCTTCTCGTTGATCAGATAGGTGGCCACGTCCACCGGAACCTGGGCGACGACGCGCACCGTGCGGTCCTTGCGCAGTTCCTCGCCGATCAGGCGCAGGATTGACAGGGCCATGGACTCGATGCTGCGGATGCTGCCGATGCCGACGCAGCGCGGACAGACGATGTGGCTCGACTCCCCGAGCGAGGGGCGCAGGCGCTGCCGTGACATCTCCAGCAGGCCGAAGCGCGACAGGCGCCCGATCTGGATGCGCGCGCGGTCCATCTTCACCGCATCGCGCAGCCGGTCCTCGACGTCGCGCTGGTTCTTGGTTGATTCCATGTCGATGAAATCGATGACGATCAGTCCGCCGATGTCACGGATACGCAGCTGGCGGGCGATTTCATCGGCCGCCTCCAGGTTGGTGTTCAGTGCCGTGGCTTCGATGTCCGAGCCGCGGGTGGCGCGGGCGGAGTTGATGTCGATGGAGACCAGGGCCTCGGTGTAGTCAACCACGATGCTGCCGCCCGAGGGCAGGGACACCTTGTGCGCATAGGCGGACTCGATCTGGCTTTCGATCTGGAAGCGGGTGAACAGCGCAATATCGTCGGTGTAGTGCTTCAGACGCCGCTGTGCGTCGGTGGGCATGAAGCGCTGCATGTACTCCTGGGCCTTGCCGAAGGCGGCGTCGTCATCCACCAGCACCTCCCCGACATCATCGGAGAGGTAGTCACGCATGGCGCGCGTGACGGCATCACTTTCCCGGTACACCAGGAAGGGCGCCGGGCGATCCTTTTCGGCGGCGGCGATCTGATCCCATTGAGTGCGCAGGTTGTCCAGGTCCCACTGCAGCTCTTCCACATTGCGGCCAACGCCGGCGGTGCGGATGATGGCCCCCATCCCGTCCGGGATCTGCAGCTGGCTCATGGCCTCGCGCATCTGGTCGCGGTCCTCGCCTTCGATGCGGCGCGACACCCCGCCGGCGCGGGGGTTGTTGGGCATCAGGACCAGGAAGCGACCGGCAAGACTGATGAAGGTGGTCAGGGCGGCGCCCTTGTTGCCGCGCTCCTCCTTCTCCACCTGAACCATGACCTCCTGGCCCTCGGTCAGCAGTTCCCGGATGTTCATGCGGCCGGAGGGGGGATTGCCACGGAAGTAGTCCCGTGACACTTCCTTCAGCGGCAGAAATCCATGGCGCTGGGCGCCGTAATCCACGAAGCAGGCCTCGAGCGAAGGCTCGACCCGCGAGATTCTGCCCTTATAGATGTTGGCTTTTTTCTGTTCCTTGGACTGTAACTCGATACTCAGGTCATAAAGCTTCTGACCATCAACCAGAGCGACCCGCAGCTCTTCCTGTTGAGTGGCGTTGACTAGCATTCTCTTCATGTTCGGCCTTAACCCAGCAAAGTGGGGCCGACAAGCAAACGACGGGAGGCCGCATGAGGGCATGCGGCACGACATAAAAGGATAGGGGTGATCGAGTCTCGCTCTTCATGAGGACCCGCCCACGAAAGGGTGGTTGCCTAAAACCTTTTGTAGCTCTACCGACGGCGCGCCCGGAGTCATTGTTTTGAGACTTCAATCGGGTGCAGCAATCTTGTCGGCCCAACGCGATGGCCTCGATTTCGAGGACCAACTAAAGACCTCCGGCGGGTGGAGGTGAAACGCATGACTTTCGGTACATGTGCGCCACTCCCCCCGAAGAGGCCGGTAACATGCGCCCAGCAATGCCGCGCGCCTGTGGCTGTCCTTCATTATTGGACAGCTTCGGGAGTATAACGCCGAGACCATTGTAAAAACAATATCTTACGATTGAGGTGGAAGTTGTCTGAGCAGCCAGAAGGGCAGGTCCGGGAAGGGGTGCGTCACATCACCGTCACCGAGGACCAGGCAGGGGTGCGGCTGGATAACTTCCTGACCAAGCTGCTCGGCGGAGTGCCCCGCAGCCGGGTTTTCCGCATTGTGCGTCGCGGCGAAGTGCGGGTGAATGGCAAGCGCGCGGGGCCCGAAATCCGCCTGCAGGCGGGCGATTCGGTGCGGGTACCGCCCGTGAACCTGCCGGCGCCGGATGCCCCGCCCCCGGTGGCGCGGGTGCCGCGCAGCCTGATCGAAACCGTGCGCCAGGCCATCATCCGCGAAACCGACCGGCTCATTGTCGTGAACAAGCCCGCCGGCATTGCCGTGCACGGCGGCAGCGGTGTCAGCTTTGGCATCATCGAGGCCTTGCGTGCCGCCCGGCCCGAGGAAACGCTGGAACTGGTGCACAGACTGGACCGTGACACCAGTGGCTGCCTGCTGGTGGCGCGCAAGCCCGCCGCGCTGCGCGTGTTGCACGCGATGATGCGCGATGGCCAGGTTGAAAAGGGCTACCTGGCACTGCTGAAAGGGCCGTGGGACCTGGGCAAGAAACGCATTGACCTGCCGTTGAACACCGAAGGGCGGGTGGGCGGGGAGCGCACGGTACGGGTTCAGGCCGGCGGCAAGAGCGCGGCCAGCACCTTCAGCCCGGTGCAGTTCTTCCGTAATGTGGCCTCAATGGTGGAGGTGGACCTGGACACCGGGCGCACGCATCAGATCCGGGTGCATGCGGCACATGTGGGGCATCCGGTGGCCGGGGACGACAAGTACGGGGACCAGGACTTCAACGCGCGCCTGCGCGAGCAGGGTCTCACGCGCATGTTTCTGCACGCGCATCGCATCTCCTTTGACTGGCCCAATGGCGGGGATTTCAGTGCCAGCGCGCCGTTGCCGGCGGATCTGGCGGCGGTCCTGGATGCATTGGGTGAGTCCACCAGCGCCAGGAACTCGCGACGCCGGCGCTGAACCGGCGCCCTTCAGAAAAGCGCATAGCCGGCCTGGCGCAAGGCGCCGGCCAGCCAGATCAGCGGCAGACCGATCAGGGCGGTGGGATCCTCGGACTCGATGCGCGAGAACAGGGCGATTCCCAGACCTTCGGATTTGAAGCTGCCGGCGCACTGCAGCGGCTGCTCGCGGGCCACGTAATTCTCGATCTCGGCCGAGGTCAGGTCGCGGACCGCCACCGTGACGGTCTCCAGGTGATTCACGCTGAAGCCGGTGTTGTGCCAGCGCACCGCGCAGGCGGTGTGAAAGCGCGCCTGGGATCCGGAGAGGTGTTTGAGCTGTTGCTGGGCCCGCTCCACGGTTCCCGGCTTGTCGAGAATCACCCCGCCGGCGGCCGCGACCTGGTCACTGCCGATGACCACGGCGCCGGGATGACGCAGCGCCACGGCCTCGGCCTTGGCGGCCGCCAGGCGCAAGGCCCGTTCCGTGGGCGGTTCGCCCTGCAGGTGGGCTTCGTCAACCTCCGGCGCCACTACGGTAAAGGCCAAGCCCAAGCGCTCGAGAAGCTCGCGCCGGAAGACCGAGGTGGAGGCCAGGATCAGGGGAGGTTGGGGTCTCAAGTTGCACCGCTGCCCGAAGTGAAACGGATTGCTGAAACAAGGGTTTGCGAACCGACAAGTGGTTTTGACTTGGGGTGGCTCGCTACCTATGATACGCGCCCCATGTCAGAGGGCTGGTCGAAGTTGCTCGATATCGGCCCCTTGGCCGACTCCCGCGCGCAGATCGATTTTTCGATCCCGCTCAAGGAGTTCCCGAGGGTGCTGCCCATGCTGGCGGCGCCGGATGGGCAGGCACGCGGCCGGGTGGATTTCAGTCGCGAAGGCCGCATTGCCGTGGCCGAGGTCACCGTGGCCGCCGAGGTGACGGTGCTGTGCCAGCGTTGCCTGAGGCCGCTGACCTGGCCGGTGAACAGCACCGGACGGGTGGCACTGGTGGCGACGGCCGCCGAAGCTGAGCAGGTGCCGGAGACGCTGGAGACCGTGCTCGCCCCTGAGCACCGGATCAGCACCCGGGATCTGGTGGAGGAGGAGCTGTTGCTGGCGCTGCCACTGGTGCCGCGGCACAGGGATGACGGATGTGCCGGCGAGCGCGCCGGCAGACCGACCGGGCAGGAATCCCAAACGGAGCCTGCCGGTGAGACGCACCGCCCGTTTGCGCAGCTCGGTGAGCTGTTCAAGCGCCAGTAGAAGTTTTTTTCAGTTTTCGTATTCGGAGAGTTCGCAATGGCCGTTCAGAAAAGCCGCAAGACACCGTCCAAGCGCGGTATGCACCGTTCGCACGACGGGTTGGCAAAGCCCGCCTTGTCCATCGACCCGCAGTCGGGTGAGACGCACCTGCGTCACTGCATCACTCCGGATGGTTTCTATCGCGGCAAGCGCGTGATCGAGAAGCCCGCCGACGCTGAAGGTCAGGAATAGTCCCCTGCAGCGCCGATAGGGGCGTTGATGTATTCGCAAATCGCCGGCACGGGTAGTTACCTGCCCGAAAAGGTCCTGACCAATCAGGACCTCGAGCGGATGATGGATACCAGCGATGCCTGGATACGTGAACGTACCGGCATCCTGAAGCGGCACATCGCCGCAGACTCCCAAAGCACCGTCGATCTGGCCGAGCCGGCAGCGCGAGCCGCCATCGCGGCCGCCGGCCTTGAGCCTGCGGACATCGATCTGATCGTGTTCGCGACGTCCACGCCGGATCTGGTGTTTCCGAACTGCGGCGTGCTGCTGCAGAAGCGTCTGGGCTGCCCCGGTGGCGCGGCCTTCAGTCTCGAGGCGGCCTGCAGCGGCTTTGTCTACGCGCTCTCAGTGGCCGACAAATTCATCAAGAGCGGCGAGGCGCGGCACGCGCTGGTGGTGGGTGCTGAAACTTTTTCGCGCATCACCGATTGGAAGGATCGAGGTACCGCCGTACTGTTCGCCGATGGTGCCGGTGCGGTGGTGCTCAATGCCGCCGCTGAGGCGGGAATTCTTTCCACTCATCTGCATGCCGATGGGACCTACCAGGATCTGCTGTACTGTCCCGGCGGCGCCGGCGGTGCCATCCGCATGGCGGGCAGTGAGGTCTTCAAGATCGCGGTCATCAATCTGGGCAAGGCGGTCGATGAGGCGCTCGCTGCCAACGGCCTGGATCGCTCGGCGGTGGATTGGCTGGTCCCGCATCAGGCCAATGTGCGCATCATCCAGGCGACGGCGCGCCGGCTGGATCTGCCCATGGAGAAGGTGATCGTCACCGTGCAGGATCACGGCAACACCTCGGCGGCATCGATTCCTCTGGCACTTGATGTCGGGGTGCGCGATGGCCGCATACGGCGCGGCGAGCTGCTGCTGCTGGAGGCCTTCGGTGGCGGATTCACCTGGGGTTCGGCACTGATCCGCTACTGAAAAAGAAACGCCGCGCTCAGGCGCGGCGTTGCTCAAAGCAAAATCCGTCCGCGAACGGACAGACCGGATGCTTACTTGGAGATTGAACGCTTGAACATGCGATCGATCTTCTCGTTGGTCGCGTCGACTGCGGCCTGTGCAGCCTGCGCAGCGGCCAGCGCCTGGTTCGCCGTGCTCTGGGCACCGGCGGCGGCAGTGTTGGCAGCCTGAGCCTGCGAGGACGCCTGGGCGGCGGCAGAGTTGGCACCCTGCACTTCAGACTGCAGCTTTGAAACCTGAGACTTCAGGTCATCAACCTGCGCCTGCAGCGGCTTCAGGTCCGTGCAGCCAGCCAGGGCAATAACGACGGCAACAGCGGCCGCCTTAACAATCATCGTGCTCTTCATATTGAAAATCCCCTTCTGGGTGGTAAACGGGAGCCCTAAATACGTATAGGACGATGCGAACACCAGCGGGGTTCCGCGACAGTCTTCGCAAGCGGCGGCAATGGCATCAAATTTGGCCAAGGAATGCAACTACTTAAAGACTAATTAAAGCGTAGGACGTTGCCCTGTGTCGGTGCGCGCCGACAATTTGAAGCGGGCAATGTCCTGCTGCATCGGCCGATGCGTAACACTTTATTAAGCTTATGCAATTATATGCTCCCCGAGCGATGGTCTTTGATGATCTCGCGCGCCGCATTGTGACCCGGTACGGCGGTGACACCACCGCCCGGATGAGTGCCGGAACCACACATATAGAGTCTACGCAGCGGCGTCCGATAGTTGCCAAACCCGAGCAATGGCCGGGCGGCCCAGATCTGATCCAGCCCCAGGGCGCCATGAAAGATATCCCCGCCCAGCAATCCAAAGCGTTGCTCCAGGTCCAAAGGTGACAGTGTCAGCCTGGCAACGATGCTGTGGCGAAAATTGGACGCGTGTGCGGTTACGGTGTCGATGACCCGGTCCGCCGCCGCATCGCGTTCCTGCTCCCAGCTGCGCCCGTCGGGCAGCTGATAGCGGAAGTGCTGACAGAACAGGCTCGCCACATGGGCGCCGGGCGGGGCCAGGGAGTCATCAATGGTGCTGGGGATGAGCATTTCCACGATCGGGGCCTGCGAGATGCCCTGTGAACGGGCGCTCAGATAGGCCTGGTCCATGTACTCCAGCGAGGGCGCGATGATGATGCCGGCGCCCAGGTGTGCGCCTTGGCCGGGCATGCCGGTGAACCGGGGCAGTTCCGAGAGCGCGAGGTTCATGCGGAAAGTTGCTGATTCGCAGCGATATCTTTGGATCCGCGAGCGGAATTCCTCCGGCAGCAGTGCGGCGTCGATCAAGCGGGTGAACAGCAGCCGGGGGTTGATGTTTGCGGCGATGCGGTCGGCGCGTATTTCGCGGCCATCGCTCAGCAGCAAACCGGTGGCGCAAGCAGGGCCGTCAGCGCTTGAATGGTGGGCGCGAACCTGGGCCACGGCACTGTCCAGATGGATATCCACGCCCAGGCGGGTGGCTTCCTTGACCATGGCCTGAGTAATGGAGCCCATGCCACCGATGGCATGACCCCAGACACCGCTCTTGCCGTTGGTCTCGCCAAAGGCGTGGTGCAGCAGGACGTAGCCGCTACCCGGCGCGTAGGGACTTTGAAAGGCGCCGACCACGGCATCGAATCCCAGCAGGGCCTTGATGGCATCGCTTTCAAACCAACCGTCCAGGAGTTCTCCGGCGCTGCGCGTGAAAAGCTCGTGCACTTCGTGTTGCGCCGTGGCGGGAAGCTTTCTGAAAGTGTTGCCCAGGTTCAGCAGGCCCAGCAGATCGCGGGCGCGACGCAGGTTGGCCGGGGGTGTGCGCAGCAGCAGGTCGCGCAGAAAAGCCACCACCCGCTCCAGCATCCGGTAGTAGTCCGCCAGGCGGTCGGCATCCTTGGGCGAGAAGGCCGCGAGCGCCGCGCGCGTGTCGCTGCTGCCCGGGCCGACGCAGAAATTGCGCGGGCTCGTGCCCCCCAGGGGCAGGAAATTCTGCATCGGCCGTTCGATGATCCGCAGCCCATGCTCCGGCAGCCGCAGGTCGCGAATGACCTGCTGGTGCAGCAGGCTCACCGTATAGCTGGCGGTGGAGTTACGGAAGCCGGGATGGAATTCCTCGGTCACCGCGGCGCCACCGGCGATGCCACGGCTCTCAAAGATGCCCACCTTGAGCCCGCTGCGCGCCAGGTAGCAGGCGCAGCTCAAACCATTGTGGCCAGCGCCGATGATGGCCACGTCATAATTCACAATCGATAGGCCTTCTTCGCCAGGTTATAGGCCAGGTCCACCGCGACCTCCGCCGCCTCCCAATCCTCCAGGCGATGCTCGGTGACCCAGCGCGCGAGCATGCCGCAGTCGATGCGGCGCGCGACATCGTGACGTGCGGGGATGGACAGGAAGGCGCGCGTATCGTCGTTGAAGCCGACGGTGTTGTAGAAGCCGGCCGTTTCGGTGACCTGCTCGCGATAGCGGCGCATGCCTTCCGGGCTGTCGTGAAACCACCACGCGGGACCTAGCTTCATGGCCGGATAGTGTCCCGCGAGCGGTGCCAGCTCACGCGCATAGGTGGACTCATCCAGCGTGAACACAATCAATGTCAGTCGCGGATCGTTGCCGTAGCGATTCAACAAGGGGCGCAAGGCGCGCACATAATCCGTGGTGCAGGGAATGTCGGCGCCACGGTCCCGACCGTAGCGGCGGTACAAGGCGGCGTTGTGATTGCGGAACGAGCCCGGATGCAGCTGCATCACCAGCCCATCCTCGATGGCCATGCCGGCCATCACCGTGAGCATGTGTGCGCGGAACAGTTCGGCGTCCGCCGCTGAGCAATGCGCCGCGGTCACGCGCTGGTAGAGGCTGTCGGCCTCAGTGTCGGACAGATCCGCCGTTTGTGCCGTAGGGTGGCCGTGATCGGTGGAGGTTGCGCCCAGGGAGGCAAAAAAGGCGCGACGGTTGCGCAGCGCGGCGAGGTAGCCGCGGTAACTGCCGGTGTCCTCTTGCGTCAGCTCGCCAAGCCGGCGCAGCTGCGCATGAAAGTCTTCAAACTCCGGGTCGACGACCGGGTCGGGCCGAAACGCGGTGATGACCCGGCCCTTCCAGCCGCTGGCCCGGATGGCCTGGTGCTGCAGCAGCGGATCGGTGGGCGATTCGGTGGTGGCCAGCACCTCGATGTTGAAGCGCTCGAACAATGCCCGGGGGCGAAACGCGGCGGTGGCGAGCTTTTCGTTGATGGTGTCGAAATACCGGTCCGCGGTGCCGGACTCCAGGCGCACGGCAAGCCCGAACACTTCACTGAACACCCAGTCCAGCCACATCCTGGACGGCGTCGCCCGGAACAGCTGATAGTGATCGGCAAACACCTGCCAGGCCGCGCGCGGGCTGCTCGCGCCATCCGCACCCACGCCCAGCTGCGCCAGCGATATGCCCTGGCTGTACAGCATGCGCAGCAGGTAGTGATCCGGCTGCAGCAGCAGTTGCGTGGCGCCGGCGAAGGGTGCGTTGTCGGCAAACCAGCCCGGGTCGGTGTGGCCATGCGGACTGATGATGGGCAGGCGCGACACATGCTGATAGAACTGTCGGGCCAGGGCCCGCACCGCAGGTTCGACAGGTAACAGCCGGTCAGGATGCAGATGCAGCGGTCTGGGCATGACGTCACCAGTTGTACATGGTGCCATCCTCGAGCCGGTTCACCGGCAGGTAGGCACGCTGGTAGGGCTGAGTGGCGGCGAGCGCCTCATCGATGTCCACGCCCAGGCCGGGCGCCTCACCCGGATGCATGTAGCCCGCCTCCAGGCGGTACTGGTGGGGAAAGGCGCGCAGCGTCTCGGGGGTGTGGCCCATATGTTCCTGCAGCCCGAAATTCGGCACCGCCAGATCAAAGTGCAGGGCCGCCGCCATGCACACCGGCGACAGATCGGTCGCGCCGTGAAACCCGGTGCGCACATTGTGCAGGTCGGCGAAGCTTGCGATCCGGCGCAGATGCGTGATGCCGCCGGCATGAACGATGGTGGCGCGGATGTAGTCGATCAGCTGCTCCTCGATGAGCTGCTTGCAGTCCCAGATTGAATTGAAGACTTCCCCGACCGCCAACGGCGTGGTGCTGTGCTGGCGGATGAGCCGGAAGTTCGCCTGGTTCTCCGCCGGCACCGCATCTTCGATCCAGAAGGGCCGGTAGGGCTCGAGGTCCTTGCACAGCCGTGCCGCTTCAATCGGGGTGAGCCGGTGATGAACATCGTGCAGCAGATGCACAGTGGGGCCCAAGGCTTCGCGCGCGGCGGCGAACAGCGGTGCCACCGAGGGCAGGTACTTCACCGTGGACCAGTGGGCCTCCTGGGGAAGCGCCGCGTTCGCCGGTTCGTAGGGACCCGGCTCGCGGGTGACCCCATAGGTCTTCGCCAGTCCCGGCACGCCGGACTGCAGACGAATCGCGCGGTAGCCCGCGGCGCGATACTTCAGCGCCTGCTCGATGGTGTCCTCGATGGTTTCACCGTTGGCATGACAGTAGACCATGACGCCGTCGCGACTGGCGCCACCCAGCAATTGATACAGGGGCAGCCCCGCAAGCTTGCCCTTGATGTCCCACAGCGCCATGTCGACGGCGGCGATCGCCGACATCGTCACCGGCCCGCGCCGCCAGTAGGCGCCGCGGTACAGGTACTGCCAGGTGTCCTCGATCCGATGCGCATCGCGGCCGATCAGGCAGGGTACGACGTGGTCCTCCAGGTAGCTGCGAACGGCGAGCTCGCGTCCGTTCAACGTGGCATCGCCCAGGCCATAGAGGCCATCGTCCGTGATGATTTTCAGCGTGACGAAATTACGGCCCGGACAACTGACGATGACGCGCGCTTCTTTGATTATCGGCATGGCCGATCCCCTCTATAATGGTCCCACCCTACCTGGAGCATTGTGCATGATTTTTCCACGGCTCCGCGCCGTCCGGCGGGCATTGGCGGCGGCCATGGTCGCTGTCGTGGTGTGGCATGCGCCGGGAGCCGCCGCCGAGGACGGCTACCGGCTGTGGCTGCGATACACCCCGGTGGAGCAGCCCGCGCATGACCGCTATGCCGCGCGCGCCACGCAGCTTGTCGCCTTCGGACATTCCGCGATCCTGGCCGCCGCCCTGGCGGAGCTGGACCGGGGCCTGACGGGCATGCTGGGCAATGCCCCGGCGCAATCCCCGACCGTTGCCGATGGCGCCATTGTGCTGGCGACCCCGGAGAGCTCGGCCGAGCTCGCCGCGCGTGCCGCTGCGCTGCGCCTGGCGGCCGCCGGGCCGGAAGGCTTCGTGCTCCAGTCGACGCAGTGGCAGGGACATCCGGTGACGCTGATTGCCGCCAACACCGATGTGGGCCTGCTTTACGGCAGCTTTCGTCTGCTGGGTCTGATGCAGCGGCGCGAGTCGCTGGCGGGCCTTGACGTCCATGACGCGCCTCGCTTGAAGCTGCGCGTGCTCGATCACTGGGACAACCCGGATCGCAGCATCGAGCGCGGCTACGCGGGCCAGTCGATCTGGGACTTCTGGCGCCTGCCGGGCTACCTCGATCCGCGTTACACCGACTACGCCCGCGCCGATGCTTCGCTGGGCATCAATGGCGCCGTGCTCAACAACGTGAACGCCAGTTCGGTGTATCTGACCGCGCCGTGGATCGCGAAAGTCGCGGCCCTGGCGGCGGTGCTGCGCCCTTACGGGGTCCATGTCTACCTGTCGGTGTTGTTCAACAGCCCCCTGGACCTGGGGCAGACCAAGACCGGCGATCCACGCGATCCGGCGGTGATCGCCTGGTGGCACGCCAAGGTGGATGAAATCTACACCGCCATCCCGGACTTCGGCGGCTTCCTGGTCAAGGCTGACAGCGAAGGGGAACCCGGCCCGCGTGACTACCATCTCACTCAGGCGCAGGGCGCCAACATGATTGCCGCGGCGCTCGCCCCGCATGGCGGCGTGCTCATGTGGCGCGCCTTCATCTATGCCTCGGAGAATAATCAGGACCGGGTCCGCCAGGCCTACGCCGAGTTCAAGCCACTGGACGGCCAGTTCGCGCCCAATATCCTGGTACAGATCAAGAACGGACCCTTGGATTTCCAGCCGCGCGAACCGGCCCATCCGCTGTTCGGCGCGCTGCCGCACACGAACGAAATGCTCGAAGTGCAGCTGACCAAGGAGTATCTGGGCTTCTCCACGCACCTGGTGTATCTGGGGGCGCTGTACTCCCAGGTGCTACAGTGGGACACCTTCGCCCACGGCGCGGGTTCCACTGTCGCGCATGTCATCGACGGGTCGCTGGAGGGACATACGCTCACCGGCATGGCCGGGGTGTCGAATGTGGGCGTGGACCGCGACTGGACCGGCTCGATCTTCAATCAGGCCGATTGGTACGCCTTCGGTCGCCTGGCCTGGGATCCGCAAGCGGATCCGAAGCAGCTTGCCGGCGACTGGGTGCGCATGACCTTCTCCGCCGATCCGGCCGTGGTCACACCGCTGGTGGACTTGATGCTCGGCTCGCGCGAGGCGGTGGTGGACTATATGACGCCACTGGGTCTGGCGCACATCATGGCGACCGGACACCACTATGGGCCTGGCCCCTGGATCGACAATCTCAAGCGACCCGAGTGGAACCCGGTCTACTACCACCACGCCGGCGCCGAGGGTATCGGCTTTGATCGCACGGTCACGGGCAGCGATGCACTGGCCGATTACGCACCCGAGGTGGCGCGGCGCCTCGCCGATCCGAACCGCGACGATGCCAGGTACCTGCTGTGGTTTCATCACGTGCCCTGGAGCTTGAAACTGGCCTCGGGCCGCAGCGTGTGGGATGAGCTGACCTACCGCTACTCCCGCGGCGTCGCCACCGTGCACGCCATGGCCCGCACCTGGGATTCGCTCAAGGATAGGATCGATCCGCAGCGCTTCCAGGAAACGGCCGCGTTCCTGCAGATACAACAGGATGAAGCCCAGTGGTGGCGCGATGCCTGCATCGCCTACTTCCAGAGTCAGTCGCATCTGCCTCTGGCCGCCGGGATCGCAGCGCCGCAGCATCCCCTGGCCTGGTACGAGGCGCTGGTGTTTCGTTATGCACCGGGACGCTCGCAGCCTGATCCGGACCACGGTATAGCGCATTGAACGGTGCGCCACCGACCCGTCTGAGCCGCGCCACGCTGCAGCAGCTGCCGCAGCAGGTGCGGCGCCCGGATTATCCGCCCGGGCAGCGCTGCGGCATCGTGCACCTGGGGCTGGGCGCCTTTCATCGCGCCCATCAGGCGGTCTACACCGATGATGCCATGGCGGCGGGGGCCCGGGATTGGGGCATCACCGGAGTGTCGCTGCGCGCCGCCCGGGTGCGCGAGCAGCTCGAACCCCAGAATGGCCTGTACACCGTCACGCAGTCGGGCAACACCGGTGATGAGATCCGTCTCATCGGCGCCATCCACCAGGCGCTGGTGCTGCCGCAGGACCCGCAGGCCGTCATCGAGGCGCTGGCCGCCGCCGACACCCGCATCGTCACCCTGACCATCACTGAAAAGGGCTATCACCGCCGCACCGATCAGTCACTGGATGCCAGCGCCGCGCCAGTGGCGGCGGATCTTGCCGGCGGCACCCACACCCTGTACGGGCTGCTGCGCCAGGCGCTGGCGTTGCGGCGCCAGCAGGCCCTGGCGGGCGTGACCCTGCTTTGCTGCGACAATCTTGCCGACAACGGGCCGCAGCTGGAACGGCTGCTGCAGGAGTTTCTGCAACGCATCGATCCGGGCCTGGCGGCGTGGGTACTGCATGAGTGCCGCTGTCCTGCGAGCATGGTCGATCGGATCGTGCCGGCGACGACGCCAACGGATCTGCAATGGCTGCAGCAGCAGCTGGGGATGCAGGATGCGGCCGCGGTGATGACCGAGCCGTTCCGCCAATGGGTCATCGAGGATCGCTTCGCCGGCGCGCGTCCGCCCTGGGAAGCAGGGGGCGCCCAGTTCGTCAGCAAGGTAGCGCCCTATGAGACCGCCAAGCTGCGCATGCTCAACGGCGCGCATTCGGCACTGGCCTACATCGGCTTGGCGCTGGGCCACGAGCGGGTGGATGAGGCCATCGCCGATGCCTCACTGGCGCCGCTGATCAATGTGCTGATGCGTGAGGAGGCCGCGCGCAGCTTCGTGGCGGCGCCCGGACAGGACCTCGAGGCGTATGCGGATCTGCTGCTGGCGCGCTTCGCCAATCGCGCCCGGCCGCACCGGCTGCGGCAGATCGCCATGGATGGATCACAGAAGATTCCGCAGCGCTGGCTGGAGACTTTGCGCAGCGCGCAGTCCCAGGGGCGACGCTGCGCGGCCATCATGCAGGCGCTGGGCGCCTGGATCGCCTTCGTGCGCGGGGACTACGGCACCGTGGAGGATCCGGCGGCGCCGGAGCTGGCCGCATTGTGGCACGAGCATGGCGTGAACGGGATCGCCGGGGCGCTGTTTGGCCGCGGCGGCCGTTTCCCGCAATGGAGCGCATCCCCCGCGGACCTGGCGTACCTCACCGCCGCCTGCCGCGGGTACCTCGCGGCCTAACCTCGCATGTGCTCCAGTTCCACGCCCTTGGTCTCATGCACCATGGCGCGTACGAAGAAGAATGACACCAGGGCCGAGGCGGCATAGAAGCCGTAGGTCACCACCAGGCCCAGCGAGGCGGCCATCACCGGGAAGCTCACGGTGATTCCATAATTGGCGATCCACTGCGCGAATCCCGCCACGGCGAGTCCAGAGCCGCGGATCTGATTGGGGAACATTTCCCCCAGCAGTATCCACATCACCGGTCCCCAGCTGAGGTTGAAGAAGATCACGTACAGATTGGCGCTGACGAGGGCCACCAGGCCGGCCGGATGCGACAGCTGCAGGGTGCCGTTGACCAGCGAACCGGTGGCAAAGGAGCCGGCGATGGCGCTTAGCGTCAGGAACATGCCGATCGAGCCGACGATGAGCAGTGGCTTGCGCCCGATACGATCGACGGTGAAGATGGTGAAAATGCAGGCTCCGATCGACAGCACGCCCGACACCACATTGATGAGCAGTGAGTCCGACTCACTGAAGCCCACCGATTCCCACAGTACGGTGCCGTAGTAGAAAATGATGTTGATGCCCACGAGCTGCTGGAACACCGCCAGCCCGATGCCCACCCAGACGATGCGCCGCACCTTGCCCGCGCCATCCAGCAGGTCTGACAGCTTGGGTCGGTGATGATCGGTTGCCAGCGACCTGGTGATCTCCTCGACTTTGCGCTTGGCCTCCGCCACGCCGAAAATCCGCGCCAGCACCTTCTCGGCCTGCGCCAGGCGGCCGCGCGAGACCAGGAAACGCGGACTCTCCGGGATGATCAGCAGCATGATGAGGAAGATGGCCGCCGGGATCACCTGCATCCAGAACATCCAGCGCCAGGCCGGAAAGCCCAGCCACAGGATTCCGGTGGAGCCGCCGGACACCTTGGCGAGCACATAGTTGGCCAGGAAGGCGCCGGTGAGGCCGATGATGATCATGACCTGCTGCAGGCTGGCGAGCTTGCCGCGCGAGCGCGCCGGGGTCACTTCACTGATGTAGGCGGGGCACAGGATGCTGGCCGCACCGACCCCGAGGCCGCCGATGAAGCGCGCGGCAATGAATATCACGGAGCTCGGCGCATAACCGGCCGCCAGCGCACTCACCAGGAACAGGATGGCGGCGATGATCATCACCGTGCGCCGTCCGATCAGATCGGCCAGCCGGCCGGCGATGAAGGCGCCGACGGCGCAGCCGACCAGCAGGGCCGCGACATTGAATCCGGTCTCAAATTTGGTCAGCGAGAAGGCCTGCTGCAGCCCATCCTGCGTACCGTTGATGACGCCGCTGTCATAGCCGAACATGAATCCGCCGATGGTCGCCACCGCCACGATGGCGAACACGAACATCATGTTGGCGTGCGCCGTGTCGGCATAGCCAGGCGTCGAGTCGTTGGTACCCGCGTGCATAGAGCCCCCTCTACGTTCTTCTGAAATTCAGGCTTGAGTCTATCTTCTATACCCGCAGGCCGCCGCCCGAATCGTCCGGCCACATAACGCGGTGATAGCGCTACCATCACCCTCGGGAGGGTAACTTGTCAAGCGGTGCCGTTGGGAGCGCGGGAACTCAAGTATCATGCACGCTGGGGCAGGGGAAGGGCTTGTGAAGAAGTCTAAACGGCGGGGCCGCAATGCGGTAACCATGCACGAAGTCGCCGAGCATGCCGGGGTCTCACCGATGACGGTGTCCCGGGTCATCAGTGGCGATGCCAACGTCAAACCCGAGACGCGCAAACGCGTCGAGGCGGCCATCAAGCACTTTGGTTACTCGCCGAATGTCGCGGCCCGCAATCTGGCGCGCGCGGCAACCGTGCATATCGGACTGCTGTACAACAATCCCAGCGCCGCCTACATGAACGAACTGCTGGTGGGCGTGCTGGAGCACAGCCGCAAGGCCGGTTGCCAGATCCTGCTGGAGAAGTGCGGTACCCGCAATGAACGCACCGCGGTGGAGAAGCTGGTGGCCGACGGCGTCGGCGGCATCATCCTGACGCCGCCGCTGTCGGATTCGCGGGTCATGATCGAGGCGCTGCGGTCGCGCAATCTGCCCTTTGTGGTGGTCGCCACCGGTCATCCGGACGGCGGCGGCCTGACGGTGCACATCGATGAGTTCGAGGCGGCCGCCTCGATGACGCGCTACCTGATTTCTCTGGGCCATCGGCGCATCGGCTTCATTCGCGGCGCCCCGAACCACCGTGCCAGCGCCGAACGCTACGCCGGCTACAAGGCGGCACTGCGCGAAGCGCAGATTCCAGTGCGCACCGAATGGGTGAAGCAGGGCTCCTTCACCTACCGTTCCGGCCTGCTGGCGAGCGAACAGCTGCTGCTGGGACCGGAGCGCCCCAGCGCCATCTTCGCCAGCAACGACGACATGGCCGCCGCGGCGGTCTCGGTGGCCCACCGCCTCAACCTCGACGTGCCCTCGCAGCTGAGCATCGTGGGCTTCGATGACACGCCGCTGGCGACCAGCATCTGGCCGGCGCTGACCACGGTGCTGCAGCCGGTTGCCGAAATGGCGCGGCTGGCCACCGAAATGCTGCTCTCTGAGATCCAGGAGCGGCGCGAGGGCCGCACCCTTGGCGCGCGCGAGCAGATCATGAAGTTTGAATTGGTCAAACGCGACTCCAGCGCTCCCGCCTGAGGCACCCGCCCGGGCGCCGTGCAAAATACTGTGACCCACGTTGAGAAGTCACCGGCGGACGCTTGCGGTATGGTAGCGCTACCAAGTACACTCCGCCGATTGACCAGGGGGAAAACGTCTCATGGTGCTTCGGAACGCCGACACCCGCGTTGCGGTGGACGCGGCGCACGGCGGCGCGATTCGCGAATTCAGCTGGCGCAGCATGGCCATTTTGCGCCCGGCCGTTTCCAGCACGGACACCGATCCGATGTCCACATCGTGCTTTCCTCTGGTGCCCTACGCCAATCGCATCGCCGAGGGTCGCTTTGCCTTTGACGCTCAGGAGGTGCGGCTGCGGCGCAACTGGGATCGCGATCCGCATCCCCTGCACGGGCAGGGCTGGCGCTCGGCCTGGACGGTCGAGCACAGCGCCGAGGCGCGGGCAACCCTGGCATTCGACGGCGGCGGCGACGACTGGCCGTGGCGCTACCGCGCGTTGCAGGAATTTCAGGTGCTGGCCGATGGCCTGGAGATCACACTGTCGGTGGCCAATCAGTCCGACGGCACCATGCCGGCGATGCTGGGGTTGCATCCTTATTTTCCACAACCGGCGGCGGTCACGGTCCAGGCGCGCGCGCGCACGGTGTGGCTGACGGATGCGCAGGCACTGCCGGTGCAGGAAGTGATGACGCCACAGGACTGGTCGTTCGAGCGGCCACGGCGCGCCGCGCGCGTGGAGCTGGATCATTGTTTCGATCACTGGGACGGCACGGCGGTCATGACCTGGCCCGACCGGGTCCTTAGGATGAAGGCCACAGGAGCCCATTCACTGCATGTGTATACGCCTGCCAGTGCCGATTTTTTCTGCCTTGAGCCGCAGACCGCCGCGGCGGGTGCGTTGCAGCGCACTTCAGCTGCCGTGGCGCAACTGGCACCGGGCGAGAGTGTCGCGATGAAGGTCAGATTTTCCGTGGAGCAGGCTTAGATGTATCTGGGCGTGGACCTGGGAACCTCCAGCGTCAAGGCCGTCATCGTGGACGACGCTGAAACCCTCATCGCCCAGGCCAGTGCGCCGCTGGCCGTGTCGCGACCGCAGCCGCTGTTCTCCGAGCAGGACCCGGTGCACTGGTGGAACGCCACGGTCGAGTCGATCCTGCGCCTGCCGGCGGCGGCACGCGCCGCGGTGCGGGCCGTGGGCCTCTCCGGCCAGATGCACGGCGCCACCTTGCTCGATGCGGCGGATCGGCCGCTGCGCCCGGCCATATTGTGGAACGACGGGCGCTCCGGTGCCGAGTGCCTGGAGCTTGAACAGCGCGAGCCACGCGCGCGCGCCATCACCGGCAATATCATGATGCCCGGTTTCACGGCGCCGAAGCTGCTGTGGGTGGCGCGCCATGAGCCGCAGCTGTTCGCGCGCATCGCCACGGTGCTGCTACCCAAGGACTTCCTGCGGCTGAAACTCACCGGGGAACATGTCGGGGAAATGTCGGATGCCTCGGGCACCGGTTGGCTGGATGTGGCGCGTCGCGACTGGTCCGATCCCATGCTCGCTGCGAGCGGATTATCGCGCGCGAACATGCCGCGGCTGGTCGAGGGCAATGCGGTATCGGGCCAGTTGACCTCGCAGGCCGCGGAGCTTCTGGGCATGAACCGCGTGCCCGTCGCCGGCGGCGCCGGCGACAACGCGGCCAGCGCGGTGGGCATGGGCATCATCGCGGCCGGTCAGGCGTTCCTGTCGCTGGGCACCTCCGGGGTGTTGTTCGCGGTCACCGACCGCTTCCGGCCGAACCCGGAGCGCGCCGCGCATGCTTTCTGTCATGCCATTCCCGGCACCTGGCATCAGATGGCCGTGCTGCTGTCCGCGGCGAGTGCGCTGGACTGGGTGGCGCAGTTGCTGGGCGCGACCGACCTGCCGCAGCTGGTGGAAGCAGCGCAGGCGCGGGGCCTGCATGCGCACTCCCCGTACTTCCTGCCCTACCTTTCAGGGGAGCGCACGCCACACAATGATCCGCATGCGCGCGGGGTGTTCTACGGCCTCACGCATGAGACCATGCCGGCGGACCTGGTCGGCGCCGTTCTGGAGGGCGTGGCTCTGGCGTTCGCCGACGGCCTTGACGTGCTCCTGGAAAGTGGCGGCCACATTGACGAAATCAGCATGACCGGAGGCGGTGCGCGGTTGCCCTACTGGGGGCAGCTGCTGGCCGCCGTTCTGAACCGTCCGCTGACGTACCGCACCGGCAGCGAGATCGGCGCGGCCCTGGGCGCCGCGCGCCTGGGGCGCATGGCCGCCACCGGGGAAGCACCGGCCGCGGTGAGCCGGCTGCCCCCCGTCGTGCGGGTCGTCCCGCCGGATCCACGCCTTGCCGCATTGCTCACGCAGCGGCGCGGGCATTTCGTGCGTCTATATAGCGATCTTCGCCATTCTTTTCAGGAGTCCGCCGCATGAGCATTTTCTCCACCATTGAACCCATTCGCTTCGAGGGTCCCGAGACCCGCAATGAGTTCGCCTATCGCGTCTATGACAAGGACCGCGTGGTGCTCGGCAAGCGCATGGAGGAATGGCTGAAGGTCGCGGTGTGCTACTGGCACTCCTTCAACTGGCCCGGTGCCGACATCTTTGGCGCGGGCACGCTCACCCGGCCTTGGCTGGGCGCCGCGGTGACCCAGGCGATGGCGGAGGAGAAACTGGAGGCCGCCTTCGATTTCATCTCGCGCCTGGGGGTTCCGTATTTCACCTTCCATGACGTGGATGTCATGGCGACGGCGACCACCATCAAGGATCACAACAGCAATCTGCGCCGCATCGAGGAGGCGATCGCCAAGAAGATGGCTGCGACCGGCATCAAGCTGCTGTGGGGCACGGCCAATGTCTTCAGCCATCCGCGCTATGCCGGGGGTGCCTCCACCAGCCCGAGCCCCGAAGTGTTCGCCTGGGCGGCCGCGCAGGTGCGCGCCGCCATCGATGCGACCCATCGGCTGGGCGGCCAGAACTA
>DATHMK010000010.1:0-51174 GCA_035487155.1 Steroidobacteraceae bacterium
CTCGGGGGGAGCTGGGGGCGCGGAACTTGTTGTCGGGAGACTTCTGAATTGTGGCCAGCCGGTCCCCGCTGATGTAGGGGTCACATACTGGATTTGCGGGAATCTGTAGCGGGGGGCGGTCAGGGGCGGCTGCTTTAAAGAGAACACACAAACCCGTCGCTGCAATACTGCTCGTTCTCGCAATAATCACCACGACGGCTGTGAGCGCCGGCACGTTTATCAGTGATGGTCACGGCGGCTCCTGCACCGATGACGGAACATCGACACCTCGACACCTGAGCGCCCTAAATGTACAAAGGCACAGCACGATGCCGCCTATGGGCCGCCAAAGGGCAACTGACCTGATGGCCTTCTTCGGTCCACTGGTGACTTAGGAAATGGCCGTTTCAGTGTTGGTTGTTGAACTCAGTCGCTGTTTAAACTCGGCCGGCGTCAGGTCGCCGAGGCTGGAATGGGGTCTGACCTCGTTGTATTGACGCCGGAACTGTTCGATCGTCATCGACTCAATGCGTCGTCAAGGCGCAGTACGGTTATTGCAGATCGCCGCGTGGGGGACAGAGAGAAGCGATACAGAAGAAAGGCACTAGTTAAGCAGCTTCCTCAAGAGCCTCGATCACCGTCTCGAACAGGTCCGCAATTCTCTCGGCCTGGCGTTTTCGAGCTAATTCCGGCTCTGAAATGGGCGCCCATGGTGGAGACTTCGCTTGCTCGATCTTCGCCATCCTACACGCCAATTTCGCGTCGATCCCGGTTGGAATCTTTACCCTTTCAAGCGGATTAGACTTCCCCCACTCTTGAACCTGCGACGAGTTCAGTACTGCTGACAAATAGTTCAAGAATTCCGTGTCCGAAGTGAATTTCTCTCGAAGCAGATTCCCCAGATCGGTCAGATTGGAGGCGCCCGCGTCGGTCTTCGGCACGGCTACGTAGACTCCGCCGTTGAATAGGTGATTGTCTATAACGCAACCGTCCATTTCCACGGCGCCGATAATTCGCTTGTCGCAGGGGTCATACATGTCGCGGAATATCAATTTAGGCTTAGAATCCCAAATCGTGCGAACTTCCGGGGAAACCCGCTCGGTTCTCGGAAACAGCCAAATCTGCGAGTCAAAATAGCAGTAACCTCTCTTCTTCGGGTCCCCGTGATTTGGAAAGTGGGCGAGTATTGACCGTACGGCACGCGGATCATACATGGCCCCGGTTTTCGCAATTGCCTGAAAGCGCTCGCGCACCAGTTGGACGGCCTTCGGGCGCCCGCCACGTACTTCATCAGATATTTGCTCTACCAGTTCGTCGTGGTCACCCCGAAAAAGCATGCGCATCCGCTTCTCTAAGGTGGTTTTGTCCACGTTCAGGAATATGGGACCACATCCGGCTTGAGCGCCCGAGTTCACTACCTTGAAGATTTCTTCGATACCGATGCAACTTGGTAGATCGTTCGAATATGAGCATGAAGACCGCTCCCTAATTCTACAGTCGGAGCCGACTGCGTGGATCTTCGACCACGCATTACGGCCAAGATCTCCCTGTATTAGGGTTTCTAGCTTTCCATTGATCCAGCTCCGCGACCAATTGGAATTCGACAGATCGGACCAATCCAGATAACGAATTTCTTGATCTCTACCTGCACTTTCACTCGCGACCTTTTCAGCCACTACTACGGCGGCCCTTTCTTTGACTCCCTCAAAGTATGGCCCGATGCGGAGCACGGCATGGATTTGAAAGTGATCGAGCAGATACTTTCGCAAGAGCGTGTAGGTCGGTGCAGTAAGCCATGACTCATTCGTAACATAGGCCAACAGCCCGCGCTCCTGAAGCAACCGTACTGCCAGCCCCATGAAGAACGCATAGTCCTCCCGAACTCCGTGTATGCAGCCCTTAATCGAAGAGAGCTTCTGACCTCGATACTCCCAGGCCCACGGCATCACCTCATTCTTTAGTACATCTTGGACACGCTTGTTCTTGCAAGCAGGCGAGGGATTCCTCCACGGCGGGTTACCTACAACCACCCTGTACTGTTCTTTCTGTTTGGCTTGAGTTGCCGCGGCCATGTCTTTCTTCCAGGCTAGGAAGTCTTCATCCTTAGTCCCTTTTGCCTTGCGTAGGGGAATTAAATCGGGCTGGCGGCGCTCTGGCACATCATAGGCGTTGGTCTCGAAGACGCGGATTTTCCCGGCAAATGATTGGCAACCGTCGGATGAGTGGGCGAGAAGTTCAGTCAAGCAGTTAACCACGGCGACCCCGCGGCTCAATGGATTTACTTCAAATCCGGTGAATCGGGATGCAATTGCAGCCAGTTCTTGCCCTGCATAAAGTCGATTAGTGGTGCCCCAGGCTCCATCCAACAGCAACCGCAATCCCTGAGTAAGAAATGTCCCCGTGCCAACAGAGGGATCTATGACCAAACAAGATTCGTCCTGCAACGATATTCCTCGCTTCCGCAGTACTTCACCGACAAGTTTCCACATCGCACGAGTGAGAACATGGGGCGTATAGAACTGACCGAGCAATAGCTGCGCCTGCTTTGCAAACAGATGCATGTAGCGCTGGTAGAACTCGCCAAGAATGTCGCTGCGTTCCGCAACCAAAGTGTACCTTGCGAATGCTTGCTTCATCTTGATCCATAGCGATGCCGGCGCAGCTTCGAGGATCCATAGATACACGTTCGTGCTTCGGAATACCTGCCCGATCAACCGCTCAGCGGCGGTGGAACCGCTTGGACAGATTGCCTTTCGTATTAGACTTGTAGGGGAGCGGGAGTTCAGGAGGCCCCAATCGCGAGCGCAGTCGGTAGAGGCGAGATGGCCGTGATCAAGAAACCACTTGATCATGAAGCAGCGTACGACGACAGAATGGAAGCAGAGTTCGACGAACGCCTCCTCTGCCGCGACATTTCGCTTTCCTGCTTCCGGGGCAACCATGCTTACAGCAAGCTCTCCACCTGCAGCCATCCATTCTCCGAATAGCCGCCGTACAGCCGAGTCATTTCCCACCATCGCGACAGCATCGTGGAGATATCCCTTGCGAAAGTCAGCGGACAGACTCAGCAGCGCCCTGATCAGGGAATCGAGATCCAGCCGCGACTGGTGTTCTGATTTGAAGTCCGAGAGCGAACTCCACCGCGCAAAGGTTTCGCGTAGATCCGCCTTGAATGAATGCCCTTCAATGGTTCGCCACAGTGCGACCGGCGCTCCCAGATGACCTAAGGGTCGTTCTGGCGTCCGTCCGGATTCGATTATTCGCAGGAACCGATCGACTGGCCAAAGATAATGGGAGAAGAAATCCGTTATGAGTATTTCGTCTGGCACCGGCTCGTTACTCTGGAGGCAGGCATCTAATTTCCTAAGCAACTCGCCGAGGAGGCGGTTGATGCCCGTCTTCGAAGAAAACGTGCCTGGAGATCGCGCTTCAATCCAAAGTTCAGGTCCGTGTGGGCTCTCACTTGCGCACCAGACCTGCACGTCCGGCCTGTCGTTCGCCGAGTTCCCACTGGAATCCAGAATGGCGCGACAGTTGAGATCCTCAAAGAACACTTGCCAGGTGTGAGCTGTCCAATGGTTCTCCGACCTCTTTTGTTTTTGAGGCGTGCAGGCGGTTTGGAGCCGTTCATGGAGCTTGTCTATCGCTTCTGCGAGATTCATCTGGAACAGCCGTCCTAGTGCATCGAAACACGAATGTCTCCACGATGATCGAGCGGGCGCAACGCGGTGCTCGTCGGCGGAGAGACCACGACGTTCCAAGGAATCTATTTATGTTCAACAGCGGAAGCTGACGAATGCTTCACACTCGAGGGCGTAGCGCTCTTGCTCAGTGACGTAGATGTGAGCCAGCGCACAGTGCGACGCCCGCCTTTGAAAGAAGGGCAGGGTGAACTATGTTCCGCAGGCGGGAAGGAGGCGCCAGGTTCAGCGAGCAGACCACCTGCAGGCTATTTCCGGTACTCCCGACCTCCTCCTGGGGGTCGCAAGAGAGACCTCAAGGGGAATATCTGCCCTTCCAGCGATGCTCTACGACCTCGTTAACAGCTCCGGGACAGAGACGCTAAGTGCGGCCGACAGGACCTCCAGAGTGCTCAAGGTAACGTTACGTTCGCACCGTTCGACAGAACCGATGTAAGTCCGGTGTAAACCGCAGGCGTCGGCCAGCGCCTCCTGCGACAACCCTTTAGCCGCCCGGTGCGCTCTGATGTTGTCGGCAAGGGTCCTTCTTAGCTTTGAACTTGGTTTTCGCACTGCCCGGAGGTGACGCCAATCACACTCAGGATGTTGCGAAGTTGCCGACTCTGGGTCTACAGACTATAAGTAGCGACAGAACACCCTGGCGCGCGACCCGCCGGACGCGCACAAGTATCGGAGCCTTCCTGCGTCATGAAACAGTCAAGTCGGGCATCGCGCAGGTTAACCCGGACCCTCTACCAATCCGGTGTTGCGTCGCTAGTCACGGTCGCAATACTCGTCGGTGTAATAGGCGGCATCAGCGCACCTTCTAACGCCGCTACGGCAGATCAATTCCAACAGGGGGCGCAGCAGCTGCTAAACGTGATGAGTGGACCAGGATGGAAAGCCTCCCGATGCATGATCGCGCCGAATGTCAGGCACGATATCATCACCGGAACGCACGACGCCGTCCTCAAGTACGGAGACAAGGTCCTGGAGGTAGCGGACGAGCCTCTGCCGTCTTCAGCTGCCTCCCCCATCATCGACGCACTCCGCAAGCAACCCCCATCAGGGTTGGTCCGACTGAAGATACTGCGAGACGGCACCATGCTGACGCTCTCTGCTGCCTGCAGCGACGCCCGTCCGTACCAAATGCTAATCGAAGACGCGTTGACGAGCGCATCTACAGGCGATTTTGGGACCTGTACTGAAAGACTCACCTCCGCCCAGAAGCTACACGAACTCGATTGGTTACTCGCCTCGGTCCGGATTCAGTGCGGCAAACGCGTCGGTAGGCTGTCGACGTCTGACGCTCAGGCGATGTATGACGTGGATCGACAAGCGATTGCTGAGAACGCCGCATGGCCAGAAGATTTGGAAAGGCTCCGCGCCGTGCTCGTCGCCGACGAAACTACACTTGGTCGGATGGGCGCTTCAGCTCTGGCCACTCGGATTGACTCGGAATTTGAGGCTGCTGAAAACCGCCGCCCCTCAGAGGTGGCGGCTACGCACGCTGCCAAGGGTAGGGCGGAAGCTGCGACCGGTGGAGTTGCCAGCCCAGCCGCCTTCGATCTGAAAGGTATAACTCTTGGCGGGCCTGCAACACCTGCTGAGGTAGAGCAGAAGCTCTCGCCACCAAACGGCAGTCCCTTCGCGGTCCTAAAGGTGAAATGCGGGATTGGAGCGCACAACTGGCAGGTCTGCAACGGCATGACCAGCGTTGCTGATGTGTTTGGCCAGTTGAATCTCGTCATTGACGAGCATGGAATAGTTCAGCGCATAAACGTCACCTTCCCAGAGATTGGCTTTGCTCAGGTGCAAACAGCGGTGGTAGAAAAACTTGGCTCCCCTGCCGTCCACAATCATCAAGCCGTTCAGAACAGGATGGGTGCCAATTTCGACAACGAGTACTTCGCATGGAAGGATACGGCGGCTAATTTCGTCATTCTGCAGAAATATGCCGGAGACATTGAGCGTAGTATTCTGAGTTTCACAACCCAGGCTGACAGGGATGCGTCGGCCAACTCTGTCAAGGAGCACAGCGGCGACCTTTAGTCGCCAACCAGAAGCGCTTCCAATCCCAAGCCGGCTAGCTTTCCGAACGGTTATCTACACCCCCAGAATGCTGATTGGGTGTATCGATCCGACACGCTGCTGGCCATCTTCCAGAATCTATCGCGCCCGCCCAACGTGTCTAGGGGCAGAGTCCTGTAGGTATTGACGGGTTACTCCTCCGGCAGCGGATCAAGATCTGGAAACAATCTGTTCAATGCTGCCGACGGTATCCCTGCGGCATGAAATTTCGTGCGGGTCTTTGCACGAATGTCCCGATCATCCACGCCTTCGGTCATTTGCTCAAGAAGCTCTGCGTTGGACAGTGAGCCATCAGTATTGACTACGCACACACTGTCGCGCCGAATCGGTTGGCCATTGTTCACGAGGTAGCTCCTGGTCGGATTGCAGCGATGATAGCAGAGACCATCCTTCTATTTCAGGAACGCGCTTTCCCTCCTGGCATAGAACTGATTGGCGGCGCTGCCGTTAGCTTTCGGGTTGGTTACCAGGCCTTCAGCCAAATCCCTCGCCAAGCGGCGCTTCGGTTCGACATCCGTTTCGCCAGAGAGGTGAACGAATGACAGCCAGTCCGCTTTCACGCTGTGCAGATTCTCTCTATCGAGATCCCGGACGTCCTTCCCCTCAAGTGACCGATAGAAACTGTCTGTTTTGGCAATTGAGACCATGCAGGCGAACATGTCCAGGGCGAAGACAGACTGCGCTGACTCCGTGGCTGAAACCCGCGATTCCGTCCATGAGATGCAGCCGTTAAAGAATTCAGCAATACGGAGATCCAGCAACACATGGTCATGGGCACATAAAGCGAGGTTTGCAGCCTCTACTGCCGCAGCCAGCTCTGGGTCGCCGTCGTGTCGGGTGTCACATGGCGGGCCGTAGCAGTAGTAGAATGGGTTCTTGCCCGCCATGCGTAACGGGTAGGGCTGGAAGTACTCCCATACCGCGTCAGCGGACATAGCCACAATGCGTGCTACGACCCGTTCGGCTTGAGCGGCCGTCAGAGCAGGGATGGCCGCATGCCGAGACTCTAGTTGTTTGCGCTTCTCGTCGATTTCGACTCGCAACGATTCCAAGAGCCTTAAGTTAGCTTGCCGTTCGGCGCGGGCGCCGCGACTCAACATCGGTAATTTACTCCGAGGGCAGCAAGAAACTCGCGGGGGTCGTCCTTACCCGCCTGTAACGCGGGGAGAGAACCGGCGGCTGCGAGCACAACAATCCGGTCTAGGATATAAGTCGCGGCCTTGAATTTGATCGGCTCGCTGCCGGATTCCATCAGCTCCAAGACCGTCGCTACCGCAGAACCGGCCGCTTCACGCAACCGTTCGGAAGCCAAAACTGTAAGGTGCTCGCGCTGCTCACGGAGAACTGCCGAGAAATGTGGTTCCTGCATCCACACAGAAATCGTCTGGGGGCAAACTCCAGCCGCCGCTGCCGCGTCCTTTTTCTTCGAGCCTGCCGCGAGCAGCGGGAGTGCCGCCGACTGAGCTTGCGTCAGAGTTGCTTCTTCCGCTTCGGGTTTCTTCGGGGCTGTATTCAATGTGGCGACCCTCATACGACTTCCTGCAGAATGTGGCATCCAAACCATCGGTACAAGTAGAGAGCCAACAAACCCTTGCTGTTTGTCATGGCGGCGACCCGCTCTTGGCAATGACAGTGTCTAGCGATTGGGCTTCGTGCAATTATCGACGAAAGTTAATCCGTCAATAGGTGCTGTAGAGCGGCCCAATGCAAACTGCGCTCGGTAATCGAAGGCACAGGGGAGTCGCTTATCCCTGGTTTCCATCGGCGTTTCCTACACCTGCAGCATGCGGGGCTGGCTGGGACCGATCAGCTGGGTCGAGTGACCATCCGCTTGACTGACTGTGCTCCGTAAGCCTTCCCAGAAGGACTTACAAAGCCAGCGGCGGCGAGTTCGGCAGAGACAGCACGCAGAGTCAGTCCGCGGCCATGCGCGTCTCGGGCAGCTTTTACAGTGGCTTCAGGGACAGGTTTCCAGGCGGGATTGCCTTCGCATCTGCCTGTGTCCCGGCGCTTGCGTTCACGTGCCTTGCGTAGCTTCATGACCAGCGCTTCTTTCTCAAACTGAGACACTGCGCCTAGAATGCTGCGAACCATGGTCGCGGTCGGCGTTTCATCCAGAAAGTGATTCGGTGCGTCCACCGGCACCAACGTAATGCCATGACCCTTCAGCAAATCATGACCGGCAATCTGTACCGCCAGGTCGCGGGCAAATCGGCTGGCATTCTCCACTAGCACGGTGCGGGCGCCGTTGCCCAGCATGTAGGCCAGCATGTCAGCGAAGCCGGGTCTACTCATGACCGGATCAGCTCCGCTTACTGCCGCGTCGTAGAACTCATGAACCACTTCGATCCCATTGGCCGCTGCGTATGCCTGTACGGCATCTTGCTGCCGGGGGAGTGAATCCTTGTCAGCGCCGACGTTGGTTGCAGAGCTGGTGCGATAGTAGGTGACTGCGGTGCGCTTGGCTGCCGTATCCATACGTCAAGCATTTCATACAGTGCTTGCAGGTGTCAACATTCTGGAGAATGTGGACAGTCGGTGTGACTAATCTCAACGAGAACAGTGAATTAGGTTAGGCCCGCGTATGCTTTGTCAAATCCATCGGTTGCATCGGAACATGCGCCCTGGACGCGGCTGATAGCTGAAAGCTGGGGGTGAATCAGTGAGAGCTGCACCTACTGAGTGACTGGTAACCGGATTCAGTTGTCAGACCCTAAAGATTGGATGGATGCCTGTTACCCGTGCGGCCTTGGTGGCCGTCGGTTCTCTACGCTAGGCTTTGCGCATGTCCGCGATAGCCCTTCACGACGGTCGAGTAGTGCGCCTGTACGGCTACCAAGCCCATTTCCTGAAGAGCGAGTGGCCCGAAAATATGTCAATGGCCGTGTACAAAAGAATTACAAGGTCCGGCGCGTACATGGCGACGACAGAGCAGATCGAACGGCTGGCGCAGCCGTGGGGATCAATAGTTCGCCAAATTTCCAGCGGAGTGCCGAAGTTCGCCACCGAGGGGAACCGTGTGCGCGTTCAGTTTCCAGAATGGATCAATCTGGTATGGCTAAAGTCTGCTCCGATTCAAGGCAACAACACTATCCCCGGTCGCAAGCGCCCGGGTGCCGCTGGCTCAGAGATGGTGTTTGTGTGGTTCACCAGAACCGGGCCTGACGCCCGCCAGATTGGCAAATCGGTTGGCGGCTTGTTGATGGACACCAGCTGGGATCAGCTGGCGCAGGACTACATGGGCTGATCGTGGTCGTATGTGCTGAACAGAAGGAGTGCGGGTTCGGGATACCCCGTAGTGCTCGCTATCCTCTCCTGTCTTCTATCAATGGTTCATTGATAATCAAGGTCCTGCGTGGATCACCCTAGGCTGGTAGCTCCACGCCCTCTTAATCCGGGCATCTTCTTGTCGGGGACGGATTGGACCGATCCCCACCAGAGCGCTATCCCCTGCGGGGCACTTTCAGCCCGCAGCTTTTGACCGGATCGCTGGCGCTTCCCCGGTCGGCCCTGATGAACGGGCCGCGCAAATCGGATCACCCTGAGTGTCGGGGCCCGCGAGATTTACAAGACGGCAGATCCTATTCACGCACCCGTCAAGGCCGGCAGGACCTCGCATACCGACTCAATTCGAATCGGCGACCACGTCCTCCGCGGTCAAGCTATTTACGCCGCGGTTTCAAATTCTATAGACGTGGCAGAGCGCAATGCGCTAGTCTTGGCACGTCCGAAATGCATGCCGCGGTGGGTTACGAGCCCAGTTATCCGCGGCTTTTTTCTGTCTCCCGACAGTTCGGTCAGCTCAAAACATCCATCTTCGTTTCGTCGGGCCCCGCAGGCTCAAGCTTCAGGAAGTAGCTTGTAGTCGAGTGTGGGCCGGCATAGACCCGATGCATGATCAGGCGCACTAGGCTTAGGTGCGTCAGCTCCCGGCCCCGCACATACACCCGCTTAACCGTCAGGCGGGTTTCTTGGGCTATGGTTTCGATTGGGAGAGTCTGGTCGGGCTGCTTTTGCAGCGCGTGCAGAATTCGATTCTCAGTCATGGTTAGTCTTCGCATCGACATAGAAAAGCACCCCGACGACAAACTTGTCGTCTTTCATTGCAATCACAGGTTGGGGCGTTTTCGCAGCGCCGAGCGAACTAACGGCTTTGGTCGAAGTGTAGGGGTAAGGTGACGCGGAGCCGTTGGATAGAACCTTAACGGAAGAAGAGTCGCCGCGCCAGAGCAGCGCATGTGATCTAAGTCGCGGTTTTATTTTTGTCCCTTCTGTCCCCGCGTGTCCCAGCCGTCGCGCAGCGTTTGCAGGCAATAGGTTCGGTTCCGTCAAGTTAGTGAAGGTGAGACCAGATGCTTGCACCCGACCGCTGATTTCAAGCCGAAGAAATCCACCGCTACGAATTCGAGTTGCTCATACGGCGACACATTGCCTAGCTGGCGGCGAGAATTGGCAAGATCTGCGGGCCACTGGCGCGGGATCTTCGGCAGGAGGTCAGGGGTCCGCGCTGATTAGTCAGCTGACCAACCTGTTTTACTTCTAATCGTGCGAAGACTAGCAGCGGGGATTGTTGTTCCAATCAGAGAATGAGGGGCAAGAACGACATGCCCTCCGCCGGCTTGCTCTATTCCGACCAGGAACGAGGTCATTCTTGGTTTCGTTAATCCGTCTGCGAAATAATAGACACAGCCAGATACTAGGATGGGGTAGGCACTAACACCCGTTGCATACCAGGGAGCAAGCAGACTATCGGCCAGCAGCACACCCCATTCAAGACCTCTAGCCGTGTCCCCGGGGAAAAATAATTCGCCGTGCCAATCAAGTGCATTGGTCACTGCCTCTCTTCTCAGCTTCGCGTGTGTATCCTCGTATACGATAGCGGCCCCGGGTAGCGCCGGGATGATCTGCAAGAAGAGCTGAACATTATGGGCCGGAGTTTTGCCTGTGTTCTGAACCATTAGCATCAACTTCAATCGCCAGCCGTTAGGCTCTCGCTCGATACCTTTTGCCATGGAATCGCCACGAATTGCGATCCAAGCGCGCTGATCGGCTATCAATGCAGTTCGGCCCAAGGAATTAGAAGCAACTGCGGCGTCAGCAGCTTGCTTAGCGCTGTCTGCCGCCGACTTCGCTACACTTGTGGCAGTCTGCATTTCTGCGACGGACGCCTTTAGCTGTTCAGTCTGTTTCCAGAATGCGCGGGCTTGGACCCAAAGAATTGCGACGGTAGCCGCACCGACAACTGTGGTGAGAATCAGCGTGACAACCGCCAAGGTGAAATCTCGGTCCTTTGATGAAGCGTCTTCAGCACGTTCTGCGGCTCTGTCGGCCTTGTCCTCAGCCCGGGCCGCAGAACTTTCGGCGCTGCCCTGCGACCGTTCCGCAGCGTGTTCCTGTGTCGCTTTAGCCGCTTCGGTAGTCGGCGCCCTGACTACAAGCGGCTGCTGTTCCGTCCCGCGCTGATCCGGGGCTGGGACAGGCTTGCTGCTCGTGGCGGCGAGACAGTAGGCGGCGATACAGGCGAGGGTGGTGGTAGCCAACAGTCGATAGATAGAGCGCATGATGTCCCGCGGATTTGCGTTTGTCAGAGGATTCTAACCGGCCCTTGACCGGGCGGTGCATAAGCACTAGCTTCTGGATTCCCCTTACGGGGAGCCCTGCCGGCATTCCGACCGCCCGGCTTTGCAGCATGGAGGTCACTTCCGAGTGATCCCGTGCACACCGAACCCGCCCAACTCCCAACCGGCCATCCGACTGTGGCAGTGCGAGAGTCTGCCGCTGCGCGAGCGACTGCTGCTCTTCGACTTGCAGAATTGATCGGGCGCCAGATAGCCTGCCAGGATGTCGAAGGAATAGCGATTTCTGACTTCCAGAACGCGGATACGCGGCGAGGAGCATCATGAGCAACGCTAAACGAGAAACCCATCAGATCATTGCGAGGCACGACTTCGCCGATGGCGGGTGTGAGTTCATGGGACCGCTGTTCGTTGGCAGCGAGTCGGAATGCTTCGAGGAAGTAAAGAAGATGCCTCACGTTCCCGGGTATCCTGGACCAAGACAGGTTACAGCGAGTTATGCCGTCGTAATACCGCTCGCGACCGAGCCGCCCACGGAAACCGACTTATGACTTGGGGACGCCTTGCCACGAGGGGGTAAAACCAGGGTTTTGCCGGACGGTGTATAGTGCGACCGTTGCTACACAGGTGTGTGGCGCCCGATGCCGGACGGGTTTCCGGGTTGAAGACTGGAGATAATCATGGCAAAGCCTAAGAACGGCGGGCATTCGTCCGTCCCTGATTCCGATACCCCAAGCGAATACTCGGTTTTTGTTCTTGTCCGCGACGACGAGAAGCCGCTGCAATTCGTTGGAAAAATTGTCGCTGAAGTCGAATCCCCCGGACCAGCGGTAACACACCGTGCCGCTATCTACCGTACGAGAGGCGGGCGCTTCATTGCGGAGTTCTCCAGCCGGCCGTCTATTGCGGATGACCGGATCGGGATTCCCCCGATCGACACCTTAGAGCAGGTTAAACGCGACCTGCTCACCAATATCAGGGTGCACGCGGAGTGGCACAACGCGCAAGACGCTCGGAGCGAGAGCGACCAGGACGCGTATAGCGCGGATAGGCTAATGAATGTCAAAGACGCGTTGAACGGAATTAGAACTGACCATCCTGCATGGCTGAAGTTGTTGCGGGCATACGAACGCCATGACAACGTGGCCGCATCGGATGCTGAGAAGGCATTTATCAGGTATTACGCGTCGAAGCGCGACAACGGAGACGCAATCACGGCAACTGCTCTGCTCTTCCTTGAAGAGCTGACCGCTACCATTGAACACTCTGCATCCGTCGGCAAGGGGGCGCGGGGCAAAGCGAAAGACTTTGCGACTATCGAAGAAGCGAAGAACTGGTTTCGGCCCGGACGGCTGACCAATGAGCTGCTACGGCAGTTCGGCGGTTGGGACCCTGAGTTAATCGAATAGGGAGCATGCAACCATGAAAGCAGCTCTATACGCCCGCTTCAGCACCGAGAAGCAACGCGACGCGTCGGTAGACGATCAGTTCCGGGAATGCGAACGCATCGCCAAAGCAGCCGGACTGACTGTTATCAGTCGATTTCAGGATGCCGCTATGTCGGGCGGTACCGCCGACCGCCCTGGGTATCAGGCTCTACTTAAAGCTGCCCGCAAACGTCAGTTTGACGTGATCGTTACAGAGGATATTTCCCGGCTGTGGCGCAACCGCGCCGAATTCGGTCCGCGATCAGCGGAGCTTGAGGATTTGGGAGTCCACTGCCTGACGTGTGTTGGGGATGACACGCGCCGCGATGGTTGGGGATTGGTGATTCAGATTAAGCAGGCTGTGGCTGAGCATGCGCGCCGGGAAGCGTCGTATAGAACGCGGCGCGGACAGGAGGGTGTAGCCCGGTCGGGCAAGTCGGCGGGTGGTAGAGCTTACGGGTACATACCTGCCGCCCAATCCCAGACGTGTGAGATTGAGATTGACGAAGCACAAGCCAAGATCGTGCGTCAGATTTTCGAACTCTACGCGGACGGTCATTCACCGAAGCGGATAGCTGCGAAGCTGAATGAAGAGGGTATCCCGTCCCCTGGTGCGATGTGGAACCGGACCGACACGGGAAGCCATGGGAAGCGGCGGGGGAAGTGGGTTGCGTCAGCGATCCATGGAGACACGCGGCGCGGATACGGTATCCTGAATAACGAGCGGTACATAGGCCGCACGGTATGGGGTCGGTTGCAATGGAAGCGCTCCGCTGCGGACTCCAATCGCCGCACGGCTATTCCAGTATCTGACGCCACGCAACACGTGGTCAGCACCGACGAACGCTTGCGGATCGTCCCCCAGGCACTATGGGACAAGGCGAAGGCAAGGCAGCAGACTGCCCGCGAGTCGGGTATAGGCCGGAGGTTTGGGGAGAAAGGGCGCCACGCTGGAACCCTGTTATCAGGTCTCTTGGTCTGTGCGGACTGCGGTTCTCGGTTCATTGCTGGCGACGCCCGTTGCTATCAGTGCAGCACCCGGACCTATGGGGGAATTTCCGCCTGCGACAACGTCCTGAGGGTCAATCGGGTGCGGGCCGAAGCGGCCATAACGGATTACTTGGAGACTGACCTACTGTCTCCGGCCGCAATCGAAGCCGCCAAAGCCGGCTATGCGGACGAAATCGCCCGGCAGCGTCGCGCACTTAACAATGTCAATGCAATCAATTGCATTGACGAACGCAAAGCGATAGACGCTCAGGAGTCCCAGCTTAGGGGACTGCTGAAGTCCGGGGCATTGTCCGCTGATGTCGCAAACGCTGCCATGAATGCCTTGGATATGAAGCGGCGCAAGCTGACGAAGCCCGCCAAGCTGGACACTGCCGGTGCGTTCCGCGAGTTTCAGCTCCAAGTCGAACGCTACCGGTCGGCGATCGGTAACCTAGGCAAGCTGATGTCTGACAGTGATCGCGTCTTGGAGGCGCGCACCTTGGTGCAACAGATGCTAGGAGGACAGGGGACAGTGGTCCGAGCAGGGGCGAGAGTCGGAGCCATGTTTCCAGCGGCCGGATTGCTTGAACTGGCAGGGCAGAACAGCAGTAAATTCAGACGCCTAGAATTTGGTAGCGGGGGCAGGATTTGAACCTGCGACCTTCGGGTTATGAGCCCGACGAGCTGCCAGACTGCTCCACCCCGCACCAGGAGGGGGCGCATTGTACGCATGCTGGCAGACAACATGCAATGCGTACGTCCCAAGTGCTTTTAGCGCCTCTGCAGCAGATCCAGGACGGCATAGGACATGGCCTTGACCCCCACACTGATGGTCGGCTCCATGGCCGGCGCGAACAGCGGGGAATGATTTACTGGCACCGGGACGCCTTTGACCTGATCCTCGGCCAGAACCTTCGGATCGTAGGCTCCGAGGGTGTAGTCCATGGACGGGACGCCGGTTGAGCCGAATTCGGAGAAGTCTTCGCTGGCCGAAATCGGCTCGGCATCCGCCGGCTGTAACTCGACATCGGCACCGAACAAGCGCTGGAACAGCGCCCCGGTCCGTGCGGTGAGCGCCGGGTCATTCTCCACAGCTGCTGAGCTTGCGGTCATCGTCACTTCAGGGGCCGGGGCGTTTGCCATGGCGGCGGTCGCTGCGGCCGTGCGTTTCACCCCGTCCAGTAGCAGCGAGCGCACCTTCGGTTCATAGGAGCGCAGGGTGAGCTGCAGGACCGCCGTGTCGGGGATGATGTTGGCGACGGTGCCGGCCTGGAAACTGCCGACCGTGATCACGCCGAACTGTGCCGCGTTCTTCTCGCGGCTGATGACGCTTTGCACATCAGTGACAAAGTGCGCCGCCATCACCACAGGATCGATGGATTCGCTGGGCATGGAGCCGTGTGCACCGCGTCCCTTGAAGGTGATCTGCACATTGTCCACCGCGGAGGTCCAGGTGCCGGGCTTGAGGATGAGGTGGCCCGCCGCGCTGTTGCGCACATGCAGGGCGAGCGCGTAGTCAGGCTTGCCGAAGCGGCTGTAGAGGCCATCGGCGAGCATGGCCTTGGCGCCACTGACGGTCTCCTCGGCGGGCTGAGCGATGAACATCAGGCGCCCGTGCCAGGCGGATTTGAATTCCAGAAGGGTGGCGGCGGTACCGACCCAGGTGGCCATGTGCAGGTCATGACCACAGCTATGGTCGGCGCTAGGGTCCTGGCTGGCATAGGGCAGGCCGGTGGCTTCCGTCATGGGCAGTGCGTCCAGTTCGGTTCTCACCAGCACCGTCGGACCGGGTCCGTTTTCATAAATTGCCACCAGCCCGGTGCCACCCACGCCTTCGGTCACCGTGAATCCCAGGCGACGCATCTGATGAGCCAGCACCGCGGCGGTGCGGGTTTCGTGGAACGCAATTTCCGGGTGCTCGTGGATTTCCTGGTACAGCGTCTCCAGGCCGGGAAGCAATGTCTGCACTTCGGCATCGACCTTGACGGGTGCCACGGGCAGGGACGTTGCGGCGGGTGCAACGGGGGTCGTGCCCAACCAGGCGGACCCTAACAACACCGCCAGCGACCACGTGCTCTGCGACATCCGCGCACTCCTGCCAAGTTATGAGGGGATGCATTGTTATACTTAATTGACTATGCATGCACATCGAAGAGAACGTCACAGGGTGGGAAGGCTTGGGTGGCTCCGGGCGGCGGTCCTGGGCGCCAACGACGGCATTCTTTCCACGGCGGGTCTGCTGCTGGGAGTGGCGGCGGCGCACGCCGGGCGCACTCCGCTGGTGGTGGCGGGCATCGCCGGAATGGTGGCAGGAGCCGCCTCCATGGCCGCCGGCGAATATGTCTCGGTCAGCTCCCAGGCGGATTCGGAAGAGGCGGACCTGCGCAAGGAACGCCAGGAACTGGCGACCGATGCCGCCGGTGAGCATGCCGAGCTGGCCTCCATTTACGTGGGCCGCGGTCTGACCCCGGCGCTTGCCGAGCAGGTTGCCACGCAACTGACCGCCAAGGATGCCCTGGCGGCCCATGCTCTGGATGAGCTTGGGATCTCAGAGCGCGGTCGGGCCCGCCCGCTGCAGGCTGCCCTGGCCTCAGCTCTGTCCTTTGGCTGCGGCGCGCTGTTGCCCGTGCTGGTTGCGATGTTCTGGCCGATGGGACTCATGATCCCGGCCATCGGGGTGCTGTCGCTGGCAGCTTTGGCGACGCTTGGCGCCATCGCCGCAGGCGCGGGGGGCGCCTCGGTGTCCGTCGGCGCACTGCGGGTCACCGTTCTGGGGCTGCTGGCGATGGCGCTGACTTTCGGGATCGGTGAGGCCGTGGGACGCCTGGATCACTAGAACTTGGGCGTCTTGCGATGCGGCTTGCGGGGCCCGCCGGGCTTGCGCGAGGTCGGGCTGAAGGGGCGACTCGGTCGTTCGCTCGCCGCCCGCTCGGCACGCGGGGGCTTTGCGGCGCGACTGATGCGCAGCGGATTGCCACGGATCTGGACGGCCTGCAGTTCCTGAAAAATGTCCTCCGGCATGCCCACCGGAAGGTCCACAAAGCTGTGGTCTTCGCGGATGTCGATATGGCCGATGTGGCGGCCATCCACACCGGCCTCGTTGGCGATGGCACCGACGATGTTGCCGGGCAGTGCGCCATGGGCCGCCCCGACCTCGATGCGGAAGGTCTCAAGAGGCGGTGCCACCTCGCGCCGGCCACGGCCGCCGGAATCCAGATCGCGTTCGAAACGCACGCCACGCTCGGGCCGCTCATGGCGCGCCGGACGCTGCGGGCGGTCCCGCGAAGGGGAGTCCCGGTGGCCATGTTCCGCGGAGCTTGCACTGCCGGGTTGGGGCTCTGGCCGGTTCTCGAGCAGAAAGGGGGTGGAACCCTGAATCAGGCTGGCGAGCGCCGCGGCGATTTCGATGGCGGGGACATTCTCTTCGGTCTCGAACTGCTCGAGCAGCGGCTGGAACGCCTTGGCTTCACCGCTTTGCAGGGCGCCGGTGATGCGCTCCTTGAAACGGGCAATGCGCTGGGTGTTCACATCCTTGATGGTCGGCAGGTTCATCGCCTCGATGGGCTGGCGCGTGTGCCGTTCGATGATGCGCAGCATGTTGCGCTCGCGTGGCGCGACGAACAGGATGGCATCGCCCGAGCGGCCGGCCCGGCCGGTGCGCCCGATGCGATGGGTGTAGGTCTCCGAGTCGTAGGGGATGTCGTAGTTGACGACGTGCGAGATGCGCTCCACATCGATTCCGCGCGCCGCAACGTCGGTGGCAACCAGGATATCCAACTGCCGGTTTTTCAGCCGGGAGATGGTGCGTTCGCGCTGCGCCTGAGGAATGTCACCGTTGAGTTCAGCGGCGTTGAAGCCGCGGGCACAGAGTTTTTCCGCCAGATCCGTGGTTTCCAGCTTGGTCCTCACGAACACCAGCATGGCATCGAAGCGCTCTGCCTCCAGCATGCGCGTCAGCGCATCCAGCTTGTGCAGGCCGCTCACCAGCCAATAGCGCTGGCGGATGAGCGGGGCCGTGGAGGTCTGCTGGCGGATGGTGATCTCGGCCGGATTGCGCATGTGCTTCTGCGCGATGCGCCGGATGGCATTGGGCATGGTGGCGGAGAACAGCGCGATCTGACGACCCGGAGGGGTCTGGGTCAGGATCCATTCGATGTCATCGACGAAGCCCATCTGCAGCATTTCGTCGCCTTCATCCAGCACCACAAAACGCAGCGAAGACAGATCCAGCGAACCGCGCTTCATGTGGTCCATGACGCGGCCCGGGGTGGCCACGATGACGTGCGCGCCGCGCTTCAGACCCTTCAGCTGCGGTGTGTAGCTCTGGCCGCCGTAAATCGGCAGCACATGGAAGCCTGGCATCCTGATCGCGTATTTCTGGAAGGCTTCAGCGACCTGGATGGCGAGTTCACGTGTCGGCACCATCACCAGGCATTGCGGGGCATTCTGCGATACATCGATGCGGGCCAGAATGGGCAGGGCGAACGCTGCGGTCTTGCCGGTACCGGTTTGGGCCTGCCCGACTACATCCTCTCCCTTGAGCATGCGGGGAATGGTTTCGCTCTGGATCGGCGAGGGGGATTCATAGCCCACCGCGGCCAATGCTTCCAGTAGGGGCGCGGGCAATCCCAGCTCGGAAAAGCCGGTTATTTTAGGATCATCGGTCACTGGCGGAGGGTGCTCGGGGCAAAGGGGGGCGGCATTGTACGCCGATGCGTGCGCTGCAGTACAAAAGTTGGTGCGGCCCAAAGCTGAACCACCTGAAACCCGCCCGGCTGCACTGCGGCAAACGGCAATGTCAAGGTTCGGGGGTCTGATTCGCTAAACTGCGTATCTGGGGAGATGCCAGGCGGCGGTCATTGAACAAAACAACAAGAATCCTCGTTATCGTCCTGGTCGTGCTCTGCCTCGCATACCCGGGCGTTGCGTGGCTCATAGGGCTGCAGGTTGAAGCGTCACTGCTCAAGCGTGAGCAGTTGGTGATGGACCAGTATCCGGGATCCATCGTACTCATCAGTCGTCAATATCATCGGGGTGTCTATGGCGCCACCGAAGAGCTGATTTACGGCTTTGGCGCCTCGACCGCGCAAGCTCTGGCGCCGCTGCCGGGGATTTCGAGCGTGGCAGGGCTGCACATGACCGTGCGCAATACCATTCATCATGGTCCCCTGCCGCAGTTCAAGACGATCGGGCTTGCGACCTTCACCACGCAAATTGAACTGCCGGGTCAGATCAGTGCGAAACTGCGCACCTTTCTCGGGGGTGAACCTCAGATCCGGATTCAAAGCCGGCTCGGCTGGCTCGGTGGCGTAGCGACCACGGTGTCAAGTCCAGGTTTTGAGGCGCGGCTTGCCGATGGCACCCGGTTCGGCTGGCACGGCCTGGCCGCGACCACCCGCGCCAATGCCAGCCTGTCATCCACTTCGATTGACGGGACCCTGGACAGCATCGAGATCACGTCAGCCAAATTCCAGGGCGCGATAACCGGCTTGCAGCTGCGTACCGATCTGAAGCGCGCACTCGAGACACTCTATACGGGGCCGTTTGCACTGAAAATCAAGGCCGTGAAGTGGCAGTCGGCGGCGTCCTCCAGCCCGAGTCAGGTGCAGGGACTATCGATCGACGCGCAAAGCGTCGCGGACGGCGACTTCTACAACTCCGGCGCAAAGTTCGAAGCAGACGCGGTGCAGACGTCCGGGTGGTCCGTCACTCAGGCCGGCTACGACATCTCATTCGATCATCTGCACGGCCCAACGCTTGCGGCGATGATGAAGGACGCGCGCGCATCGGGAGTGAACGCGGGATCAACCCAACCTTCACCGGCAGCAGCGCTGCAGAAGATGGAGAAGGATTTCATCGAACTGCTGCTGCACGAGCCGGTGCTGAACATTTCCCGCATCGGCTTCAGGATGCCGGAAGGGGAGTTGCGGTTTTCGGCTACGGCGTCAGCCCCCGGTCTCAAGCGCGAGGATCTGAACGGTGCGCAGGTCCGGCCCGCTCTGATGCAGCACCTGAGCGTCGTCGCCGATATTCGCATTGATGTCGCGCTGCTCACCCGGCTGATGGCAGACAATGTGCGCAAGGACGCCCTGACCGCCCAGATCGACGCGTTCGAACACCAGGGCTACATCAAGCGTGATGGCACTGCAGTGACGGCGCATGTGACCTTCACCCGCGGCACGATAACGGTCAACGGCCAGCCGTATCCGCCACGTCCGGGCACCTGATCCGCAGGCTGCTCCACTGTCCGAAAATCAGTGGTGCACCGGCAGATCGAAATAGGTCCCGCCGTACCAGCGGATCCGCAACGGAATCTTCGCATCCTGCGCGGTTTCAGCGCTGACGTCCCCACCGGTACCGTAGTTGATCTGCCGGTCCGGCCGCTTGTTGACGGCAATGGTGATCACGAGGCGGCTGCCGGCCTGCAGGCGCCGTCCGAGCACCTGGTGCAAGGACACATCCAGCTGCTGTTCCACGCCGGCCTGCAGCAGATGCCGATGGCTGAGGTCCTGGGCATAGCTGGCCCGGAACTCGTATGGAGGGCCGTAAAGCTGTACATAATCACCATTGGCCAGCTGTTCAAACAAAGTGATGGCCAGGTCCATGTCGAACTTGTTGGGTGTGAAGTCCAGGTGCAGCTTCGGGGTACCCACCAGGTCCGTCACGTGGCTCAGGGGATCGCTGACCAGCACCAGGGTGTCCAGTTCGCTGAGCGTCTTCACCACCAGACTGGGCGGCGCCGTCCAGTCCGAATCGCTGCGATCGGCCAGTCTCACCATCTGCGTCACGGGCAGCTTGCGGGCGCTGCGTCGCGGCAGCAGCCGGTAGCGTCCGCCGTTGGCGGGCGCCGCCTTGCCGCCCTTGGGCGCAGGGGGATCCAGGCTTTGCGAGTCCATGTAGAAGCGCATGCTGCCATTGGCCAGCGACTCAAGGCTGGTACCGGGCAGCCAGTCATTGGCACCGGCCAGCTGCACATTGACCCGCCCCTTGACGAAGGCCGGCCATGGGCCACGGCGGAAGATCTGGTCGAACCACTGGTAGCGAAGGTCATCCAGGTCCATCTGCGCCACCGGATCGATGGCCAGCCCGCGCAGGTCGGGCGTCGGACCGGTGTCGATGCTGCCGTCCGTCCAGGGGCCGATGATGAGGGTGTGATTCGCCTTGGGGTTGGCCTTGAGCTGCTGGTCGAAGTAGTAGAGTGATCCGGACTCGGCGGCGGAGTAATACCCGGTGATGCTGAGCACCGGTATCTTGATGCGCGCGAACTGGGCGCCGAAGGGCACCATGCTGTGCCAGTAATAGTCGTAGCTCGGGTGACTCAGCCAGCGCTGAAAAATGGGACTGGGGCGCCCGGCCATGCGATCCAGATCACGGTACGGCTGGCCGCTGGTATACCAGCGCTTCTCCAGAAGATGCCACGAGGCATCCTCGCTTTCGCTGGAGTAATCGGGAACCTCGGAGTTCGTGGCATCCTGGATCCAGCGATAGGCCTGGGAGCGGAAGATGCCATTGCGCATGGGGAAATCGATGCCCGGCGCGGTGGCATCGGCGGTGGCGACCGCCTTCAGAGCCGGCGGCAGCTCGCGCAGCGCCGCCCAGGCGGTGAAACCGCTATAACGCATGCCGAACATGCCGACCCGCCCGTCGCTCCAGCTCTGGTGGGTGATCCAGTCGATGACGGCGGCGGCATCCTTGCCGTCGTGTTCGAATACCAGCACCTGGCCGGCAGCCGGACTGCGCACATAGGCCACCACACCCACATAGCCATGGGCCGCGTTCTCGCGCTGGTCGCTGTTGGGATCATCGCCCAGGGTCAGTTCCAGCAGGGTTGGCAGCGTCGCCGGTCCGGTGCGCGGCCGAATCACCCGCGCTGCGAGTTCCGCCCCGTCGGGCGTCATGATGATCACTTTGTCATCCACCACGTAACGGCGCTGGTCATCGGCATGGATCAACGCGGTGGCCGCGGTGGAGAAGCTGCGGTAGGCGTCAAATGCCAGATAGTTCCACACCAGTTCGATGGCGTGGTTGGTGCTGATGCGCGGCTGCTGCCGCGCCTGGTCCAGCGAGTGCTGCAGCGCTTCGCGGAACTGGTATACGGGCCGCGTGAGCCAGCCATTGAGGGTGAAGGCATCGAGGTCAGACAACGGCGGCAGGGTCTGCTGGTAGGCGCGCGCATAGGCCTCGGCGAAGGACATCGGGCCCTGGGCGGCCAGCGCCCGGGCACGCATGTACAGGTCATAGACCACGGCGGGGCGCACTGGTTTGCCGGCCTCCTGCGGGCGGCGCCGCTCCAGCAGCGACTGGCGGGTCGTCCAGGCCGAGTCGATGCTGCCGGCGACCAGCTGCAGCGCCGAGAGGTTGTTCAGATAGCGGGTTGCATCGGCCTCCTGGTACACGGGCAGCACCCGCACCGCGAGGTCGCGCATGGTGGCGGTGAGTGCCGGGTCATTGGTACTGGCCGGTGCATGAAAGTCCAGATCCTGCGGCTGCCCCTGCGCCTGCGCCAGGCCTGCCCACAGCAGCAGGTCAAGAAGCACCACCCACAGTATCGGCAGTCGCAGGCTCATGGAGCGGCATCCTGGGGCAGAATCCTGGTTTCCGCGGTCTGCGCCGGCCCGGTGTCGGTCAGCTTCACCAGGTGCACCACGCGGCGGAACAGGTGATCCACCACCTGCGCCACCGGTCCGATGTGAACCACGGCGGTGTATTTGAGCTCATTCTCCAAGGCATCGGAGATGCGCTCCAGAAATTCATCGGGGAGGGTGGAGAGTGTTCCATCCATCAGCACCCAGTTGGGCACATGGACCACTACTCGCGCCAGAGCGACGGCGACCTGTTCCTCCGAATTCAGTTCCCGGTCCCAGCGGTGGACTTCGTCCAGTAGCGGCAGCAGGCGCTTCAATTTCATGCGCCGCAGGGCCTGTTCAAACGCCTCGGGCTTGAATTCGGTGATCTTCTGCGGATAGGCCAGGACCTCGCGCAGCGTGCCGCGCGGCAGGTAGGGTGAACCGCGCGGCACGAACTGAACCACCTCGCCCTGCGGCCGGGTAATCTGGCCGTGCCCCCAGGGCCACAGGCCCGCCAGGGCACGGAACAGCTGGGTGCGATTGGTGCCCGGCGCGCCGGCGATGATCACGCGCTCGCCGGCATGGACCACGACGTGGGGTTCCTGCAGGCCGTCCTCACCGGCGCTGGATTGAATCACGAGGTTGTCGATCGTGACGGTACCGGCATCGCCGAACTGGTACTGGATCTTGGAATCGTACACTTCGATGACGCGTGGATTCACCAGCGCATCGCGGAAGCTTGCCACGCGCAGCAGCGTGGCGCGCCAGTCGGCGATGGTGCTGAAATTGTCGACGAACCAGCGCAGCGAGGATTGGGCCTGGGTGAAGGCCGCGGCCGCCATCATCAGGCCGCCGAAGGAAATCTTGCCCGTGAAATACAGCGGCGCCGCCACCAGGATGGGCGCGACATTGGTGATCCAGCCGAAGCCTGCCGTCACCCAGGTCAGGTTGGTCAGCCCGGAGACGATCCTGCGGGTGGCTGCCAGGACGTTGTCCAGATGCGTTTCGATCCGCCGCAGTTCATCGGCCTCACCGCCCGCCAGAGTGATGTCGTCCAGGTGTTCATTCACCCGCACCAGTGCCACGCGGAAATCCGCCTCGCGCGCATAGCGAAAGGCGTTGCGGGCGATCAGTCCATGACCCACCCAGTAACTGATCAGGGAACCGGTCAGGGCGTAGATGATGGCGGCCCAGAGCATGAAGCCTGGCACGGCATAGTCGTGCTCCCCGATGCGGAACACGAAGGCGCTGGAAAGTACCCACAGCACCCCGGAAAATGACACCAGCAGGATGCTCGACTGCAGCAGCGCCAGTCCCAGATCCGAAGTCAGCTCGCACAGATGTCGTGCATCCTCGTGCATGCGCTGATCCGGGTTTTCGCCCATGGCGCCGGCACTGGCGAGCCAGAAGGCGCGCCGTGGCTGAAGCCAATGCTCCAGCAGATCCATCGCCAGGGCTTCGCGCAACTTCAGCTTCAGGGTTTCTCCGATCCAGCGCTGGGCCACATTGAGCACGGTCAGCCATGCGGCGAGGATGAAAAAGACTCCCAGCTGCACCATGAAATCGTGCAGATCGCGGCGCGACAGCGCGTCATAGAAGGGCTTGTTCCAGAGGTTGAGGCGAATCTGAAAGTAGGCGGTGGCGCCAATGACCGCGAAGGCCGCCAGCAGCAGCGCAATGACTTTCTTGCCGACGCGGCCGGTAAAGGTGGCGCGCGTCAGCCCCGCGAGCTGGGAGACCAGCCCGGGGTTGGCATCACCCTGGTCCTTGTCAGTATGGGTCGCGCCGTCCATCGGGCCTTATAATGCATCATGGGATGGCGCGGCGCCGCGCTGCTCGCGCCGCACCGGTTTCGGCCACGCAATCAAGTGGCTTTATGCGGTGTTTCTCGTAGGAATATCGGAGGTAGGCCGGGCGCGGCCACGCATTGAAAGGTGGCCCGCCGGGTTACCCCGAACGGGCCACGCGCAGCGGATCAGGATCAGCGACGGACCCAGATTCCGCCGGTCATGTGCCAACCATCACCGCGGTGTTCCCAGTGGGCGGGTGCCCAGCGGTATCCCGGGCGCGGCGCGGACCAACGGCCTGCCACCCAGACGTGGCGGCCGCCCACCCAGTTCCAGTAGCCGCCCAGCCAGACATAGCCGGCCACAGGCGGGGCGCCATAGACCTCCACCTGCGGCGCAGGCGGTGCGATCGTGACCGCACCCGTGTAATAGCCGCCGCCGGCGTAATAACCACGGGCGGGAACCACCACGCAGGCGCTGACCGTGAACGCCACGGCCGCTGCAAGGGCCAGATTGCGGATGTAACCTTCAAAGTTTCGCATGGGAGACCTCAATGTGACATGACGCACCCCTGGCGCGCCTTGTAGTCAATTAAACGCAGGGCCCAACCAATCGTGCACGGGCGAGGTTCAAGATTTTGTAAGGTTTGTGGCCAACGCCCGGCGGCGGGCCGCGGTGGCGCTGATGAAAGCCGCGTAGCTCCACGTCAAATCCCGCGCCGAACTCTGGAGGCCGGTTTTCTGGTCAAACTGTTCGGCCAGGTCACCGCTGGGGGGCGTGAAGGCGCGGACAGTATTGAGAAATGCATCACCGCGCTGCAGCCAGGGTTGTGCCAGCTCGGCAGTCATCCGGCAGGCGGCGAGGTAGCACAGCTGCGCCGCTCCCAGGGTCGAAAAATAGTAAGCCCCGCCCGAATAATAGACATCGCCTGCATAGCGACCCATGGCCGGACCGGATCCGACCGGCCGGCGCTCATTGATGAGGTATTGATCGGCGAAGAGTTGCTCAAGGCGCGTCAGGGTCGCATGCATGCGCGGGTCCCCCGGGGAATGGCGCACCCCGGGCAGATCCGTATGGACCGCCGCGAGGATCACCGCGATATCCAGCTGTTTGGGGGAGGCCGCGCCGCTGGACAGTGTCCGCGAGCGGTAATGGCCTTGGGCGCCATCCCAGAAACCATCGAGCATCTTGTAGATCGATGCGCAGAGCGGATCCTCGCCCAGCGCCGCCGCGGCGGTGCACAGCGTGTAGTAATGCAGCCCCAGGTCCTCTTCCCAGATGTCGTAGGAAGGCTCGGGCCAATGACGGCGCGTGTAGTCCAAATCCGCGTTCAGCAAGCGTGTCGCCGCCTCGCGCAGGGCCGGCTCCAGTTTCGGCAGCGCCAGCCAGCGCCTCAGCGTCAGCGCCCGCGTGGCAATGCCATCATGCTGCGGCCGCGGCCAGCTTGAAATGTCCAGCGAGCCATCGGCATTGAGGCGGGTTTCGCCGCGGATGCGCTCACCATGTACTTGGGTCAGGTCCGCATCCTGCCGCAGGTATTGCACAAACCCGGGCTGCACGCGCTCGCGCCATTGCGGCTGCTCAACCAGCCTGCGACCATCCACTGCGTCGAGCCCGAGGCTGAAGTGCACGAACTGCGCAAACAGCTGCAGCGCCTCATCCCCCAGCGTGTCGCCCTCATGGAGCAGGCGCAGCGCATCCATGACCACCGCTGAATCCCGGTACCAGTGGAAGAAATAATCAGGATCCGGGTCGTAGGCAGCCAGTACCGGAGAGGCCACGACCGAACCGACCTGGGCCTGGATGGTCTGTCCGAAACCCGGACGATGCTTGAGAATGTCAGTGGCCGAGATACCGCGCAGCATCCGCTGTGCGCTGTGATGGTATTGGGCCTCGATCCAGTCCTCGAGACCGGCGCCCTCAGTCTCGGCGTCGGGTGCGGTATTCAACGCTGTGTGCGCAGTCGCGGGCTGCTGAAGCCCAGTTTGAGCAGGCCGTTGCGCACTTCAGGCACCGCCATGAACAGCCGCCATAAAAGCCCGGAGCGATGGTTCTCGATCATGATGATGATGGGCCCCTGATCAATGGCCAGAAAGGTGTCGGCAAACCACCCGCGGCGTTCGCAAAAGGCGTCCACGAAGCCGTAGCGTCCCCATACCTTGTCGCCATGGCGTCTGAGGAAATGGCGCATGGCGGCCAGGGATTCGCGCGGAGTGTACGGCAGGCTCGACAGCGCCGCCGTGGGCGAGAGGGTACCATTGTCATTGACCGGGTCGTGTACCGCGTAGCCATCAGGGTCATCGCTGGCCGTCAGCCCCCAGCAGTCTGCGCTGTAGCCCAGGTGCCCCTGAGGGTTCCTGGTGCAATGGGCGTGATTGATGCGCACATGCGCGAGATTCTGCTGCCAGTAGTCGGCATACGTGTCCTTGAGGCCGTGGGGATCCAGGCCGCAGAAGGAGTAGTGGCTGAAGAACAGCGGACCGCCATAGGGCAGTCCCAGCGTCAGCATGATGTCGTAATAGGACTTGCCGTTGAGAAAGTCCCGGCTCGCGGCAAAACCGCGGTGATAGACCGGCGCGTCCACCGGGTAGCGTGGTGCGGAGGCCGCCAGCACATAGGTGATGAGGCACTCGTTCCAGCCGCGAATCTCATGATCCATGGCCCAGCCGTTGTTGGGGCTCCAATGCCAGTACAGCAGACGACGCTGGTCCTGAGTGAACCAGGTCCATTCCACTTCTTCCCAAATGCCATTGGCGCGGCCGCGCAGCTGGCCCTCGGCGGGATTGTCGGCGTCGAAGTACTGTCGCGCGCACAGCAGGCCCATGCACAGGAACGAGGTTTCGACCAGATCCGCCGCATCATCCTTGCGGAAAAATGGGATGGTGGCCCCGGTCCGTCCATTCAGGAAGTGCGGATAGGCCCCGTGATAGCAGGGCGCGCGGAACAGCACCTCGAGCATGGCGCCAATACGCGTGACCGCGGCGGCCCGAGTGATCCAGCCGCGCTCCACTGCCACGATGATGCACATCAGTCCAAAGCCGGTGCCGCCGACCGCAATCCGGTCATCGGGGGGGCCTTCGGTCCGGGTGCAGCGGTCCGGGATGAGGCCGCTGACCGGGTGACCGGCCTCCCAGAAGAAGCGGAAGGTCTGCCGTTGCACCTGTTCGAGCAGCTCATCATCGGGCAGGTCGGCAAGCTCGGCCGGCCCGGGTACGCGTGCGCGCCGGGGGGTACGTGCGGATCGGGCAGCGGGGGGCTTGGGCACGTTGGGCATCCTGTATTCTATCGGTTCATTTTACTGCATGCGGCGGAGTGGCATTGATGAGCCGGATCGAGACCCTGATCGCCAGCATGACCCTGGCTGAGAAGCTGGGCCAGATGACCATGACGGCAGCCTCCTTCACGGTCACCGGCCCGGTCATTGCCGGAGACTCCACCGCGTCGATCCGCAGCGGTGAGATCGGCAACCTGCTGAACATGGTCGGCCCCGGCCCGGTGCACGAGATCCAGCGCCTGGCGGTGGAACAGTCGCGGCTGAAGATCCCGCTGCTGATCGGGCTGGACATCATTCACGGGCATCGATCCTTGTTCCCGGTGCCGCTGGCCGAGGCCGGGATCTTTGATCCGCTGCTCTGGGAGGCCACCGCGCGCGAAGCTGCCAGCGAGGGCGCTGCAGATGGTCTGGCGCTGACCTTCGCACCGATGCTCGATGTGTCGCGTGATCCACGCTGGGGCCGCACGGTGGAAGGCTCGGGCGAGGATTCATTCCTGGCGGTTGAGATGGCGGCCGCCAAGGTGCGCGGCTTTCAGGGCCCAACCCTGGCGGCTGCGGATGCACTCGCCGCCTGTGCCAAACATTTCGTCGCCTATGCGCCGGTGCTGGCGGGGCGTGAGTATGCCTCGGTGGATATTTCCGAGCGGACCTTGCACGAGGTTCATCTGCCGCCCTTCGAAGCGGCCGTACGGGCCGGCGTGGCCACCGTCATGCCGGCCTTTACCGACCTTGCGGGCATTCCGATGACAGCGCACACGGCGCTGCTGCGCGACTGGCTGCGCGGGCGCACCGGGTTTGAAGGCGTCATCATCAGCGACTACAACGCTATTCGCGAGCTGCTCAATCATGGTGTGGCGGCCGACCTGCCGCAGGCGGCGGCGCTCGCCCTGCATGCCGGCGTCGATGTGGACATGATGGCGGATGCCTATCGACACGGTCTGCCCATTGCACTGGAGCGCGGCCTGGTCAGCATGGATCAGATTGACATGGCCGTGCGCCGGGTGCTGCGCCTGAAGGAACAGCTGGGACTGTTCGATGATCCCTACGGGCGCTGCCATCGGCACGAAACCGAGGCAACCATCGCCCGGCGGCGCGCACTGGCGCGCAAAGTCGGGGCCCAGTCGCTGGTGCTGCTGAAGAACGACCACAACGTCCTGCCGTTCAGGACACCGTTGAAATCCCTGGCCGTGATCGGACCTCTGGCCGACGCCGCTGTGGAAATGCGGGGACCCTGGCCGGCTGCCGGGGTGGCCGAGAATCACGTCAGTGTTCTTGCCGGAATGCGTGCCGCGCTACCGGACGCCAAGGTGGCTCACGCGGCCGGTGTCAGTATCGAGGAGGATGACACCTCCGGCATCCCGGCCGCGGTGGCGTTGGTGGATCAGGCCGACAGCATCCTGCTGTGCCTGGGAGAGGCCGCGGTGATGAGCGGGGAGGCGGCCAGCCGGGCGCACCTGGGCCTGCCGGGAGCGCAGGCGGCCCTCGCCACGGCGGTGCTTACGCGGGCGCACTTCCTCGGCAAGCCCTGTGCGGTGCTGCTGTTTTCCGGCCGGCCGCTGGCCGTGCCTGAGTTGGTGGATCAGAGCGAGGCGCTGATCGCGGCCTGGTTTCCGGGTTGTGAAGCCGGTAGCGCCATCGCGGATGTGGTGCTGGGCAAGGTTTCGCCCAGCGGCCGCACGGTGATCTGCTGGCCGCGCTCGGTCGGACAGATCCCGATATTTTACGGTGAGCGACGCACGGGTCGCCCGGCCAACCCGTCAGACAAGTTCACCAGCAAATACCTGGATTCGCCCAACGAGCCCCTGTTCGCGTTCGGTCACGGGCTGACCTACGGCGCCTTTCGCTATTCGAACCTGCGGCTGACGCCGCAGGCGATCGATGTGCGCGGGACACTTCAGGTACAGGTAGATCTGACCAATGAGGGCGCGCGCACGGCCTGCGAGACGGTGCTCGTATTCACCCATGATGTCGTGGCCACCGTTTCACCCCCCTTGCTGCGGCTGGCTGGTTTCGGCCGCCTGGAACTGCCACCGGGTAAGACCGGTACGGTCAGCATCGCGGTGCCCGCGCAGCGACTGCAGTTTCTGGGAACGGATCTAAGCCCGGTGTTCGAATCCGGCGTGGCGGAAATACTGGTGGGCCCCCGGGCGAACCGTGCCGACCTGCTGGTCGGCACGGTGCTCATGCAGGGCGGATAGCGCTTCGCGCTACTTCGGAAACTTCAGGAAAATGGCATTGACCGCGGCGCGAATGCGTTGGGCGGCGGCATCTCCCGTCAGGCCACTGAGACTCTGTTCGGCGGAGGCATGCCAGATCGGCATGCGTGAGGCGGCGTCGTACAGATCCACGGTGATGTAGCTCTGGTTGTACACATAAGGCGCGTCCCAACCCCAGCCCCAACCCCAACCCGGTCCCCAGCGTCGGCCCCAGTATCCCGCGCCGTAGACCCAGCCCTCGGGGTATACCGCATCTACATCGCGCGAGCGGCCTATGCCATAGCCGATCAGGCACTGGACGGCCGGGGCGGACGCCGGTGCGGCGCCCGTGGGATTGACACCGGGAGCCGGGGCCGGCCCATCCACCAGAGTGATACCTGCGCCTTGGAGGTTCGCCGCGATGGCATCGCGCAACCGGGCCTCATTCAATGGATTGGCAATGGTAGTGCGCAGGGGGCTGTTTCCCCTGAAACCACCCGCCCAGGCGACGGACTGGCAGTGCACCGTCGCCAGAAGCTGGGAGTTCTGATCCGTCCTGACTGGAATCCCCGTGCACCCGACCAGCCCCATGCCGCCCGCTGCGCAGATCAAAACCGTAAGCCTGTCCATGAGTTACTCCTGCCAAAATCGGCACCCAACGAGGGCTTAACGTTCCGGCAAGTGTCAGGTTGACCCACCGGCCACCCAATCGTCTACCCCCCGACAAGTGCCTGATATGCTGGCCCGGGGCCGCTGACCGACATCTTATGATTCAGACGCTGCAATTGCTCGTCGTGCTGCTGGCGGTCATCGCCTGCGTGGAGGCCGTCGCCATCCGGCTTAAGGTCCCGTCTTCCATCCTGCTGGTCATGACGGGGGTGGTGCTGGCCCTGATCCCGAAGCTGCCCCTCGTGAGCCTTGCGCCCGAGCTGGTGCTGCTGGTCATCCTGCCGCTGTTCATTTACCAAGCCTCCTTTTCCATGAGCTGGAAGGACTTCCGGGCCAACCTGGGCGGCATTTCACTGCTGGCGATCGGTTGCGTGCTGTTCACGACGGTGCTGGTGGCGGCCGCCTGCCATCTGTGGCTGAAGCTGTCCTGGCCGGTGGGATTTACGGTGGGCGCCATCGTGTCGCCGCCGGACGCCGTGGCGCCGCTGTCGATTGCGCGGCGGCTGCAGATTCCACGGCGCATTCTCACCATTCTGGAGGGCGAAGGCCTGGCGAACGACGCGACGGCCCTGGTGGTCTATCGCTTTGCGGTGGTCGCGGTGAGTGCCGGCAGTGTCTCGCTCAGCCACGCCTCGGCACTGTTTTCGCTGATCATGGTGGGCGAGGTGTTATGGGGTGTCGCAGTGGGCTGGCTGATGCTGCATCTGCGTCATTGGGCCCGCGATACCCATATAGAAGTGACCCTGTCGCTGCTGACTCCGTTCGTCGCCTTCTGGCCGCCCGAACATCTCGGCGGCTCGGGCGTGCTGGCCACCGTCGCCTGCGGCCTGTACGTGAGCTGGAATGGCCAGCGACTGATCAGTTCGGCAACACGCCTGCAGGGTGTGTTCTTCTGGGACTTTCTGATCTACATCGTGGAAGGCCTGGTATTTCTGGTGACCGGACTTCAGGCGCGATCCATCGTCTTGGGCATCGCCGGTTACTCCACCTGGGATCTGGCAATGGCCGCCGGCATCGTCAGCGCCGTGGTCATTGGCGCGCGCTTCCTGTGGATCTTCCCGGCGGCCTACCTGATGGTTCTGGGCCGCCAAAGGAACGAGGCCGTAAGCCAAGCGGTGTCCTGGCAGCACGCTTTCACGCTGGCGTTCACCGGAATCCGTGGCGTGGTCTCCCTGGCCGCAGCCCTGTCGCTGCCGGTGCTGATAGACAGCGGCGCAGCCTTTCCGGCGCGCGATCTGATTCTGTTCCTGACTTTCGCGGTGATCCTGGTCACTCTGGTGGGGCAGGGACTGGCCTTTCCGGGAGTCATCACCTGGCTCGGACTGGCCCATGCGGGTCGACGCGAGCACTCCCGCGACCTCATGGACGAATTCAAGGCACGGCGAGCCGCCATCAAGGCGGCCCTGGGCAAACTGGAGGAGCTCGCCGGGCAGGGCAAGCTGACTGAAGAGGTGCTGGCACCGGTGCGGCAGCTGTACCGTGAGCGCCTGCGCCACGTCGAATACCGCGGTGACAGCGATGATTCGCATACGGCGCTGATCACGCAGCGCGACGCCGTGGAACTGCAATTGATCGCCACGGAGCGCGAGCACATCAACGCCACCTATCGGACCGGGGATCTGAAGGACGATGCGCGCCGGCGCGTCGAACGCGAGTTCGACCTGCGCGAGGCGCACCTGGCCAGCGTGGGCGGTCAGGAACCATCATAGCGGGAGAGCAACAGGTGGGAGCGATACCAAACAAGCCTCCGGCGGCGCGTGGCGCGCGGCGCGGCGAGCAGGTTCTGCAGCGGCTGCGCGAGCGGCCACCGACGCTGTGGTATCACGGCGAGCAGATCAAGGATGTGACCACCCACCCGGCTCTGCGCGGCGGAGTCGCAACGCTTGCCCAGTTGTATGATCTGCAATGGCAGAACCCGGCGGTGAGCCTGTTTGATTCCCCGAGCAGCGGCAACAAGGTGGGTCGCTCCTTCCTGATTCCACGCACCATGGAGGATTTGCGCAGCGTCACCGCGGCGATGAGGGTGTGGCAGGAGCACACCCATGGCCTGATGGGCCGCGCCCCGGACTACATCAACCGCGCTATCACCGGCTACGCATCCGGTGCCGCCTTTCTCGCCGAGATCGAGCCGCGTTTCGGCGCCAACGCACAGCGCTATCATGAGTACCTGCGCGAACACGACCTGTGCCTCACGCACACGCTGATTCCGCCCCAAGCCAACCGCGCGGTCAGCACCCACAGCCAGTCCGATCCCTACGTCGCCGCGCGGATCAAGGAGGAAACCGACGCCGGGATCGTCATCCGCGGCTGCCGCATGCTGGCGACGCTGCCGATTTCCGATGAGATCATGGTGTTTCCCTCCACCTTGCTGAAAAGCGCGGTGGAGGACACGCCGTATGCCTTTGGTTTCTCCATTCCCAACGACACCCCGGGCCTGCGTTTCATATGCCGGGAGAGCCTGGACTACGGCGGTTCGCACTTTGATCATCCGCTGGGCTCGCGCTATGAGGAAATGGATGCGGTGGTCGTGTTCGACGATGTGCTGGTGCCCTGGGAGAACGTGCTGCTGTACCGGGACGTCAATCGCTGCAACCAGGCTTATTCACGCACCGGTGCGGTGGTGCACATGACACACCAGGTGGTCGTCAAGAACATCGCCAAGACCGAATTCCTGCTGGGCCTCGCGGCCATGCTGGTCAATGCCAGTGCCGCCGAGAGCCTGCAGCACATCCAGGAGAAGCTGGCCGAGATCTGGGTGAACCTGGAAACCATGCGCGCCTTCCTGCGCGCCGCCGAAGCGGACGCGCAGCTGGATGAGTGGGGTGTGATGCGACCGGCGTGGGACCCTCTGGATGCCGCGCGCAATCTGTATCCGCGGCTGTATCCGCGCATGGTTGAGATCATCCAGCAGATCGGCGCCAGTGGCCTGGTCGCCATGCCCAGCGCCGCGGATGTCACCGGTCCCTTGGCCGAAGACATACGCCAGTACTATCAGGCGGCGCGCGCCGAGGCCTTTGATCGGGTCCCGATGTTCAGATTGGCATGGGATGTGGCGGTGTCTGCGTTTGGTTCACGGCAGGTGCTCTACGAGCGCTTCTTCTTCGGTGATCCGGTGCGCATGGCCGGTGCCCTGGTCACCGGGCACAACGCGCAGATCCAGCAGTATGCCGACAAAGTGCGTGCCTTCGTGAAGCAAGGGCGTGACGAGCTGCTCGGCTCCTGATCAGGGCACATCGTTGGGTCGCGGCGTGGCGAGTTTCTCGTCGTGCACCGCCGCCGCGCCTTCAAACAGATCAGCGTGCGTCTCGATATGACCGATGACGCAGGTGGGCATGATGAATGCCACGAGTACGCAGCGATCATTCAGATGCAGCACCGGAATCCAGCTGCGGGTATCGATGCGATGGATGCCCGCGTCATACCAGCGAAAGCCGCTGGTTGGACCTGGATGGGGATTGCGCGGATCATCGGGCACCGCGTATTTGCGGGTCAGTGCATCAAGTTGTGTGGCAGCACGTTTTTCCTGCTCTAGTTCAGCCGCCGCCGCCCCCGGCAGCGCGGCCGACCAGTCGACCTGCGAGCCGGGAGTGACCGGCAAGGTGATGGCGGTGCCCGAGTCCGGAGTGGGTGCTGGAATGAAAGATGGCGCTGGCAGGTCGCGGGCCCCGGGCATTCGCGAGTGAGTGGCACTGGGTTGTCTTGCATGTTCGACCGCGGGAGCCCAGAACAGCAGCGAGGTAAAGGTCTCGACTTCACGGGGCAACGGCACCTCCACACGCCACATCAGCCACACCACCAGGGCATGCGCGGTCGCCAGCACCAATATCGTCATCGACCGTGAAGTCAGACGTGCCGAATCGACCGCCATACGGTTCCCCTGGGCGTACCCAAGCAGTACTGACTCCTGGCGGGTGAACTGGTTCCGCTGGGTTACAATGTGCCCGGCATCACAGGAGAAGCGCATGGCTGGCGGAACAGGATCGGCTCGGGTACGAAGGATCTGGGCGCTGACCGTGGCCCTCGGCGCCCTGGCGGGTGCGCTGATGAGTGCACCGGCGCAGGCGGCTGATCCCTGCGATGGATTCAGCTGGAACGTTTCCCACGAGCATGCGCTGTTCGCCACACCCTCGGCAGCGGTCACGGCCGAAGCCGGTGCGGGTGCGGCGCCGACTCTGAGTGTTGACAAGCTGTATGACATCGCGCTGACGCCTCAGGACAAAGTCCACTTTGTGCTGGCGCCGGAGAAAAAGACGCTGGCGGACGGCGCCTATGGCGGGATGGTAACGCTGCATATTCCCGTGGCTGGCAAGTACCGCGTGTCGATGAGCGAGGGTTTCTGGATAGATCTCATCGCGCAAGGCAGGTTCGTGCCAACCGATGATTTCACCGGCTCGCATACCTGCCATGCGCCGCGAAAGATCGTCCAGTTTATTCTCCCGGCAGGGGATCTCACGCTGCAGTTTGCCAATGCCAACAGTGCCAGCGTGCAGGTCACGGTGACCGCGGTATCCCAGTAAAGCCGTGGCCGCGCTGAGCGCACGCTTGCCAGCCGCGCTTTTGTGCGGCCTGATCGCTGTTGCGGCTGCAGCGTTGGATGCTGCTCCGATAGGTTCGATGGCCTATGTGAATCACCGTGACCCCCCGCCGTATCTGCCCTTATCGGGAACGGCTGCGGATGAGTACGCATTGGGTCACGCGGTATTCAACACAGATTTCCTGGCGGTGGGCACCTCCGCTGCCGGGCGCCGCGCCGGTCTGGGGCCGATCTTCAACGCCCCTTCCTGTGATGAGTGCCATAACGAGGGCGCGCATGGCCGTGGACCGGACTATGAAGGTCCCGCGCCCAACGCCCTGGTGGTGCAGCTGCAGGTCCTGTCCGCGGGCGCGCAGGCCAATGCCGCTGCGGCCGATCCGCCGGGCGATCCGGTGTACGGCCGCATCTTCAGTCCTGGTGCCGTTGTGGGCTTCATGCCCGAGGGACAGGTGCTGATTCACTACCATGTCCTTCAGCGCACCTACCCCGATGGCACGCTGTGGACGCTTCGCCAGCCGACGTACGAACTGACGCAGCTGAACTACGGACCCTTGGCGCGCAACATCCTGATCAAACCGCGTCTGGCTCCGGCACTGTTTGGCGTGGGTCTGCTGGAGGCGGTTCCGGCCAAGGCGGCGGGCCCGGGCGCTGGCCGCTTCGGCTGGCAGGCAGCGGCACTGAATATCCGCGATCAAACTACCCGTGCCCTGGCGCGCGAAATGGGCATCACCAGTGCCGATCGGCCCATCGATGACTGCACCGATGCGCAAACCGAATGTCTGACGCAGCGGCATCCTGAGACCCCGGAGATGTCGGATGAGTTGCTCAGCGCGCTCTTGACCTTCGAGAAATGGCTGGCGGTGCCGGCAAACCCAATGCCCGCAACGCCAGCGCAACAGGCCGCGGGCTTGCAGCTGTTCACAGCGACGGGCTGTTCAATCTGCCATCAACCCGAGCAGCCGGTCGCGTTGCTCACCCCAGATGGGAAGCCGCTGCCGGAACGGATACAACCGTACACCGATCTATCGGTGCATGACCTGGGGACCGGGCTTGACGATCACGACACGACCGGGATTGTGCATGCCACGCGGTTTCGGACGGCGCCGCTGTGGGGCATGGGCTATCGCTTCAGTCGCGAGAGCAAGCCGACCTTTCTGCATGACGGCCGCGCGCGCTCCATCGAGGAGGCCATATTGTGGCATGACGGGGAGGCGGCTGGGGTGCGCGAGCGATTTGAGAATCTTCCGCGCGCACAGCGCGAGCAGCTGCTGAGGTTTGTCGGCGCGCTGTAGCGAATATCTGGCCGTTCACAGCGGTTAGTGCGCTGTTCCGCGATCCGCGGCTCTGGTGACATTGCTCGCACCCTGTCACGGAGACCGCCGATCATGATCTCGACCGCACGCTCCCGATCGATCTTCGCGCACACCATGGGACTGGTTGCGCTCCTGGCACTCCCGACACTGGCCTTCGCCCAGGAGGCACAGTCACCCTTCCTGACCGGCGCCACCGCGCTGCAGACCAATATCCTGGCGTGGATGACGCCGATAGCAATAATTCTGGTAATGATTCTTGGGGGCATGGCGATGGCAAACAGAATTTCGTGGGCGTGGTGCCTATGCGCGATTCTTGGTATCGCCATTGTGTTCGGTGCGCCTCAGATCGTTACCTGGGTGCGCTCGCTGTTCGGCGTCTGAGAGCCGCCATGACCGGAGCTGCCAGCGGCTTTTGCACAGACACGCTGTTTGTGGGTGCGACCCGCCCACCCATGCGCTGGGGTGTGACCTACGCGGCGCAGATTTTCAATCTGGTGTTCACGCTCGAACTGTTCCTGGCCAGCCGCAATCTTCTGGCACTGCTGCTGGCGGTGCCAATCCACGGCGTATGTGCCTTGCTGTGCGCCCATGATGCGCGATTCTTCGATCTGCTGCTGCTGTGGGCGCGCACACGTCTGCCGACCTTGCTCGGCAATGGCCGGTACTGGAAGGCGTCCAGTTATTGTCCCTTGTCCGTGTCGCTCGGCAACCGGCACCGCGAGGTGCCGACACCCTATACGGTGGTTGCATCCCGGGCGGAGTGCGCCTGAATGGCACTGAGCAGCGCGGCACGGATCAGGCGCGAATGGCATACCTCGAGCCACGTGCCTTACCTGTCCCACGTTTCGGAAAACATCATCAGCACGCGCGCCGGCGATTACGCGCAGGTGTTCCGCCTCGGCGGCCTGGGCTTTGAAACCGCCGATGACGCGCGACTGAACAACTGGCATGAACGGCTCAACGTGCTGTGGCGCAATCTGGCCAGTCCGCATGTCGCGCTGTGGACGCATGTGGTTCGCCACCGCGAGCTGATCATGGCCGTGCCCGCCGAACCGGGGTTCGCCGGCAGTCTGAATTCCCGGTACCGCGAACGGCTGTCGCGTGAGAGGCTGATGCTCAACGAATTGTATCTGACCGTGATCTATCGACCGGTGGTTGGAGCAGCGCCCGGCCTGCTGGCGCGACTCCTGGCCGGTTCGGGTCGCAGCGGCACCGGCGTTGCCGAGGCCGTGGATGCTTGCGATAAGCTCGCAAGAACCGTGGCCGCAACGCTTCAGGAGTGCGATCCGGAGCGCCTCGGTCTGTATCGCAGCGGATCACATGTCTACTCACGGGTGCTGGAATTCCTGGCGCAGCTGCTGGATGGGGAGCGCCAGCGGGTGCCATTGCCCAGGGCGCCGCTGGCGCAGGTACTGGCAACCGCCCGCTGTTTCATCGGCAACGAATGCATAGAGTATCGCCAGCCCGCCGGCACGCGCGTTGCCGCGGTGCTGGGCGTGAAGGAGTACCCCACGCCCACGGTGGTGGGCATGTACGACCGGCTGCTGTCGGCACCCTTTGCCTTTGTTCTCACCCAGTCCTTTGCCTTCTTGTCCAAGCCCGCGGCACAGGGTCTGTTGCAGCGTCAGTACAACCGCATGGTCAATGCCGGGGACTTCTCGGTCACCCAGGCGCAGGAGCTGAAGTTGGCGCTGGATGCCCTCACCAGCAGTCAGTTCGTGATGGGGGATCACCATTTGACGCTGCAGGTACTGGCCGAGGCGACCGAGGATTGGACGCAGGACGCGCTGCAGCAGCGCTTTCGCATCCTGAATGACCACGTCGCGCTGGCCCGCAGCCTGCTCGCCGATTCGGGCATGGTGGTTGCGCGCGAGGACCTGGGACTGGAAGCCGCCTATTGGGCGCAGCTACCCGGACATTTCAGCATGCGCACCCGCAAGGCGCCGATTACCTCACGGAATTTCTGCGCCATGTCGCCGTTCCACAACCATCCGGCGGGCAGGGCGACCGGCAACCATTGGGGCGATGCCCTGGCGCTGTTCGTGACCAGCGCCGGATCGGCCTATCACTTTTCATTGCATGCCAGTGATCCCAGGGATCCTGATGGCGGCAGTCGCAAGGACACCGGCCACACGCTGATCTGTGGTCCGACTGGATCGGGCAAAACCGTATTGATCGGCTTTCTGCTGACCATGCTGGCCCGTCAGGGGGCGACCCAGATCGTGTTCGACAAGGACCAGGGCCTGGAGATACTGGTGCTTGCCCTGGGCGGACGGTACCTGCCTTTGCGCAATGGCGTGGCGACCGGTTGCAACCCCCTGCAGCTGCCGCAGCACCCCGACAATGAGGCGTTCCTGAAAGCGTGGCTGCGCGTGCTGGCGCGACCGGCTTCCGGACGGGTGCTGATGGTGCGCGAGGAAGCAGACCTGGAGCAGGCGTTGAAGGGAACACTGGCGCTGGAGGCCCCCGCACGTTGTCTGTCGCGGCTGGTGGAATTTCTGGATCCAACCGATCCGGACGGGGTCCATGCGCGACTGTCGCGCTGGTGCCGCAGTACTGGCGGAGATTTGGCCTGGGTGTTCGACAACCCCGAGGATCGCGTCGCCCCGTTTCTGTGCGGCTCGCCACTGGTGGGTTTTGATGTCACCGACTTTCTGGACCAGGAGGCGATCCGTGCTCCTTTGACGTTGTACCTCTTCCATCTGGTGCGCCGCATGCTCGACGGCCGACGCCTGGTGTGCTGGATGGATGAGTTCTGGAGATTGCTGGCGGATCGGGCCTTTGAGGGCTTCGCCACCGATGGACCCAGAACCTGGCGCAAGCTCAATGGTGCCATGTGTCTGGCCACGCAGAGTGTCAGCGATGTGCTCGCCGCCTCCATCAGCCGCACTCTCATCGAGCAGACTCCGACCAAGGTATTTTTTCCCAATCCTGAAGGCTCGCGGGCGGACTATGTCGAGGGGCTCGGACTTTCCGAGCGCGAGTTCCGGCTCATCAAGGAACAGTTGACTGTAGGGTCGCGGCAGTTCCTGGTGCGCCAGGGCAATCAAAGTGTCGTGTGCCAGCTGGACCTGAAGGGTCTGGAGGGCGAGCTTGCGGTGATCTCCGGCCGGGCGCGTTCGGTCGAGCGGCTGCACACGCTCATCGATAGGGTGGGAGATGATCCTCAGTATTGGTTGCCGCTTTTCATGGCCGAAGCCACTTCCCCCAATGCATGACCAGAAGGAGTACTTCGATGAAGATTTTCCGCACACATCTGTTCGGTCTGGTGACGGTCTTGCTGTTGTGCGTCGCACCCGCCGCGCGGGCGCAATTTGCGGTCATCGACGTCTCCGCCATCGTTCAGCTGATGCAACAGGTCCAGACACTGGATCAGACGCTCACCACCGCCCGCAACCAGCTGACGCAGGCGCAACAGGAATTCCAGGCCATCACCGGCACTCGGGGCATGCAGAACCTGCTGTCGGGGACAGTGCGCAACTATCTGCCCACCAATATGTCGGATCTCACCGCCGCGCTATCGCAGGTGAACTCGAGCTATTCCGGTTTGTCCACGGCGATTCAGTCAGCGGTACTGGTCAATGCGATTCTGACACCGCAGCAGCTGGGGTCCCTGCCGGCGAGTCAGCAGGCGCGCATATCCGCCTGGCGTTCCACGATTGCCCTGCTGCAAGGAATCACCAGCACGGCGCTCAGCAATTCGAGCGCGCGCTTCGACTCCCTGCAGCAGCTGATCAGCGCCATCGGTGGCGCGTCGGATCAGAAGGCGGCGCTGGATCTGCAGGCCCGGATCGGCGCCGAAGCGGGAATGCTGCAGAACGAGCAGACCAAGCTGCAGTCGCTGTACCAGGCGCTGCAGGCCCAGCAATGGGCGAATGAGCAACAGGATCGGGAAACGGTGATCGCCGGACACGGCCAGTTCGCCTCGCGTTTCGAACCGACACCGTAGCTTCGTTCAGCAAGGGAGCGCGCCATGGGTTTTTTCGCGACCTTCTCCTCCTGGCTGGATGCACAACTGGCCGGCTATATCGGCAACAATACGGCGCTTTTATCGGCGGCCTTGGAGCCGGCCCTGGTGACGCTGGGATCCGTGTACGTGATGTTCTGGGGCTATCTGCAGCTGACCGGGAAAATCGAAGAACCTTTCATGACCGGACTGCGCAGGATCGTACTGCTGGTAGTCGTGCTGGGAGGCGCGTTGCAACTGTGGCTGTACAACGCGGTCATCGTCGATACCTTCTATAACGCGCCGGCGCAGCTGGCCGCCGCAGTGACCGGCGCTGCCTCACCTGTGAGTACCCTGGATGCGGTCTGGCAGGCGGCCGGAACGGTCGCCGGTGAGTTGTGGAGTCGCGGCGGGATCCTCAGCAACGGAGTCGGGTTCTACATTGCCGGGGTACTGGTGTGGATCGTGATGGGCCTGGTGTGCTGTTACGCCATGTTTCTCATCGCGCTATCGAAAATCGCTCTGGCGGTACTGCTCGCACTGGGTCCGCTGTTCATCATTTTCCGGCTGTTCGAGGGTACCCGGCGGCTGTTTGATGCGTGGCTGATGCAGCTTGCCAACTACGGATTCATCACCGTGCTGACGGTGTTGCTGGGCGCGCTGCTGCTGAGCCTGATCCAAAGTTACGCCACGCAGACCGCGGCCCGCGGTTCGGCACTGGCGACGGTTGATGCTCTGGACATGCTGCTGGCGGCCGTCATTGTCCTCCTGATGCTGCGGCAGATCATGCCCATTGCCGCGGGTCTCGCCGGCGGCAGCGCCTTGAACACCATGGGATTCTGGAGCCGCGGCGTCGGGGGTTTCGTACGCACTCTACCCAGCCGCTTCATTCAATGACGGGGGACTCACGTGTTCAGCTACTGGCGTATTGCCCTACTCGTTACCGTCCTGCTGGTCCTGGCCGCCAGCGCCGGCTGTACCGCCTCGGCCGCACCCAAGGTCCAGTGCGAATCGAATCTGCGACCCATCAATCCTGCGAACCTTGACCGCCCGCAACCATGAATGCCGCAGCTGACCTTGCCGCTTACTGGCAGGAGAGCGCTTCCTGGGAGGCGGATCGGATCCGGCAATGGCGCGAGGCCGCGCGCATCTGGCGCTGGGTGGCCGCAGCGGGATGGAGCTGCGCGCTGGGTGTGGCCGCGGCGCTGGTGGTGCTGATGCCTCTGAAGCGAGTCGAGCCGTATGTCATCCGTGTGGACAACTCGACCGGAATCGTCGACGTGGTGCCACAGTTTGATGGCCGGGCGCTGCCATCACAGCTCGTGACACGATACCTGCTTAGCCGTTACGTGAGCGTGTGCCAGCGCTTCAACTTCGCGATGGCGGAAAGCGACTACACCGAGTGCGGAGCCTTTCACTCGGCGCAGCGCAATCAGCTCTGGTATGCCCAGTGGAAGCGCAGTAATCCGGAATCGCCGCTGAACCTGTACAAGGATGGAACGACGGTTCAGGCGCGTGTCACCTCGGTGACGTTTCTGAAGGAAGCGGATCACGACCCGGGTCTGGCGCAGGTTCGCTACGTCAGACGCGTGCAGCCCGCCGGGGAGGGGGCCGAGCAGCTCAGCCACTGGATCGCCTCGATCCGCTTCGACTATGCGCAGCCGGCTCATGACGCCCGCCAGCGCAGCCTCAATCCGTTGGGATTCAGGATCGTGGATTTCCACACCGAGCAGGAGGCGGGTCAATGAACTCACGTTGCCGGTGTGCGCTGTCCTTGGCCTGGAGCCTGTGGCTGGCATGGGGCGGTTCGGGCTCGGTTGCCGCCGAGGTCGTTCCCGCCGCGGCCGGTTTGGATTCGCGTATCCGTGTGGCTGACTATGATCCGGGCCAGGTCTACGTGCTGCATGGCAGGGTCGGCTACCAGATCGATATCCAGTTTGATCCCGAGGAGTCCTTCGTGGGCCTGGCGGCCGGTGACATCGAAGGACTGACGTTTGTCGCGCAGGGCAGCCATTTGTTCCTCAAGCCCAGGGCATTGGGCGTAGCCACCAATCTCACGGTGTTGACCTCCAAACGACAGTACCAGTTTGACTATGCGGTACCGGCAGCGGCAACCGGATCGTCGCCGGCCACGATGTACGTCGTGCGCTTCCGCTATCCCCACAGTATTGCCGCCGCTGAGGCCGCGACCCAGGCGCAACGCAATCTCGAGCAGCACCTGGAACAGGCGCCCGAGACCCGCTCGCACAACACCGATTACTGGTTCTGCGGGACCGAGCTGCTGCGTCCCGCGGCTGCCTGGGACGACGGCGTGCAGACCCATCTGCTGTTCGGGCAGCGCGCCGAACAGCCGGCCATCTTCGTGCGCAACGACGATGGCAGCGAATCGCTGCTCAACTTCAGCATCGAGTCAGGCGAGGTGATCGTCCATCGAGTCGCGCGACGTCTGATTCTGCGCCGCGGTACCTTGACCGGCTGTATCGTCAATAAGGGCTTTTCCGGCACCGGGGAACGTTTGCCATCCGGGACCATCGCACCGGAGGTGCAGCGCACTTCCAGGCAGGCGCCATGATGGAGAGGCAGGCGCCGCGCCAGAGTGCCGGCGAAGAACTGCTGGGTGAACGTGGGGTCGCCTCCATGGCGCGTGCCCGCTCAATTCAATCACGACTGAGCAGTGCGCTGGCCATGCTGCTGTGTGGAGGGCTCGGCGTGGGATTGCTCCTGTGGTACTACACAGGAGTACTGCATCATCGCAGCGCCACGGGCGCCAAGCGGCCGAGCGCGGCGGCGGGCGTCATGGCTGATAGCTCCCTGCCGCCCCTGGACCTGATTCGCGATCCACTGGCTGCCGCGGCACCGGCTGCCGCACCGCCGGCCCTGGCATCAGCGCCGCTTCAGGCCGACCTGATGCCGGCCGCAGCGCCCCTCATGCCGTCCGCTGCCGCCCAACAGGCGTCGTCGGCCCCGTCCCAGAACCCGGTGGCTGATCGGCGCCTGACCGGTCCGGCATTCGCCGGCGCCTCCACCCAGTCGCTTGCGGAATTCCATGACAGTCCCGGTGCGGCAGATTCCGGGCCGCTCGCGGGACTTCTGACCCCGACCGCGATGCCGGCAACCAGGGCCACCGAGCTGCCCACGCAGCGTCTGCTGCTGGCCAAGGGGGCCTTCATCGATTGCACATTGGAGACCGCCATTGATTCTTCGCTGCCGGGAATGACGACCTGCATTACGGCAACCGACACTTTCAGTGTCGACGGCAAGGTCGTGCTGCTGGAGCGTGGTACCAAACTGGTCGGCGAGACTCGCGGCCAGGTACAGCAGGGGGCTGCGCGACTGTTTGTGCTGTGGACCGAGGCGCGGACCCCAACTGGTGTGATGGTACCGCTGGCGTCGCCCGGCACCGATGCTCTGGGCCGCTCCGGGCTGGACGGCGAAGTGGATCGGCATTTCTGGCAGCGCTTCGGCGCCGCCATCCTGATCTCCATGGTGGATGCCGCGGCGCAGGCGGCCCAGCACTCCGCGACCGTGATCTATGACACCTCAACTTCACAGAACGTCGCCACCGAAGCACTGAAGGGTTCCATTGGTCTGGTTCCGACCATCACCAAGCACCAGGGAGATCGCATTCAGATCCTGGTCGCACGCGACCTGGATTTCCGGCAGGTATACCAGTTGCGCGACTCGGTAAGCCCCCATCAGCAGTGAAGCGGCTGCGGTGCAGTTGGAGCGATCCGCACTCGCACTGACTTTGCGGGACCTTGAGCCCATTCTGGCTGCCGAAGGGGTGACGGAGCTGTGCATCAACCGGCCGGGCGAGGCCTTCATTGAATCCAACCGTGGCTGGCAGCAAGTGCCGTTGTCCTTCGCCGGCTTCGACTGGTGTCTGCGGCTGTGCAAGCTCGTGGCCAATGCCACCCAGCAGCGTATCGATGAGCAGTCCCCTTTGCTGTCAGCCTCATTACCGGGCGGGGAGAGGATCCAGCTGGTCATGCCCCCTGCGACGCCCGCGCGCACCGTCTCCATCACCATTCGCAAGCCGGCACCGCGGTCCTGGTCGCTGGATGAACTGGCGCAACAGGGGATATTCGCCGGCACGCGCCATAGCGCCGCCGTCGTTGATCCGCTGGAACAACAGCTGGTGGCGCTGCTGGCAAAACGGGACTATGTCAGCTTCATGCGTCTGGCGGTCGTCAGCCGGCGCAATATCCTGGTATCCGGGCCCACCGGGTCGGGCAAGACGACCTGGACCAAGGCCCTGATCCGGGAGATTCCGCCACAGGAACGCCTGATCAGTATTGAAGACGCTCAGGAACTGGCGCTGGACCGCCACCCGAACCATGTGCGTCTGTTCTACAGCAAGGGCGGCCAGGGGCGCAGCCGCGTCACCCCCAAACAGTTGCTGGAGGCGTGTCTGCGCATGAAACCCGACCGCATACTGCTTGCGGAACTGCGCGCCGAGGAAGCCTTCGACTACCTGCGCAACGTGAACTCGGGGCACCCGGGCTCCATCACCAGTCTGCACGCAGCCTCGGCTGATCTGGCCTTCGAACAGCTGGTGCTGCTCGTGAAGCAGAACGAAGCGGGGCGGGAAATGTCACGCGAGGACATCCGTCAGCTGCTGGGAACACTGGTGGACGTGGTGATCCAGTTCGCCGTCCAGGGTCACGCCCGTTACATCAAGGAGATCTGGTACGGCCCGGCACGTTCGGCCAAAGCCGCCCATTGCTGAACAAACGCGACGGATATGCGCAGTGCCTGCCGCGCCCAGGCGTGCGACCGTGACGCCATGCCGGATGCGACGACATCGGTGAGACAGATGCTGGAGACCATGCATGCTCGACAATCAGAAATCCACGGCATGCTGGCGAATCTGGATTCCAGGGCCCGGGATTTCGATTCGACTGTGGGGGAAGCCGTGCAGCGCGCATTCATGGACGCGGCAGGATTGCGCGCCGCACAGAAACTGTCCCAGCTGCATCGGGCTACGGGTATCCGCTTCGCGCGCTGGTCTTTCGGCATCGTGGGGGCCTGCGCGCTCATTCCCACGGTCCTCAGCTGGATGCTGATGCCATCCCCCGGGCAGGTGCAGCAGGCGCGGCAGACTCTGGAACAGCTGTCGGTCCGGACGGCACAACTCTCCCGCGAGGGCGGCCGCATGGATATCAGACATTGTGGCGCGGCAAGTCGCCTGTGCGTACGCATCGACCGCAGGTCACCTGTCTACGGTGAAAGTTCGGACTACATGATCGTCATGGGGTATTGAGGTGGCCCCGTCGCCGGCTGGGCGCTTCTTTCGGCGCGATTGCGCGGTTCGTGGGGCGCAGGTCTCTGACCCGGGTCCGCTGCGGCGGCTGTATTGGCGCTGCAAGACCCGTTCGGGCAACACACTTACCCTGGCGGGAAGGCCGCTCACGCATTGGGATGAGACCAAACACTTCAAGATGATCGGGACCACCGGGACCGGCAAGTCAACCGTCATCCGCGAGTTGCTGGCCGCCGCTCTCCAGCGGGGCGACCGGGCGGTCATCGCCGACCCGGACGGTGGCTACTGCGCCAGATTCTTCGACCCCTGGCGCGCAGACCGGGTGCTCAATCCCTTCCTGGCGCAGTCGGCGCGCTGGGAACCGCTCACTGAACTGGAGGACCCAGCTGATCCGGAACATCTGGCGAGCGCCCTGATTGCCGGCAGCGCGGATGCAGCGGCCGGGGAATGGCGCGGTTATGCGCGGGCATTCGTGGCCGCGGTTCTGGAGCGCTGCCGTTTCATTCCGGGTTGCGACAGCCGCGAACTGTGGCGACTCATCGCCGTCGCCGGTGCGGATGAGCTGCGGCTCCTGCTCGCCGGCACGCCAGCACAGCCCTTCCTGGATCCGCAAAACGACCGCATGTTCGGCTCGCTTCGCGCCATCGCTGTGGCGGCAATGCGTCCTCTGGAATTCATGCGATGGCCGGCAGGACCAGCGTTTTCGGTGCGCCACTGGGTGCGGCAGGGAGGTGGGGCACTGTTCATACCCTACTCGGGGCGACAGATTGCCGCATTGCGTAGTCTGATCGCGACCTGGCTGGGGCTGGTGATCTATGAGGCGCTGAGCCAGGAGGAGGGGGTCGACCAACGCCTGTGGCTGATCGTGGATGAACTGGATGCGCTGGGCGCGATCGACGGGCTCAAGGACGCACTGACGCGGCTGCGAAAATTCGGCGGTCGCTGTGTCCTTGGGCTGCAATCCGTTTCTCAGGTTTCTGCCGCCTATGGAACAGGCGTCGGACAGGCGATCATTGAAAACTGCGGTAACACTTTGATTCTCCGCTGCTCCGGTAGTGAAAACGGCGGGACTTCCCAGTTCGCATCGCGGTTGATCGGCGATCGCGAAGTGATCCGACGACAGCATTCCCGGGGTCGCGACAATCCCGGGTCGCTCCTTTCCGGCGGTTCGCGCCGGTCGATGCAGATCAATGATCAGCGCGTCGTGGAGCCGGCGGTGCTCGCGGCCCAGATCGAACAGCTGCCCGATCTGTGCGGCTACCTGAAGCTCGCCTCCTCCCCGATCTGGCATCGAGTGCGGATCGCGCGCTGAGCGGCAGGCGGATCGGACGCGATTGGCACATGGCAATCTACTACCTGGGAGTTAAATCCTTCGGCCGCAGCGCCGGCACCGGCGGCAGTGTGTCCACCAATGCCGCGGCCTATCGATCCGGAGAGCGGATTCGCGACGAGCGATCGGGCCGCATCTATGATCACTCGCACCGCCGCGACGTCGAATACAAGGAAATTCTGCTGCCATCGCATCTGGACAACGCCGGAGCACGACCTGACTGGGCAAAGGATCGCAGCCAGCTGTGGAACGCCGTCGAGCGCTCCGAGCCACGGGCCAATGCACGAGTCGCCCGCGAATATGTCTTGGCTCTGCCACATGAGATGAATGCAACGCAGCGTACCGTTCTGGCCCGCAGCTTTGCCCAGGAGATTTCCAATCACTATCGCAACGTCGTGGATCTCGCGCTTCATCAGCCCCGCACGGACCCCCGCAATTTCCATGCTCACCTGCTCACGACCACCCGGGAAGTGACCCCGCAGGGCTTCGGAGCCAAGACCATTGCAGAACTCAACGGGACGCAACGCTTCGAGCTGGGGTTACCGCGGGCCATGGAGGAGCTTGTCCAGGTTCGCGAGCTTTGGGCCGAGATGACCAATGAGCACCTGCTGCAGGCCGGGATAGAGGCGCGCGTATTTCATCGGCGGCCCGAGGCGGCACAAGTGCAGCGGGAGGCGCGACCATGGTTGCCGCGCATCGCCTGGGAAATCGAAAAGCGCGGTGAACGCAGCATTGTAGGCGATAGGGTTCGCGCGCAGTTCAATCAGCGGCAGGCGGCTCGGCAGGCAAGCCTTGCCAAGGACTCCAATGCACTGGCCCGTCAGTCGGCTGCGAACTGGGCCGCATACCGCGCCGGAGTTCTTTCTGAGCAGAACCCCGAGACCCATCGGCAAAGGGATAGCCTGCGTCGGGAACTGGGTCATGATGGCTTCAGCCTATGATCGCTCAGCGCAGCGACGAGTACCGGATCCTGAGCGATGAGGCGGTGGTGGTGAGCGGCCGGGTCAAATGCTGGAACTGCCTGGCAGATGTTGAGGTGATCTGTCTCTACTGCCAGACGGGCCTTGTGGACGGTGAGCCGACAATCGATTTCAGCGTGTCCAATGTGACTCGGATCGATGAGGCGCTGCGACTGCAACTGGCCCGGTGGCCGAAATATCATCCCCTGCGCGGCCGGGGCGCCGAAAGCTGCTTTGCCAACCATTGCCCGCGCTGCGAGCGCCCTCAGGATGACTTTTATCTTCACTGTCAGCCCGGAGGATTATTCTTCAGCTTCCAGGACCCCATCGCTCAGGAGCTCCAGGTCCACGCCCTGAAGGGCCCAGTGCGGCTGTCCGGGGATGAAGGATTCGAACCTTAGAATGGCCGCCGACATCAGGTAAACTGCAGCGCTACGCCCCCGTAGCTCAGTGGATAGAGCGACCGCCTCCTAAGCGGTAGGTCGTCGGTTCAACTCCGGCCGGGGGCGCCAGAACCCCTTCCTTCTACCTCCCTTCGCATCTCCTATCGTCCCGAAATCATTCGATTTTCCGGGAAAAACCAGTCCTTTTGCGTCCTCCCTTGTACCGCCCCGTCCCGGGGGGTCTTTGGGGTACACAGTGGGGTCTGCGGGCTTCAAGAAACACGATACCCCTGCTGGGAGACCTTCAATGCCGATCCTGAGTGAATCGCAGATTCGACAGGCAATGCCACGCGACAAGGCCTACAAACTTTACGATTCGCGCGGGCTTTATCTGATGGTTTCGACGTCCGGCGCGAAGCTGTGGCGCTTCAAATACCACTTCGGACCCGCCGAGCGGCTCCTCGTCATCGGCAAATATCCGGACGTCACGCTTCAGCGCGCGCGCGACAAACGGGACGTTGCCCGCCGGTTACTCGCTGATGGCATAGATCCCGCGATTCAGAAACAAGCACAAAAGCATGCGCTGGCGAATTCATTCGGCGAGATCGCACTTGAGTGGCTGGCACACCAGCGCCACGCGTTTACACCCAAGACCTTTGTCAAAGCCACTTGGACCATCAACGATCTGCTGCTCCCATTCATTGGCAAGCGACCCATCACCGAGCTCACGCATCTTGAGCTGCTGAATGTGTTCCGCCGTTTGGAAAAGCGCGGCAAGAACGAGACCGCTCACCGCACACGACAGCGCTGCGGCCAGATCTTTCGCTATGCCATTGCGACCGGCAGGGCGACCCGGGACCTGACGCTCGACCTGCGAGGTGCGCTCGCTCCGGTCGTTACCAAGAATCACGCGGCGGTCACGGAACCGGCAGAAATCGGCAGGCTGTTGCTGGCAATCGATAGTTACCGAGGGCACCCCGCCACTGAGATTGCACTGAAGGTCGCACCATTGGTTTTTGTGCGTCCTGGTGAACTGCGCCAGGCCGAATGGACCGAGTTCGACTTGAATGGTGCGGAGTGGCGTATCCCCGCGAGTAAGATGAAGATGCGGGAAATGCACATCGTCCCGCTGGCACAGCAGGCCGTTGCGCTGTTGCGTGAACTCGATCCGATTACCAACCGACAGCGTTATGTGTTCTCCTGTCTTCGCGGGGGCGATCGTCCGATGTCGGAGGCGGCACTGACTTCGGCGCTGCGCCGGATGGGATACACCGGCGATCAGATGACCTGGCACGGATTCAGGACGATTGCCTCGACGAGTCTCAATGAGCTTGGCTTCAATCCCGACATCATTGAGTTACAGCTGGCACACGCCGAGCGCAATTCAGTGCGCGCCGCCTACAACCGTGCGCAGCGACTCGCCGAGCGCCGCAAGATGATGCAGGAGTGGGCGAACCATCTCGACCACCTGCGGATCGAGGCGGTAGCCGCAGGCCGTCAGACAGTCGTCTCATCGCGCGAATTGTGAGCGCCCCGGTGTCGCCCCTGGCCGAAAATGACCCGTCAGCGCCGCCCATCGGGATCCGGCAATTACTGATGCGCGGAACCCGGACGGTAGTCCGATGGTCCGCACACGTAGCCTGGCACGCTGTTCGCCTGGCAGCACTGGCTGTGCTGATCTTTCTCGAGCCCATTGTCAGCGCCGCCCTTGCGGGGCTGGGCGCATGTCTGGTGCTGACCGTGTTGGTATTCCAAGTGCTGGCGCATCGGCCCGGCTTTCCATGGTTGGGCCTGCTATTGGCAGCAGTGGCATGCGCGCTGTTGCGGATGGCGTATCTTTTTCTGATCGATCTTCTGCAACGTGGATAGAGGCCAGTTATTAGGACGCCACGGCGAGGCAATCAATTGAAGCGCAAATTGTTTGGTGAACTCGTCAAGAGTATCCGGGAGGCCGGTGCTATCGCCCGCGGCGAGCGCAAACCGGCGCGCCGCATCAAATTGGCTTTCGCCAATGGGAAGAAGCCCACTGCGGCCCGCAAAGACACAAAACGGCGTCCCGGTACGCGGAAGTCCAAAGGACAGTAGCGCTGCGGGGAAGTGATTTGCATCGGCTATTAATTGTAGCTACAATAAATGAGAATCACATTTAATCGGACCAAACGGGACAAGACGCTCGCCGAGCGAGGACTGGACTTCCGACACGCCAAACACGTTTTCGCGGGCACTCACCTGACGCGGACGGACGATCGTCGGGAGTATGGAGGACCGCGCTTCATCACGGCGGGCATGCTGGATGATCGGATCGTGATCATTGCGTGGACTCCTCGAGGGGTCGCGCGGCGAATCATTTCGATGAGGAGGGCCAATGGCCGGGAAATCAAAAGGCTCACGCCGGATCTGGCGTGACAAAGACGACGCACCGGAACTGACCGCGAAGTGGGTTGAAGGGGCGGACCTTTATCGAGGGAAGAAGCTCGTGCGTCGGGGTCGCCCGCCGGGAACTTCCACCAAGACTCAGACCACTGTCCGCATTTCAAACGACGTGTTGCGCTATTTTCGTGCGACGGGTCCCGGCTGGCAGACTCGCATGGACGATGCCCTGAAACATTTCGTGAGCTCACAGCGTCGCTCGGGCTCCTGACAATGGCCATGCCGCAGAAAGTGATTCGCTCCAGTTAGCGGGTCAAGACCTCCTCGCCGCGATCTCGGACGCGTTCTGGCCTCCTCTCGCGCTGCTCCTTGTCACGCTCTTCCTTGATAATGGCCATAAACGCGGACGCAATACGTTGCCGATCGGTCAGCACCGGCGGGAGATTTTGCGCGTAGTAGCGAACGTCGCCGGCGAGCACAAGTTCGCCCTGAGCGTCGAGAGTTCGAGCCAGCCGCTCCCATTGCGCAAGCAGCACCTTGCGCGTCTCGACGAGCCGGGCGTGGGCTGGATCGGATATTCGACCACTTTGCCTCAGTTCCTTCACGATGTCGTTCAGGCGACGGAGCGCCGACGTGGAGGCCTTCCGGCGCCGTGCTCGAAGAATTTCCGTCGGCATATGGCCCTTGTTGCGGCCTCGTAGTGCACGAGGTGTCGCATTGGCTGCCACCCCTTGCGCGCGCATCATCCTGGCGAAATCCTCTCGCCAGTTTCGTAGCATGGGTTTGTCGATGTGGAGACGCCTACCATCGAAGCCTTCCGCCTTGATGACCAGGTGGACAT
>DATHMK010000011.1:0-105078 GCA_035487155.1 Steroidobacteraceae bacterium
GCCGGCAGTTGCCGATCGACCCTGATCACGCAGCCAAGTTCACTGCTGCGGATGCGTTGGCGTTCCGTCTCGCCCAGCACCTGGCCCTCGAACAGATTGACCGAGCCGATGAAGTCGGCGATGAAGCGCGTGCCGGGGGACTCGTAGATCTGCGAGGGCGTGCCCACCTGGACGATGCGGCCGTGGTTCATGACACCCATGCGCGTCGAGAGCGTCATGGCCTCCTCCTGGTCATGCGTCACGACGATGAAGGTCACGCCCAGGGCCTTCTGGATGTTGATGAGCTCGAACTGGGTATGCTCGCGAAGCTTGCGGTCCAATGCCGCCAGCGGCTCATCCAGCAGCAGCAGCTTGGGCCGCTTGACCAGCGAACGGGCCAGGGCGATTCGCTGCCGCTGGCCGCCGGAGAGCTGGTGTGGCTTGCGGTGCCCGAAGCTGCCCATCTTCACGATGTCGAGCATTTCCCCGACGCGCCGCCTGATCTCATCGCGTCGCAGGCCTTCCTGTTCCAGGCCGAAGGCGATGTTCTTTTCCACGCTCATGTGGGGGAACAGCGCATAGGACTGGAACATCATGTTCACCGGCCGCTCATAGGGCGGCACGGTGCTCATATCGCGCCCGTCGACCAGGATCCGCCCGGCGCTTGGCGTCTCGAACCCGGCCAGCATGCGCAGCAGCGTGGTCTTGCCCGATCCGGAGCCACCCAGCAGACAGAAGATCTCGCCCTGATGGATGTCGAGGCTGACCTCATCCACCGCCACGAAGTCATCGAAGCGCTTGCTGACTTTGTCGATGCGCACGTAGGCCGGCTGCGTCGCCGAGTCGATTGGCTGTTGTTGGTTCACCGTAGCGCCCTATTCGCCGGTCTTGAATCGCGTCCACATGCGGTTCAGCAACCGCGTGAACTGCGGGGACTTGGCCAGTTCCGGCACCAGCTGCGCGCGCACCTGCGGCGGCGGATAGATGCCCGGATCGTTCCTGACGGCGCTCTGCAGCGCCTCGATCGACGGCTCATCGCCATTGGCATATTTGAGGTAGTTGCTGTTGCGCGCGGCGATCTGCGGGCGCAGCAGGAAATTGATGAACAGGTGGGCATTCTTCACATGCGGAGCATCGGCGGGAATGGCCACCATGTCGAAGTTGCGCATCGCACCCTCCTTGGGGATGCGGTACGCCAGTTCAATGCCCCGTCCGGCCTCGATGGCCCGGTCATGGGCCTGCTTCACATCCCCCGACCAGCCCATCGCCAGGCAGATCTCGCCATTGGCCAGGTCATCGATGTAGCGCGATGAATGCACGTAACGGATGTAGGGCCGTATGGCCAGCAGTGCCTTCTCGCCAGCCTGCAGATCCTCCAGCGCTTCGCTGTTCGGATTGCGGCCCAGGTACATCAGCACCGCGCCCAGCATTTCGGTGGGTGTGTCCAGCATGGACACGCCGCAATCCTGGAATTTGGACACCACGGCCGGATCGAAGATCATGCGCAGGGAGTCTACCGGGGCATCCGGCATGCGTTCGCGGATCTTGGCCACGTTGTAGCCCGGACCTGAGGTGATCCACATGTAGTCGACGCCATACTCGTTGCCCGGATTGTAGACCGCCGACTCGCGCGCCACTTCCGGATCCACGTACCTGAGGTTCGGCAGCAGCTGCTTGTTGAGCTTCTGGTAGACACCGGCCGTGATCTGGCGCTGCAGGAAGGGCCCGGAGGGGACCACCACGTCAAAGTTTGAATGCCCCATGAGCATCTTCGTCTCCAGCACTTCGTTGGAATCGAACACGTCATAGTTGACCTTGATACCGTATTCGCGCTCGAAATCCTCGATGACCCCCGGGGCGACGTAGTCTGACCACTGATAGACGTTCAGCACCTTGTCATCGACGCTTGAACCGCCGCTGCAGGCGCCAAGGCACAGCGGTAGTGCGCACACTGCGATGGCAGTACGAAGAAATCCCATTGACCTATAGTACAGCCGGCCGCTGCGCCCATGCTTTCAGACATTCAGCAGCAGGTGCTCGCGCTCCCAGGAACTGATGACCTGCAGAAACACCTCGTACTCGGCCTCCTTGACCAGCGCAAAGGCCTCCACGAAGGTCGGCCCGAGCAGTTCCACCAGCGGTTCGCTCGAGCGCAATTCGCGCAGCGCCTCATCCAGGCTGCGCGGCAGCCCGAACGGCAGGTCATGGGCACTGCCGGAGATCGGGTCGGAGGGCTGCAGTCCCTCGGTCATGCCCAGATAGCCGCAGGCCAGCGAGGCCGCCATGGCGATATACGGGTTGGCGTCCGCACCGCCGCACCGGTTCTCCACGCGGCGGTCCGCGGCGCTGGCATTGGGCACCCGCAAGCCGGCGGTGCGGTTGTCGTAGCCCCAGTGGGTATTGATCGGAGCGGTCTGGTAGCGGGTCAGGCGCCGGTAGGAGTTCACATTGGGGCAGAACAGGGCCATGGCCGCCGGCAGATAGCGCTGCAGGCCGGCGATATGCGCAAAGAACAGCTGCGAGGGCGTGCCGTCGGGGTTGCTGAAGATGTTCTTGCCGCTCTTGCGGTCCAGCACGCTTTGGTGAATGTGCATGGCGCTGCCCGGCTCCTTGGCATGGGGCTTGGCCATGAAGGTCGCGTACATCTTGTGGCGCAGCGCGGCCTCGCGCGCGGTGCGCTTGAACAGGAAAGCCTGGTCGGCGAGGTCGAGCGCATTGCCATGGATCAGGTTGATTTCCATCTGCGCCGGTCCGTCCTCGTGGATCAGCGTGTCGATCTCGATCTCCTGGTCCTCGCAGAACTGGTAGATGTCATCAAACAGAGGATCGAACTCATTGACCGCGGCGATGCTGTAGGACTGGCGGCCGGGCTCGGCGCGGCCGGAGCGGCCCACGGGCGGCTTCAGGGGATAGTCGGCGTCGAGATTCGGTTCGATCAGGTAGAACTCCAGCTCCGGTGCCACCACCGGGTCCCAGCCACGCTGGGCATACAGCTCCAACACATGCCGCAGCACGTTGCGCGGTGCCATCGCGACCCGACGCCCGTCCCCGTAGAAGCAGTCGTGAATCACCTGCGCGGTGGGCTCGGCCGCCCATGGCACGCGCCGCACGGTCTTGGAGTCCGCCTTCAGGATGATGTCGATTTCGGCCGGGTTCATGGCATCCCCGGTGTTGATCGGATAGTCCCCCGTCACCGTTTGCAGGAAGATGCTCTCCGGCAGCCGCATGCCGCCGTCTTCGGCGAACTTTTCCGCCGGCATGATCTTGCCGCGGGCGATACCGGCCATGTCCGGGATGATCGCCTCGACCTCGGAGATGCCGTGGTCACGGAAGAACTGTTGAATATCAGTCGCCATAAATCACCTGGTCTGCGCACGCTCGCGGCTGGCGTCGCCAAAGGCCGCAAACAGCGCGCGCGAAAATGGATTGCTCATCGCCTGCCACTCGGGGTGCCACTGCACGGCCAGCGCGAAGTGCGGCGCGCCGCCCACGTGAAAGCCCTCGATCAGGCCATCCGGAGCGCGTGCCTCGACGACCAGGCCCTTGCCCAGCCGCTCCACACCCTGCCAGTGCAGCGAGTTGACGCGGATCTGATCCGCGCCCGCCAGTTTGTTGAGCAACCCCCCGGGCTCCAGGCGCACCTCGTGCGCGGGGCCGTATTGGGTCTCAAGGTCAGCGCTCTCATCGTCGCGGTGGTCCAGGTGCCCGGGCACCTCATGAACCCGCTGCAGCAGGGTGCCACCGAAGGCGACATTCATTTCCTGGAAGCCCCGACAGATGCCCAGCAGCGGCACGCCCATCTGCACGGCCCGCGGAATGAGGGTCAGGGTAGTCGCATCGCGCTCCGGATCGTGCAAGGTCCCCGGAACACTGGGCGCCCCCGCATAATGGTGCGGTTCCACATTCGACGGGCTGCCGGGCAGCACGATCCCGTCCAGGTGACGCAACACCTCATCGATGTCGGCACTGTCGCCCAGCGCCGGCAGCAGCAGCGGAATGCCTCCCGCGCCCTGGGTGATCGCCGTCATGTACTTCTCGCCGACCAGGTGAAAGGGATGTCGGCCAATCATGCGGCGATCGGCGGATATGCCGATGACCGGGCGTCGGGATTTCATGGGTAGTCTCGGGGCTTGTTTAACATTTTAAACACGGCCCGCCTTCAGATCTTATTACAGAGGCGTATTAGAGCATACGACAGGGCCGCCGGCTGCTCCCCGGCGCACATTTTGGCCAGGGATCGTTCGGTGGTAAAATGGCGCTGAAGCCCCTCAATATAGCCATTTGCGCGAGCACTTGCCGCGTACCCGGAGGCCCGCCGCCGGTGTGCGAAGCGCAGCGCTGGGCGCATCAAATATTTTAAACACCTGGTGTTGCCGACATGTCCGGCCAGCCGCTTGCGCCCACTTACTATGCCGCCTCTGGCGCCCCGGCACCGGTCCGCCCGGCGCTCGCCGGGACACAGCGCTGTGATGTGTGCGTGGTGGGCGGCGGCATCGCCGGCACTTCCGCGGCGCTGCACCTGGCCGAGCGCGGGTTCGATGTGATTCTGCTCGAGGCGCAGCAGATCGGCTGGGGCGCTTCGGGCCGCAGCGGCGCCCAGGTGCTGCCCGGGGTCGCGGCGGGTCAGGACCGGCTCGAAAAGCTCATCGGCGCGGCCGATGCCCGCAGGGTCTGGGACATCAGCGTCGAGGGGGTACGGCTGGTGCGCGACCTGATCGCGCGCCACGGCATCGACGCTCAGTTCGTGGCCGGGCACATGCTCACGGCCGTCAAGCCACGCCACGACCGCGAATTGCGCGACCACGTGGAGGAGCTGCAGCAGCGTTACGGCTACCCCGGCGTGCGCTACATGCCGCGCGATGAGGTGCGCAGCATCATCGCCAGCGAGCGCTACCTGGGAGCGCTCTACGACCCCAATGCCGGGCACCTGCAACCGCTGAACTACACCCTGGGGCTGGCGGCCGCCGCCGAGCGGCGCGGCGTACGGATCTTCGAGGGCACGCGCGCGCTGGACTTCGCCGCCCGTGCGCCGGTACGGGTGCGCACCGGCGGCGGCGAGGTGCTATGCCGGCAGCTGGTCCTGTGCGGCAATGTCTATCTGGGTGCCACCGCCCCGCAGCTGCAGTCGCGGATCATGGCCGTGGGTACCTGCATCGTGGCGAGCGAACCGCTGGGCGCGGCACGGGCCCAGGCTTTGATCACCAACAATGCCGCGGTCGCCGATATGAACTGGGTGCTGGATTATTTCCGGCGCTCGGCGGATCACCGCCTGCTGTTCGGGGGCCGGGTCACCTACGCCGGCTTCGATCCGGATAGGATCGCCGCCGCCACGCGCGCGCGCATGACACGGGTGTTCCCGCAACTGCGGGAGGCGCAGGTGCAGTTCGCGTGGGGCGGTCATGTGGATATCACCCGCAACCGGGCGCCGGACTTCGGGCGGCTCTGGCCGGAGGTCTACTACCTGCAGGGCTTCTCGGGCCATGGCATCGCCCTCACCGGCATCGCCGGCAAACTGGTGAGCGAAGCCATCGCCGCTGACGCCGGCCGCTTCGATGTCTTTGCGCGCATCCCCCATGGCGGCTTCCCTGGCGGCCAGGCGCTGCGCCGCCCGGCCCTGGTGCTGGCCATGATGTACTACCGGATCAGGGATCTGCTCTAGGGCGAATTTCAAAGCAGCGGTGGATGCGCGGATTGCGCTCGAAATCCAGCGCGATGGTGGCGCGCGAGATGTCCGTCACGGCATAGCGCTCAGTGAGCGACTCGTCCAGCTTGAAGCGCTGCGCATTGGTCGAGAACAGCAGCAGGCCGTCGGCAACGAGCAACTGTGTGCACAGATCTATCAGCACGCCGTGGTCGCGACTGACATCGAGCACACCCTGCATGCGCTTGGAGTTCGAGAAAGTAGGCGGATCAAGGAATATCAGGTCGTAGCGCTCGCGCGCCGCCACTGCCTCATCCAGCCACTGGCGGCAGTCCGCCTGGATCAGTTCGTGCGGCTCGCGCGCCACGCCATTGAGGTCCAGGTTGCGTCGCGCCCATTGCAGATAGGTACGCGACATGTCCACCGACGTGCTGGCGCGGGCGCCGCCCGCGGCGGCATGCGCGGTGGCGGTGGCGGTATAGCAGAAGAGGTTCAGCAACCGCCGCCCCTGGGCCTGCGCCCCCAGCCGCTCGCGGGTGATGCGGTGATCCAGGAACAGCCCGGTGTCCAGGTAGTCATCGAAATTCACCCAGAACCGCAGGCTCGCCTCGCGTGCCATGTGGAACACCGCCTGGCTTTCGAGCTTGCGGTACTGCCCACCGCCGGACTGCTTGCGGCGCAGGCGCACGCGGATGCGCTCCCCGGGCACACCCGTGACTTCGGTCAGTACCGACAGCGCCTCGCTGCGCCGGCGGCGCACGGCCTCCGGGTCGATGCTCGAGGGCGCCTCGTACTCTTGGACATACAGCCACTGCTCGGGCCCCTCTTCCCCGGCAATGCCGTAGCGATCGATGGCCAGCGCGTATTCGGGCATGTCGGCATCATAGAGCCGGATGTTGAAGACCCCCTGCTCATCCGCCCAGCTGTCCAGCCGCTTGAGATTTTTGGTGAGGCGGTTGGCGAACATGCGCGCCCCGGGCGCCGCTGCCAACTGCGCGTCGGCACTCAGCCCGGTGCGCTTCTGGCCCACGGCGCGAAAGCTGGCGGTTTCAACCGTCAGGCGCAGTAGCCGACACTCGATGGCGCCGTTCCACAAGGTGTGGGTGCGCCGGGCGCGGATACCCAGTTCCAGCCCCAGCTCCGGCGTACCGGTGAACACCGCGGCATGCCAGCCCTGGAACTGCTCGCGCAGCGCGATGCCCAGTTCGCGGTGCGCGACGCGTGCGCCGGCCAGGTCCTCCATGCGCACGCCATAGGGTGGATTGGTGGCGACAAGTCCGAGGCTTTGGCCCGGCAGCGGCGCGGCCTCGGCCAGCAGGCCGGTGGCGAAATGTACCCAGGCCGCGATGCCGGCGCGCTGCGCATTGTCCGTGGCGGCACGAATGCTCGATGCATCACGATCGACGCCGCGCAGCGGCTGATGGCCGGGCGGCACTTCGCGCAGCTGCGCGCGTGCCCGCGCCTGCACCTGCGCCCACAGCGCCGCATCATGTCCGCGCCAGCCGCTGAACCCGAAGTAGTCGCGCCCCAGACCCGGGGCGCGCCCGGCCGCGATCAGCGCCGCCTCGATTACCAGGGTTCCTGAGCCGCACATGGGATCAAGAAAACCCGCCCCTTCGGCCGCAAGCTGCGGCCAGCCCGCGCGCAGCAGGATGCCGGCGGCCACGTTCTCCTTCAGCGGCGCCTCGCCCGCCGCCCCGCGATAGCCGCGCCGGTGCAGGCTCTCCCCGGAAAGGTCGATGGACAGCGTGATCTGCTCCCCATTGGCGTGGGCATGAACGCGAACGTCGGGACGTTCGCGCTGCACATCCGGACGATAGCCCGCCCAGGCGCGCAGACCATCGCAGATGGCATCCTTCAGCTTCAGGGCGCCGAAATGGGTGTGGGTGATCTGCGGATGCTGTCCGCTGAAGTCGCAGGCCAGCGTTGCCTGTGGCCCCAGATGTCCGGTCCAATCGACGCGGCGCGCCTCGGCATAGAACTCATCGGCGCTGGCGGCCGTGAAGCTGGCGATCTCCAGAAACAGGCGGTTGGCGGTGCGCGACTCCAGGCACACCCGGTAGGCGCATTCCAGGGAGCCCTGGAAGCTCACGCCCGTGGCGCGCTCACGCACCGCGTGGGCATCCAGCGCAATGAGCTCCTGGGCCAGAAGATCCGCCAGACCCCGCGGGCAGCTGGCGATCAACGACAGCGCCGTGCCCTGCTCGTCAGCCACGCTCGTTCCTATTGTCGCGGTGGTGTGACACAGCTGACAATTTCGCACACTTCGCGGCCGACATTGCGGAAGCGATGCGGCAGCTGACTTGCGAAATAGTAGGCATCACCGGGGCCCAGCACCCGCGTGGAGCCCCCGATGGTCAGCTCGATGCGCCCGCGCACCACCAGCCCGCCCTCCTCGCCACGGTGCGCCAGCATCTCATCGCCGGTGGCCGAACCGGGCGCATGGCGTTCATGAACGATCGAGAGCTGCCGGCCGCTGCGCTGTGCCGCAACCAGGCGCCGGGAAACCTGTTCGTTGCCCACCTCCGTCAGTTCCGCGGCGGTGAAGAACATCTGTGGCGCACTGCCTTCATCCAGGGTGAAGAACTCGGCCAAGGTCATGGGCACGCCATCCAGCACTTTCTTCAGTGAACTTACCGAAGGACTGACCCGGTTCTGCTCGATCAGAGAAATCAATCCATTGGTGACTCCGGCCCGGCGGGCCAGGGCCCGCTGCGACAGTCCGAAGGCCACCCGCACGCTGCGCAATTTGGCGCCAACGTCGATGCTCATATTATGTAAACAACTAACATGTTGAGGATACTCAACGAAGGGGGCGAAATTTCCGCCCTTGTAGCCCAAATTGTCAACTTTCTTTATCATCGCGCCCCTTCACCGCACTCGCGTTCCGGAGCACATACGATCATGTCCACGCCCTCGCTCGAATCTTTGTGGATGCCCTTCACACCGAACCGGCAGTTCAAAGCCAAGCCGCGCATCCTGGCCAAGGCATCGGGCATGCACTACTGGAGCGCCGACGGGCGCCAGATCCTGGACGCGGTGGCCGGCCTGTGGTGCGTCAATGCGGGCCATGGCCGGCGCGAAATCACCGAAGCGGTCGCCAAGCAGCTGGAGACCATGGACTACGCCCCGCCCTTCAACATGGGGCATCCGGGCGCCTATGAACTCGCAAACCGCGTGGCGGCCCTGGCGCCCGAGGGCCTGGACCATGTGTTCTTCGGCAACTCCGGTTCCGAGGCGGTCGACACCGCGCTGAAGATCGCCATTGGCTATCACGCCGTGCGCGGCGAAGCGCGCCGCACCCGCATCGTGGGCCGCGCCCGCGGCTACAACGGGGTCAGCTTCGCGGGCATTTCGGTGGGCGGAATCGCGGCCAACCGCAAGATGTGGTCCGGCACGCTGCTGCCGAATGTGGATCATCTGCCCCACACGCACGACCTGGCGCGCAACGCCTTCTCACGCGGGCTCCCCCAGCATGGCGCCGAGCTGGCCAATGAACTGGAAAGGATCATCGCGCTGCAGGACGCCTCCACCATCGCGGCCGTGATCGTCGAGCCCATCGCCGGATCCACCGGCGTACTGCTGCCCCCGGTGGGCTACCTGCAGCGGCTGCGCGACATCTGCACCAAGCACGGCATCCTGCTGATATTCGACGAGGTCATCACCGGCTTCGGGCGCACCGGCTCGCCCTTCGCCGCCCAGGAGTTCGGCATCACCCCGGACATCATCACCTGCGCCAAGGGTCTGACCAATGGTTGCGTGCCCATGGGCGCTGCCATCGTCAGCCGCAACATCTACGACGCTTTCATGAAGGGCCCGGATGGCATCGAGATCTTCCACGGCTACACCTATTCGGGCCATCCGACGGCCTGCGCCGCCGGTCTTGCCACCCTGGACATCTATGCGCGCGAGAACCTGCTCACCCGCGCCAAAACGGTCGCCAAGGAATGGCAGGAGGCCTCGCATTCACTGCGTGGTCAGCCGTATGTCATCGACGTGCGCAACTACGGCCTGATCCTGGGCCTGGAGTTCGATCCCATCGCCGGCAAGCCGGGTGCGCGCGCCTTCGATGTCTATGCGAAGTGCTTCGAACGCGGTCTGCTGGTGCGCCAGACGGCCGACATCCTGGCGCTGTCACCGCCGTTGATCATCGAACCCAAGCATATCGATCAGATCTTCGAGACCCTGCGCTCGGTGCTGAAGACTCTGTGAGCCGGTGCCGTGCGGCGCTCGCGCGCCGCACGGCCCTCCTTACTGCACCTGGGCAACGGTTGCCGCGGACTTGTCGGCATCGGCACCCTGCGCCCGGATCAGCCTGACGCTGACGCGGCGCTGAAACGCGTAGTCATCCAGGTTGCCGTTGCGCGCGGCATCCTTGGCACCCAGTGCCTCCACCACCAGCTGCTCCGCCTTCACCCCGGTATTGGTGAGGACGGCGGCCACCGATTCGGCCCGATCCATGGACAGGGCAAAGTTGTAGTCCTGGTCGCCGCGCGGATCCGCATAGCCGCTGATCCGGATCTTCACCCCGCTGATGCTTCCGGCCAGCTGCCCGAGCGTCGTCAGCTGATCGATGTCCTGGGCACTCAGATGAGCATCGCCGGTGCGAAAGCCGATATTCATCGTGAGCTCACGGGCGTGATCCAGCGAGCTGTCCAGCTGCATCACGGTCTGTGTCAGTTTCGCCTTGTCGGCATTGCTGCCGGAGAGGCTCTCGGCCAGCTCGCGGTTGGCGAGCTTCTGGCGGTGGTAGTGCTCGCCCAGCACCACCCCGACGACGCCGCCGGCCACCGCCCCGATCGGGCCGCCGGCCACCGCACCGATGGCCACCCCGCTGAAGAAGCCGATGTTGTCCTCCACCGAGGCCTTGTTGCTCTTGGCCTGGATGGTCACCGCGTCGGACGCCAGGGGCGCATCCTCGGCAACGCAAGGCAGCGCTGCCGCCACGGCGCATGCCACGCCGAAAACCACCACCGTTCCTTTGACCTTGCGCGCATTTGAAATCATGACCCGTCCCTCTTGCTGGGCGGCGGCACCTTGCCTCCGCTACGGGTACATTTCAGGCGCGCAATGGGACCGCCAGATGCCGCAATAATGCGCAGTACGGGAAGATTTATGATCGATTATGGCGCGGCCGCGCCGGGGCGGGCCTGCGGGCCGCGGCATCGGCCGCGACCAGCTCGCGCACCAGACCCGGGCCGCGGTACACAAGCCCGGTATACACCTGGATCAGGTCGGCCCCCGCCGCGAACAGGGCGGCGGCATCTGCGGCGCTACCGATGCCCCCCACGCCAATCAGCGGCAGCTGCGGGCCCAGCAGTTCGCGCAGCTGTCGCACCACGGCGGCCGAGCGCTCCCGCAGGGGTTCTCCGCTTAAGCCGCCGGGCCGCTCGGCGTGCGGCAGTCCCGCGACGGCGCTGCGATCGAGTGTGGTATTGGTGGCGATCACGCCATCCAGCTGCAGTTCGCGGATGACCGCGGCGGTTGCCGCCAGATCATCGGGCGAGAGATCCGGTGACAGTTTCACCACCAGCGGCACCCGCCAGCCCACACGCTCCGCCAGCTGCTCACGGGTCTGAAGCAGTGCCTGCAGCAGCGGACGCAACTGCTCGCCTTCCTGCAGCTGACGCAGACCCTGGGTGTTGGGACTGCTGATGTTGATGGTGACGTAATCGGCGAACTCATAGACCGCCTGCAGCGCGGCGACGTAGTCGGCGCTCGCCTGCTCCAGCGGCGTGGCCGCATTCTTGCCGATGTTGACGCCGCACACGCCGGTGTAGCGGCGCAGGCGCAGGCGCCGGGCGGCAGCCGCTGCGCCTTCATTGGGAAAGCCCATGCGATTGATGACGGCGCGCGCCTTTGGCAGCCGGAACACCCGAGGCCGCGGATTGCCGGGCTGGCCCTTGGGGGTGAGGGTGCCCACCTCCACGAAGCCGAACCCCAGAGCGCCCATGGCATCCACGCAAGTGGCGTTCTTGTCAAACCCGGCCGCGAGCCCGATGCGATTGGCGAAGGTCAGGCCCATCAGCTCCACCGGCTGCGCCGGCTGCGCCGCCGCGAGCAGCTTCAGCAACCCAAGCCGATGGCCCAGGCGCAATGTGCCCAATGTCAGCTGATGGGCCTGCTCGGCATCCAGTGCGAAGAGCAGTGATCGCGCCAGCGCGTACATCTAACCGCGCAGCGCCAGTTCATCAGCCGCGTACTCGATGCCCAGCGGCTCGATGATCACCCGTCGTGGGCCAGGCTCGACGACCCCGCAGGCCCAGGCTTCAAGCCCGGTGCTGCGCACCGCGGCGATGGTTGCGGCCACCTGGCCCTGCGGCACAAACAGTGCAAAACCGGCGCCCATGTTGAGACTGCCATAGGCCTCACGCGCACCCATGCGGCCTTCGCGTTGCATGAAGGCCAGCACTTCGGGCACCGCCGGAAGGCTGTGCATGCGATAAGTGAACGCGGCGGCATGGCGCATCAGCTTGCGCCAGCCATGGCCGGTGATGTTGACGCAGTAGTGGGGCAGGATGTTCGCGGCCCACAGCGCCTTCAGTACCGGGGGATACAACACCGTGGGATCAAGCACCGCTTCCCCGAACGCTCGACCGTCGGCAAGCGGCGTGGCATAGCCGCGCGGCAGGGATTCGACGAGCTTGCGCACCAGGCTCACACCATTGGCGTGGATGCCGCTCGAGGCCAGCAGCACGATGGCATCCCCTGCCAGCAGGCCCTCGCCCAGGGTCAGATGCGCACGCGAGGGGACGACGCCGATGCAGGAGGCGGCCAGATCAATGCTCGACGGCACCACGACACCGCCCAGCGCCGGCGTCTCGCCACCGCCCCAGGAGACTGCGCAGGTATCACAGGCGGCCTGCCAGCCGCGCACCAGGTCCTCCATGCGCGGCACGTCGTTGAACCAGTCGCTGCTCCCGGCCGCCCAGTAGGCGTGCAGGCAAAGCGGTGCCGCACCCACGCTCACCAGGTCATTCACCGCCATGGCGATGGTGTCCTGCGCGATGGTGTCATAGTGAGTGCGGCCGCTGATGGCGCGCATGGCATCGGCCACCAGCGACTTGGTCCCCAGGCATTCAACGATGGAGGCCAGCAGCACGCCGTGGCTTTCGATCACATAGGCTGATTCGCCGCGCGAGCTGTCGATTTCGCGGGCGCCATGCGCCGCCAGGTGCCGGGCGGTGGCCCGTGCGGCGGTCTGGGCGCGGATCTTCAGCGCGTCGATGCGGTGGTAGTCCACCCCCGCGCTTTGGTAATCAAGGGGCGCTTTTGACATGCGGGCATCGTAACATTCACCCATGAAATACGAGACACGGCAGTCCCCCGACGCCTGGGTGATGAACCCCGCGACGCCCGCCACCGCCAGCGTCATCTGGCTACACGGGCTGGGCGCCGACGGCACGGATTTCCTGTCCCTGGTGCCGCAGCTGGGGCTGCCGGACACCGTGGCGCCACGGTTCATTTTCCCCAACGCGCCGGTGCGTCCGGTGACCATCAACAACGGCATGTCCATGCGCGCCTGGTACGACGTATACAGCCGGGACGCTCGCGGCCGCGAAGACGCCGCGAGCATCCAGGGCTCGGCTGCCCTGGTGAATGGGCTCATAGACAGGCAGTGCGCGGCCGGCATCAGCTCCCGGCGCATCGTGCTGGCGGGATTCTCGCAGGGCGGCGCCATCGCCCTGCAGGCCGGGTTGCGCTATCCGCAGGCCCTCGCGGGCATCCTGGCGCTCTCCACCTACCTGCCGCTGGCCACAACCCTGGCCGATGAGGCCAGCGCGGCCAACCGTGCCATCCCCATCCTGATCTGCCATGGGGTGCACGATCCGGTGCTGCCGCTGGATCTGGCCCACCGCTCATTGGCGCTGCTTAGCGCGCAGGGCTATGCGCCGCGACTGCTCGAGTACCCCATGCAGCACAGCCTGTGCGCTGCCGAAGTGCTCGACATCAGCTCGTGGCTGGCGCAGGTCCTGCCGCCCGTCTAGGACGCCGGCCGGCTCAAATCCCGCAGCAGTTCCTCGGCAAAATAGCCGGCCGGAATGGTGCCCTGCTTCATGAATTCCAGGTGGAAGCGCTGCTCGGAGAACTCCGTGCCAAACAGGCGCTGCGCGCGATGGCGCAATGACAGGATCTGGTCCTTGCCGAGCCGGTAGGTGACGGCCTGGACGGGCCAGTGCGCATAGCGGGTGATCTGGGCGCGGGCGCGCGCGCAGCTGGCGCGTTTGGCCGGGACGGCCAGCGCCTTCGGCTCATGGCAGGAGCCGGGCATGAAATCAACGAGCTCAGAGAACTGAGTCACCGCATCCTCAAATGAGATGCGCCCGGTATGCAGGCCCGGATCAACCCGCACCCGCAGCTCCCGCAGCAGCTCACCTTGCAGCTCGAACAGACGCTCCTCGGGGGTGTAGATTCCATGCGGGGCGCCGTTCTGAGGTTCCGCCAGCAACCCTTCCGCGTACAGCGCCCACCCTTCGCTGCTGAGCGAATCCTCCCACATCGAGGAGGAGTCCTCGACGGCACCGGGGGTCAGCCAGCGCACCGGGGAGATCTGTGCCCGCGAGGCGCTCAGCACCTTGTAGTTCCAATCATGGCCAGGGAAGCCTTCATGCGCCGCGAGGTCCGGTTCGGCAGCGTAATTGTGCAGCTCGCGCAGCAGCTGCGGATCATCGCCCGTGGGCGTGACATAGAAGCGGCCGACACCGTCCGCGGCGAAAATCGGCGCCGGATAGTAGGCCGCGCCAGGGATGGAGGCGCGCAAGGGTGGCGGCGTGATGCTGACCTCCAGCCGGTACTGCGCGGGCACGTCAAACAAATGCGTGGCGCGCCCGTAGTCCACGAGCCGCTGGCCGACCTTTCGATACGACTCGACCATGGCCGCATCCGTGCTCGGTGCATCCTGCTGCAGGTGTTCCAGGACCATGCGCACCAGCGCATCCCCGGCGGCAGCCCCTGGCGGCGCGCTCCAGTGGTGGCTGACCGCAATACTGCGCGCCTGCGCAATCATCTGCGCGCGCCGTGCCTGCAGCAGCGGCCAGGACTGGTTGAACAGCGCCGTGGCGGTGCTCTCCAGGTGCAGATTGTTATGCAGTGCCCAGTCGTATTCAGCCTCGCCCAAGGCAAACCGATCGGCCCGGAACTGCGGCTTCAGCGCTTTTGCATCCTGGCCGGCGGGATCCACGAAGAAGCTCGTGGCCACATAATCGTGCAGCTGCTGGTAGGCAGCCGCCGCGTCCTTGCTGGCCTGCTGCAGCTGCCGCTGCAGCGCGTCGCGGTTCGCGCCCGGCATCAGCTGCGCCGCAATTCCCGGCAGCGTCCTGGCGAAATACTCGGCGTCCGCCGCGGTGCTGTTCAACCCGTAGTTCACCAGCAAACGCCAATCCGGGGCGCGACCGGCGCGCACGCCCACCGCCAGTTGCGCCTGCGCGGTGGCCAGATACGCGGGCACCGCGCGCGTGCGCGCGAGCACGTGCTGCCACTGCGCCTCGGTGCCGCGGGTCGCATCGCCCGTGGGGGTCATGCCCTGGATCTGCCAGTCGATGCCGCGCAGCGGTTCGTCCACGTAGGAGTCGATGGCGCTTAGCTGATGGCGCAGCACCTCGTGCTGGTGCAGCAGGAAATCAATCTGCGCGAGCGCCACCAGACGGTCGATGCGCCGCCGCGCCGACAGGCGCCGTGGCTCGGCCTGGGCGAACTGGCTGCGCAACACGCGCAGCTGCTGGTCCTCGGCGAGGATCGCGGCCGGTGAGTTGTCGCGCAGCGTGCCATCCACGTCGGCCAGGCTCGGGTCGAACGCCGAGCCGCCCAGATAAGTCGCCACCACCGGGAAGCGCCGCAGGCTGTACACGACGTAGGCATGCTCGAGCGCGCTGAATCGCGCGTCGGCGTCGGACTCGGCATGCGCGGGCGCCGGAGCCGCGCTGGCGCTGGCCGGCAGCGCCGCCAGCAGCACGAGCAACGCACCAGCCGCGTGATTCGCTCCACTCACGGGCACTCCCGCGCGGGTCATCCTAAGGGGGGCAGTCATCCTGCCACAATCTGCCAGAATTGCCCCACCCGGTTGACCGAAAGCTAGGCAAACCTTGCTTATCGGCAAAACCGCAGGTGAACCCCATGCTTCAGGATCTTCCGGTCTGGCTTGCACATTTCCGCAGTCAGGCCGCACACCCCCGGCAGGTTCCCACCACGCTCGATGACACCCTGAGCGGCCGTGAACGGCGCCTGATCGAAGCCTCCATCGCCACCTTTCAGCTGGGCGAGAGTTCCGATGGCAGACAGCTGCGCCGCGCCGTGCAACGGCATTGCCCGGGGTCGGCAAACCCGGCCCTGGTGGAGATCTTCGACCTGTTCATCGCCGAGGAACAGCGCCATGCACGACTGCTGGGCGAATTCATGCAGGACCATGAGATCGCGCCGCGCGAGCGCGCCGCGACCGATCAGGCCTTCCGCCGCCTGCGCCGGCTGGGCGGCCTGGAGGCGCGCTTGCGGCTGCTGGTGAGCGCGCAGCTCATCGGCATCGTCTTCTACCGGGCGCTGGAGGTCGTGACCGACTGCCGACGGCTGCAGATCCTGTGCCGAACCCTGGTGGCGGACGGGTTGGTTCACGTCGCGTTCGAGTCCCAGCTGCTGCTGGCCATGAACAGCGGCCGCGCCGGTATCACCAAGGCACTGCTGGGTGCCTGGGAGCAGTGTGTGCTCACCAGCGCCGCGCTGCTGGTGTGGGCCACGCACCGGCGGGTGCTGAAGAGCGCTGGTTATGGCCCGCTGCTGTTCCTGCACGACTGCCGCAGTCAGTACGCCTTCTACCTCAAGTGGCCGCCCGCGCTGCGCGCCAGCCGCAGGTCGCACGCGGCCTGACCCTTGTCGCCACACGGCAGTTGAGTGAAGCTCTTGTGCAATGAAGCCCCCCCATACCTTCCGCGGAGTGATCGTGAAGCGCGACCCGGCGGCACGCCTCAAGACGCTGGCCCCCGCTGGACCGGCCCGGGTACGGGTCGGACGGGCGATTTCTGGTCGCGGTGGCAAGGGCGTGTCCGTCATCACCGGACTGCCGCTGCCGGCCCAGGAGCTGGAAGCTCTGGCCACGCGTCTTAAGAAGCTGTGCGGTGCCGGTGGCGCGGTCAAGGACGGCAGCATCGAAATCCAGGGCGATCACCGTGACCGCCTGGTCCAGGAGCTGATCGGGCTCGGATATGAGGCCAAACGATCCGGCGGCTGATACGCTCCCGGTTCTTGAGCAGCCACCCGGAATACTTCGACAGCACCGCCTCGCAGCGCGCACTCCGGCCGCTGCTCTGGCTGGTGTCGGCCAGCTTTTTCATGCAGACCCTGGATGCCACCATCGTCAATACGGCACTGCCGGCGATGGCGTTGAGTCTGGGCGAGCGCGCACTGCGCATGCAATCCGTGGTCATCGCCTATTCCCTGACCATGGCCATGCTGATCCCGGCCTCAGGCTGGCTCGCCGACCGCTTTGGCATCCGCCGCGCGTTCCTGACCGCCATCGTGGTATTCACCGGCGGCTCGATTCTGTGTGCCGCCTCCCATAGCCTGCTGCAGCTGACGGCGGCACGGGTGCTGCAGGGGGCCGGAGGCGCGCTGCTGCTGCCCATCGGACGGCTGGCGCTGCTGCAGACCTTCCCGCGCGAACGCTTGCTGCCGGCCATGAGTTTTGTCGCGGTCCCGGGCCTGGTGGGCCCGCTGATCGGTCCGACCCTGGGCGGCTGGCTGGTGCAGATTGCCAGCTGGCATTGGATCTTCCTGATCAATGTGCCGATCGGCATCCTCGGTTTCTTCTTCACCCTGCGCCACATGCACCTGGCGCGCGCGGCCTCGGTGCCGCGCTTTGATTTCGCCGGCTACCTGCTGCTGGCGGTGGGCATGATCACCGTATCGGTTGCCCTGGACGGGCTCTCGGAGCTGAACCTGCACCACGCCACGGTCTTGCTGCTGCTGGTGTTCGGGCTGGCAAGCCTGGTGGGCTACTGGCTGCGCGCCACGCAGCAGCTGCACCCGCTGTTTGCGCCCTCACTGTTTCGCATTCCGACCTTCAGCATCGGATTGCTGGGCAACCTCTTTGCAAGGCTCGGCAATGGCAGCATGCCCTATCTGATTCCGCTGTTCCTGCAGGTGGAACTGGGTTTTGCGCCCTTTCACGCCGGCCTGATGCTGCTGCCGATATCCCTGTCGGCGATGCTGACCAAACGCAGTGTCACGCGCCTGATCCACCGTTTCGGCTACCGCACCGTGCTGGTCGCCAACACGCTGCTGGTGGGCGTGGCCATGGCGAGTTTCGCGCTGCTGGGCCACAGCACCCCGCTGTGGGTGATGGTGCCGCAGCTGGCGGTTCTGGGCATCGTCAATTCACTGCAGTTCACCGCCATGAACACCCTCACCCTGAAGGACCTGGATGGTCCTGAGGCCAGCAGCGGCAACAGCATGCTGTCGATGGTGCAGATGCTGGCCATGAGTCTGGCGGTGGCCGCCGCGTCGGGCCTGCTGGCAGGCTTCACCGACTCCTTCGGGCATGAGCGGCTGCTGGCCGTGTTCCAGGCCACGTTTCTCTGTGTCGGTGTGATGACCACCGCTTCGGCGTGGATCTTCTGGCAATTGCCCAACGACGATCCCGACCGGCGCGCAGGAACAGATGTTCCGGAGATGTCCTAGCACCACGCGGAAATGCGTTATATTCTTGCCGATATATCGTTTGTCCAGCGCAGCGTGCCCCGGAGCGCGGGGCTAGAATCGCGCCATAACGGACGTCGCACGACGCCACAGGTCTCCGCCACTTACCTACGGTCCGAGGGGGACAACATGCGATCGATCATTACGGCAGCTTGGCTGGCCGGGCTGGTGTGCGCCGCACCGGTATTCGGGGCCGATGCGAACGCCGGCAAGGCGGTTTTCCGCGCCCAGTGCGCGCTCTGCCACAGCGCCGAACCGGGCGATAACGGTGGCGCCCAGGGCCCCAATCTCAATGGCGTTTTCGGGCGCCATTCCGCCAGCACCGGTTTTGGCTACACCGCTGCCCTGAAGGCCTCGGGACTGACCTGGGACGCCGCCACGCTGGACCGCTTCCTGACCTCCCCGACCACGGTCGTGCCCGGCTCGGCCATGGTGGTGCCGGTACCGGACACTACCCAGCGCGCCAACCTGATTGCCTATTTCCAGGGCGTGAAGGATGGCACTTTCAAACCGGCCACGCCGGCCCTCGCCGGTGGCCCACCCAGCGGTCCGCCGCCGGGCAGCCCGGGTGCTGGCAAACCCATCAAGGGCTTCGATGACTGGAGGCAGGACGTACCCGGTCGCGTCCACCGCATTCGCATCGCCAAGCTGCCTGCCGCCTATGACACGCCGTCCTCGGCCAAATTTCCGCGCCTCGTGCCCAGGCCGGCCGATGCCAATGTGAAACTTCCGCCTGGTTTCCAGATGACGGTGTTTGCCACCGGCACCACCGGCGCCCGCAAGATGCTGCTCGCCCCCGACGGCAACATCTTCCTGAGCGAGACGCAGGCCAACAAGATCGTGGTCATGCACCCGTCGGCGGATGGCTCGCGTGCGGAGCAAGTCACCACTTACGCGCAGGGCCTGGTGCTGCCGCATGGCATGGCTTTTTATCCAAATGCCAGGCATCCGAAATGGTTGTATGTAGCGGAGACCAACCGGCTGGTGCGCTATGCCTACAAGCCAGGCGATACCGTGGCCAGCGGCGTCCCGGAAATCGTCGTGGCGCAGCTCTCGCCGGTCGCCGGCGGCGGTCACTTCTCGCGCGATGTCGCCTTCTCACTGGACGGCAAGAAGATGTACGTGTCGGTGGGTTCGCAGTCCAACGTCGCCGAAGACATGCCCAAGAAGTCCCCGGATGAGCTCAAGGCATGGGAAGCCGCGCATGGCCTGGGGGCGGCCTGGGGCAATGAGGAGAATCGCGCCGACGTGCTGGTCTGGGATGTGGGCGCCACCGACAAGCCCGGCAAGGTCTTCGCCAGTGGCATCCGCAATTGCGTCAGCCTGACGATTCAGCCGGGCAATGGGGCATTGTGGTGCACGACCAATGAGCGCGACATGCTGGGCGATGACCTGGTGCCTGATTACTCCACGCGCGTGAAGCAGGGCGCCTGGTATGGCTGGCCCTGGTACTACATGGGCAACCATGAGGACCCGCGTCATGCGGGTGAGCGACCGGACCTGGCGGGCAAGGTCACCAGTCCGGATGTGCCCTTCCAGGCGCATTCGGCGGCGCTGAACCTGACCTTCTATACCCACTCTGAGGGGACGTCGGCCTTCCCGAAGGAGTACCAGGGTGATGGCTTCGCCGTCTTCCACGGCTCCTGGAACCGCGCCTTTCGCACCGGTCACAAGGTGGTGCGCGTGCGCATGAAGAACGGTGTTCCGACCGGTGAGTACGATGACTTCCTGGTCGGATTCATTGTTGACGACGGCGACGCCTGGGGTCGTCCGGTCGCGCTGTTGCAGAACCGCGATGGCTCGCTGCTGCTCACCGACGACATTGCCAACATGGTCTACCGCATCGCCTACAAGCCTTGAAATCAGATGGATAAAGGGAATCGAAAAATGAGCAAACCGAGTACCAATGCCGGCGCGCTGGCCGTGGGCCTGATCAGCGCAGCGGTAGCCGGCTGCGCGTCCATGGCGCCCAGCCTGCCGCCTGCCCCGCCGCAGATTGTCGTTGATGGCGAACGGGTGTTCCCCGAGAGCATGACCTCCGCTGCGGATGGCTCCGTGTACTTCGGCAGCATCGGCAACAAGATGATCTACAAGGCCGCGCCGGGCGCGGACAAGGCCGAGCCCTTCGTTCAGCCGGGCACCGACTCGGTGCAGAGCACCTTCGGTGTGTTCGCGGACAGCAAGACCAATACGCTGTGGGCCTGCTCGAATCTGCTTGGCCCCCCGGGGGGTCCGCCGGCCACGTTGTATGCCTTTGACCTGAAGAGCGGTGCCCCCAAGGGCCACTACCCATTCGTGACCAAGGGCGCGCTGTGCAATGACATCGCGACGACGGCCGATGGCACGACCCTCGCCACCGACACCAACAACATGCAGGTTGAAGTGCTTAAGAAGGGCGCCACGGCGCTTGAGGTGTGGGTGGGTGCCGATGGCTCGCTGGGCAAGAGGGGCGGCGCCGTGGATGGCATCTCGGTGCTCGGAAGCCGAGTGATCATCAATGAGCTGGCCGCCAGCAAACTCTTCAGTGTCGACATCAACAAGGACGGGTCAGCGGGTACGCCGGTGGAAGTCACCCTGGATCGGGCAATCTCGCGTCCCGACGGCATGCGCACCTTCGGCAAATCCGCGGTGCTGATCGTCGAGGGCGGTGAGGGCGGCAAGCTCGAGAAAGTGACCTTCGAGGGCAACCACGGCAAGGTCGAGCTGATCAAACAGGGTTATCCGGATGGCCCGGTTGCGGTCACGCTGGTCGGGACCACCGCCTATGTGTGCGAGGGGCAGCTGGGGGCGATGATGCGTCGCCCGGGCTCCTCGGCACCAGCGCCGGAAGCCAAGCCCTTCAAGGCGACGGCGGTCGAAGTCGGCAAGCCCTGATCGGGCGCGGTCACCGCGCGGCCTTTCGGCGCGGTGATTCTCAGGCGACCTGCTGCAGCGCCTCGCCGAACTCGGCGATGGCGCAGATGATGTGGTAGAAGCTGCTGGCAGGAGCGGGCTCGATCACGAACTTGCCCTCGCGGTCGATCTTGTCATGCCACAGGCCACGGGCGCCGTGGTCCAGAAACCGCCACAGACCCTGCGCGGCGCCCAGCGCGCTGCTCCAGTAACGCTCCTGCCCGCTCAGCGCCCCCAGGCGGGCAGCCGCCTTGAGACGCTCGGTCTGCGGCCACAGCCGCGCAGCCGGGTCCTTGATGCGAAAATCCTCTTTCAGCGCGTTGATGGCGATGCCGCCCTTGACGCCGTGGTTCTCGCCGATGTCGAACAGACGCTCGGCCGCCATGCGGGTTGCGCTGCCGGAGGTTTCATCCTGGCACAGCAGCAGCCAGGCCCACTCGAACTGATGCCCGGGTTCGATCGCCTGTCCCGGCGTGGCATCCGGCAGCGGCTGCCAGTGCTCATCGAACAGTTCCGCCAGTGCACCGCTCTTCGGATCGATGAAATGCTTCAGCGCCAGAGCGCAGATCTCATCCGCCAGGTCCGCCCAGGCCGGGTCGGATGACACCCTCTTCCAGGCGAGCGCGGCCTCCAACAGATGCATGTGCGGATTGGACAGCAGGGGCAGGCGCTCCGGGATTCCCGAATCAAAGCCGCCGCCGGGCCGGTGCAGCCGCTCCCTGACCCGGGTGCGCAGTTCGGTTCCCAGGGCCACGATCTGCGGTGCAGCCCCGAGCGCCTGCTGGGCGCTGGCCAGGGCCAGAAGCGCGAACGCCTGGTCATAGAGCGCGGCGCGATCGTCGCGGACCTTGCCATCAGGGGCCACCAGGGTATGGAACAGACCGTCCGCCCGCAGATAGTGACGCGTGAAGAAACTCAGGCCCGCCTCCACCAGCGTGCGCGCATCCCCGCGCCAGCCCAGCTGTGCGGCGCGCGCGTAGGCGTAGACCTGCCGGGTCTGCACCCGCGCCCGTCGCGGTTCATCGCCCAGCGCGCCACCGGGCAGCAGCCGTTCATGGAAGGCGCGATGCACGGCATCGAAGCCGGCCGTGGCCCACACCGGATAAGCATCATCGATGAGCCAGGTGAGCAGCCGCCCATGCATCTGGCGGGCTTGCGGAAGACTCGAAATGGTGTTCATCCAGCCGGTGTTTTACCACTTTTCCAGTGCTCTGCGGCCACCGCGAGTGCGCCCAGTGGTCCCACCGCGGCACCCAGCGCCGAGGGCACGATGAAACCGGCGATGTCCGCGCCGAGTTCGCGGGTCCCAAGATAGCCATTCAGACTGCGCTTGAGGGATTCACGGATCATTGCGAAAAGCTGCGGCTGATGCACCATCACGCCGCCGCCTAGAAAAATGCGCCGGGGCCCGGTGGTCAGCACCAGCGCCTGGCACAGCTGCGCCAGCGGGTGCGCCACGCGGGCCCAGACGGGGTTTTCAGGATCAAGATCCGCCGGCTCGCGCTGCGCGCGTGCGCGGATGGCCGGCCCAGCGGCCAGACCCTCCACGCAGTCACCATGAAAGGGGCAGGTGCCGGGAAAGTCGTCCCCGACCTCGCGCACGACGCGGATATGCCCGAGTTCGGCGTGGTTGGCGCCCAGCACCGGGCGGCCACTGACGATGACGCCGGCGCCCACTCCCGTGCCCACCGTCACATAGACAAAATCCATGAGGCCCTGCGCTCCACCCCAGCGTCCTTCGGCCAGCGCCGCGGCATTCACATCGGTATGGATGGCGGTGGGTAGGCGGTAGCGGCGCGCGAAGCGGCCCAGCAACTCGGTGTCCGACCAGCCGGGTTTGACGGTGGTGGCGAGCCACCCATGGCGCGGCGAATCCGCGCGCAGATCCAATGGCCCGAAGGCGGCCAGACCGAGCGCGGAAAAATCCGCGCCCGCCGCGCGCCAGCCATCGAGCACCCTGGCAATGGCGGCAAGAGTGGGCTCGGGCGCCTGCGTCGGCAGTTCGACCTGGGCGCGGATATCCAGCGGGCCGGTGCCAAGAATGCAGATGCACTTGGTGCCACCGAACTCGACGCCCGCCAACAGGGGCAGCGACGCTTCAAGTGCCATCGCGGTCAGTGCGTGGCACTGTCCGGCGCGAACGCCGCGTACGAATGCGGCGCAAGCCGCACCGTGAAATGCGACGCCGGCGGCTCGGGCGCGACGATGAAGCTCGGCCTGGCTGGCGCCGCCGGCAGTTTCTGCAAGATTTCGCCGGTTTCAAGATTGCGCAGCGTCGCGAAACCGGCCGGCACCGCCACCTGCACCGTCACGGCCGCATCGTTGAAGGACTCCACGATCAGTGTGCCGTTGTCGTACTCGTACAGTGCGACCTTGGAGGCGCCATCGGCCAGGTGCACGGGCAGATCCGCGCTGGCGATGCGGCGGTAGGTATCGAGGATGGCCGGCGGCAGGCGATACAGATCGGCGACGTTGTTCGGGATGGTAATGACGAACAGATGGCCCTTGCCGTACTGCGAATCGGTCACCATCGGAAAACCGTTGTCGCCCGCCACCGAGGAGGCGAGCTCCCAGGTGTCATTGGTGATGAAGTGCACCTGGGGAATGAGCATGGGCTCGCCGATATCGAGGGTCGCGCGAGCGCCCAGGAAGGAATGCACCAGAGCGTCCTGCCCGGTCAGATACAGATTCGCGATGCGCTCGATGCCGCGGGACTGCAGCTTGCCGAGCAGACCCGAGGTGATGATGACGTTGCCACCCGCACGCACCTGGCTCTCGATCAGGTCCACGATCCTCGGATCGGCGGCCGCGTCCTGAGTCAAAAGGACGGTATGCACATGGCTCGGATAGTGCGGCTGCAGATCGATGGGTATGCCCACCATGCCCAGGAAACTGGGCAGGAAATCCTCCCCCAGCGAACCGAAGGGCCGGTACACCGCGACCCCCAGCGGCTTGCCCAGCTGCCCGATCACGCGGTCCACATGCTGCAGGGCGGCCCCGGCAGGCACCGCATAGGTCGGTGCCGCAGCGCCAGTGCCGGCGGCCGCATAGTAGCTGCTGAGCATGGCGTCGTAGCTGAAGCTGGTCGCCTCCCCGCCCTGCCAGGGGCCACGCAGCGCGGGGCTGAAGGCACCCAGCAGCTGACGGTAGTCAAAGAGCGTGATCTCCGGGGCCTTGGCGAATAAGGTCACCCAAAGCTGTTCGGCGTAATTGTCGAGGCTGCGAACGCCGGGCGGATCCACCCAGCCGCCGTGATCGAACCCGGGGCGCAGGTTGTCGAAATAACGGAAAATGGAATAGCCGTTGTACGCCTGCAGATGCTGCGCGCTTGAGATCGGATCACGGGTCTCGGTGCCGGTGTACACCCCGTCATATAGATAGGGCTCCTGTTCCAGGTCAAAGCCCATGTCCTGGAAGTGCTGGTACCAGTTCGGAAACTTGATGACCACGCGCACCCGGGGATTGACGCTGCGGGCCGCGCCGATGACCAGATCGCGGGCAACTTCGCGCATGCGCTCGATGCGGTACTGGGCCCAGCTGCGCGCGCCCCTGGCCCGGATCTCCTCCTCCGACTTGCAGCTGGTGAAGAAGAAATCATCCAGGATGATGTCATCGAAATGCCGGGCAGTTTCCTCGGCCACATGCCTGACCCAGGCACGGTCCTGGGCATTGGCATAGCAGAAAGTCTCGAAGCGATTGCTCTCGTTGCGCGTCCAGGTGATGCCGCCGAAGGTCTGCACGCCGCGCGCGGCAAAAAATGCCTTGGCCTTCTCCAGGGTCGCCCCATCCACCAGCAACCCGTCGCGGTGGCTTTCCACGTAGACCTTGTTGACCTTGACGGCGCGTGAAATGACATCCCAGGACTGCTGCAGCCACTGGGCATCCTTCATCTTGTCGACCTCCTGCGCGCGCGCATACACCGCAACACTGATGTTCCGGTAGTGCTCGGGCGGCGCGGCCGCTGGCGCAGGAGCCTGCGCCAGCGCCTGACTCGCCACCAGCGCCGCGAGCGCGCCCGCCAGGAATGCCAGGGCGGTATTGCGCATGCCCTTACCAGCCGGAGGCAGAGTTATAGGGCGCCACGAAGCCCATGGCCTCGATCTGGTGGATCTTGCCGCCACTGATCTTGAAGATATGCGCCGCCGGCAGATCGAAAGGCGGGTTATTGACCTCGCGCTGGCTTACGCCGGGCACGCCTTTGATGGGGAACAGATGGTTCTTCATGCTGTGATGGAAGTGCGACAGACCGAAGGCCAGGCCGGTCACCGGATCCACGGCCAGCACGCGGATGTTATCGATGTTGTCGATGTAGGCCATCATGCCGGTGCTGAACTGGCGCGTGCAGTCCATGGCGCTGTAGTTGGGCTTGGGCGTCTGCGCGGTCACCGGCGCGCGGCTGCCGCTGGACTCCCGGCCGTTCTCGTGGCGTTCGCAGTCGCGGGCCATCGGCGCCAGTTCCCCGTCGTTGAAATCCAGGGCGTCGTAGTAGGAATAGGCGATGCCCTTGATCTCATAGCGCGGCATGCGCATGTGCTCGGGAACGACCTTGGCGAACACCGTGCGGGGCACCTGCAGGTTGGCCAGGCTCTGCGCGTTGAGGTCACGGGCGATGACATGCTCGGCCTGGATGACCTGCCCTGCGAACACCTGCAGTCGCAGGGCGAGCAGAATGGGCTTGCCGCCTTCCTGCATCACGCCCATGAAGCCGACCTGCCCGGAAACCGGATCCGGCACGTACAGCTTGAAGGTGGTGGGTAGCGCGGAGGCGGTCTTCCACAAGCCCTCGCCGATCTTGGTGGCCTTGATGTTCTCGACGAAACGGGCATCGGCAGCGAAGGCGATCCTGCCCGGATCGTGGGCCACCAGCGCGGCCAGGTAGTCATCGACCAGGTGCTCGTAGCAGATGCGGGTCCTGCAGGCGATCTGGCCCTTGTTTTGGTTTTGGTCCTGGTTCTGGCCTTGGGCCTGCGCCAGTGCCGGGCCGAGCGCCGCGGCGGCGATCAGCAGCCCCACCAGCCGGTAGTTCTTGTGCATCAGACATTCCTCGAATTTCACTTCAAATACCGAATGCGGCTGGCGCGCGCGAAATGCTCGCCACGCAACAGTCATCCGCCTGAAGAGACCCCCTCTTCAATTCGATGCGCGCTTCAGTCCAGTCCGGGTCGCTCGATGAGCTCGATTTTGTAACCGTCCGGATCCTGCACGAAGGCGATGACGGTGGTACCGCCCTTGACCGGTCCGGGCTCGCGCGTGATGGTGCCGCCGGCGGCGCGGATGCGCTCGCAGGTATCGGCGACGTTCTTCACCCCGATGGCGAAGTGGCCGAAGGCCGTGCCCGGTTCATAGGCCTGGACGCCGTAGTTGTAGGTGAGCTCGATCTCCGCGGAGCCATCCGCATTACCGGCGCCGTAGCCGACGAACGCCAGCTTGTAGTTATGCGCGGGCACATCGGTGGTGCGCAGCAGTTTCATGCCCAGGACATTGGTGTAGTAGTCGATGGACCTGGCCAGGTCACCCACACGCACCATGGTATGCAGCAGCTTCATCGACCCCCCCGAATGTGCACCCAAGCGTTATACCGCAGGCCACGCCCCAAGCGCTATTGATAGCCGAACAGACCCCGGGTCTTGATGGCATGGGCGACTTCCGGGGGCACCATGGATTCCCATTCGGTGTTGCCGGAGTTGATCTTGCGCAGCACGTCCGGGGAGTAGATGCTCAGGTAAGTGTGATTGGCGTCCTGCAGCTGCACGATGCAGCGTCGCGACAGCAGGTAACCGTACAGCTGGCGCAGCGACTCGCCGACATCCACATCATTCACCGTCACCAGCTTGCCGCTCTTCTGGTCCATGTAGGGATAGATGTACAGCCGCAGGTTGTTGCGGAACAGGCGCCCGAAGCTCTCCAGGATGCCGCCGTCCAGTCGCGAGTAGTAGCTCTCGTCGAATATGGCCTCGAGGTTCATCGCCCCCATCGCCAGCCCGACCCGCCGTGAGGTGTAGCGGAACAGGTAGGCCGCCAGCCGATAATATTCGGCGAAGTCCGAGATCATCACCGTATGGCCGGTGGCGGCCAGGACTTCGGCGCGGCTGATGAAGTCCTGCAGATCCACCGTGCCGTCGTTGGTGAGGCTGCTCATGGTGATTTCCATGATCGAGATGGTCTCCCCGGGCCGCACATCGTCGCCCTCGGCCTCGAATGCCTTGAGCGCCGAACGCGCCAGATCCAGGTTCACGTAGGTCACCGGGCGGAACCGCCCGCGCTCGACCAGCACCGGTTTCTTGTGCAGCACCTCGGAGGGCTGCAGCACCTTGCCGTCGCAGGAGAACATGGCCGCCCCGGTCAGATGCAGCTGCACCAGGCGCAGGCTCATGACGCGGTTGTCGACCCGGCTGAACTCCGGGCCGGAGAACTCGATGAGATCGATTTCGATCCGATCGGTGCTCAGGCCATCGAGCAAGGATTCGACCAGCCGGTCAGGATCCTGGCTGAAATACTGCGAACCATAGATCAGGTTCAGACCCACGATCCCCAGCGCCTCCTGCTGCAGGGAATTCTCCACGTCCAGCATGCGCACATGGATGATGATCTGGCTGCTGTCGGACAGCGGTCGCGGCTGGAACTTGATGCCCAGCCAGCCATGGCATTCGTTGTTGCCGCGGAAGCTACGCGCCGACACGGTGTCGGCGAAGGTGAAGAACGCCGTGGTCTTGCCGCGGCCATCCATCAGTCGTTCGATGTTCAGGCGCTGTTCGTAGTCGAGCATGGACTGCAGGCGCTCGCGGCATACGTAGCGCGCACAGGGCCCGTAGATGGCATCCGACACCTTCATGTCGTAGGCCGAGATGCTCTTGGAGATGGTGCCGGCCGCGCCGCCGGCGCGGAAGAACCAGCGCACCACCTCCTGGCCAGCGCCGATCTCTGCAAAACTGCCGTAGGAGCTGGGGTCCAGGTTGACCTTCAGCGCCTTCTCGCGCGGTGTTACCGGGTGATCGTCCACTGAGCTCCCGTTCGGGGTCACGCCATTCACGTCGAATTCCTCCTGACTCACCCGCCCCCCAACAGGTACCGCTAGGATAGCCGAGAGCTTGGCGCATGAGATTTCCAAACCGCTACAACGTGAGGTGCGCCACGTCTGCTGGCGCTACTGCGGGGCCTGCGAGGGACCCTTGACAGGATCTTGGCAGCTGCGACTTTATCATTAAATATCAATTAGTTGCCTCAGCAATACCCAGTCCCTTCCGGGGCGGAGAACGTCCTTCGGCCAGTTGCGGTATATTCGCGCCCACTTCCCAAGGAGTCGCCCATGAATGCCCAGTTGCAGACCTACCCGGCTTCCGAATTCAACCTCCTGATCAATGGCCGACTGGTCGCGGGCGCGTCGACCTTCGACGTGATCAACCCCGCCACCGAGGATCTGCTGGCGGTGTGCCCGCGCGCCGACCTGGGGCAATTGAACCAGGCTGTCGCGGCCGCCAAGGCCGCATTCCCCGCCTGGTCTGCCACGCCCATCGCCGAGCGCCGGCGCCTGTTGCTGAAGCTGGCGGACGCCCTCGCTGCCTCGATGGATGACATCGCCCGCGTCCTGACCCAGGAACAGGGCAAACCGCTGGGCGGCGCCAAATACGAAATCGGTGGCGCCATCCACATGATTCAGACCTTTGCCGCCATGGATCTGCCGCCCAAGGTACTGAAGGAAGCCGATGGCAGCCGCATCGTGCAGCATCACGTGCCGCTGGGTGTCGTCGCCGCCATCACGCCCTGGAACTTCCCGGTCATCCTGCTGACGATCAAGCTGGCCCCGGCACTGCTCGCCGGCAACACGGTGGTGGTGAAGCCCGCCCCGACGACGCCACTGTCCACGCTGCGCCTGGCCGAGTTGTGCGCCAAGATCTTCCCCCCCGGCGTGGTCAACGTCATCACCGATGTCAACGACCTGGGCAATGCGCTGACTTCACACCCGGATGTCGCCAAGGTTGCCTTCACCGGCTCCACCGCCACGGGCAAGAAGGTCATGGCCAGCGTCGCCAGCACCATCAAGCGGCTGACCCTGGAACTGGGCGGCAATGATGCCGCCCTGGTGCTGGATGACCTGGATCCCAAGAAGGCCGCCGCCAGCCTGTTCGCCGGCTCCATGGTCAACAGCGGACAGGTGTGCCTGGCGATCAAGCGCGCATATGTTCCCGATTCCATGTACGACGCGGTGTGCACCGAACTCGCCAAGCTTGCCGATGCCGCCGTGGTGGGTGATGGCATGGATCCGAATACGCAGTACGGTCCGGTGCAGAACGCCACCCAGTTCAAGAAGGTCAACGAGTACATCGAGGACGCCCGTGCTCACGGCAGGATCGTCGCCGGCGGCAAGCCGCACAGCGGTCGCGGCTACTTCGTGCGTCCGACCATCGTGCGTGACATTCCTGACAACACGCGCCTGGTGCAGGAGGAGCAGTTCGGGCCGGTGCTGCCGGTGCTTCGCTACAGCAGCCTGGATGATGCGATTGCCCGCATCAACAGCACCGACTACGGCCTGGGGGGCACCGTCTGGTCCTCGAACGACAAGCGCGCCTACGAGACCGCCTTGCGCATCGACTCGGGCACCGTGTGGGTGAACAAGCACCTGGACCTGCCGGTTGATGTGCCCTTCGGCGGCGCCAAGCAGTCCGGTTTCGGCGCCGAGATGGGTCAGGAAGGTCTGGAAGAGTTCACACAGTCGAAGATCATCAACCAGGCCATCTGAACGTGACCTGATCGTTCATGCCAGGGCGGTGTGCTTGCGGACACCGCCCTGTGCGTTTGCAGAGGATCATGGCGCTGCCCGAGACTCCCGATCACCCGCGTCGACTGCGCCGGACCATTGTGCTGGGAACGCTGTGCGTCGCGGCCAGTGCGCTTGGCATGTTGCTCGCCCGTCCGCTGGCCGCGAGCTTCCACAGCGTCGCGCCCTGGATCCTGCCGGCCCTGGCCGTCGGGGTGTTGGCGATTCTGGTGACCCTCACCCTGCTGGTTCTGCCAAGGCTCGGCAAGCCACGCCCCTGACCTTGGGCCCTTATCGGGCCGGCGCGCCAATCAGATGCGTATCACTGGGCCCCATGCCGGTGATCACGATCACCACGGGGTCATCGCGCGTTTCGGTGTAATGCGCGGTGGCGGCAGGTTCGGTGTAGTAGCTGCCGGGCGGCAGACTCTTCAGCGCCGCCGGATCGCGCTTCTCGCCATATCCCACATACAGCGTGCCGGACACCACGTACACCGTGCGATTGTCGCGATGGGTATGAGGCGGAACGATGGTATGGGCGGGCAATGTGACCTGTACGGTGTAGACGCCGACCTTGCTGGAATCCCCGTTCAGGCTGACCGAAGCCGGACCGGGGCGCGCCGCATTCTTCTGCGCCTGGACCAGGCCCTGAATGTCATCGGGGTTCAGGCGGATCTGCGGCTCGGGGACCTGCGCCTCGGCAATCACCGTGCTGGCCGCGACCGGCTCGATGCGCAGCAGCGCGCCGTCGTCCTCATCGGTCACGGCATAGAGCAGCCCATCGGGTCCCTGGCGCACGTCGCGGAATCGCTGGTGCAGCTCGGTGAACAGTGTCTCGCGACGCAGCTCTTCGAGTTTGGGATTGAAGACCAGGCGTTCCAGTCCGCCGGTGCGCGGAATCTCGCCACGGCGCGCGCTGGTCACGAACACATTGTTCTGCCAGGCCGGAAACTTGTCGCCGGTGTAGAAAGTCAGTCCGCCCGGCGCGATCGAGGGCAGCCACACCACCAGCGGCTGATCGATGCCCTCGGCCACGGGGGACTCCGAAATGCGCGGACCGGCATAGTCACGCCCGAAACTCACCTTCGGCCAGCCATAGTTGTGTCCGGCGAGAATCACATTCAGTTCATCGCCCCCGTTCGGGCCTTCTTCGGCATTCATCACCACACCGCCGGGACTGACGGTCAGGCCGAGGTGATCGCGATGGCCCATGGAGAAAATCTCGGCGCGCGCGCCTGCCGTGCCGACGAAGGGATTGTCCTTCGGGATGCTGCCGTCATCGCGCAGCCGCAGCACCTTGCCGTACACCGTATCCAGCCGCTGCGGGGCATCATCGAAGGGCCCGCCGGTGGTCATGTAGACCATGCCATGGCCGTCAAAGGCCATGCGCGAGCCGCTGGTGCTGCCCGAGCCACCGGCGAACAACTGCTGAACATGGATCAGCGAATGGCCGGACAACTCACCGCGAAACAGCGACACCCGGCTCTCCTGCCGCACCGGCGGTTTGGCATCCGCGGGCGGCGGGTTGCCCGCCTGGTTGAAGGTGAAATACACAAGATGGTTGTGTGCGAAGTCCGGATGCAAGGCGACGTCCTGCAGACCGCCGTTGCGGTAGGGCGGAGGCGGCGGCACACCATCAAGCGGCGTGGGATCAAGCTGGGCCGTGCCAACGGCCGCAGTGTGGATGAGGCGCAGTCCCGCGCCGCGTTCGGACACCAGCGCGTCGCCGCCGGGCAGCAGGGCCACGGCAAAGGGATGGCGCAGGCCATGGACCACCACGACCACTCGAACCTTGTGTTGCTCCGCAGTATCAAAGACGTAGGCCGGCTGGGTCAGCGCAACGGCCTCGATGCCAAGCGGCGCCTGCTGGGCGTGAACCGGGTGAAAACACGAGACCAGACTGGCAGCGGCCAGCAACTGCAAACCACGCACCGTCCATGAACGCACGCGCATCTCGCCCTCCCCCATAAACGTCTCGTCCCTGAGGAGTGTACCCCAAGGTCACAGCTGGCCGCGCAGGCCTGCAAATACGCCAAGAGCGGGCTGCAGAAAGCCCACCGGATCCTGGTAGTGCCGGTCGAAGAGATTGTCGACCCGCGCGAACAGTGTCCAGCGCGTCGACAGCGCATAGTTCGCCGCGACATTCACGGTGGTATAGGCCGGTGCCGTGAGACGCGGAATGGAAAAATCGCGATTGCCATCAATCCAGCTGCCGACATACAGCACGGTGGAATCCAGTGACAGCGCATCATTGAGTTGCCATAGCGCATCCGCGGTCGCCTTGTGCTTGGGCCGGCGCAGCAACTCTTCATGCAGAATCTCATCATCCGCCTGGGTGAAGGTGTAGTCGGCACGCAAGTGCAGCGCCCGCACCGGCTGCCAGGCAATGAAGCTTTCCACGCCCTGGGTCAGCGCGCGGCCGACATTCGCGTACGTCGTGCCGGTCACATCTGTTGTGATGAGGTCGCGAATATCGTTGCGGAACCAGGTTGCACCCAGCTGCAGCGTGTGGTCGAACAGCCCCTGCTCGATGCCGAGGTCATACCCGGTGCTGGTCTCCGGCTTCAGGTCGGGGTTGGAAAAGAAGAACGGCGGAAAATTCTGGTACAGCTCCCCCAGCGTCGGCGCCTTGAACCCCGAGCCGGCACTGGCGGAAAAACGCGTATCGGACGCGGCAATCACATACGCCGGCGCGAACCGCCAGGTGAGCTTGGAGCCAAAGCGTTCATTGTCGTCATAGCGCAGGTTCAGCGCCGAGTACAGGCCCGCACCCAGATGCGACTGCAGTTCCACCGCGCCCGCATCGTCCGTGACTTCCGCGCTGATGGGCTCATGGATGGCGTCGCGGTCGTGCTCCGCATCGAGCACCAGGGTTTCATCGGCGGAAAGACGCACCGCCCCCTGCCAGTCGAGCTTCACTCGATCCCCGGTGTTGACCGAGGCGCCCAGATTCGGATCCAGGTTCAAGGTCCAGGCACTGGAATAGGCCACCCCGAGGGTTTCATCCAGCGCGCCGTCAAAGCTGAGCAGGTGTGCGCTCAGGCGCGTGTAGTACTGGGAGGTGTCACTCTTGCTCTGCGCGGCATCCGGGAAGCTGGGGAAAGCGAACGGATTGTCCGCGGTGAAGGCGTAGTGCGCATCCGTGAACCGGCCCACCAGGTTCACATCGAAGCCGGGCATCACGGTGTAGCCCAGTCGGGTCGAGGCGGTGAGGTTGTCGTCGTAGTCGTTGATCCGCGCTTCGCCGGGCAGCAGCAGCTCCAGCGGCGTCACCGGGGTCGATCCGGCATGCAGATGCTCGACATTGGCGGCATATTGAAAATCATCAGTCGAGCCTCCCACCGACAGCGTCTCGTTGTTGGTGTGAAAGGTTCCGCCTTCGACGCTGCCGGAGAGGCGCAAAGGGCCCTTACCGGAGCGGGTGGTGATGCTGATGACGCCGCCGATGGCATCGGAGCCGTACAATCCGCTTTGCGGACCGCGCAGGATCTCGATGCGCTCGATGTCCGAGGCCAGCAGCTGCCCGAAATCAAAGCTCGCGCCGGCATTGCTGGGATCGCTCACATCGATCCCATCGATCAGCACCTTGGTGTGATTGGAGTTCGTGCCGCGCATGAATATCGAGGTCTGCCCCCCGGGGCCGCCCTCCTGCACCACATTGAGGCCCGGGACTTCTTTGAGCACATCGGTTACGGTGCGCAGCTGCTGGGCTGCGATGTCCGCCGCGGTGATCACCGTGACACTGCTGCCGACCTGCGCGATGGGCGTGGCGATGCGCGTCGCCGAGACCACTACCGTCGCCAGTGGTCCGTTCCACGGTGCATTTTCATCGCTGAGGTCTGCGTCCGGGTCGGCTGCGAGCGCCGCCTGAGCGAACAAGGTGAGACAGGCCGCTCCGAGCGCCGGAGCCCAAGAAATCCGCTGCATAGCGTTCTCCGCATGTGACGACACAAAATGTCGTCGCAGCGGATTACCCGCAGCTCATGACACACCCCGGCCAAAAGCATGGACGACGGCACAGGGCTGGTCTCCTGACTTCCGGGTCACAGTTCTCGTCCGCCTTCCCGAGCCTTGCAGGTCCAGTGGCAATTTGGGACGATCACTCGCCGGTCACAGTTGCGGGGGCAGCCGCGGCATTGAACCGCGTTCCCATTCAAAGCCCCTTGCGGGGCACCCTGCGCGTTCACTAACGGCGCGAGTATACACCGGGCTTGCGGCAGCGCTAAGCGCTGCGCAGCAGTTGCAGCAGTTGCGCCTCGCGCTGCGCCGACAGGCCGGCTCGCAAGTTCTGCTGCGCCGCGGGGCGCTGCTTCTGCCACTGCAGCGTGTCGCGGATGGTCTGGTCCAGCGGCCGGAAGCGCAGGCCCTGGCTGACGGCCCGCGCCGGGCTGATCAGTGCCGCGCCGGCTTCCTCGCCCTGCGCCGGGTTCCAGATTGGCAGCGGATTGCCGGGCGGCGCGTCATCGCCGATCACTTTCTGCGCCGTCAGAAACTCAACGCTGGCCCACACGAACTTCGTGTCCGCGCCGCTGATGCGGCGGCTGGCCTCGAGCAGCGAACCCATGGTCACGGCGCGCGGCGGATTGCAGACGTTGAAGCGCCCGGAAAGATGCTTCTCGGCGCAGCGCCGGATGAAGTCGGCCAGATCGCGCACGTCGATGAACTGAATGGGATCCGCGGGGGTGCCCGGCGCAAGCATCTGCCCGCCCCGCGCCACACGCACCGGCCAGTAGGTAAACCGGTCCGAGGTGTCACCGGGCCCTGCGATGTAGGTGGGCCGGATGATGGTGGCATCAGCCTGGTAGGTGTGTTCGACGAGCTGCTCGCACAGTGCCTTCAGTCCGCCGTAATTGCCAGCGCCGAGGTCTTCGGTGTTCGGATCCGCCACTTTCGCCAGCTTGTAGTTCTCATCGACGCCCGGCACCGCAAGATCGGCATAGGCGGAGATGCTGGAAATGAAGATGTAGTGCTTGATGTGGCCCTTGAGCAGTTCAGTCGTCAGTCGCACCTGGCGCAGTGTGAAACCCGAATCATCGATGACGACATCCCAGTCGTGGCCCTTGAGCGCATCCACCTGCCCGTTGCGATCGCCAATGAGCTGGACGACAGCGGCCGGCACCTTGTCCGGATCCTTGCCCCGATTGAAGACCGTCACGCGGTGACCGTGCGCGCGCAGGGCCGCCACGAAGTGCGGTCCGATGAAGCCGGTACCGCCCAGGATCAGCACCCGCAGCGGGTGTGCCGCGGCAGCGGCGCCCGCGCCCGCCAGGGTTGCCAGCATCGAGGCACCGGCCATCATGCTCGCTTCACGTCGGTTCATTTCAGCGCCGCTCCCACGATCTGCTGAGCCTCGGCAAAAATCTGCTGCAGGTGCTCGGGGCCGCGCAGACTCTCCGCATAGATCTTGTAGATGCTCTCGGTGCCCGAGGGGCGCGCGGCGAACCAGCCGCTGGCAGAGATCACCTTGACGCCACCGATGGCCGCGCCATTGCCCGGGGCCTTGGTCAGCACCGCTTCGATCTTCTCGCCCGCCAGCGTGGCGCTCTTGATCTGCTCGCCGGACAACTTCGACAGCGCCTGGCGTTGCGCGGCATCGGCAGGCGCATCGACTCGCTCGTAGGCCGGATTGCCCAGTTCGCCGGTGAGCGCCGTGTACAGCTGCGCCGGGTCCTTGCCGGCGCGCGCCGTGATTTCACCGGCCAGCAGCGCCGCCGTGATGCCATCCTTGTCCGTGGTCCACACGCTGCCGTCACGGCGCAGCAGCGAAGCACCGGCGCTTTCCTCACACACGAAGCCCAGCGATCCATCCACCAGCCCGTCCACGAACCACTTGAAGCCCACCGGTGTCTCGTAGATCTTGCGGCCCAGCTGCTCGGCGACCTTCTCCAGCATCATGCTGGTGACGACGGTCTTGCCAATGGTCGCCCTGCTGCTCCACTGGGGGCGGTTGGAGAACAGGTAATGCGCCGCCACCGTGAGGTAATGGTTCGGCGGCATGAGGCCCGCGCTGCGCGTCACCACACCATGGCGGTCGTGATCGGTATCGCAGGCAAAAGCGATGTCGAAGCGCTCCTTCAGGGCGATCAGCCGCTGCATGGCATACGGTGAGGAGGGATCCATGCGGATCCTGCCGTCCCAGTCCAGGGTCATGAAGCGGAAGGTGGGATCCACCGCATCATTGGTGATGGTGAGATCCAGTTTGTACTGCTCGGCAATCAGCGGCCAGTAATGCACGCCGGCGCCCCCCAGGGGATCCACGCCCATGTGCACGCCCGAGGCGCGGATGGCGTCCAGGTCGATCACCGCGGCCAGGTCATCCACATAGGCCTTGCGGTAGTCATGCCGATGGGTGCTGTCGAGGCTGCGCGCCTGGTTGAAGGGCATGCGGCGCACGCCGTCCAGCTTCGCACCCAGCAGTTCGTTGGCCTTGTTCTGGATCCACGAGGTGACCGCGGTGTCGGCGGGTCCACCATTGGGTGGGTTGTATTTGAAGCCGCCGCTGTCGGGCGGGTTGTGCGAGGGGGTGATCACGATGCCATCGGCGAGGGCGCTGCTGCGACCGCGGTTGTAGGTCAGGATGGCGTGCGAGATGACCGGCGTGGGGGTGTAGTCGGTGTGTTCATCGGCGATCATCACGGTCACGCCATTGGCCCCCAGTACCTCCAGGGCACTGACGAACGCCGGTTCGGACAATGCGTGGGTGTCCATGCCCAGGAACAGCGGACCGTTGATCCCCTGCTGGCTGCGATACATGACGATGGCCTGGGTGATGGCCAGGATATGCGCCTCATTGAAGGAGCGCTGCAGGGAGCTGCCGCGATGGCCCGAGGTGCCAAAGGCCACCTTCTGGTCTGGCACTGCCGGATCAGGGGCGTCCGAGTAGTAGGTGCAGATCAGCCGCGGCACATTGACCAGCATCGAGGCGGGCGCCGGTTTCCCGGCCAGCGGATTGATCGACATTTACGCGCTCCCCATCATCGCCAATACCTGATATCCGCGCCGGCAATGGCCCCCAGGAGGTTTCACTTGCGCACCCGGGCCCAGGCAGGCGAACATTTGGCCAATTGTCGCATTTGCGGCAGCAGTGCGTGGCTGCGGGTTTGCCTAAATTTGGCATCCGTCTCAGCTTCAGGCCAATCCCACTCCTTATACTGTGACGGAAGCGTGCCGGTAACGGCAGCCCCGGAGCAACGGATTTTTTTATCATGGACAAGAGCTACTTACGGCACGGCATCATCTTAGGGCTTCTGTCCGCGATCGGCCCCTTTGCCATCGACATGTACCTGCCGGCCCTGCCCTCCATCGGCCGCAGCCTGCATGCGGACGCGGCCACGGTGCAGTTGAGCCTGACGGTTTTCTTCATCGCGGTGGGCGCCGGGCAGCTGATCTACGGTCCGCTCTCGGACATGTACGGCCGCAAGCTGCCGCTCTACGCGGGGCTGTCGCTGTTCTGCTGTGGCAGCGTGGCCTGTGCGCTGGCACCCAATGCCGAGTTGTTCCTGCTGGGCCGCTTCGTCCAGGGCCTGGGCGCCTGCGGCGGCATGGTGATCCCACGGGCCGTGGTGCGCGACCTGCATTCAGGGGTGGAGGCGACGCGTCTGATGTCACTGCTGATGCTGGTGTTCAGCATCTCGCCGCTGCTGGCGCCGCTGACCGGCAGCTTCGTGATCCAGATCGTTGGCTGGCGCGGGGTGTTCTGGGTGGTGCTGGGCGCGGCCCTCATCGGCTTCGGCATCCTGACCACCCTCAGGGAGTCGCGTCCCAGGGCAGCCCGCGCGCACAGCAGTCTCACCAGCGCCTTTCACTCCTATCGGCAGCTGTTGCGGGACCGGCACTTCATCGGCACCGTTTTGATCGGCACCTGCGGCATGGCGAGCTTCTTTCTGTACCTGTCGAACTCACCGTACGTGATGATCGAGCACTACCATTTGAGCCCGCGCGGCTTCAGTGTGCTGTTTTCGGTCAACGCGGCTTCGTTCTTTGTCGCTGCCCAGTTCAACAGCACGCTGGCCCGGCGCATCGGCTTGAAATCGCTGGTGCGGCGGGCCTCCACGGGCTTCGCGCTGGCGATGCTGGTGCTGCTGGGCCTGTTCGCCGCCGGTGTCGATCACCTGGTGGTGATGGTGGCATTGCTGTGCAGCGCCTATGCCTGCCTGGGCATGACGGTCCCGACCTCTACGGTGCTGGCGCTGGAGGAACACGGAGCCATCGCCGGCACCGCCTCGTCCCTGATCGGGTTTCTGCAATTTGGCCTAGGGTCAACGGTCATGGCGTTTTCCGGCACCTTCGCCAGCGGCCAACCGCTGCCCATGATCGCCGGCATCACCCTGTGCGCGCTGCTGTGCGTGAGCTTCGCGCGCATTACGCTGCGGCGCGGCCCGGATGCCGCCATCGCCGCGGCCTAGGTGAAAAAAGGCAGTGCCGCGATTTCCGCCGGCGGCACGCTCTCCAGTTCAAGTCCGGCGTTGCGCCAGCCGCGCAATCCGTCCTCGATCACGGCCACCTTCAATCCGTGCTTCAGCAGCTCGCGGGCGACCCGCACGCTCGTGGCTTGGCGCTGACAGGTGCAGTACAGGTAGATCTGCCGGTCCTGCGCGAACTGCGTGAGACTGGCACGCAGCGCATTGGGATCGATCCGCTGCGATCCTGGGATGCGCACGGCGCCGGGGTCGAAGTAGCCATGGCTGCGGACATCGAACACCACCGCCTCTCCGGCGCCAAGCTCGCGCGCGACGATCTGCGGCGGCGCGTGCGGCACGCCGCGGCCCAGGCTGCGGGCCTGCAACGTGGTCCACAGCAGCCACAGGGCGTACGCGGTCACCAGTATCAGCACCACCGCGGTGGTGAGGTGGCCGAAGCGCTCGTAGAAGTGGATGAGCGCGGAAACCGCATCGCTGCACAGGTACCCCAGGATGAAGTAGGTCCCGATGTACAGCAGCGATCCGGCCGCATCCAGGCCCAGGAACGGCCACCAGCGCATGTTCATGCTGCCGGCCAGCGGCGGGGCCATGGTGTTGATGCCGGGCAGGAATTTTGCGACCACCAGCAACGAGCGCCCGCGCCGATGAAAGGTATCCGCCGAGGTGACGACGCAGGACTCCGGATTCAGCGAGACCCGGCACAGCGTCCCCAGCAGCCACCATCCGGTCTTGCGGCCCAGCAGGAACATCAGCACATCCCCGGCCAGCATGCCGCCCAGGGCGCCGCCCAGCACACCGATGATCGGCAGGTGGCCTTTGGCGCTTTGCGCCGCGGCCAGAATCAGCGCGACCGCGCACGGCACCGGCAGGCCGATGGCCTGCAGGAACACGAACAGCGACAGCGCCAGGATTCCGTGCTGCGCGAGCTGCATCACTCGTACACGGCTACTTCAGCGCCTTGCTCTTGGTCTCGATGGACTTCAGCAGATTCTTCCACGAGGCATTGAATGACTCGGCGCCCTCGGTCTGCAACTGTGCGGCCAGCGCCGCCACGTCCACGCCGGCCTTGCCGATGGCGGCGAGCGTCTGTTCGCAGTTGCCCCCATCCGGTGCCAGCGCGCCTTTCAGGGCGCCGTGATCGCCGAAGGCGAGCAGCGTCTCCTCGGGCATCGTGTTGACGGTGTTGGGTGCCGCGAGTGCCGTGACGTACATGGTGTCCGGCGCGGACGGGTCCTTGACGCCGGTGCTGGCGAACAGCAGTCGCTGCGCGCGCGCGCCGAGATTCTCCAGGCGCTGCCAACGATCCGAGGCCAGCAACTGCCGATAGGCGCGGTAGGACTGCTGACCCACGGCGATTCCCAGTGTGTTGCGCAGCGCTGCGGGCAACTTCTCCATCGTGGCCTTGTCCCAGCGGCTCACGAACAGCGAGGCCACCGAGCGCACGTCGGGGCTCTGGCCCGCCAGCACGCGACGCTCCAGGCCGCGCAGATAGGCCTCGGCGGCGGCCTGGTACTGCTGGGTCGAAAACAGCAGCGTCACATTGACCGGCACGCCCTGGAAGATCGCCTCTTCAATCGCCGGTATGCCTTCGCGGGTGCCCGGGATCTTGATGAAGAGATTGGGCCGCCCGGCCTTGGCGTGCAGCTTGCGGGCAGCCGCCAGGGTCTGCGCGGTGTCGTAGGCCAGAAGCGGTGAGACTTCCAGCGACACGAAGCCATCGACCGTGGCGGTGCGTTCGTAGACCGGCTTGAACAGGTCGGCGGCGCGGGTCAGATCCGCGATGGCCAGTTCAAAGAACAGATCCTCCACCGACAGACCCTGCCTGGCCAGCGAACTCACGTCCGCATCGTAGGAGGCGCTCTTGCCGATGGCGTGATCAAAGATGGTCGGGTTGGAAGTCAGTCCCGTCACCGACAATCCCGAGCTGATATACCGCGCCAGCGTGCCGTTGTTCAGCAGGTCGCGGGTGATGTTGTCCAGCCACAGGCTCTGTCCCAGCTCGTTGAGCTTGCGCGGCGCGTCCGAGCGCGCGTTTTCGGTCGCCATAGTGATCACTCCGTTGGATGTTCCGATTCGATTCTGCCTAGTGCTGCCAGAGAATATGATTCGCCTCCAGCGGCACCGCGACGCCTGCCAGGCGTGGCACCACCCGCGCAGTGTAGTCGCCTGCCGGACGGTTCGCCGGCACGGCCACGCGGTACAGCCCCCAGGCGGCTCCGCCGCCGCCCGTGGCCGGCGCGCTCTGCAGCGTCATGTCATACACCTGCGGCCCGGCGCCGTCGATACCGTCCGCGTACAGCTGCACCGCCACGTCCTGTGGTGCGATGGCCCCCAGGTACAACTGGACATCGAACTGAAAGCCGCTGGCCGTGGTGGCCACGCTCAGATTCTGGAAGCGCAGCTGCGGCCAGGCCGCATCCAGCCGCTGGTGCCAGCTCACCAGCTGCCGGCCCGCATCGGCCTTGGCTGGGCCCTGCTCCAAACCCTTGCCGCCCGGGCCGCCGCGGCGCCGCAGCCACTCGTGGGCCGCGGGCAGATAGTAATGCTGGGTGTAGTCATGCACCGCGCGGCTGCTTGAGAACTGTGGCGTAAGGGTCGCCATGCTCTGGCGCATGCGGGCGATCCAGGCGGTGGGAATTCCGGCGGCATCGCGTGTATAGAACTGCGGCACCACTTCGCGCTCCAGCACTTCAAACAGCGCAGCGGTATCCCGATCGTCCCAGACGCCCTCATCGCCGTGGGTCTGCGCATCGCCGATCGCCCAGCCCAGGTCCGGCTGATAGGCCTCGGCCCACCAGCCGTCCAGCTGTGACAGATTGATGCCGCCGTTCACCAGCACCTTCATGCCGCTGGTGCCGCAGGCTTCCCAGGGACGGCGCGGTGTATTGATCCATACGTCCACGCCATGCACCAGCAGCTGTGCCACGGCCATGTCGTAGTCAGCCAGGAAAATCACATGATTGCGCGCATCGGTGCCGCGGATGAACTGCAGCCACTGCCTGATCAGGGCCTGACCGGGCTCATCGGCCGGATGCGCCTTGCCGGCGATGATGAGCTGTACCGGATATTCGGCATGCGACAGCAGGCGCAGCAGCCGCGCCGTGTCCCGCAGCAGCAGATTCGGCCGTTTGTAGGTGGCGAAGCGTCGCGCAAACCCCAGGGTCAGCACCTTCGGGTCGAGCAGCTGCCGGGCGGCGTCGCAGGCTTCCTGGCTTTCGCCCGAAACCATCAGCATCCGCGCCAGCCGCGCGCGTGCGGCGCTGATGAGCGCGGCCCGCGACTCGTTGCGGAAGCGCCAAAGATCCGCATCGCTGAGGCGGCGTATGCCCACGGCCGCCGCACCGTCAGGTGACTGCCAGCAATCGGCCGTGCAGGCGCCGCTCCACAGCGCCTCGGCCTGTTCCGAGTCCCAGGTGGGCACGTGCACCCCGTTGGTGACATGCCCCACAGGCACTTCCTGCTCCGGCCAGCGCGGGAACAGATTGCTGAAGATCTGGCGGCTCACCTGGCCATGCAGACGGCTGACACCGCTGACCGCGCCGCTGCCGCGGATCGCGAGGTAGGCCATGTTGAAGCTCTCGGACCAGTCCTGCTCATTGGCCCGACCCAGGGCCAGCAGTTGCTCGGTGCTGATACCCAATCCGCTCTTGGCATAGGCGCCCAGGTACTGCTCGATGAGCTCGGGTGCGAAGCGGTCGAAGCCGGCCGCGACCGCGGTGTGCGTCGTGAACAGGTTGCCCGCGCGGGTGGTGGCGAGGGCCGCGGCGAAATCCTGGCCGGAGGCCTGCATGTGCGCGCGGGCCCGCTCCAGCACGGCGAAGGCGGCGTGACCCTCGTTCAGATGGCATACCTGAGGCTCGATGCCCAGGGCCGCAAGCAGCCGCCAGCCGCCGATGCCCAGGATCAGCTCCTGACGCAGACGCAATTCCGGGCCGCCGCCATACAGTTCGCTGGTGATGCCGCGCCAGGCCGGAAAGTTCGCCGCATCATTGCTGTCGAGCAACAGCAGGCGGGTGCGCCCGACCCGCGCCTGCCAGGTGCGCAGCCACACCGGAAAACCGGGCAGATCGACCTTCAGCCGTAACCAATCACCCTCTGCGGTCCGCAGCGGCGTGATCGGCAACTGATCCGGAGCGTTGTAGGGATACAGCGCCTGCTGTCCGCCGGCGCGGTCGATGACCTGGCGGAAGTAACCCTGGCTGTAGAGCAAGCCCACGCCGACCACCGGCACACCCAGGTCACTGGCCGACTTGAGCTGGTCGCCCGCCACATTGCCAAGGCCGCCCGAATAAATGGGCAGCGCCTCGCTCAACATGAATTCCATGCTGAAATAGGCGATCTGGGTGAGGACGCTACCCGGATGGTTAACGTCGAACCAGGCCGGCGCATCCAGTGAGGCGCGGCGTGCGGCCGCCACCCGCTCCACGGTAGCGCGAAACCGCGGATCCGCCAGCGCCTGACGGATCTTGGCCGCCGACACCGTCTGCAGCACCGTCCAGGGATTGGCCGTGAACTCCCACAACGGTTCATCCAGCTGCCGCCACAGTTGCTCTGCTCCATGGTCCCAGGCCGTGCGCAGATCCAGCGCCAGCTCGGTCAGGGTGTTCAGGCCTTCATCAGGATTCATAATGGGCGCCATCCGCGGTTGGGACCGACTAGTCTACGCGTCGTCATTACAGCGCAATGTCATCCTTGGGCTGAAACAGCGCAGGTTTGCTACACCTTCGCCGGACGCGTAGGCGCGGTGTACCATTCCAAAAGGTAACCCCAGGATCATGGTATGCACCCAAGACTCGACGCCGCGGCGCTGGACACTCTGTTTCGCACCGCCCGCACCCGCAACGGCTGGAGCTCGCAGCCCGTCAGCGAGGATCAGGTCCGGGAGCTGTATGAGCTGCTCAAATGGGGCCCGACCTCGGGTAATGGCAGTCCGGCGCGCTTCGTTTGGGTGCGTTCCGAGGAGGGTAAGAGCAAGCTGGCGGCGCTGGCCTCCGAGGCCAACCGCCCCAAGATTCTGGCCGCTCCGCTCACCGTCATCATTGGTTACGATCTTGACTTCGGCGAGCAGATGCCCAAGTTGTTTCCGGCACGCGGCGAGGCCATGAAGGCCATGTTCGCGAACTCCCCGGTCATCGCCGAAACCACCGCCTTCCGCAACAGCAGCCTGCAGGGGGCTTACCTCATCCTGGCGGCGCGTGCCCTGGGGCTGGACTGCGGTCCGATGTCCGGCTTCGATAACGCCGGTGTGGATCGGGAGTTCTTCGGCAACTCGCGCCTGCGCTCCAATTTCATCTGCAGCCTCGGGTACGGCACGGATGAGAAGCTCTTTGCGCGCAATCCGCGCCTGACTTTCGAAGAGGCCGGCCGGTTCGCCTGAACCGCCGGGATTGATCATGAGTTCACTTTCATTGCGCGATCAGTTGTTGCAGGCCGGGCTCGTCAGTGAGCAACAGGTCAAGGAAGCCGAGCGCCAGGCGCAACGCAAGCAATACCAGGGCCAGAAACAGCAGCCGCGCGCCCAGCGCAACGGCCCCTCGCCCCAGGAAATCGCGGCCCAGAAGCAGGCCGAGGCCAAGGCCGCCCGTGACCAGGAACTGAACCGCAAGCAGCAGGAAAAGGCCCAGCGCAAGGCGCTTTACGCCCAGATCCGCGAGCTGGTGAGCCAGAACCGGATCGCGCGGCCTGATGTCGAGGAGACCTACAACTTCATCGACGGCGGCAAGGTGCGCCGAATCCGCGCCGACGCGGCGTTGCGCGAGCGCGTGACGCGCGGTGAGGTGGTGCTGGTGCGCTGCGAGGGCCGCTATGAACTGGTACCTCCGGATATCGCGCAGAAGATCCGCGAACGCGATCCGCGGGCCGTGGTCGCCCAGGGCCAGACGAGCCCGGAGGCCGACACAGTGGACGAGGCCTACAAGGATTTCGTGGTGCCCGATGATCTGATCTGGTAGGCGTCGCGCCTCACTCGGGCTTGCCCGAGGGCATGACAAAGGCCGACCCGGATGCGGCACTGCCGGACCAGCGCTGGGTGATGATCTTGGTGCGGGTGAAGAAGCGGATGCTGTCCGTGCCGTACTGATTCAGATCGCCGAAAGCCGAACGCTTCCAGCCACCGAAGCCATGATGTGCAACCGGCACCGGAATCGGCACGTTGATGCCGACCATTCCCACCTCAACCTGCTCGGCGAAGCGCCGGGCCGCCTCCCCCGAGCGCGTGAACAGCGCCACGCCGTTGCCGTACGGGTGGCCCGAGACCAGGGCGATGGCCTGCTCCAGGGTGTCCACGCGCAGCATCTGCAGCACCGGCCCGAAGATCTCCTCCTGGTAGCTGCGCATGTGGGCACCCACCTGATCAAACAGCGTCGGTCCGAGGAAAAATCCGCCCGCGTGTCCCGCCACTGTCAGTCCGCGTCCATCGACGACCAGTTCCGCCCCTTCGGCCACCGCCAGCGCAATGTACTGCTCGACGCGCTGCTTGTGGGCCGCCGTGACCAGCGGCCCGTAGTCGGCATCCGGATCATCCGGCGCGCCCACACGCAGTGCCGCCAGCGCAACCTTCAGGCGCTGCCGCAGCGCGACGGCGGTGTCCTCACCGATCGCGACAATCACCGGCAGCGCCATGCAGCGCTCGCCGGCGGAGCCGAACGCGGCCCCGACGATGGCCGCCACGGCCTGGTCCAGGTCCGCATCCGGGAGCACCAGGCCGTGGTTCTTGGCACCGCCCATGGCCTGGACACGCTTGCCGGCCGCCGCCGCCGTGGCGTAGATGTGCTGGGCGACCGCGGAGGAGCCGACGAAACTCACGGCCTTGATGGCAGGCTCGGCCAGGATGGCTTCGACCATTTCCCGATCGCCGTGAACGACATTCAGGATGCCCTCGGGCGCACCGGCCTCCTGCAGCAGCACCGCCAGTTCCACGGCCACCGAGGGCGTGCGCTCTGAGGGTTTGAGGATGAAGGCGTTGCCGGCGGCGATGGCGGGTCCGAGCATCCACAGCGGGATCATGGCCGGGAAGTTGAACGGCGTGATACCCGCGACCACACCCAAGGGCTGACGCAGCGACCAAACGTCAATGTCGGGCCCCACGCCCTGGGAGAATTCGCCCTTGAGTAATTGCGGCGCGCCACAAACAAAATCAATGACTTCCAGCCCCCGCTGCAGCTCGCCACGGGCATCGGCGAGGACCTTGCCGTGCTCGGCGGCCAGGAGCGTCGCGAGTCTCTCCAGGTGCCGCTCGAGCAGCGCCTTGAAGCGAAACAGCACCTGGGTGCGCCGGTGGGCACTGGCGCTGGCCCAGTCCGGCTGCGCCCCAAGCGCGGCCTGGACGGCCGCCGCCAGCTCCGGGGCAGCGCCCAGCGGCACATGGGCCTGGACCTGGCCGCTGGCCGGATCAAAGACCTCGCCCCGGCGGGGGCTGCTGCCGGGGCTTGGGCGACCCCCGATGTAATGAAATACCTCGCGCATCGGTCTGCAGATATACACCAAGGAGAACGACCATGTCCTTCAGAGCCCTGATCACGGCCTTCGGGCTGATGCTTTGCATAGGGGGCAGCACGGCGGTATTGGCCCAGGCGCCGGCCTCCTCCGCGCCCCCCAATCCCTTTGCCGGCCTCATCCGCTTCAACGGTACGGTCACCAGCGCCGGCGCGGCGGGCTTTGTGATCCATTCAGACCAGGGCAGCGATGTGAAGCTGACCTTTGCCGACAAGCCCAACATCATGGTCAGCGCCAAGGGCACCGTCACGGACCTGGGTGCGGGCAAGTTCGTGGGCTGTACCGCCGTGAAGCGCGCCGACCATCTGCTGCATGCCACCGAGTGCCATATCTTCCCCGAGAGCATGCGTGGCATGGGCGAAGGCCACAACCCCATGGGTCCGCCCAACACCACCATGACCAATGGCAATGTGTCCGCGCTGACCAATGGTCAGGTGGCCGCAAACTCCGGCGGCGCCAGCTCCGTCATCACCGTCACCTACAAGGGCGGACAGCAGAGCATCCATGTGGGGGCGGATACGGACATCACCAAAATCGACGCCGGGACACCGGCCATGGTGAAACCGGGCGTGAAGGTGATGGGTGCCGCCAAACCGGCCGCCGATGGCAGTGCGCAGGTGGTTTTCCTGAGCCTCAGCGGCTGACAAGCCCGGGCCACACGGCCCCCGGATCCCCTTCAACCTCGATGACTTCCCAGCGCGCCGGGGCGCCGGGAAGTTCGAATCGTTCAGCCACCCGCCAGGGATGAGTCGAGGCCAGAATCACCGGAGCGGACCCGGAGCCGCCCGCGCCCAGTGTGATCTCACAATCCAGCAGCGCGCGCGCCTCGGCCAAGGAGGAGGCTCCGGCCACGCATTCGGCCAGCGACCGTGCGTCGGGCAGCGCAATCGCACGGTCGCGCGCGAACATGAACACCGTCCCCACCTGCACCAGCAGCGCGGCAGCGCCGGTTTGGGTGTCACACAGCCGCACACCGGCCCGCGGACGCGTCACCACGCTCGGATCACGCCGCCAGTGTTCGACATAGGGCACATCCCGTCCGGCTTCGATGAGCACGTCTTCTTCCCACCACAGCCGCCCGGCATCGGTGCCGGCCCGGGGCTGGAAGTCAATCAATCGCCGCCACTCGAAGCACTCGCCGTCAAATTCGAGCCGGCCGGCGAATCCGCTCTGCAGCGCCAGCGCCGCGCAGTCCTCGAAGCTCAGGTCATTCAGGCAGCGCAGGTGCAGAAAATCCGGCAGCTCGGCGGACTGACGCAGGTCCACGAACAGCGTCGGGCCTTGCAGCCAGCGCACCTGAGTGGTCGTGTCGCGCGTGCCGTCGGCATGGATGATGAGCGTCCGGCGCCACATGCCGGGCATTTCGCACAGCGGCGGGGCCAGGTGTCGCATGCAATAATCTGCCCCGTGACCTTTTCCATCGTTGCCCGCTCTGATGATGCCCGGATGTTCGGCATCGCCATCGCCTCCGCATCGCCGGCGGTGGCCGCGCATTGCAGTCACGCCCGGGCCGGCATCGGCGCCGTCGCCACGCAGAATATCACTGACCCGATTCTTGGACCGCGCATGCTGGACGGCCTGCGCTGCGGCGCCAGCGCCGCCGAGGCCATCGCCGGCGTTCTGGACTCCACCGACCATGGCGCCTATCGGCAGCTGCTGGCCATCGGTCCGGTGGGTGCCCCGGCGCATCATTGTGGCGCGCATGCCTCGAGATTCAGCGCCAGTGCGGCGGGTCAGCATGCCATGGCGGCAGGCTCGGCCCTCGCCAATCGCCAGGTTCCCGCGGCGATGATTGCCGCATTCGAGGCCAGCGGCGGTCATTTTGCCGATCGTCTGCTGGCGGGGCTGCAGGCGGGCGCGGCCGCCGGCGGGGCGCCCACCGCGCTGCATTCCTCAGGCCTGCTGGTGGTTCGCGAGGTGCCCTGGCCCATCATCGATCTGCGCGTTGACTGGAGCGATGCCGATCCCATCGCCGCGCTGAGCCTGCTCTGGCAGCTGTATGCGCCCCAGGTCGAGGAGTTCGTGCGCACCGCACTTCAGCCCGATCAGGCTGCCGCAACCGGCGTCCCGGGCTCATAAATCACGAAGCGCTTGCGGGTGGGTTCCACCACCTCCCAGGTGCCGCTGAACCCGGCGGGAATCACGAACTCCGCGCCGGCGCGCACGGTCACGGCCGTACCGGCCTGGTCGGTGATGATGCTCACGCCCTCCAGCACCTGGCAGTATTCCTCTTCGGTGTAGAGAATCTTCCAGCGACCGCGCTCGCTGTGCCAGAGCCCGGCACAGAAACGGCCCGTGGGATCGGTGTAATGCACCCAGGCGGTCTGTCGGGGATTGCCCTGCAGCAGCTTCTCGGGCGGCAGGAAATATTCCTCCCCTGCGCCCGGAGCGTCCGGAAACCTCTGCACGCACACAGCAGCCACGCCGCGGACTTCAGTATTCCCTGAACTGATCCAGCTTGGCCTGTGGACTGGGCAGATGCCGCCCACTGACCCAGTCGGGTCGCATGCCGTAGGGCACTGACAACAGTACCGCTTCGACCTGACTGATCTTGCCGGCGGCGTTGATCTCAAACAGTTCCTGGATCATCCAGGTCCAAGGCCCCGTGTTCTTGACCTTGAACTGCCTGCCATCCTTGAGCTGGTAGCTGCGTACGGTCGCATCGTGATCGAAGAACACCCCGGCATAGACCAGCCCGCGCTCGGTATCCACGGCCAGGATGCGACGATTGCGCAAGCGGGTGTCCTCCCGGTAAAAGCCCAGGCCGAAGGCCTGCGCACAGGGCAGGCTGGCGGCGCCGGGCGGCGCGCCCTTGGCCACCGGCACATTGGTGGTCGGCGTCTCATTCTCCAAACGCTGGCAGTCCTCGGCAAAGGCCGGTGGCTTGTCACCATGATTGCCTTCCAGACCGGTGAAGTAGCCATTGACGATGTCGCCCAGCTGCGCCGCGCTCAGGCGCGAGGCGATCGGCACCGGGGTCAGGAAGGCCTTGCGCGGTTCACCATCGATGCTCGGGTCCTTGGGCGCCCCGAAGGCCGACCCGCCGGTGGTGCTGCTGAGCCGCGCAACCACGGATTCCATTTCCGTAATCTGATGGTTCAAGACCCGCAGGCGCGTGCCGATCAGCACCGGTGCGCCGTTCTCCAGGCCTTTGGCGAAGAACCCGATGGAGTGCCCCTCCGGGTCGGCCACCGTCAGTCGATAGCTGCCGAGCTTATCGAGCGTGCGCCATAGCCCATCCGGCAGGTGCAAAGTGACGCCGTTCTCGGTGTAGCGGGAATTCAACGACAGGGGCGCGCGCGTCGGATCGTGCGCCAGCATCGCGTTGAGGTAGCGCTCGGCCAGCTCGCGCAGACAGGCGCGGTCACAGGGCGAACGGTCAAAGCCAGCGGGTGCGGAACTGGTGGCGGCGCCCGCCGCCAGGCCCGGCAACAGGATGGCTGCCGCAATCAGCAAACCGGCCGCACCGCGTGCGGCCACACTCTTGATACTGTCCATACGCCCCTCTTTGTTTCGCAATGCACCGGCCAGTGCGTGCCGGGCATTCTAGCCGCTGTTGCGCAGCGCGGTGGCCACGGCATTGATGGACAGCTGGATGCCCTCGCGCACCCGGGCGTCGCTCTCGCCGGCCCTGTGGCGCTTCAGCAACTCCACCTGCAGCAGGTTCAGGGGCTCGATGTAGGGCAGGCGCAGCCGGATCGAGGCATCCAGCGCCGGATGCTTCTCCAGCAGTCGGGTCTGCCCGGTGATGTCCAGCAAGGTCTCCTGCGCCGTCCTCCAGGCGGTCTCGATGCGGCTGAAGAGCGTGTCCGCCAGGGCTCGATCCTCGACCAGCGTGCTGTAGCGGCGGGCGATCGACATATCCGACTTGGCGAGCACCATTTCCATGTTATCGAGCGTGGACTGGAAGAACGGCCAGCTCGCCGCCATCTCGCGCAGCAGGCCGCGATCGTGGAAGGCGGCCAGCGCCTGCCCGGCGCCGAACCAGCCGGGCAACATGACCCGTGCCTGCGCCCAACTGAACACCCAGGGAATGGCGCGCAGATCCTCGATGCGATCCGACTTGGTACGGGATGCCGGGCGTGATCCGATCTTCAGTTCGGCAATCTCGCCAAGCGGGGTCATCTGCCGGAAGAAGGTCTTGAAGCCTTCGGTCTCATAGACCAACCCCCGGTAGGCGCTGAAAGCCGTCGCCGAGATCTCGTCCATGGCGGCGGCGAAGCGCGCCAGCGTTTTCTCCTCGGACACCGAGGTCGGCTCCAGCGAGGCGAGCAGCGTCGCCGCCGTGATGGCCTCGAGATTCGCCGCCGCGCTCTCCGGCGTGCCGTATTTGGCGGCGATGACCTCACCCTGCTCGGTGATGCGGATGCGTCCCTGTACGGTTCCCTGCGGCTGGGCGCGGATCGCGCCGAAGGAGGAGCCACCGCCGCGGCCCACGGCGCCGCCGCGTCCGTGGAAGATCTGCATGCGGATCTGCGCGACCTCGAACACCCGCGACAAGGCCCGCGTCGCACGGTTCAGACTCCACACCGAGGTCAGATAGCCGCCGTCCTTGTTGGAATCGGAGTAACCGACCATCACTTCCTGGTAGCCGCGGCGCCGGGCGGCCTTGTGGATTTCAGGCAGGCTGAACCAGGCGCGCATCACTTCGGGCGCCTGCTGCAAATCGCCGATGGTCTCAAACAGCGGCACGACCATGATCGGCGCCGCGGCCGGATCGGCCGGCCGGTACAGCCCGGCCTCCTTGAGCATCAGGTTCACCTCCAGCATGTCCGATACGCTTTCACATTTGGATATGTTGTAGGTGGTGATGCAGCCGACGCCGAAGCGCGCCTGCGCCTGCGCCGCTGCACGCACGATGGCCAGTTCGGATTGGGTCTCCTCGGTGTACTGGGAGTACGGGCTCCACAGCAGTCGTTCACTGCCGAGCTCCCGGCGCAGCAGAGCCACGCGCGCGGCCTCATCCAGCTCCGCGTAGCGGGCCTCGACGCCAGCGACAGCCAGCAGATCGGCGACCACGCGCGCGTGGACATCGGAGTTCTGCCGCAGGTCAAGCGTCGCCAGGTGAAAGCCGAAGCTGTCGACGGCGCGGATCAGACGCCCAAGGGCCCCGCCGGTGGCCAGCAGGCCTGCACCGCTTTGGGCCAGCGAATGGGCGATGGCGACCAGATCGGTGCGCAACTCCTCGGGGCTGCCATAGGCGGCCCCCGGCACCGTCGCGCGCCGTGCCGGCGGGCGGCCCGTGATCTGCTCATAGGTCGCAGCGAGCCTGGCATAGCAGCCGGTGAGCGCACGCCGATACGGTTCATCCTTGCGCGCCGGACTGGTGTCGCCGCTGGCATCGGCCAGCGCCATCAACTGCGCCGTCGGCCGCGCCAACTCACTGGAGATGGAAAGTTCGGCCCCGAGCCCATTGAGCTGCTGCAGGTAGTTGTCCAGTACCGCCGCGGCCGAGCGGCCCAGCGCGTAATCCAGCGTCGCCGCATTCACATTCGGGTTGCCATCGCGGTCCCCGCCAATCCAGCTGCCGAGCCGCAGAAAACTGCGCGGTCGCTGCGGCAGCTTGCGCTCCCAGCGGGCATACAGCATGGGCAGAACGGGCAGGAAGATGTCGCGCAGATAGGCGAGCGCGATCTCGACTTCGTCCGCGACGATGATGCGCTCGCGGCGCAGGGGCCGCGTCTGCCACAGCAGCGCAATCTGTCGCAGCAGCGCCTGCTCGATTTCATCACCCCCGGCGGCCTGCGATACACCCAGGTCACGCAGACGCATGAGTTCGGCGATGCGGTTGCGGTGATCGATCATGCTCTTGCGCATGACCTCGGTGGGGTGTGCGGTAAGCACCGGCACGATCAGCGTGCGATCCAGCAGCTGCGCGGCCTGATCGGCGGCAATGCCCTGGGAGGCCAGCTTTTCCAGGGCTGCCGCCACATCCTCACCGGCCCGGCTGCCGCTTCCCTGACGATCCTCCGCGAGATTCGCGAGCATGGAAAACAGCATGAAGCTGCGTACGAAGGCGAGCGTGTCATCCAGGCTCAGCGCCTCCAGCCCCCGATCCATGGCGGCGGCATCGGCCAAACCGCGATGCCGGTCTACCGACCGGGCGCGTATGTTCTCGATGCGTTCAAACAACTCGACTCCGCCGTAGGCGCGGATCACATCACCCAGCAGTTTGCCCAGATAGCGGATGTCTGCGTTCTGGGTGATCGGTTTTACCGCGCGTGTCACATCTGCGCTCCATGCAAGAATCTGGCCCAAAGCCATTATCCACCAGGCGACCCTGCGCTGTGGCAATGGTTGGGTCAGAGGACGAAGCGGATGCCCCCGAATACCTGAAGCGGTGCGCCCGGGCTCTGGAACCGATTGTCGACTCCGGGGCCGTTGGTCACGCCCGCGGGCGGAATGCCCGGGGCGTTGAGGCCCGTCGGATCGCTGAGGATGCCCCAGGTCGCATACCTGCGGTCGAAGAGATTGTTGATGCTGGCGAAGATCTCGAAGTGTTCGCAGGGCTGGTACGAGGTGTGCAGGTTGACGATCGCATACCCCGGGATCGGCGCCAGCTGGTTGGACTCATCCCCGACGTAGAAGAAGCTGCTGAGGTAATTCAGCTCCGCGCCCACCGTCCAGTGCGGGATGATCTTGAAGTCCATGCCGAACTTGAGGCGATTCTCGGGGATCCCGGGCATGCGATCCCCGGGCCTCACCGCGATGTCGCCATTCTCATCCTGGAAGGGGTTCGAGGGGGAGGGCACGCTCAGCGCGGACTCGAAGCTGGCGCGCACGAAGCTGTAGTTGGCATACCCCGACCAGCGCTCGCCGTGATAGCCGATTCCGGCCTCGAATCCGGCGCGGCGTGTGTCGCCGATGTTCTGGAAGAAGCCCTGGCTCACCGAGGTCGCGATGCCGAAGATGTCGTGCTCGAGCAGTGTGCGAAAGGCGCTCAGGTTCCACGACACCTGACCGTCCAGTACCTCGGCAAGCGTGCCGCGCAGACCGACTTCGCTGGTCTGCGAGAGCACCTGTTTCAGATTCGGCGGATCACCCGCGAGATTCGTGGGCAGCAGGCACGGTGTGTCAGGATCCGAGCACTCGATTTCGCTGGCGGTCGGCGTGCGCGTGTTGTCGGCGATGCCCCCGTAGAGAGTCAGCGTCGGCAGCACTTTGTAGGTGGCACCGACGGCGGGATTGAAATGAACGAAGCGGTTGTAGCCGTCCAGATTCGTGCCCAGCTGATCGAGCAGATTGATGTGGCTGATGTTGTAGCGACCACTCGCGGTGAGCGCCAGATCCCGGGTCAGGTTCAGCGTGTCGCTCAGGTAGATGCCGAGGCTCTTGTTGATCGAATCGACGCTGATCGGCACCGGGTCACCGAAGTCACTCGCCGCCGCCGAACCCTGCGGCGTGTACACCAGCAGGTCCGAGGGCTCAACGATCAGCTGTGAATTGATCACCCCGATCTGCGCGCCGGTATAGAAGCTGGTCGCGGCATAGTCAACGGCGACGCCCGCCGCGAATTCATTGTCGTGCCCGAAATAGGCATCCTTGCTCGCGACCTGGAACGAGGCGCCACGGCTCCAGGCATCGATCTGCTCGAAGTCATTCTCGCCGATGACGTGGGCGCCGCCTTCGGAGATGTCGGGCAATGGCCCTCCCGCCGCATTGGTCAGCGGGGTGAGCCCGTCGGATTGGCACAGGATGCCGGGGGCGTCCGTGCAGGCCGTATAGTCGGTCGTGTTGCCGTTGGAGACGTACTGTGAGTACTGCCGGTAGTAAAGCACTGACTGCAGCGACCAGGTGTCGGTGAGCGTGTAGGTGCCGTTCAGGGTGAAGAAGTTCAGTTCGTTGACGTTGGCCTGCGGGCCGGTGAACACCAGCGAGCGGTTCACGGCCAGTTCCTGCACCGGCGCCGGACCCTGGCCCTGCATGGTGTTGTTCGAGCGGGTGTAGCTTAAGTCCAGCGTCGCGCTGTCCGTGTGCAGACTCAGCACGGCGTACACGTCCCGCATCCGGTCGTCGGAGAACTGCCGCCAGCCGCTCCAATCCAGTGCGCGGCTGGCCACATAGAAACCGAAAATACCGGAGTTGACGCCGTACTGCGCGGTCAGCGAACGCTGCCCGGAGGATCCGCCGGCAAGTTCCAGGTCCCCGCCCTGATAACTGAACCCGTTCTTCATGGTGACCGCGACCGCGCCGCCCAGCGCGTTGCGGCCATAGACGGGGCTGGAGCTCACCAGCTCCACCTTGTCGATCGCGACATCGGGGAACAGGTCCCAGTTGACGGTGTCACCGAACGCTTCGTTGATGCGCACGCCGTTCTGATAGACCGCCAGTCCCTCGGGCGTACCCAGTACCGGCGAGGCCTCGAAACCCCGGTACAGAATGTCGGGCTCAAAGGCATCGGCGATGTCATCATTGATATTGATGCTGCTCAAGTTGTTGTTCAGCGCACCGGTGAGGCTTGCCGAGCCATCGCGGATGATGTCCGCGGAGGTGATGATCTGAACGTTTCCCGGAACCTTGTCCAGTTCGATGTCAGCTCCGGGGACCGCCGTCGCCGTGACGACCACGGTCTGCAGTTGTGAAGTATCCGCATCCGCCGCCATGGCCGCTGCGCCGATCGCCCAGACGCATACCATCGCCACCGCGCCAAGCGTTGCGCCGGGCACACAGCGCGCCGGGATGTTAATCTTCTCGTACAAGGCAGCACTCCACAAAACCTGTGCCAGCAGCGTGGGCAGAGTAACGAATGCGGACCGGGAGATTTTCCCGACCGTGGTGGGCGGGCTGCGGATCTTTCACTGCGCGTGGTGGTCTGATCTGTCGGAATGGCTCGCGAATACTTCAACTCCGCGCTGATGGCGTTGGCGCTGGGCGCTGCAATGGCCGCTGCGCCCTGCAACCGTGCACATTCCGCACCGGCGGCGCCAGCCTACGGAATCAGCTCACGCACGGCTCCCAAGCCCTACCTGAACATGCCGCCGCTGGCCTCCGGCCCCCTGCCCAAACTGCTGTCACAGACCGGGGCGTTTACCGATACCGCCCGCATGGTGGTGGCGCCGGGACTGATTCCCTACGATCTGATCGTGCCCTTCTGGTCCGATGGCGCCGTCAAGACGCGCTACATCGCCGTACCCAAGGGTGCACAGCTGGGCTTTTCACCCACTGGAGAATGGACTTTTCCGCCCGGCGTCGTATTCGTCAAAACGTTTGAACTGCCAACCGATGCGCTTCATCCGCAGGTGCGGCGCCGGCTGGAAACGCGTCTGCTGGTACGCGACAGCGCCGGCGGGGTCTACGGCGTGGTCTACAAATGGCGCGCCGACAACAGCGATGCCGATCTGCTGCCTGGCGCCAGCCTCACGGAACCGATTGCGATGGTGGGCAAGGACGGGTCGCCTCATGAGCAGACCTGGTACTACCCGAGCCGCGAAAACTGTCTGACCTGCCACAACGCCCGTGCCGGAGGGGTACTGGGCCTGAAGACGCGCCAGCTCAACCGGCCCATGAGCTACCCATCCGCTGTGACCGACAATGAGCTGCGCACGCTCAATCACCTGCATATGCTGCAACCGGCGGTGACCGACCAGGAACTTGCGACGCTACCGACCCTGGCCGCCTCAACCGATGGCTCGCGCAGCATCGAGGATCGTGCCCGCTCGTATCTGGATGCCAACTGCGCGCACTGCCACCGGCCCGGCGGCACGGTGGCATACTTCGATGCCCGCTACACCACGCCGCTCGCCAAGCAGGAGCTCATCGACGGCCCGATTCTCATCAACGAGGGAATCGACCACCCGCATGTCATCGCCCCGCACGACGTGTGGCGCTCCATTGCCTACATGCGTGCCGACACCAATGGCGATATCCGCATGCCGCCGATCGCGCGCGAGACCATTGATGAGCAGGGAATGCAGCTGCTGCACGACTGGATCGAAAGCATGCCGGGCAAGGACGTGCTGGCGCCCCCGAAGATCACCCCTGAAGCCGGGACCTACCCCGCGGCAGTGGCAGTGACGCTGACGAGTCCGGACTCCGGGGCGCAGATCCGCTACACCCTGGATGGCAGCGTGCCCGGTCCGCAGGATCTGCTGTATTCGGCTCCGATCACCGTCAGCGGCGCCACCGTGGTGCGGGCCCGCGCCTACAAGGACGGCATGACCCGCAGCATCACCAGCGAATCAGTCTTCATCATCGGCGCGCAGTAACCCCGGACTCAATGCGTCGCCACGATGGCGACACCCCAGGGGCTCTGCCCCGCCTTGATGCGGGCGATCTCCTTGCCCTGGGCCAGGTCCACCACGGACACATCATTGGACGGACCATTGGCCGAGAACAGGAACTTGCCATCCGGTGACAGCACGATGCCCCAGGGTCGCTTGCCGACTTTGATGCTGGCATCGACCTTGTAGGTATGAGCGTCCAGCACGGTCACCGTGCCGGCGCGACCGTCGCTCACATACACCTTGGCGTTGTCGGGGCTCACGCGCACGCGCATGGGGCGTGATCCGGCCGGCAGTTTGATCGACTGGGTCAGTGTCGAAGCCGCCGAATCAATGATGTTGAGCATGCCGGCGGACTCTGAGGGTATGAAGCCCACCGGCGCGTCGGTGCGGAAGTCGACACTGCGCGGCCGCGGCGGCACGTTGAAATGGGCCACGGTCTTGAAGGTGTGGGCATCCACGACCAGGATGTCCCCGCCGGTCTCGCAGGTGATGTAGATGCGATTGCCATCGGGCGTCACTGCCACGCCTTCGGGCTCCTGGCCGACCACTATGATGTGCTCGACCTTGCCGGAGGCGATGTCGACGATGCTGGCGGTCTTCACGTCCTCGTTGGACACGTAGAGCTTGCGGCCATCGGGGCTGAGGGTGAACTCCTCGGGGTCCGAGCCCACCTTGATCTGGCCGGTGACCTTGCGCTCCGCGACGCTGATGATGCCGATGCCATCGGCTGATTTGTCGGACACGACGTTGTCATCGTCGTCATCATCGTCCTTGCCATGACCCTTCTTGAAGATGGGATTGCCCGCGGCATCCAGCTCCGGAGGTGCCTCGATGGGCGTGCCGCTCAGGGCCACATACACGGTACGACCGTCCGGACTCGAATGAATGCCGCGCGGCCGCTTGCCCACCGGCAGGGTCGCGATGGCCTTGAAGGAACTGCCATCGATGATGGTCACGTCCCCGGATTTCTCATTCGAGACCCACACCTGATAGGCGGGGGCAGCCGCCACCGGCACTGCCCGGAGGCCTGTGCACACCAGCACCGCTGTCGCGGCCAGAAGAACCCTTGCATAGATCATGTGGACCTCGGCTAGCGCAGCGTACCGCCTTGAGCTCAAACCAGACTGGCGTCGAGTGTGATCTCGGTCTTGAGCAACTTGGAGACCGGGCAGCCGGCCTTGGCCATCCCGGTCAGCTCGGTGAACTTGGCCTGGTTGATGTTGGGAATCTTGGCGCGCAGCGTCAGGTGCGAAGAGGTGATCTCGAAGCCCTCGCCCACCTGCTCGATGGTCACCGCTGCCTGGGTATCCATCTGATCGGCCACGAAGCCGGCGTTGCCCAGAATCAGCGATAAGGCCATGGTGAAGCAGCTGGCATGCGCGGCGGCGATCAGCTCCTCGGGGTTGCTGCCTTTGACGCCTTCGAAACGGCTGGCGAAGCCATAGGGATAGGCGCTGAGGGCGCCGCTTTGCGTGGAGATGGAGCCCTTTCCATCCTTCAGGCCGCCCTTCCAGACCGCCGAGCCCGTGCGTGTGATCTTCATATCAGACCCCTTATGACAATGTTGTGCCGGTCTGAATCTTAGCACCCGCGCATGAGGGGATTTTCGCCCGCCTAAGCTGGTTCTTAAGGGTTTCCCGGTGGTCAAAGGTGCTCTGGCTTTAAAGATTCATATGAAATGCATATTATTGGCCGATGCAACTGACCCGCTACACCGACTATTCCGTGCGCGTGCTGACCCATCTGTCGACCTATCCGGATCGGCTGTCCTGCATCGCCGAGATCGCCAGGGCTTACGGCATCTCGCAAAACCACCTCATGAAGGTGGTCCAGGACCTGGGTCAGTCCGGATACATCGAGACCGTGCGCGGTCGCAACGGCGGCATCCGGCTGCGCAAGGCGCCGGCGGAGATCAACCTCGGCGCCCTGGTACGCCACACGGAAAAACACTTTGACCTGGTGGACTGCCCCGGCTGCCTGATCGCTCCGGCCTGCCAGACGACCAACCTGTTCGCGCAGGCGGTGCGCGCTTTTCTCGAGGTTCTCGACCGGCACACGCTGGCGGACATGATGAGCCGGCGCAACCAGCTGCACCGGCTGTTCTCGGGCGCGACGGAACGGGCATGAGACGCCCCTTGCGCGCCCTGGCACTGGCCCTCGCATACCTGGCAGGGGCGGGCAATGAACTTCCGGCAGCGGTGCAACCGCCGAGCGCGCCGGACCCGCCTGGCGCGACCAACAACGGTACTTTGATCTACGATCGGGATTATCCCTTCATCCACTATGCCGACGCCCCGGTGCACAACGACGTCGCGCGGTTACAGCAGCGCCTGGATGAGGGCACGGTAAAACTCACGACCACACCGCAGCATGGCTACCTTGAATCCCTGCTCCAGGCCCTGAGCATCAATCCGGACTCGCAGACGCTGGTATTTTCCAAGACCAGCCTGCAGATCGAGGTGATCAGCCCGGCCACGCCGCGCGCCATCTACTTCAACGATGACACCTATGTCGCCTGGGTGCAGCAAAGCGGCATCATCGAAATCAACACCATGGATGCCGACCGTGGTCCGGTGTTCTACACACTCTCCGCGGCCGATCCCCATCCCAGGCTGGAACGCGAAATCCTGCGCTGTCTGACCTGCCACGACTCGTACGCGGAGATGGGCGGAGGCGTACCGCGTTTCCTGTTCGAGTCCACCTACGATGTGGACCACGGCAGGCTCATCCCCGACGCCATCTCGCGCGAAACCTCGAATGCGACTCCGATTGCCCAGCGCTGGGGTGGCTGGTACGTGACCGGCCGGGACGGCGGCGCGCTGCACCTGGGCAACATCCAGACGCCGGCGACGGACACCCCGATCGAACTGAGCAAGGCACGGCGCAGCGCTCTGCTATCGCTTGGCTCAATGTTTGACAGCTCCGCCTATCTGCGCGGCACCAGCGACATCGTCGCGCTGCTGGTGCTGGAGCATCAGATCACCTTGCACAACCAGATCATCCGCGCCAATTACAAATCCCGCACGCTGCTGCAGCGCGCGCTGCCCGGCAGTGATGCGGCCAGCCTGCATTGGTCACAGTTGCCACCGCCGCTGCAGCGGCGGCTCGACCAGCTGCTGCGGCCGCTGCTGGACGCGCTGCTCATGAGTGATGCGGCGCCGTTGCCCCAGAGGATGGTGGGCGGCAATGGCTATGCGGCCTGGTTCCAGAATCAGGGGATCAAGGATACACAGGGACGCTCGTTGCGCGAGCTGGATCTGAACACGCGCGTGTTCCGCTATCCCTTGAGCTTCCTTATCTACTCGGAGGGCTTTGATGCCCTGCCGGTCTTAGTCCGCGAACACCTCTACCAGGACCTCGCGCGCATCCTGCAGGCCCCTGACCCGGGCGCCCCCTACCGCAGCCGTTCGGCCGCCGACCGGTTGTGCGCCTACCAGATACTGCTGGCGACCAAGCCTGAATTCGCCCGGGCGATGCGCTCGCACAGCGACTGATCCTCAGTGCTGTTCGTGAGCCCCTGCGGCCGGCGGCGGTCCGGCCGGCTGCGGATTGTTCTTCAGCTGATTCGCCTGATCGATGATGAAGTCACGAATCAGCGCGGTATCCGCCGGCTTGAGAACCTCGGCAAACGACGCCATGCCCTTGTTCACCAGCACACCCTTGAGCACGATCTGGTCAAAACCCTCCTGCGACCACAGCAGCGGTGTGCGCGTCAGGTCCGGGAAGTTCGCACCGCGGATCTGGCCACGATCGCCGTGGCAGGCCGCGCAGTTGCGGGCATACAGCTGCTCACCCTGGTGCACCTGCGCGGCGCTGGCCGTGGCCGGCGGCGGCAGCAGCGCGCGCGGCGTGTAGGGCTGGGGCTCGGGCAGCTTGGCACTGCCACCGAGGGTATACACCAGCATGCGCGAGTAGTTGGGCGCGTAGTAGTCGGCCGCGGCGCCGCCGACGCTGACCGCCAGGTACTGCCTGCCATCCAGCTCATAGGTGATGGGTGCGGCCAGAACCGGCGTCTGGGTCTTCGCGGACCACAGGATCTTGCCGGACTGCGCATCGAAGGCGCGAAACTCATCGCCGCTGCCGGCGCCTTGAAAGACCAGGCCCCCGGCGGTGGCCACCGCACCGCCCGTGGGACCCTGGTTCGGCGGGCCTCCCCAGACCTTCTTGCCGGTCTTCGGGTCCATGGCCTGCAGGTAGCCGATGAAGCCATTGGGCGCCTTGGGATGATCCTTGTAGAAGGTGAACTGCGCGCCAAAATCGATGCCCAGGTTGTAGCCGACGGAATTCGGGGTATAGGTCGGATCGAACACCATGGGGAAGTAAGCGACCTGGGTCGGCACGTACAGCAGGCCCGTCTGCGGGCTGTAGGCGTTGGAGTGCCAGCCATGCGCGCCCTGCACGCCGGGATTCAAGTCCCAGGGTTTGCCTTCCGGATAGCGCGCTGCCGGGTTGACGCGCGGGCGTCCGGTCTTGAGGTCCACACCATTGGCCCAGTTCATATCCACGAACGGCGTGGCGTTGAGCAGCTTGCCGGTGCGCGCCTCCAGCACATAGAAGAACCCGTTCTTGCTGGGCTGGAGCAGTACGCGGCGCTGCTTGCCGTCGATGTTCATGTCGACCACGGACATCGGGCTCACGGCATCGTAGTCCCAGGTGTCCGCGGGGGTCTCCTGGTAATGCCATACGTACTGACCGGTATCGACATTCAGCGCGACGATCGAGGCCAGGAACAGATCATCGTTGTCGGTGGGATCGCGGTAGTGGTCGTTCCACGGCGTGCCATTGCCAACGCCGAAGTACACCAGGTTGGTGACGGGATCGAATACCACGGCGTCCCAGACGGTGCCGCCACCACCGAGTTTCCACCACTGCCCGCCCCAGGTCTTGGCGGCCATCTGCATGGCGGGATTCTCGAAGCCCAGTTTCGGATCCCCGGGAATGGTGTAGAAGCGCCAATCCATCTTGCCGCTCTCAGCGTCGTAGGCGCTCAGATAACCGCGCACGCCATACTCCCCGCCGGACTCACCGATCAGCACCTTGCCCTTGGCCACGCGCGGCGCGCTGGTAATCGAGTAGTGCTTGGTGCGGTCGATGGTCAGCACCGACCACACCTGCCTGCCGGTCTTGGCGTCGATTGCCACCAGTCGGCCATCCAGCGTGCCCAGGTAGATCTTGCCGTTCCAGGCGGCGATGCCGCGATTGACGATGCCGCAGCAGACATTGCGGATCCAGGCACCGGGCGTTTTGGGGTCGTATTCCCATAGCGTCTTGCCGGAGCGCGCATCGAAGGCATAGACCTTGCTCCAGGCGGTGGACACATAGATCACACCGTCAATCTCCAGCGGCGTGCCGGCCTGCGTGAGATTGGTGTCGTAGTCGGCAAACCAGGCCAGCCCCAGCTGCGGCAGGGTGGTCTTGTTGATCTGGCTCAGCGGGCTGTAGTGCTGCTCGGAGTAGGTGCCGCCATAGGTCATCCAGTTGGCCGCCGTGGCCGCCGGATCCTGCAGGCGCTGCGCATTCACATTGGCGGCGCCGGCCGCGGCGGCGGCTGGTGATCCGGCCGCCAGCACCAGCGCCGCGCCCACTGTCGCCAATCCCGGGATCAGTTTCCAAGTACGCAACATCATCAGTCCCCCCAGGAGCTATCGCAGTGCGCAACAATTTCGCGGCCCGGGATTGTACCCGCAAATGTCAAGGGACAGCATCCTGGCGTTCCGGCAGGTAATCTACCGGGCAACGAGGATCTCGCGCAGCAAAGAGGCCACGGTCCAATTGATGAAGATCAAGAAACGTCGCGGATGGCGGCTGCGTCTGGGGTGCCTGGCAAGCGCCGCGGTCGGCCTGGGTGCCGCCAGCGGGCAAGGGCTGTTCGACCGCGGCCCGGTGGGCTTCACCGAACAGCAGGCCCGGCGTGGCCAAACCGTCTACGCGGAAAGCTGCGCCCTGTGTCACGGCCCCCATCTGAATGACGGACAGTTCGGACCCCCGGTAAAGGGGGCCACGTTCAAGGCGCGCTGGCACGATCAGTTGCCCGAGGCCTTATGGGCTTCGATCATCAAACGCATGCCGCCGGCCAGTCCCGGCAGTCTGGATGGCCGGGCCTACACCGACGTCGCGGCCTTCCTGCTGCGCGAAAATGGCGAAGCGGCCGGGCCTGCCGAACTGGCAGCGCCGAGCGGCGCGGTATTGGCGGCAACCGCCGCGCAAGTGCCGGCCGCTACCGAGCATGCGCTGCCGGCCAATGCCGGCGGGGCGCGCCTGGAAAACCAGGATGCCACCTACCAGGCCGCGATGGCGGCGCGAACCGCCCTGCTCCGCAGGCTCACGCCGGTTTCGGATGCCATGCTGCGTGCGCCTGCCGCCGGCGACTGGCTGATGTGGCGCGGCAGCTATGCCACGCTCGCCTACAGCCGCTTGGATCAGATCAACAAGCAGACGGTACGCAATCTCGGGGTCGCATGGACCTTGGCCTTGCCGCCCAGCGCCAACGAAACCGCTCCCCTGATCCACGACGGTGTGCTGTTCGTCGAAAGCGGCAATACGGTGGAGGCGATCAACGCCACCGACGGCAGCATTCTGTGGCAATACATTCGTGCCCTGCCGGAGGAGCTGCACAGCGGTCGCGACGCGCGTATGCGAGGTCTGGCGATCTACGGCGAGAACCTCTATGCGCCCACCGCCGACGGACACATCGTGGCACTGGACTTGAGAAGCGGCGATCTGCGCTGGGACTACGCCGTCGTCAGTTCCGAGCTTGGGTCCCGCCCTGGCCTCTTCGACGGCGCCTATTTCCATATTTCCGGTGGCCCGCTGCTGGTACACGGCAAGGTCATCGTCGGTGTGAGTCTGGGAATCAACACCGGCGGGGGCGATTTCATCGTCGGCCTGGATGCGCGCAATGGCCACGAGCTCTGGCGCTTCAACACCATCGCGAGGCCCGGCCAGCCCGGTGGGGACAGTTGGAATGGCGCCCCCGTCGGCGAGCGTTTCGGTTCGGGTGTCTGGTCGATCGGCAGCTATGATCCGGACTTGAACCTGGTGTATTTCGGGACCGGCAATACCTACGACGTCGGCACTCTGCTCAGCCCCCGCGCGCACCGCAAACTGTCGAACAATGATGCGCTCTACACCGACTCGACGCTGGCGCTCGATGCCGACAGCGGCAAGCTCTCCTGGTACTACCAGCACATGAATCGGGACGTCTGGGATCTGGACTGGGCATTCGAGCAGTCGCTGATCACCCTGCCCATCAACGGCAAACCCACCAAACTGCTGGTGACCGGCGGCAAGAGCGCGATTTTCGACGCCGTCAACCGGGTCGATGGCCACTATGCCTTCTCCAGGGATCTGGGTCTGCAGAACCTGGTCATGAGAATCGATCCGACTACCGGCCGGAAGATCATCAATCCCGCCCTCGAACCACAGGCGGGTCGCACCGATCTGGTGTGTCCCACGGCGACGGGCGCGCGCAGCTGGCCAACGACGGCGATTGATCCCACCTCCGGTCACCTCTATGCGCCGCTCGTGGACAATGACTGCATGGACTACAGCTGGGTCGAACGCGATGCCAGCAATGTCGCCAGCGGTGGCCAGGACATGCGTCTCAGGGCGCGTCCCAAGCCGGGCAATGACGGACATTTCGGTCGCATCGATGCAATTGACCTGAGCACCGGGCAGCTGCTGTGGTCGAAGCGCCAGCGCGCGCCAGTGGCAAGCTCGCTGCTGGCCTCCGCCGGCGGCCTGGTGTTCAGCGGTGCGCGCGATCGCAGTCTGCGCGCCTATGACGCAGCCAACGGCAACGTGTTATGGCAGCTCGTTCTGAATGCCTCGCCCAGTTCCTCACCGGCGACCTACAGCGTCGATGGCATCCAGTATCTGGTCGTCATCGCGGGCGGCGGCGGCGCCTTCGACTCCGGCACCCGGAGCCTGACGCCGGAAATAGTCGATCCCCCCGCGGGTACCACATTGTGGGTATTCAAGCTGCCCGCGGCGCCGCGGGAGTAGAATGGCAGCACCATGCTGGTCGTCACCACCGAGAATGTCGCCGGTCACAGGATCCGGGAAACCAAGGGCCAGGTCTTCGGCGTCGTCGTGCGCAGCCGCGGTCTGGGCGGCAACATCATGGCGGGATTGCGTTCGCTGGCCGGCGGCGAGATCGTCGAGTACACGCAGATGCTCGAAGAGGCCCGGCGCCATGCGGTCGACCGGATGGTGAAGAACGCGCGGCTCATGCAGGCCAACGCCATCGTGATGATGCGCTTCGACTCCTCGGAGATGGGTCAGACCATGAGCGAAGTCGTGGCGTATGGAACCGCCGTCATCATCGAGCCGGTGCCGTAGCGCATGCTGCGCCGGTTGGTATTGGCTATCGCGCTGCTGCTGGCGCTGGTGAGCCTGTGGCTGTTGAGCCAGCGGATCTGGGCCCCGGCAGCGCAGCTGCTGGTCATTGCCGTCCTGATTTTCCTCGGCACCGCTTTCGAACGCTGGCGCTACCGCAAGGATGCCGGTCCGCACGGCGCACAGTGGCAGCACACGGATGAAAAGTTCGCCGATCCGATCAGCGGCGAGGAAATGGAAGTCCAGTACGATCCGGTGTCCGGCGAGCGCCGCTACGTGCGTCGCTGAGCTGCGCCAGGCGTTTCAGCTCGCCCCATAGCGCCTGACCCGCTGCCGCTGTTCACCCAGGCCATCGATGCCGAGGTGAATCTCGTCCCCTTCCTGCAAGAACCGCGGCGGCTTGCGGCCACTGCCCACGCCCGCCGGAGTTCCGGTGCTGATGATGTCGCCGGGCTGCAGGCTCATGAACTGGCTGACATAGTGCACCAGGAAGGGCACGTTGAAGATCATGTCCCGGGTGTTGCCATCCTGCATGCGCTGCTCGTTCACGTCGAGCCACAGGTGCAGCGCGCCAAGATCCCCGGCCTCATCCAGGCTCACCAGGTAGGGCCCGAAGGGACCAAAAGTGTCGCAGCCCTTGCCCTTGTCCCATTGGCCGCCGCGCTCGATCTGGAAATGCCGCTCCGACAGGTCATTGCACACGCACACGCCGGCCACGTGCTCCAACGCACGCTCCAGTGGCAGGTAGCGCGCCTCGCGGCCGATGACCACGCCCAGTTCGACCTCCCAGTCGGACTTCTGCGAGGTCGGTGGCAGCAGCACCTCATCACCAGGGCCCATGATGGCCGAGGTCGCCTTCATGAAGATGATGGGCTCGGCGGGAATCTTCATGTTCGCTTCGGCAGCGTGGTCGCGATAGTTGAGGCCGATGCAGACGAACTTGCCCACCCCGGCCACCGGCTCGCCGAGTCGTGCCGTCGCGGCAACTTCGGGCAGGCTGGACAGATTGACCGCCTTGAGCGCGGCGAATCCGGAGGCCAGAAGTGTCCGATCAATGTCGGGCACCAGGCCGGACAGATCGCGGCGCCGCCCCTGTGCATCGAGGATGCCGGGTTTTTCCTGGCCCTTGGGCCCATGCCGAAACAGCTTCATGACTCTCTCCCTTGCGGTCGCAGCCGGCGCACCGGCGCCGGCGCGCCCAGTATCGCCCGGGTATGTTCGCGGATGACGGACTTGATCATCTGCAGCCGCGGGGCGTCGAATTCCGACCAGCGCAGCGCCTCCAGGGTGCTTTCGCGGTTGGTATGGAAGGTGGATACCTGCCCCAGGATGGCGGCCGCCTTGATGCGTGTGATGGCATCGGTGGAATCCCCACCGCTCACGATGGCGATGAGATGCGCCACCGCCTGCATGATGGGCATGCCGATGTTCTCCCGCAGCATTCCCATCGCGGGGCCTGCGCCATCGGACTTGCCGCGGGTGATGAATCGGCTCCAACTCTCCGAGCCTGCCGCCACCAGACCGTCGGCCACGGCATCCAGCAGCGCGCACAGGGCATCGATGGCCGCCTCGCGCGGCGCCGCGCGCCGCATCTGCCGTGCCCGGGTCAGTGCCGGCGACACGATGCTCAGCATCCGGTCGATGATGTGCTGGGCGCAGGCGCGGTGCAGGCCCTCCTTGCCGCCGAAGTAATACTGCAGCGCGGGCGGGTTGACGCCCGCATCAGCGGCGATCTGACGTGTCGATGCCTTGTTGAAGCCCTCTTCGCCGAACACACGCAGCGCCGTAGCCACGATGCGCGCACGGGTCTCCTCGCCTCTGGCATACCCGCCATCTTCGGGATGGCGGCGTTTGATCCGGGTCATGGGCATCACGGTCCTCCTGCCCGGCTAATGTATTCCACTTGACACAAAACTTCCAGTCGGACAACATCTGCCATACGGAATACTTCTGACAGGATCTGCCATGGCTGACGCGCCATCCTCGCCCACCCCGACCCCTGGCCAGAGCGCGCCCGCGGCCCCCGCGAATGGCGACGGCAATCGGCGCATCCGCAAGGTGCTGTTCATCGTCCTGAGCGTCATCGCACTCATCGGCATCGGCTACGGCGTGCGCTGGCTGATGTACAGCCGCTACATCGAATCCACCGACGATGCCTACCTGCGCGCCGATACGGTCACGGTATCCCCGCGCGTCAACGGCTATATCGACCAGATCTATGTGATCGACAACCAGGTCGTCAAGGCGGGCGATCCTCTGGTGCGCATCGATCTGCGCAACTACAAGGCACTGCTGTCGCAGCAGGACGCGACGGTCGAGGCCCGCAATGCCGATATCCAGGCCGCCGAAAGTCAGATCACCCAGCAGGAAGCCGCCGTGGAACAGGCCAGGGCGCAGCTGGTCGGGGCACAGGCCAATGCCAAATTCGCCCGCGACGAGTCCGACCGCTACAAGGGCCTGCGCGACCAGGGTGTGGAAACGGACGAGCGTTACCAGCAGGCGGTCAATGAACGCAATCAGACCGCGGCCGCAGTGCTGGGCGCGGAGGCCGGCATCAAGGTCGCCGAACGGCAGCTGGTCACGCTGCGCAGTCAGATGAACCAGACCCGCGCGCAGCTGGAAGCCGCCAAGGCCGCCTCCAACACCGCGCGGCTCAATCTGGATGACACCATCATTCGCGCCAGCATCGATGGCCGCATCGGCGACAAGACCGCCCAGGTGGGACAGTTCGTGCAGCCGGGTACGCGGCTGATGTCCGTGGTGCCGGTGCAGGATGTGTACCTGGTCGCCAACTACAAGGAGACTCAGGTGCGGCGCATGAAGATCGGCCAGAAGGCGACCGTGAAGGTGGACGCGCTGGGCGATGAGTCCGTGCCGGGCGTCATCCAGAGCTTCGCGCCCGGTACCGGTGCCCAGTTCGCGCTGCTGCCGCCGGAGAATGCCACCGGCAACTTCATCAAGATCGTGCAGCGCGTGCCGGTGCGCATCAAGCTGATGCCATCCCGGGAAATCGCGGCCCGACTGCTGCCCGGACTTTCGGTCAGCGTCGACATCGATACGCGCACCGACGGTCAGTAACCGTGAGCGCGGCCCAGACCAAAGCGGCGCACGCCGATGCCAATGCCACCCCGCAGGACTGGATCGCGGTCATCGCGGGTGCGCTCGGCGCGCTCATCGCCACGCTGGATATCTCCATCGTCAACTCCGCCCTGCCGCAGATACAGGGTGAAATCGGCGCCACCGGCACCGAGGGCACCTGGATCGCCACCGGTTACCTGGTGAGCGAAGTGGTGATGATTCCGCTGACTGCGTGGCTGTCGCGCATGCTGGGCATGCGCACGCTGCTGCTCACCTGCGCGGTGCTGTTCACCTTTTTCTCGATCATGTGTGGCGCCAGTCACGACCTGACCACCATGGTGATCGGCCGGGTGGGGCAGGGATTCTTCGGCGGCGCGCTGATTCCCACCGCACAGACCCTGGTCCGCACCCGCCTGCCGCAGCATCAGATACCGATCGGCATGACCATGTTCGGCCTGATCGTGCTGCTTGGGCCGCTGATGGGTCCCGTGCTCGGCGGCTGGCTCACCGAGAACGGCAGCTGGCAGTGGTGCTTCTTCATCAACATCCCGGTGGCCATCGGCCTGGTGAGCCTGCTGCTGATCGGCGTGCCGCACCAGAAGGCCAACATTCACGAACTGGTCGAAGCCGATTGGGCGGGCATCATCGGCATGTCGATCGGCTTGAGCTGCCTCACCATCGTGCTGGAGGAAGGCCAGCGCGACCAGTGGTTCGACTCTGACGTCATCCGTACCCTGTCGGTGTTCGCGGTGCTGGGGCTCGCGACCCTGGGGGTCACGCAGTTCACCAGCAAACGGCCGGTGCTGAAGCTGCGGCTGCTCAAGAACTACACCTACGCCAGTGTCATCCTGATCGTCATCACCATTGGCATGGTGCTGTACAACATCCTGTACGTGCTGCCGCAGTTCCTGAGCGGCGTCGCCGGTTACAACGCCTTCCAGTCGGGCTGGATCCTGGCGCTCTCGGGTCTGCCGGCCTTCGCCCTGATGCCGGTGCTGCCGCGTATCCTGCGCTTCGGCAATGTGAAGCTGGTGGTGGGCTTTGGCCTGGTGTGCTTCGCCATCAGCTGTTTCCTGGACATTCATCTCACCGCACAGTCCAGCGGCCGCGACTTCGTCGCCTCGCAGCTGCTGCGCGGGGTGGGCCAGATCTTCTCCTTCATGCCCCTGAACCAGATCTCAGTGGGCGCGGTGTCTCGCACCGAAACCGCGGATGCCGCGGGACTGTTCAACATGGCGCGCAATCTGGGCGGCTCGATCGGCCTGGCGCTGCTGGGCGTCTTCATCGACCGGCGCACCGAGGTTCACGCCGATGCCATCCGTGAGTCGGTGAACGCCAACTCGCTGCTGCTGCAGGACCACCTGGCCCAGCAGGGAGCATATTTCAGTGCCCAGTCCGGGGATGCCGCCCTGGGCCAGCAGACGGCCATCGCCTCGCTGGCCGGCCAGATCCATCAGCAGGCCATGGTCATGACCTTTTCGGACTGCTTCTGGATCCTGGCCGTGGGCCTGCTGGTGATGACGCCGCTGCTGCTGCTGCTGCGCTCGCCCCCGCCCACCCCTCGACCCATCACGGAAACCCACTGACCGCAGCGTTTCGCGGAACCAACACGCCATGTCATCGCTCAAGAATCCCCTCCTCATGGCCAGCCTCGCGCTGCTTCTCGGCGGCTGCATGGTCGGCCCGGACTATCACGGGGCCCCGCAGGTCACCCCGGCCGCCAACGCCTTCGTGCGCGCCACCGATGCGACCCCCGCCGCGGAACCCGAGGCGCGCTGGTGGACCACGCTCGCGGATCCGGAACTGAATCGCCTGATCGATGCAACCCTCGCCACCAATCCCGGGGTTGATGCGGCGCGCGCCCGGGTGCGCGAGGCACGCGCCAACCTGCGCCTGCAGACGGCGACCGGACTGCCCACGACCGGCACCACCGCGGCCTACCTGCACAGCGGCAATGTCAGCTCCTTCCTGGGGGGCTTGGCCGGCGGCTCCTCGGCATCAGGCTCCGGGGGCACCCAGGGTGGCGCCAGCGGCAGCAGTAGCAGCGGCAGTTCCGGCGGCGGCGCCCTGAATCTGTACGTGGTGGGGTTTGACGCGACCTGGGAGCTGGATTTTTTCGGTGGTAACCGGCGGGCGGTCCAGGGCGCCGCGGCCGGTGTCGAGGCCTCCGAGGCGCAGGTCGCCGACGCCATCGTCAGCCTCACGGCCGAAGTCACCGAGTCGTACATCGAACTGTGTGACGCCCGGCAGCGTTTGACGCTGACGCAGAAGAACATCGACATCGAATCGCGGCTCGTGGACCTGATGAAGGCCCGCCGCGCCGGCGGCGCCGCCACGGATCTGGATGTCGTGCGAATCGCCAACCAGCTGGATACGACGCGCGCCCTGTTGCCGGGGATTCGCGCCAGCATCGCCGAACAGCTGAACCGGCTGGCCGCACTCACCGCGCGCGCGCCGGGCGCACTGGATGCCGAGCTGGCCAACGTCGGCCCGGTGCCAGCGCCCCCGGCCACCACCGATGTCGGCGACCCGGCGGCACTGCTGCGCCGCCGACCCGATATCCGCACCGCGGAGCGCCAGCTGGCCCAGCACACGGCCGCAGTCGGCCAGAGTGTGGCCGCGCAGTTTCCCAAGGTCACCCTGCTGGGCACCCTTGGCTTCTTCTCCACCCATCCCCAGGACCTGTTCAACAGCAACAGCTTCACCTACCTCGCCGGGCCGATGCTGCAATGGACACCTCTGGATTTCGGTCGCAACCGGGCGCGCGTCGCCCAGGCCAATGCGGCCCGCGATGAGGCCGAGGCCAGTTACCGCCAGACCGTTCTGAATGCCCTCGCCGACGCCGAAACCGCCCTGGCGCGCTATGGCCAGCAGCGCGATGAGGTCGCCGACCTGGGTCTGGCACTGGCCTCCGCGGAGGAGACCTACCGCCTGACGGACATTCGTCTGCGCGGCGGCACCGCGGCCACCACCGATGTGCTGGATGCCGACACCCGCCGCAACCAGGCGGAGCTGAGCTATGAGCAGGCCCTCGCCCAACTGACCCAGGACTATGTGGCGCTGCAGAAAAGCCTGGGGCTGGGATGGACCCAGCCCGCCGGGAATTAATCCCACCGCCCCGGGGTGACTCCCGCCCCGGTCCCCGGCATGATGCGCCACTCACGATAACCATCAGCGAGGGGGGAATTCACATGACGACGAAATCGAAGGGGCTGGTTGCAGCAGGGGCGCTCGGTGTTGCGCTGTTTTCAGCCGCGGCGTTCACTGCGGATGCGCCGGCCAGCGCGCCCGCCGCCCCTCCCGCGGACTATGCGGTCCTGAACCTGAACGTTCCCGTCGACGCACCGACGGATGCGGTGTGGCAGAAGGTCGGCGGCTACTGCGATATTGCCGCGTGGATGAAGGTGAAGTGCGATCTCACCTCCGGCAGCGGCGAGGTGGGAACGATCCGTCACCTGACCATCGGCACCCGCAGTGTCGATGAAATCATGGTGGCCAAGACCGCCCACTCCTATACCTACACCCAGCCCAACACGCCCATTCTCTACCACGGCACACTCGAGGTCGTGCCCGATGGCAAGGGTCACTCCAAGCTTCTCTACACTCTGATCTGGAACCAGGGACCGGATGGCAGCGATGAAGCGAAGGCCAAGGATCGCGACGGACGCACCAAGGCCTTCACGGGTGCCCTGCAGAACATGAAGGCCCTCGTCGAAGGCAAGTAAGTCCAAGACGAACCGATTCGGGCGGCGGGCGGCCCTGACCGGCCACCGCCCGAGTCCGCCGGATCCGTTCCCATCCCCCGGCGTTGCCGGAGCCGCAGCGCCACATCACCGATGTGAACCACTTCACGTTCCCGGATGTAAATCCTTGGCCGCCATTTGTCCGTCATGCGGATTGCGGACCTGCTGCACACGTTATGGCGCCGTAAATTGTAACGTGAGCGCTGCAATTGATGGCTAACGGCGTTCGCTGGTATGAAGGTCGGAACAGGCGTCCACAGGGGCATACTGGTCGTCGATGACGATTCGGTGTTCTCGCTGCTTGCCAGTGAAACGCTGCAGCAGGCCGGCTACACCGCGCTGGTCGCCGGATCCGGACGTGAGGCGCTGGCGGCGCTCGTCACGCACCAACCCGATCTGGTGCTGCTGGATGTCGAACTGCCGGACGCGAACGGTTTCGACCTGTGCGGCAGCATCCGTGCCACGCCCGGCGGGGCAGATATCCCGATCGTCATGGTCACCGGCCACAACGACACGGAATCCATCGAACGCGCCTTCATGGTCGGTGCGACGGACTTCGTGCACAAACCCGTGCTGTGGCAGACACTCCCGCAGCGCATCGAATTCATCCTGCGTGCCCAGGACAATCTGCGCTCGCTGAAAATCAGCGAACAGAAGAACCGGGCGCTGCTGCAGGCGCTGCCCGATACGCTGTATATCGTCGATGCCGACGGCATTCTGCTCGAGCACATCACGGGCGCGGAACTCTCCGCCGACTCCAGCCTGGTGGGCAGGACGTTGGAGGAAGTGATTCCGGCGGAGGCGGCGCGCGCCGCGCGCCGCGCGATGAGCGCCCCGCGGGATGCCATGGGTCTGGCGGCCTGCGAATACGAGGTGGGAGTGGGCGCCGACCGGCGCTGCTTCGAGACCCGGCTGCGGCCGCAAGCGGATGGAACCCTGCTGGTGATCATCCGTGACATCACGGAGCGCCGCAAAGCCGAATCGCGCATCAGATATCTGGCTTACTTCGACACCCTCACCGGCCTGCCGAACCGCCAGCTGCTGGTGCGCGAGATGAGCCGTGCCATTGCCGCAGCCCAGCGCTCGGACACCCTCATGGCGCTGCTGTATCTGGACCTTGATCGCTTCAAGCGCATCAACGACAACCTTGGCCACTCGGTGGGCGACGCGCTGCTCAAAGCCGTCGCGCGCCGCTTGCACCAGTGCATCAGGCCCACTGACGTTCTGGCCGCCGGCAACGACAGCGCCTTGGGCCGTCGCGGCAGCGTCGCGCGTCTGGGGGGCGATGAATTCGTGGTGCTGGTCGGGGATCTTGCCGAGGAAGGTCAGGCGACCGCCGTGGCCGATCGCATCCGCGACGCGCTGGGTGAACCATTTGATTGCGGCGGCCACCGCTTCGTGGTCACTCCCAGTATCGGCATCGCGCTGTACCCCAAGGACGGATCGGACATCGAGGATCTGCTGGTGAAGGCTGACATGGCCATGTACAAGGCCAAGGATCAGGGCCGCAACGGCCATGCCTTCTATGGCGAGTCGATGGCGATCCGCTCCCTGAGCCGCCTGGAGCTGGAAAATGACCTGCGCCGGGCATTCGACGCGGGCGACTTCCAGCTGCATTACCAGCCCAAGGTCGACCTGCTGACGGGCCGGGTCGTGGGCGTGGAGGCGCTGCTGCGCTGGCACCACGCCAGCCGCGGCTGGATCTCTCCCGAGTCCTTCATCCCCGTGGCCGAGGAGACCGGCCTCATCGTCGCCATGGGCAGCTGGGTGCTGCGGGAGACCTGCCGCCAGCTGCAATCCTGGGCCGCGACGGATCTGGCGCACCTGGGCATCGCAGTCAATGTCTCGGTCCAGCAGTTCGCCCGTGAGGATTTCGTCGAATCGGTGCTGCTCACCCTGAAAGACTTCAATGTCCCGCCCAAACTTCTGGAACTGGAAATCACCGAGAGTCTGCTGCTGCGCAATGTCGACGACACGACCTCGGGTATGCGGCGCTTTCGCGCCGCCGGCCTCACGCTCGCCATCGATGACTTCGGCACCGGCTATTCCTCGCTCGGTTATCTGCGCACCTTCCCGGTGGATGCACTGAAGATCGACCGCTCATTCGTCAAGGACCTCAATGCCAAGGGTGATGGTGGCGCGATCTGCGCCGCCATCATCGCCCTGGCGCGCGAACTGAAGCTGCGGGTCATCGCCGAGGGCGTGGAAAATCTCGAACAGGTCGAGTTCCTGCGCGCGCAGCGCTGCGACCAGGTGCAAGGCTACCTGCTGAGCGCGCCCCTTCCAGTGCAGGAACTGGAACTGCTGCTGCGCGCCTCTCCGGACGGTACCCGTCTGTACCATCCGCCGTTGAGCGCCGGGGCGGGCCGCGCGTCCGAACTCATCGCGGGAACCGGCTCATGATGCGCTGGATCAACCATCTGTCACTGGCAGCCAAACTGCGCTTCGTCATCCTGTACGCGGCCGGGGCGGCACTGCTGGTAGCCTCCGGGCTGTATATCACCGGCGAGGTCCTGAGCCTGCGCCAGAGTCTCGCGCAGCAGCTGATAATCCTGGCCCGGTCGGTGGCGCAGGATGAGGCTTCGCTGAGTTTCTCCAACCGCAGCCTGGCGCAAAGCATCCTGCAGTCCATGCGGGTCGACCCGAATGTGCGTTCGGTGGCCCTGTACGATGCCAGCGGCCAGCTCTTCACCAGTGTCGCCTTCGGTGATCCGCGCTTTTCCCCGGCCGAGAAGCTGCAGATGCGACTGAATCCGGGCGCGCCGGATGACAGCCGCTCGGTGAGCTTCCAGGGATTGACGCTGGCGCACGTGCAGGTGCCGGTGCAGATCGCGGGGGTGGATGCCGGCAGCGTCCACGTCGACGCGGATCTGGCGCAGCTGTACGTGCAGCTGTGGCGATCGCTGGAGTTCATGTGCCTGGCGCTGCTGGTGGCGGGACTGGTCGCGGTTTTGCTCGCGGCCCGGCTGCAGCGGGTTATTTTTACCCCGATCAGCGAGCTGCTCGCGACGGTGCGCACCGTGCGCAGCAGTCGCGCCTTCACCCTGCGCGCGCCGAAGCACAACAACGATGAAATGGGTGCGCTGGTGGATGCCTTCAACGGCATGCTGGGGGAGCTGGAAAAACGCGACCTGAGCCTGCGCATGTACCAGAACGATCTGGAAAAGATGGTGCTGGAACGCACGGTGCGTCTGGACGCCGCGGTCGCCGCGGGCCAGGAGGCCGTGGAGCGGGCCGAGGCCGCCAATCGCGCCAAGAGCGAATTCCTGGCGCGCATGAGCCATGAGATCCGCACCCCCATGAACGCGGTGCTGGGCATGGCCGAGCTGCTGCGGACCTCCAAGGCGCTGGATGACCGGCAGCGCCGCTATGCGGTGACCATCCATCAGTCCGGCTCGGCGCTGCTCGGCATCATCAATGACATTCTGGACTACTCCAAGATGGAGGTCGGCAAGCTGCAGCTTGAAACCACCGCCTTCAGCATCCGCGAGGTGGCCGAGGATGTGGTCGAGACCCTGGCGGAACGCGCGCACAGCAAGGGCCTGGAACTGATGTGCGACATTCCGAAGAAGCTCAGCACCACGGTGCTGGGCGATGCCAAACGCCTGCGCCAGGTCCTGATCAACCTGGTCGGCAATGCGGTGAAATTCACCGAGCGCGGTGAAGTCCGCGTGGCCGTGACCTGCTCCCCCGACGACCTGCTGAACTCGGCGATCACCTTCGAGGTCATCGATACCGGTATCGGCATCCGCCCCGAGAACTGCGCGACCATTTTCGAGTCCTTCGTGCAGGAGGACGCTTCGACCACGCGCCAGTACGGGGGTACCGGCCTGGGACTGGCCATCTCCAAGCAGCTGGTGGAACTGATGGGCGGCACCATCGGGGTCAGCAGTGAACCGGGCAAGGGCTCGCGCTTTCACTTTTCGATCACGCTGCCCGCCGCTGCGCAGGCCCCGCGCGAGCCTGACCACAGTCATGCACTGAGCGGCATGCGGATCCTGCTGGCGGATGACAATGACAGTCAGCGGCGGATTCTGCGCCAGCAGCTGAGCAGCTGGGACGCCCAGGTCACCGAGGCCGAATCCGGCGCCCGGGCGATCGAGATTCTCAAGTCCTCCTTTGGCGGTCAGTTCGACGCCTTCGTCCTGGACAGCCACATGCCCGATCAGGACGGCTACAAGGTTCTGGCGCGGGCCCGCAAGCGCCCCGAGTTTGCCAATACGCCCGTGCTGATGATCGGCCCGGTGGGCGCAGCACCGGTGGCCGAGACCGAGGCCAGTGGCCGGGTGGCCTGGCTCAACAAGCCGGTGCGCCAGGCGCAATTGCATATCACCCTGGTGTCACTGGTGGCTCACGACCTGAATGCGACGCGCCGCATGCAGCTGATCGCCAGCCAGACCTCGGTCATCACCGAGCAGTTCAAGCGCGAGGCCCTGAGCATCGGCGGCCTGCTGCTGGTGGAAGACAATCCCGTCAACCAGGAGGTCGCGCTGGCGATTCTCAACGAGCTGGGCCTGAAAGCCGACTGCGCCTGGGACGGTGAGCAGGCACTGCAAAAACTGGCGGCGCAGCACTACGACGTGGTGCTGATGGATTGCCATATGCCGAAGCTGGATGGCTATGCCACCACCCGGCGGCTGCGCGAGATAGAGAGCACCTCGGGAAAGCCACGTACCCCGGTCATCGCCCTGACCGCCAATGCGCTCAGCGGCGACGCGCAGGCGTGCCTGGAGGCCGGCATGGACGGCTATCTGAGCAAGCCGTTCTCGGTGGACGAACTGTATGTGACCCTCAAGCCGTATGACCGCAAGGATGCCAGCAGCGCGCGCGCTGCCGAGCACCCTGCGCCGGCCGGCCCGGCCCCGGCGCCGGGCGCCACCCTGGATGAACACGCCCTGCGCCAGATCCGCTCCCTGCGTCAGCCCGGCGGCCCGGATCTGCTGAAGAAGATCGTCGACCTGTACATCGGCAATTCACGCACGCTGATCGCGACGCTGCGCGATTCGATCATCCGCAGCGATGCGGCGGCGGTGGCTCAGGGCGCGCATTCCCTGAAGTCCAGCAGCGCCAATGTGGGGGCCACGGCCCTCAGGGAGCTGTGCGCCCAGATGGAGGCAACCGCCAAAAACGGCAAGCTCGATGCGGCCTGGGCGCTGCTGGATCGCATGGTGGAGGAGCACAACCGTGTGCTCCTCGCACTGGATGCGCAGACCGCGGCGGCCTGAAACTCAAGACGGACGGCTACGGCGTGATCGGCATGTGATCGAACATCGCCTGGCGGCCCGCGTTGCTCATGATCACCCGCAGCTTGAACAGCCAGTGGCCATTGAGCTTCACCAGATCATCGCGCTCCGTACCCTGCTCGGCAAAGGTCGGTACGCCGGAGATGGTTGGCGAGTTGATGCCGGTCCACAGAGTCTCCGCCGTCGCAGTCTTGCCATTGACGACAATTGAAACATTCGTCAGCAGCATCTTGAAGACGCCCGCACGTTTCGGGGTGCCGGCCGCAATCTTCTTGTAGACATCCTTGATGGCCGCTTCACCCTGCCCCTTCAGGCCATTCACATTGATGACACCATCGGGCAGATAGTAACGCCCGAAGTCATCCTCTCCCTTGCCCAGGTGCGCATAGTAGTCCACGAGCATGTCCTGGATCTGCTGCTTGTCCAGCAGCGTCTGCAGGGTCGTCGCGGGCTGCTCCGCGCGTAGCGGCTGCACCGCGAGCAGTACGGCAAAGGCAATCATCGCCACGGCAATCTGCTTCATGTCGGTCTCCCCTTTTTTTGAAATCCTTGATGCATCAGGCGCCCTGAACGACCGTCCTTGCCACGAAGCGCGGATTGGTCTCGATCAGGCCCAGCGCCAGCACCGCGGCCAGCAGCGGCATCACGGTCGCCATGATCAATGGCATCGCCAGGCTGAAGCGATCGGCCAGCGCGCCGGCGATGAGCGGACTGATGACGCCGCCGGTGATTTCACCGAAGCCGATCACCAGCCCCATGGCGGTCGCCGCGCGGCGCGCCGACATGGTTTCCGAGGGCACCACGCCCATGAACAGCGGGAACGAGCCCGCGCCCATCCAGCCGATGACCATCAGGCCCGTCATCACCGCGATCGAGCCGTGTACCAGCAGCGCCGCGATGGGGCACAGCGCCATCATGACGCAGAAGATGATCATCGGCGGACGGCGGCCCAAGCGATCGGAGATCAGAGGCACCAGCACACCGCCGACGCCGGGACACACGCCCAGGATCCCCATGATGACTGACATCCTGTCGGCGGACATGCCCCGCGCCACGGTAAAATACTGCGGCAGGAATATGGAGCCGATGACCAGCGAACCCACCATCATGAAACTGATGCCGCAACACAATGAGATGTTGCGGGTCGAGAGCATTGCCCAGAATGAATCTGGGGCTTCCGGGGCGGCCCCGGCGGCCGGAGCAGCAGCCCGCGGCGGCTCATCCACCAGCCACCAGATCAGCGCCAGCAGAATCAGTCCCGGCACTCCTGCGACGAAAAAGGCCACATGCCATGAGTAGGCATTGGCCAGCGCCACCAGAACCACGGGCGCCAATGCCGTTCCCACCACCGAACCGAATACATTCTGGATGATGCCGGCATTCAGGCCGCGGCGCTGTTGCGCCGTGACGGCCAGCAGTATCGCCAGGCAGATCGGCAGGAAGGGGCCTTCGACGGCACCCATCACCAGGCGCGCCGCGAGCAATGTCCAGTAGGAATTCGCCAGGCCCGACAGCACCGAGCACAGTGAGAACACCAGCATCGCCGCCAGCAGGAACGGCTTGCGCGCGCCGACCCGGTCGGACCAGAAGCCAATCAGGTAGGCGCCGATTGCCCAGGTCAGGGCGAGCGCCGCCGGCAGCGTCGACAGCTCGAAATTGGTCAGATGCAGGGCCGGTACCACGAACGGCGACAGGAAGGTGATCGACATCCGGTCCATGTAGGCAAAGCCCCAGGCCAGCCCCAGCAACAGCAGGGTGCGCATCTCGATGACCAAGGGACGCTCTGCCTGGATACCCGTGGAGCGATCTGGCATGTCCAACCCCCTCAACAGCCGCGATATTGTTATGGCGTGCCTCGTGCATGATAGTGCATGGCTGGCGCCAATGACGCACCATATCGTGGCAGAATTCCCCTCCTTGATCCCCATGCCGGGAGACCGCCATGCACAAAATCGCGCTTTCCGCCGAGGTGCTGCAGATGATCCAGGCGCAGCGCGGGACGCTGCATCCGCATCAGCAACTTGATCTGCGACGCACCGCGCACGTCATCGTGGATCTGCAGAATGGCTTCATGGAACCGGGCGCGCCGGTGGAGGTGCCGGTGGCGCGCGAGATCGTGGCGAACGTCAATCAGATCAGCGCCGAGGTCCGCGTTCATGGCGGGCGCAACATTTTCCTGCGCATGACGGTGGATGCCGAATCACGCGCCAGCTGGAGCAACTGGTTCAGGCACCTGCACAGCCCCGACAGCGGCGCGACGCTGACGCAGGCCTTCACGCGTGGCGCGCATTACTGGCAGTTGTGGCCGACGCTCAGCCTCACGGACCGCGACCTCACGGTGGACAAGTTCCGATTCGGCGCCTTCGTGCCGGGCGCGAGCCCGCTTCACGAGATCCTGCAGGGGCAGGGGATTGATACGCTGATCATCACCGGCACCCTGAGCAACTGCTGCTGCGAATCCACCGCTCGGGATGCCATGCAGATGAACTACAAGATCATCTTCGTGGCCGATGCCAACGCGGCGCTCACCGATGCGGCCCACAATGCGACGCTGGAAAACATGGCGTTTCTGTTCGGCGATGTGATGTCGACCGCGGAGCTCATTGACTGCATCGAACAATCAGCGGGCGCCATGGCGCCGCGCCAGGCGCTTGGTTGACACCACTGCTGCCGCGGACGGACAATCGCAGTCAGGAGCCTTGAGGAGGCGCGAGCGCCGGACGAGTTTCGTAACATATTCAACGACATCGTGGGAGAGAGCGGAGTATTCCGCCGCCGAAGGAGCAACCGCCCCGGAAACTCTCAGGCAAAAGGACCATGTGTCGTAAACCTCTGAAGAGTGGCACCGCGGGGTGCCCGCCGACGGACTAATAATCTCAGGCGCAAAGGACAGAGCGGGCCATAAGCCAGAACTTGGCTTTCAGGAGTACCGCCGTGTCCAGATCCCATATCGCAATCATTGGCGCCGGCATCACCGGCGTCACCACCGCCTATGCCCTGCTGCGCCAGGGCCACGCAGTGACCCTCATCGATCGGCGGCCCGATGCCGCCATGGAAACCTCGTACGCCAACGGCGGCCAGCTTTCCGCCAGCAACGCCGAGGTGTGGAATTCCTGGGGTACCATCCTCAAGGGCCTGCGCTGGATGCTCGATGCACAGGCACCGCTGCTGATCAACCCGGTGCCCAGCTTCCACAAGTACAGCTGGCTGGCGGAATTCGTGGCCGGCATCCGCAACCATCGGGCGAACACCATCCAGACCACGCGCCTGGCCATCCAAGCGCGCAACATTCTCTTTGAGATCGCCGAGCGCGAACACATCCAGTTCGATCTGGAAAAGCGCGGCATCCTGCATCTGTACTACGACCAGCAGGCATTCGCTGCCGCCACGGTCGGCAACGAACTGCTGCGCCAGGGAGGCCTGGAGCGTTATCCGGTCACCGATGCTGAGATTCATGCCATCGAGCCCGCATTGCAGGGAACCTTCCACGGTGGCTTCTTCACCCCCGCGGATGCCACCGGCGATATCCGCAAATTCACGCGCGGCCTGGCCGATGCCTGTATTCGCCAGGGCGCCCGGTTTCAGGTCAACACGTCGGTCACCGGCATCGAAGCGCGCGGCTCCCAACATCTGCTGCGCGTGGCGGACACGGACCGGGGGAGCGAACTGCCGCCGATCACGGCCGATGCGCTGGTGGTATGCGCCGGTGTCGCCAGTCGCCAGTTCGCCTCGATGCTGGGCGATCGTATCAACATCTATCCGGTCAAGGGCTATTCCATCACGGTGTGCCTGGATGACCCGGTGAGCGAGGCGGCGGCGCCGCGGGTCAGTTTGCTGGATGAGGCCGCAAAGATTGTCAGCGCGCGCCTGGGCGAGGATCGGCTGCGTATCGCCGGCACCGCCGAATTCAACGGCTACAACCGCGACATCCGCGCCGATCGTATCGAGCCGCTGGTGCGCTGGTCGCGCAACCTGTTCCCGCAGGTCGCCACCGGCACAGTGATTCCCTGGGCGGGATTGCGCCCGATGACTCCGAGCATGATGCCGCGCGTGGGCCGGGGCCGGCGGCCCGGGGTGTACTACAACACCGGTCACGGGCACCTGGGCTGGACACTGTCGGCGGCCACGGCCGCCATGATCACCGCGGTCATCGGGGAGGATCTGACGGCATCAGCGCCCGGGCTATTGCTCGCCAGCTGAGGCGCTGCACCGCCGGCCCGGGCCGCGGCGCTGCCGCCGCGTTAAGAGTTGATCCCTCAACGTCGGTAATCGACTGATTTGTTTGCGGTATACTGCCGCGCACGCATCCGGTGGGGGTAACAAATGCGGCGATCTGCATGGCTGGCAATTGGCTTCGCGCTCATCTGGGGCGCCTCTTTTGCACAGGAAGGTGCGCCCCCGGCCGGCCCGCCACAGGGCGGCGACCCGGCTGCCAGGGCCGCGGCCCGTGACAAGATCAATGCCGCCCAGGCGGCCCAGTGGAACAAGATTCCGGCACCGCAGGATCCACGTGATTTCTCCGGGGTGTGGTGGACCCGCGGCTACGACCGCACTTTCCGCCCCGTTGCCGATCATCCGATGCCGCCGGGGGAATCCGCGAGCCTCCTGCCGCTGACGCCCGTGGAGGCCGCCAGCCGCCAGCATCACCTGGACATGGAAAAGGCCGGCACCCCCATCGCCGATGCCCCGACGCAGTGCTTCCCGCACGGCATACCGCGGCTCATGGCCTCGCCCTATCCGCTCGAGTTCGTGTACGCGCCCGGCCTGATCACCATCCTGCACGAAGTGGCCCACAACGTGCGTTTCATCCACATGGACGGCAGGCCCGTGCCCGCCGACACACCGCGCACCTTCCTCGGCTATTCAGTGGGGCATTGGGAGGGCGACACGCTGGTCGTCGTCACCGATCATTTCAACGACCGTACGCAGATCGACGAGGAGTCGCTCTCGCATGGACTGCAGCTGAAGACCACTGAACGCATGACCAAGTTCACCAACAAATACGGTGGTGTCGAAATCCGCAATCTGATCACCATCGAGGATCCGGAGCATTTCACCAAGCCCTGGACGGCGGAACGTCTGTACCCCTGGCGCGGCGACATCCAAATCGCCGAGTACTCCTGCGAGGAGAACAATCGCAATGCGCCGGTGAACGGCATTTCGGTGGCCAAATGATGCTGCGCGGACTGACCCGTGCATGCCTGCCGGTGCTGGCGGCGCTACTGGCCGGCACACCGGTGCTGGCGGCGGACTCGCCGACCGACAGCTCACCGCTGTTTGAGCAGCCAGCCGCAGGTACTGCCAACTTTACCGGCAAATGGCTCAACACCAAACCCGGCGGCCACCTGCTCACCAGCGACGGCCGCGAGCCCCCGCTGAATGCCGCGGGTCAGGCCGAATACGCGAAGCGCGCGGCGGCGCTGAAGGCCGGCGACCACAAGGTCGATCCGATCACGACCTGCCTGATGCATGGCATACCGCGGCTGCTCTACACCTCCTACCCCTTCCTGATCCTGCAGACCACGCGCAACATCAGTTTCGTGCACGAGGCCAACCACACCTTCCGCATCATCTACTGGGACAAGGCGCCCGCGGATGAGCCGGATCCGACCTACCTGGGTTCCTCGGTGGCGCACCTCGACGGCAAGACCCTGGTGATCGACAGCGTGGCCTTCAATGACCTGACCTGGCTGGACTATTCGGGCCTGCCCCACGGCGAGAAGCTGACGGTGCAGGAACGCTACAACCTGAAGGATCCGCAGACGATCAGCGGCTCGGTGCTCATCACCGATCCGCAGTTCTACACGCAGCCGTGGACGACGCGCTTCACGCTGAAGCGCCAGCCGGGAATGGATCTCAAGGAAAACGTCTGCATGGACACGCACCAGATGTAGGTGCCGTCAGGCTTGCTGCTGCGCCTACCTGCACAGGTCGGTGACGCAGATTGAAGCCAGCGTGCGCCCTTCGGGGGGCACCGCCAGACCGCGATCCTTCATCAGCTTGCGCAGCAGCGCCGCGGTGTCGGCGTGCACCAGAGCGGATTGCACCCCCACGCGCACCAGGCCGTCGGCATAGTCAATCGCCTGCCACGAAACCCCCGCCAGCCCGTGCACCGTGTCACGGCTGCCGATGTCGTGCAGTGACAGATCGGCCCCGTGCTGCACCAGCAGCTCGACCACATCGTTGCGGCCCTTGTGCGCGGCGCCCATCAATGCCGTGCGCAGATCCTCGCTGTCCTGGGCATTGACGTCGGCACCGTGCTCGAGCAGGTATTTCACGGTTTCAAGCGTCTCCTGGGGAGACCACTCGTAGGTGACACCCTCGACCCAGCCGATGCCACTGGCGACCATGAGCGGGGTGACCTTGTAGTCCGTGGACAGCGACGGGTCGGCCCCATGGTCCACCAGCAGCTTCATCAGCACCAGATCACCGGATTGCGCAGCCCGCAGGAACGGCGTCGCGCCATCCTCCACCAGCCACTGGTTGGTGAACACCGTGCGCGTCTCGGTGCTGGAGTGCATGCGCTGATTCGGATTCGCTCCGGCCGCCAGCAGCTCCTTGATGAAATCCAGGTGATCCATGTCGGGCTTGCGCACCGGATAGTCACCGCCTTCGATATTGCGGTTGTCGGTCGCGATGTACAGCGGGTTCCAGCCTCCGCCGTTGGCGATGTTCGCATCGGCGTGATGCTGCAGCAGGTACTCGCCGATCTTGTAGTATTTGTTCTGGGTGGCCACCAGCAGTGGTGTCCAGCCGAACTCGCTGACCTCATTGACGTCGGCGCCCGCCGCCACCAGGATTTTGACCGTGGTGAAATCACCCTGGCGGGCGGCAAAGATCAGCGGCGTCAGTCCACCCCATTTCTGCCTGCTGGGCGCCGGCGGTTTGGGCAGCGGGTGTTCCGCCAGCACTTTCTTCGCGGTGGCGATCTGCTCGGCCACCAGTTCCTTGGCTTGCGCGGTATCCGAGGCCTGTTTCACTACCAGGCCGGCAAGACCATAGCCGCCGGCGAACTCGGAAATGCGCTCGCGGCCGGTCTGAGCCAGATACGGCCGGCGCCCCGGATCAGTGGCGGCCGAACGCAGGCTCAGATCCGCGCCCTTGGAGAGCAGGAATTTCACCGCCTCCGGATTGCTGTTGGCCGCCGCCCACATCAGCGCCGTGGTGCCGCGAGTCTTTTCACGCGCATCGATAGCCATGCCCCGCGCCAGCAGCAGCTTCAGCACCGGCACGCTGCCGGTGCGCGCCGCCATCATCAGCGCGCTCTCTCCACCCTCGAGGGTCTGATTGACATCAGCACCGTGCCGCAACAGGTCATCAACCAGTTGCGCATTGCCGGCCTCGCAGGCCAACAGCAGCGGTGTCATGCCGGTGTCGGTCGCCACGTTGGGGCGGGCACCGGCCGCCAGCAGCAGCGCGGCGAGGTGCGCATCGCCCTGGTAGGCCGCCCAGTGCAAAGCGGTGCTGCCATCCGCTTGCGCGGCATTGACGTCCGCATGCGCCTTCAGCAGCCCCTGCAGCCGGGGGAGATCGTGATCCATGGTCGCATCCGCGACCGCGCTGGGCGGCGCGGCGGCGGGCAGCGCCGCGACCACTACGTGATGGGCCGATCCTTCAGGCGCCGCGGCCAGCAAAGCACCGTGACCGGTGCCGGATGCCAGTATTGCCAGCAGGACAATTCGCAACGCCTTCTGCACCCGTCGACCTCAACGCGGTGGACCCACCGGCTGACCGTTGACCATGGCCTTCATCATGCTGCCGCCATTGGTCCCGTCCTTGAGCGGATGGATGGTGATTTCAATGGCATCGCCCTCCTTGATGGAGGAACGGCGCCAGCCCTGACGGGTGAGCCCATTGGGGCTGCCGCCCTCGATGGACCACTCCGCCGCGGCACCCGTCTTCGGGTCGGGGACCAGGACCTGCACCCAGATGTGCGGATTGGTCCACTGCACCTGCTTCACGGTGCCCACCAGCGTCTTGGTCGTCGCCTGGTCGAACATCGCGAAGGAATGATGCGCGAAAGCCGCACCGCCCCAGATCCCCGACACCAGCGCAAGACCCAACAGTGTTCTACTCTTCACTAGCAACCCCCTTAGTTCCGGGCAAGTAAATACAGAAATCAAATATTCGGCAGCGGCCCGGTACTGTCACCGAAGCGCTCCAACTGAACGTCAAACATGTTCGCGATGCTCAGCAGCAGGTTGCCCGTCGGAACCGTGCGGCTGGCATAGGCCAGGTGCCGGTCGCCCTTCAGGCGCCCCGCGGCGCCGCCGACCAGAATGGCCGGCGTGTCGTAGTGCAGATGCTGATTGGAATTGCCCATGTTCGATCCGAACAGCAGCAATGAGTGATCCAGCAAGGTGCCATCGCCTTCCCTGATCGCATCGAGCTTCTGCACCAGATAGGCCAGCATCTGCACGTGATAACGGTTGATCTTTGCCAAAAGCGCGATCTGGCCTGGATCCTCGGCGTGATGCGAGACGCCGTGAAAACTGGAATTGGTGCCGCTTTCCGGATAGACGCGGCTGGTCAGATCCCGGGCGTACAGCATGGTCGCCACCCGCGTGATATCCGTCTGGTAGGCCAGGGCCAGCAGATCCCACTGCACCTGGATGTGCTCGTGGAAGGACTCGGGCACGCCGTAGGGCATGGTCATGTTCGGCGCATCGGTCGACGCGCGCGCCGCGATGGTGAGCCGGCGCTCGACCTCACGTACATCGTCCGCGTACTGCTCCAATCGCATCTGGTCGCCATGCGGGACCTCGCTCATGAGCGCGCGCAGGCTGCCGTTCACTGAATCCAGGATGCTGGCCTGCCGCTCGCGTCGCACCTTGCGCAGCTCCGGGGAGCTGCCATCGCCGAACATGCGCTCAAACAGCGTCTGCGGGTTGATCTCCATGGGCAGCGGCCGCGTGGGCGTCTCCCAGGAGATCGTATTGGTATATACACAGCTGTAGCCCTCGCCACAGCTGGAATTGGCGCCCGGGTCCTCCACGGCCAGCTGCAGGGACGGCAACAGGTTCTCCCCGCCGATCTTGGCCGCGATCACCTGATCAATCGAGGTGCCCACTTGGATATCCGCGCCGGTTGTCTTGCGCGGCTTCATGCCGGTCAGGAATGCCGCCGCGACAAAGTGGTCGGCGCCGGTCACGCCCGGCGGGTTCTCCGAAGACTTCGACCACAGGCCGCTGGTCAGCAGCACTTTCTTGCGAAACGGCTCCAGCGGCTCGTACACATAGGGAAATTTGAAACCCGGGGCGCTGCCGTCGGCGATCCAGTGGCCGGGGGCGACGCCATGGGGCACGAAGGCACCCAGGAAGCGCGTCGGCACGATCTGTTTCTCGAGCGCGTGGGCATGGCGGGCCGGCAACATCGAGTCCAGCAGCGGCACGGCGAGCGTCGTACCCAGGCCCCGCAGGAAGGTGCGTCGTGGCAGCTTTTTGTTGGTCAGGAAAAACACGTGCGCTTCTTTCAGTGTCCCGGGTTCAGGGTGCTGGCGATGATGTTGGGCCTTGCGGCCGCGTCAACCTGCGTCTTCAGGGTCGAACCTCTGGTGTCTAGGCTTGGCACCACGTTCATGCGAAACAGGTCGTTCATGACGATCGCCTCGATCAGGCTCCTGAACCGGTAATCATCATGCGCGGCGGTATGCAGTACGCTGCGTACGGTCGGCATGTCGTCGTACTCGATGCCACGCCCGAGTGCATAGGTCATGAGGGCCTGGGTCACGTTGCGCAGATACTGGTCCTGGTGACGCAGCAGCATCTCGCGCACGCCAGCCGGACCGTCGACGTGCGAGCCATCGTACAACGTGGCATGCGCATCGATGGGATGCGGGCCATCCTGCGTTCGCCAGTGCCCGACCGCGTCATAAGGTTCCATGGCGAAGCCGATCGGCTCCATGATCTTGTGGCAGCTGGCACACACCGGATTGGCGTGATGCTGCTCCAGCTGTTCGCGCATCGAGGGCGGAGCAGCGTTGCCGGTTGGATCCACCTGGTGCGGTTTCAGTTGCGGCACATCCGCCGGCGGATCCGGCGCAGGCGAGCCCAGCATGGTGCGCAACACCCAGTTGCCGCGTACCACCGGTGAGGTGCGGCCGGGTTGCGCGCTGATGGTGAGCAGCGCCCCCTTGCCCAGCAGCCCCCAGCGCGCACTCTGGCTGTCATCCAGCTCAATGCGCCGGAAGAAGCTGCCCTGCACGCCGGGAATGCCATAGAACTGGGCCAGCCGCCCGTTCACGAAAGTGTATTTGGCGCTCACCAGGTCCAGCACACTGCGGTTCTCCGTGATCATGCTGGCGAAGAACAGCTCCACTTCCTTGCGGAACGCCTGGCGCAGGTTGTCATCGAAATCCGGGAACTCGTCCACCAGCGGTTCGTGACTGGCCAGCGCGCGCAGGCCCAGCCACTGTTCGGCGAAATTGGTGGTCAGCGCCTGCGCCCGCGGATCGGCCAGCATCCGCCGCACCTGCGCCCGCAGTACCTGGTCCTGGCCCAGCTGTCCCGCATTCGCGAGGCGCAACAGCTCCTCGTCAGGGACACTGCTCCACAGGAAGAACGACAGCCGCGCGGCCAGGTCCAGGTCGCTGACCCGGTAGGCCGCCCCCGGCGCGAGAGTGCTCGGTGCGCTCTCCACGCGGATCAGGAACTTCGGATCCACCAGAACCCGCTGCACCATCGCTTCAACGCCGGAGTCAAAGCCGCCGTTGCGCTGGCCGCTGGTGTAGAACTGCAGCACCGTATTCACGTCGGCATCCGTGGCATAACCGCGATAGGCGGCATGCGTGAGCGCCGCCGCGATCTGGCGCGCGCAGCGCTCCGGCGCGCCGGGCGTGGGCGTGCAGCTCATGATGCGGTGGCGGCTCGGGGAGTCCGTCGCCACGCTGGCCTGGGCGGGTCCGTCGATGCGCACCCGGCCGATATGCGGGAAGAACGTGAAGCCCGGAATGCCACCGGTCTCGATGGTGCTGCGGTCGAAGGCGTGGTTCATGTCCAGTCCCGGCGCATAGTTGGTCGCCAGGAAGGTCACGCCGATATGGTGCGGGCCGGCCTTCATCGGCACCGTGATGTCGATGGTCTTCAGCTGGCCCGTGGCCGCGCCCTCCTCATCCGGCACGAAGCCGCGGGTCACGCTCAAGGCCTTGTCCCAGTCGATCTTGCTGATACGCCGGCCATCCACATAGACCAGCAGCTGCTCGCCGCGCACGTCGCCGAAGGGCCGGAAATTGCCCATGTTGCCCAGCGTCACCGCGAACACCTTGAAGGTATAGGTGCCGTCGGCCGGAAAAATGTGATCGATCGCGAGGCCGCCGCGCGTTCCGAACGGCAGGCCCTCGAGGTGATAGTTCTGCGTCGTGTCATCGGCGACGCGGTAGTTGGCCTGGGTGGTCGCGGTGGCCGTGCCCAGCGCCGTGCGGCTGATCTGACCGGCCGCCGACAGATACGCGTCCAGCAGCGCCGGCGAGAAGGTCAGCGTGCCGGCCTGATTGTCGAAGCCGCGGCTGACATCATCTGCGGGCAGCAAATGCGACACATCGATATCCAGGCCGAGAATGTCGCGTACCGCGTTCTGGTATTCGGTGCGGTTCAGCCGATGCAGCCGCGGCATCGACAGATTCGGCTTGGCGTGGGCGTCGACTTCGTTTTCCAGGGAGGTGGCGAAGGCCTGCAGGGTGCTCTGGTCGGGACGGGGCTTGCCGGCCGGCGGCATCATGCCGGCGCGCAGTTTCTTGATCATGCGCTCGGTGAGCGAGGCGTCCTCGTGGGCCTTGGAGGGGTCGAAAACCTCGAACTCCACCCCACCGGTGTAATCCTCGTAATTATGACAGACGCTGCAATATTGCTGCACCAGATGCTGCTGTGCAGCGTCCGACAAGGTAGCGGGGCCGGCGAGCACGGGCAGCGGCAGCAACGCAGCGATCAGCGCCCGGCCCAGTACCGGCCGGATCCGCCCCGCCCGCGATCGCACCTGCTTTCCGTTCAGTAAGGTCAAAAAGCACCCTAAATAAGCCTTCCGGGAGCATCTGCACCCGGGATCCCGTCGCCCCTCCGGGCCGAGGATCCGGCGCCGCTTACCCACCTGGCCAGGCGGTGGATGCAGGTTGAGATTACAACAGCTACGGGGGGCTAATTCCAGCAATGCGGTGCACATCGCGCGGGTAGCGAAGCATGGCTACCTTGCTGGCCAGTCAACAATGTTGCGTTTGTGCGAAGACGTTAACGCTTCGTTGACCGCCGTTAATGACCCTGTTCGGGATCCCGCTGCGCGTCTATGATCGCCCCCTGCGTTGTACCCTCCACCGACCTATGGCAAAGGCCCAGAGCAAGGCAGTGCATAGATACATAAACCCCGTGCTTGTATTGGCCGCCCTTCTCTTCGCCTCTGTGACGCTGGCAGAGCCCCCCGTGGCGACGCCGCCGGCGACGCCGCCACCCCAGGTCAGAAGTGCGCCCCCGGTGCGGACGCTGCATGACAGCGGCGATCCCACCCTGGCGCTGACACCGGGCCTGCGCGGAGCCGAAAAGGCACCCCCCGGCACGCCTCCCGGAAACCCGGATCCGCATGATCTGAATGGCGTGTGGTGGCTGTCGGGCTACCAGTACCTGCTGGGGCCCGAACCGGGCGTCGCCCCGCCCCTGAAACCCGAATACATGGCCATTCTGGAGCGGCGCATCCGCGCCAAGAACCGGGGCACGCCGGAGGCCGATGCCTCCACCCAGTGCCTGCCCCACGGCATGCCGCGCGTCATGGAGAGCCCCTATCCCATCGAAATCGTGCAGACCCCGCAGCGCATCACCTTCCTGCATGAGGTGGCTCATAACCTGCGGCGGATCTGGCTGAACCGTGATCATCCCAAGAACCTCGCCCCTACCTTCCTGGGAGACTCGGTCGGGCACTGGGAGGGAGACACCCTGGTGGTCGACACCATCGGCCTGAACGACCAGACCTTCATCGACGACGAGGGCAGCAGTCATTCCACCCAGGAACATGTGATTGAACGCTTCCGGAAACTCGACAATGGCCAGAACCTGGAACTGATCATGACGGTCGAGGACCCCGTCACGCTGGAGCACCCGTACAGCTACCGCCGCATCTACCATTGGCGGCCGGATGTCCGGCCGCAGGAATATGTGTGCGAGGAGAACAACCGCAATGCGCCGGTGAATGGCGTCACGGTGGCCAAATGAGAGCGCTGCAGGTGATGCTCTCGGCCCTCGCCATGAGTGCGTTGAGCGTTGCGGCGCTCGCTGACCCGCCGGACCTCAGCGGCGTGTGGTTACTGACCACTCATGTGGGGGCGCTGAAGACCGTGGACGGACACGCGCCGCCGCTGACCGCGGAGGCCAAGGTGGTCTTCGAGGCGCATCTGGCAGCGGCCCGCAAGGGCGACTATTCCTATGATGGCCTCACCCGCTGCCTGCCACCCGGCCTGCCGCGGCTGTTGCTGATGAAGGAGCCCTTCGAGATCCTGCAGAAGCCCAAAGTCGTCTACTTCGTACACCAGCTCAACCGCCTGCCGCGGCGCGTGTATCTGGATGAGCCGCTGCCCACGGACGTTGATCCGCATTACCTGGGCTACTCAGTGGGCAAGTGGGATGGCAATGCGCTGGTGATCGACTCGGCCGGCTTCGATGACAGCACGCTGCTGGACAACGCCGGGCTGCCGCACTCGGAGGCGCTGCATCTCACCGAACGCTACCAGTTGAGTCAGGATGGTAAGCACCTGCACCTGAGCTTCACCATCGATGATCCGAAGACTTTCACGCAGGCCTGGTCGGGTCAGGCCGAGTATGTGAAGCGGCCGGGATACGAGCTGCCCGAAGACGTCTGCGCAGCGACGCCGGAAGCCAAACGGCCACGCAGCTGATTATCTGACGCTGCTGCGGGACTGGGCGACCAGTCGTTGCAGCTGCGGCAAGCTCTGGGCACTGCTGAGCAGATGACGGCCCACCAACAGACCCGGAGTGCCCTGCAGCCCCAGCGTATGCGTCTCGCGCTCGCTGCGGGCCAACAGCGCATCGATCTCGCCCGCATGGGCCTTGCGATCCGCATCCAGGCGTCGCAGGTCCAACCCCGCCGCCCGCAGTACTGCATCCACGTCGGAGTTCCGCTCCAGGCCGCGGCTGGCGCCAATCAGCGCATTGTGCGCAATGAGATATTTTCCCTGCCAGCTGGCGGCGAGCGCCGCGCGCGCAGCATAGATGGAGGTATCACCCAGGATCGGCCACTCCTTGTAGAGAATCTGCACGCGCGGATCGCTGTGCAACAGCTTGTCCAGGTCCGGTGCCATCTCGCGGCAATACGGGCAGTTGTAGTCCATGTACTCCACGATCACGACATCGGGGTGCTCAGCGCCCGCCGCGGGCATCAGCGGGGGCGCCGTAACGGCGGCCACCGCCTGCGCCGGTACCATCTGCGCCTGCAGCACCGGCATGCCGCCCAGCAGGCCTGTCAGCACGCAAAGGAGCGCCAGGTTGCGCATCATCGGCAGCTGAAGCTGGCCGCGTCGTTGCTGTCGCCCTTGCCGTCGTAGACGGCCTTGTGCGGATAGGCACACAGCGGCCGGGTGCGATCGACCTTGCCGGCCGTCTTGTGACTGGCAACCATGCTCTCCGGCGCCACGCCCTTCTCCACCCAGGCATCCAGTGCCGCCACCGAATCAAAGGTGTCCGGCCCCGGACCACGGCCGCAGTGCATGACACCGGGCGCCAGGAACAGCCGCGCGAAGTCCGCGACCTGCGCCAAGGCGGCATCCTGGGCAATGCCCTTGGCGGGTGCGAAATGCGCGGCCAGTTTGTTGTAGTAGGCAATGGTGTGCAGCGGGCTGATGAGCGGGTCCGACCAGCCATGCCACAGGATCAACTTGCCGCCGGCGCGGCGGAAGGCAGCCAGATCGGTGCTGCCGTCATTCATGACCTCTCCGATTTTCTGGTCCGCCTTTTTGACATCCAGGTCGTAGTTGATGGTGTGGAAGTCCCACTGCGGGTCCTCGAACACCATGTCGCGGAAAGTGCTCGCACCCAGCGCCGCGACGCGATTGCTGCGCGCCTGAAGCAGCGCGAATTCCATCCCGCGCGGCCATCCCGGATATACGGCTTCGCCGTTGGAATAATGGGCACCGGCGTACAGCTGCTCGAGCGCCGTGACTTCGCTGGGCGTCAGGCAATGCTGCGGATCCTGAGCGCCTTTGCAGGCCAGCTCCCGGGGTTTGAAATCGCAGCCGAGTGGATCGGAAATGAGCCCGTCCTTGACCCCGTCCCTGGCGTCGCACTTGGCGATGACGGCTGCGGAAATCATCGGGATCTTCTCGACGGCAATCTGCTGAGCCGCCAGGTAACCCCATAACTGGCCGGCGTGCAGGTGCACGACCTCCGAAGCCGGCGCGCCGGCGATGATGCCGTCGTAGTCGTGCGGGTAGCGATGCGCTTCGGTCAGCGCCTCCCAGCCACCGGAAGAGCAGCCCACAAAGTAGGAACGGCTGGGCGGCTTGGCGTAGAAGGCCGCGACGATTGCTTTGGCCTTGACCGCGGTCTCGTGCTGCGCGCGGTAACCCTGGTCTTTGACCAGTTCCGGGTGATGCAGCGCCCAGCTGGCCGGATCAGGCGTCGTGGCCACGTGACCCATGTCGGTATTGGCGGTGGCGAAGTGCTTGAGCAACCCCGTCGCCAGCGCGGTATAGACGATGGCGCCGTTGTAGCCGCCGTTGCCCGTACCCTGGAACTTGCCATTCCAGTCCTGCATCGGCAGCCACACCTCGAAGCGCACCGCCGGCTTGATCACCCCGCTGACCCGGCAGAAGGCTGGCAACTTTCCCAGCAGCGCATCCTGGGCGGCTTTGGCGGCGGCCTGATCCTTGGCTTCCTGCGCATTCTCTGGGGCGGGCGGTGGCGTCGCCGGCGCCGGTGGCGTGAATCGGGGCCCTTCGACCACAACTGCCGTCAGGCCGCTGGTATCGGCCAGCTTGAGGCTGGCCAGGTGACTGCAATCGTCCGCCGTCTGCGACCAGGCCCCCTGGGCCAGGGCGCAACACAGCACCGCCGCGGCCATCAATACCGATTTGTCCGCTCTCATGATTCCCCCCCGAGCCGCAGCCACAAATGCGATCTGGGTCGGAATCTTACCCGCCCGGGGGCCATTGCACTGGGTTTAAGTGACTGGCACACAAAGAGATCCATCGTCTGATCCGCCCGGTCAAAGGACCTTGGCATACTATTGATGCCCATGAACAGGTTCCTGCTCCTTCTGGCTGTAACCGCGGTGGCCACGATCGCCGTGGCCGCGCCGTGGCCCTACGATGAAAAAGCGGACGCAGCCGGGGATATCCAGCATGCGCTGGCGGCGGCCCGGCTCGCTCACAAGAATGTACTGCTGATCTTTGGCGCCAACTGGTGTTCGGACTGCCGGGCGCTGGACCAGGCCATGCACGGCAGCAGCCAGCACCTCATCGACGGTAAATTCGCTGTGGTGAAAATCGACGTGGGCAACTTCGACAAGAACCTGTATCTCGCCAACCGCTACGGCAACCCGATCGCCAAGGGCATCCCGGCCCTGGTGGTGCTGGGGGCGGACAACCAGGTCCTGTACTCCACCAGCAATGGTGAACTGGCCAATGCCGGGCAGATGAGCGAACAGAGCATCTATGAATTTCTCAAGCACAAGCTCGCCACGAGGAGCTGAACATGGCGCATGCCAACCCGACCGCTGTATCCGCTGACGATCGCGCCGCGATCATCGAGACCTATGCGCGTTATGCCTGGGGCCTGGACCTGGCCGATGCCGACATGCTGCTCTCGGCCTTCGCCGAGGATGCCGAATTCGACCATCTGTGGCAGGGCAAGGTCAAAGGCCATGCGGCGATCCTGGCGAACATGCGTGAGCTGTGGAATGACCGCCAGCACTGGTGGTTCGGCCGCCAGCATCTGTTCAATCACTACATCATGGAGCGGCAGGCCGACGAAGCCGTCAAAGTGCGCTGTTTCTTCCAGATCATGCAGTTCAATGTCGACTACGCCACCAATTTCGTATTCGGCATCGGCACCCGCGAGGACCTGTGCGTACAGCGCGGCGGACGCTGGGTGTTCAAGACCCTGTTCATCAATGCCTGGCGTGCGCAGGCGGACATTCCCTGGAAGGGAGAGGTTAAGCTGGTCGGTCGGCCCAGTGGGCCCGCGGCGGCGAAGCCGTCGCTGCCACCGAGCTTCAAGGCCGGTTGACCCATTTCGAGGAATGTATGGCAGATACTGAAAGTCGGGCGATTCCGGTGCGCAATCCGCGCACCGGGAATACTGAGTTTTCCTTTCCGGCGGCCACCGCCGAGGAGATCGCCCACAAGGCGGCACGGCTGCGACGCAACCAGAAAATTTGGGCTGCACGGCCCATCACCGAGCGCATCGCCGTCATGCGCCGCTGGATCGGCGAACTGCTGGCCCATGCCAAGGTCATCGGCGCGGCCGACGGCGCCGATACCGGCGGCTGCCATACCTCCCAGTTCACAGCCTTCATCGCCGTCGCCAACATCAGTGGCTGGTGCGAGGACGTCGAAGGCGTGCTGGCCCGGGCGCATGTCAGCGGTCAGTCCCTGACCATGCCCACGGTGAATATCCGCTCGCAGCTGGTTCCCTATTCACTGGTCGGGGTGATCAGCCCCTGGAATGCGCCGATGATGCTGTCGCTGCTGGATGCGGTGCCGGCGCTGTTCGCAGGCTCGGCGGTGCTGCTCAAGCCCAGCGAGGTGACGCCGCGTTTCGTGGAGCCGCTCATGCATACCGTGAGGCGCGTGCCCGAACTGGCGGAAGTCTTTGATGTGGTGCTGGGTGATGGCCGCACCGGCGCGGATGTGGTGGCGAACGTGGACCTGGTGTGCTTCACCGGCAGCGTTCCCAACGGCCGCAAGGTCGCACTGTCCTGCGCCCAGCGCCTGATCCCCTGCTTCCTGGAACTTGGCGGCAAGGATCCCGCCATCGTCACCGCGGACGCCGACATCGACCGCGCCACCACCGCGGTGCTGCGCGGGGGTGTCTATGCCACGGGCCAGGTGTGCTACTCGGTGGAGCGCGTGTACGTGCATCACTCCATTCATGACCGCTTCGTCGAGGCCTTGGTAGCCAAGGCGAAACAGGTGACGCTGAATGACCGCAATCCGCTGGAGGGTCATATCGGTCCGTTCATCTTCGTGCGTCAGCCGGAGATCGTCGAGGCGCATCTGGCCGATGCCGTGGCCCGGGGAGCGAGGATCCTCACCGGTGGCGTGACCGAGTCCCTGGGGGGCGGCCTGTACATGCGTCCCACCGTCGTGACCGAGGTGGATCACGGCATGCGCCTGATGCGCGAGGAAACCTTCGGGCCCATCCTGCCGGTGATGCGCTTCAACACGGTGGAAGAGGCCATAGCGCTGGCCAACGACACCGAGTTCGGGCTCACAGCCTCGGTGATCACGGGAACCGAAGCGGAAGGTCAGCGGATCGCCGAGCAGGTCAATGCCGGAAGCGTGTTCGTACAGGACACCTTCCTGACCTTTGCCAAGCTGCGCAAGATCGGCACCCACAGCTTCGGTGTCTCGGGATTGGGTGGCTCACGCACCGGGCCGGATTCCGTCATGCGCTTCCTGCGTCGCAAGGCCATCCTGAGCAATCAGGGCGCACCCGCCAGCATTTTCGACGACCAGCCGGGTGATGTGGCAGGGCCGCGGCGTTGAGGCGCAGCCCTCAGACCAGCTTGAGGTCCTGGGCACTGCTGCCGGGAAAGATGACATCCAGCTGCTGCGGGCTCAGAGCCCACATGCCGCTGAAGAGTCCCGCCAGCACCGCGCGGTAGTCATTGAGCACCGGGTAGTCCCGGTTCTGAAACAGCGTGTCGCGCGCCACCCGCACCTGCTCTCCGGCAATGCGGCCGCCGTTGATGCGGCCGCCGAGCACCCAGTAAACACTGCCATGACCATGGTCGGTGCCGCCATTGCCGTTTTCGCGAAAAGTCCGGCCGAACTCGGACAGGACGAAGACGACGGTGTTGTTCCACTCCTCCCCCAGGGACTGTGCGAAGGTGCCAAGCCCCACTGCGAGGCTCGTCAGATTGCTCGCCAGCGCGCCGCGCGCCCCGCCCTCGTTCACATGGGTATCCCAGCCGCCCACATCCACGAATCCCAGCCGATATTGGCTGCGCATCAGGCGCGCCATGCGCTCGGCGGTGAGCTCGAAACCCTTCGTGGTGATGGCACCACGGCTGGCCGCCTGCATTTCATCCTGCATCGCCTGGGCCATCTGCTGTTGCAGTTCCAGGCCCTCCGTCACCGCAGCCTCCAGATGACTGCCCGCATACATGCCGCGCAACGTCGCGCTCTGGATGTCATCGAACGGGGATTTGCCCACGCGCTGCATGGACATGCTCGCAATCCCGGCATCGCCCCTGAACGCCAGCGGCAAGGTGTCCGTGAACGCGATGGGTGCCGAGCCGCTCAACGTGCCTGCAAGCCGCGCCAGGAAACCGGAGTTGAAGTTGCGCGCTCCCTGCACCGGCTGCCCCAGCTCGATGCTGTCCTGGGTCTCGAAGTGGCTGCGTGACAGATCGTCGGTGCCGGCGAAGGGCACGAACAGCACCTGGCGCTGCTGGTACAGGGGCCCCAGGGAATCGCGCACTGACGGGGCCAGCGCCCAGTCCGCATCCAGCGCCAGCGCACCGTCCAGAATCGCCGGGTCCGGCTTCGCGATGCCAAGCTTCGGCCGGCTTTCGTAATAGAAGCTGCTGGACCAGGGAATGAGGAAGTTCGCGCAATCGTAGCCGCCGCGCAGGAACACACACAAAAAGCGCGGGCCGCCGGCAGGTGCCGCAAACAGCCTTCCGGCCAGCGTGAGCGCGGGTGCCGCGGCAAGCCCGGTGCGCAGGAAATGTCGGCGGTCCATGGGCATTGGCTCCAGGTTCATTCTCAGCGGTAATTGAAATCGGGGGAAGCCAGCAGGTACAGGTTCCACTCCTGTTGTGACCGCGCCGTCTCCAAGGCGTTCCGGGTCGGCGCGGACAGCAACGGCGCCACCACGCTGTAGTACACCGGCGTGGTGAGCAGCGGAAACCCACCCAGGGTCCTGGTGCCGGCGTCCTCCGGATCGAACAGCCCGGCGCTGCCGGAGCCTATGGCGCGGGCGATCTCGAAGCGCCGGCTCATCTGGCCGGAACTTGACCAGGCGGTGTCCTGCAATGAGTAGCCATCGGGTGTCTGATGACCGAATTCCGCTTCGCCCAGTGCGCCGAGCCAGCCGGTCACCGGGTGCATGTTTTCAATCGGCCGGGTGTCGTAGGCCATGCGCAGCGCCGACACCACATACTGCATGGGATCCTTGAACTTGCGGCCCGCCTGTTCGGCCAGTTCGCGGGACGTAAAGAGCGTGCGCAGCACCGCCGCGATATCGCCATCGGTTTGCTGGAAGGTCTGCGCCATCCTGTCCACCAGCGCCCGGGGCGGATCATCGCTGACGAAGTAGATGGCAAGTTTGCGGGAAATGAAGCGCGCACAGGCGCTCTGTCGCACCAGCAGGTCCACCGCCTCGGAGATCTCGGCGAAGCCGTGGCGGCTCAGCGCATGACCGAGCAGTGTCTTGCTGCCGAAGTCGTGGCGCGCCGGGTTGAATTCGAAGGCGCCCTCGCGCACATACAGGCCGCGCAGCTCGGGCCGCAGGTGCGGCGGCTCAGGTCCCGCCACGCCCACTCCTGTGAGCACCCGCGCCAGCTCCTGGACATCATTCTGGGTGTAACCGGCGTCGACCCCCAGAGTGTGCAGTTCCATGAGCTCGCGGGCATAGTTCTCGTTGATGTGGCCGACTGCATTCTGGGCATTGTCCAGGTACTGCAGCATCGCCGGGTGTTCGAGCGTCGCCATGACCAGGTCGCGGAACTTGCCCAGCGCATGCGGCCTAATCGCCCGCTCGCTGTAGTCGGCGATCATCCAGCGCACATTGGCCTTCTGCTCGAAGACACTGAAATGGTTGAGCCAGAACCACACCATCTGCTCTTTGAGCTGCGCCGGGGAATAGATGGCGCGCAACAGCTCGCGACGGCGCGCCTCGTAGGCGGCCTGGTTGCCCTGTTCATTGAGCTTCTGGCGCGCGGCCTGCTTGTCGGGTCCATCCGCCAGGGCGTTGATACGCTTCTGCTCGATGGCGATGCCAACGAACAGCCGTCCGGCATCGACCTGGCCGATCGACAGCTGGGCGATCTGATGGGCCACGGCATCGGGCAGGTGCTCGTCGGCTGCGCGCAGCTGCTCCTCCAGGTAGCCGTCCCGCCCGAGCTTCTGGTATTGGGCCAGCGCCCCTGAATTGACCCCGAAGGTCATGCGCTGCAGCCACGCCATGTCAGGGGAGCCGGTCGCATGGGCCGCGCCCGGCGGCGCCGAGGCGCAGCCGGCGACAAGCAGCGCGGCCGCGGCCGCCATCAACAATCCCTTGAGTGCGTGCTGGTGCATCGGGCGGACCGGTTACCTCATCTGAAGGAACGTCCCGGAGGCTGCCGGGATGACAGCCGTGCGCTTCAACCCAGGTGCTTCTGGGCTTCCCGCAGGCTCAGGCCGCTCAAGCGCTCACGGTTGCGCCGTACGTACCGTTTGACTTCGGCCGGGTCGGTCCGGGCGTACTGCCGCAGCGCCCAACCGATCGCCTTGCGCAGGAAGAATTCCCGCGAATCAAGCGATGGCTCGATGCAGGCATACAGCAACTCCAGGTCCGTGTCCTGCTTGAACCCCAGCTGGCAGATGATCGAGGTGCGGCGCTTCCACAGGTTATCCGAGCGGCTCCAGGCCAGCATCCTGCGCCGCAGCGGCGCGGGGTAGTCGCGCAATATCGGCCCGACACGGTGCGCGGCGATGTCATCCACATAGTCCCACCAGGCCCCGGTCACGATCAGCTCCTCGTACAGCTTCATTGCCGCCGGAGTCTGAAACGGCAGGGCCCGCGCATCGCCGGCCACAAACATCGCCGCGTAGCGCTCCTCGCGATACTTTGCCCGGCGCCACAGATCCAGCACCAGATCCTGCCACTGCGCGGCGGATGTGAACTGCAACGGGGCAAAGGTGCTACGGCACAGCTGGCGCAGCAGCGGCGTCGGTACGCCGTGATAGGGCATGTCCGATTTCATATACGCCTGCATGGCCGGTGCCTTGCGCGGATCGGCCGCAGCGCGCAGCGCCTTGCGCAATCTGGGCAACATCCGGGTGATTATAGGTTCTAGAATCCCGGCGGATGTCGAAACGCTCAGCATTTGTCCTCATCGGTGCGCTGCTGGCGGCCGTGGCGCTCGCCTTTGCGTATGTCGGCGGCTGGCTCACGCCACAGCGCCTGGGTCCGGCGCGCATGATCAGGGCCTTCGAGGCCGACAACGGCCAGCACCCGGGATTCCGGCGCAATCACGCCAAGGGTTTGTGCGTCACCGGCTTCTTCGACAGCAACGGCGCCGGAACTCAATATTCAAAGGCGGTGGTGTTCGCCACGGGGCGGGTACCGGTCGTGGGTCGCTTGGCGCTGGCGGGCGGACAACCCTTCCAGGCCGACACCTCCCGGGCAGTGCGCAGTCTCGCGCTGCGCTTCAGCCTGCCCGACGGGGAGGAATGGCGCACCGGCATGAACGCCATACCGGTTTTCCCGGTCAACACGCCGCAGGCTTTCTACGAGCAGCTGCTGGCGACGCGCCCGGATCCTGCGACCGGCCGCCCGGACCCGGCGCGCATGGCACAGTTCCTGGCCGCCCATCCGGAATCGGCGCGCGCCCTGGAGGTCATCGGCAGCCAGGTCAGCTCCAGCGGCTTTGCCAATTCCCGATTCAACAGCCTCGATGCGTTCCGGCTGGTAGCGGCGGGCGGCTCGGTGAGCGCCGTGCGCTGGGCCATGGTGCCGGATGAGCCGTTCGCGGCCGATGATGCCGCCGACACCGGGGCACGCTCCCCGAACTACCTGTTTGATGCCGTGATGGCCGAACTGCAGCACCGGCCACTGCAATGGCATCTCATGATCACCCTCGCGCAACCGGGCGATCCCACCAATGACGCAACCGTTGCCTGGCCGGTGGAGCGGCCCCAGGTCGATGTCGGCACGCTCACGCTCGAACACGCCCAGGGCGAGGACACGGGCGCCTGCCGGAATATCAACTTCGATCCACTGGTACTGCCCGCGGGCATCGAGCCCTCCGACGATCCGCTGCTCAGCGCGCGTTCGGCGACCTACGCGCGCTCCTTTACCCTGCGGTCGCGGGAGAGCAAGCCCCCGAGCGCGGTGCAGACGCCGTCCGTACTGAACGGAGTCCCGCCATGAACTCAGCCGCGCGCTTCAGCGCCCTCACGCGCCTGCTGCACTGGCTGATGGCAGTGCTGGTGCTGGCCATGCTGTTCATCGGTGTCGGCATGGTGTCCACGGTGTCGCCCCGTTATCACGGACTCATCGCCATCCACCGGCCGCTCGGGATCGCCATTCTGGTGCTGGTGATCATTCGGCTCATCAACCGTGTGCGCAACCCAGGCCCCGCCCTGCCGGCGCATCTGAGCCGGCTGGAACGTCTGGCCGCGAAGGCCTCGCAGTGGCTGCTGTATTCGCTGATGATCCTGCTGCCGCTGGTGGGCTGGGGCATGCTTTCGGCACAACGCTACCCGGTGGTGCTGCTGGGTGCCGTGCATCTGCCGCCCATACTGCCGCACGATGCCGCGCTGTACGCGCTGCTGCGCCAAACCCACACGCTGCTGGCGTACGCCTTGTTCGCGACCTTCATCGCGCACTTCGGGGCGGCGCTGGTGCACGCACTGATCTACCGCGACGGGGTGTTCGCCAGCATGTCACCCTGGCGGCGTCGGGCAGGCCGCCCTTAAGCCGGCCTCAGTTCTGCCAGGGCAAGGGCGGGTAGATATGCACGTCGTTGCGCTGCCCGAGGTCCTTGAGACGCTGGCGCCATGCGGCCTCATTCAGGCCGGACTCGAGCTTGCCGCTCACGGTGTCAAGAATGAAGTAGCGCGTGTCCGCCGTCCCGGTAAAGTCAAGGTCGTTGGTGATCTCATGGCTGGGAGGCACCGTCATGCCCTCGGCGCCGATGACGTACTGGCCGGAGACGGCATAGGCCGCGATGGTGGCGGGAAGCAATCGGCTGCCGTCATGTTTGACGAGCTTGGTTTGTCCGCCCTTGTCGGGCTGCAGATAGAAGCTGTTCGGCAGCACCACGACCGGGCCGGTCACCGAACTGGCGAAGGCATTCAGCGTGAGCAGGAGCAGGCAGGCACAGACCAGGGGGCGCGGCAGCCAGGCGGGACGTGCAGACATGATGTCGATTCTCAATGCAAAAACCAACAATCAGGATATCTAACCTGTGCCGCCAGTTCCAAGGGGCGCGGCGCGGTTCCGCTGCCGGCGAACCGCAAGTTCGGGCAAAAGTTTTTTTCACAAACGGTGTCGAAATCAGCCGCCGCGGTTCGTCGACTCTGCAACGGGTCAGCTGTCGGGCCCGCTTTTGAACCCACTGCTGAACAGTCGTAACACATTGTTTTAAAAGGATACCAGCATGAAAGTCATGGTAATGGTGAAAGCGACCCCCACGAGCGAGGCGGGGATCATGCCCAGCGAGGCGCTGCTCACGGCCATGGGCCGGTTCAACGAGGAACTGGTCAAGGCCGGCGTGATGCTCGCCGGAGAAGGACTGCATCCGAGCCGCCGCGGCAAGCGCGTTAGGTTCAATGGCGCCCAGCGTACTGTCACCGACGGCCCCTTTACCGAAACCAAGGAACTGGTGGCAGGTTTCTGGCTCTGGCAGGTCAAGTCGATCGAAGAGGCCATTGAATGGGTAAAGCGCTGCCCGAACCCCATGCCCGAGGAATCGGAGATCGAAATTCGTCCGCTGTTTGAAGCCGCCGACTTTGGTGCGGAGTTCACGCCCGAACTGCAGTCCCGCGATGCGCAGCTGCGCAACCGGATCGATGGCGCAAAATCAGGCCATGACTGAGTCGCCGATTCAACGCACCATCGAGGCAGTCTGGCGCATGGAGTCGGCCAAGATCATCGCCAGGCTGACTCGCATGCTGCGCCAGGTCGGGCTGGCCGAGGAGTTTGCCCAGGACGCGCTGGTGAGCGCGCTTGAACAATGGCCGCGCGCGGGGATCCCGGACAATCCCGCCGCCTGGCTGATGACGACCGCCAGGAATCGTGCCCTGGACGAACTGCGCCGTCGCAAGCTCCTCGAGCGCCACAGCGATGCCATCGCCTACGAGGCACCCATCGGTCGGACGGCCCCCGCCCAACCCGACATGGCCGCCGATGATGACATCGGCGATGATCTGCTGCGGCTGATGTTCATTGTCTGCCATCCGATGCTCGCCACCGAAGCGCGTACCGCCTTGACGCTGCGCACGCTTGCGGGCCTGAGCACGGCCGAGATCGCCCGTGCATTTCTGGTGCCCGAGCCCACCATCGCCCAACGCATCGTGCGCGCCAAGCGCACGCTATCCGAGGCGCATGTGCCCTTCGAAGTGCCGCGCGAGGCCGAAAGAACCGCGCGAGTGGCATCAATTCTGGAGGTGATTTACCTCCTGTTCAATGAAGGCTATGCGGCCACCGGCGGCGCGGACTGGATGCGCCCTGCCTTGTGCGAGGAGGCGCTGCGTCTGGGTCGTATCCTCGCGCAGCTTTTGCCCCGCGAAGCCGAGGTGCATGGCCTGGTGGCCCTGATGGAAATTCAAAGTTCGCGCATCGGCGCGCGCAGCGCTGCCAACGGTGAGCCGGTCCTGCTCTTGGAGCAGAACCGCGGCCGCTGGAATCATCTGCTGATACGACGCGGCCTGGACGCCCTTGAGCGCGCCGAACAGCTGGACGGTCCGTCCGGCCCCTATACCCTGCAAGCCGCGATCGCCGCTTGTCATGCCCGGGCGGCGCGCGCCGTGGACACCGACTGGGCGCAGATCGTGGCGCTCTACGATGCGCTGTTGCAGCTGCAACCCTCGCCGGTCGTTGCGCTCAACCGTGCCGTGGCCGTCGCGATGGCCTATGGACCGGCGCAGGGCCTGCAGATCGTGGATGCAATCGCCACTGGCAACCAATTGGCGCATTACCACCTGCTGCCCAGTGTGCGCGGCGATCTGCTGGAAAAACTCGGTCGCTTCGCCGAGGCGCGGGTGGAGTTTTCCCGCGCGGCCGGGCTTACGCACAATGCCCGCGAAAGAACCCTGCTGCTGGGCCGCGCGGCGGCCTGCGGCTCAGCGGCGCAATAGGCCCCCGCGGCATGGCCGCGGGGGCGCCCCGGCGGCTCAGGTGCGGTAGGACGTGCGCTTCTCGAAGCGGTGCACGATCTCGCGCGGATAGATGCCCGTATGACGGGTCCGCAGTTCGATCGGCAGACGCTCCGGGGGCACCGGCTCATCCGGGCAGGACTGCAGGATGGCATTGAAGCGCTCTTCCATGCCGTCCTTGAACTCGGTATGCGAGATGATGAACAGATCATTGTTGCGGATGCCGTTCACGACGCGCTCGCCGGCCTCCAGCGGACTCATCAGCCCCGCCCCAAAGGCTGGACGCGGCCGGCCATCCGGCCCCGGGGGCGGAGGTGGACGCGAGCCTGGCGGCAGGTTGTCGGTGCTGACACCGCCCGGACAGAACGCGGATGTGCCGATGTTGGTCCCCTCCAGTTCGATGCGCAGCGCTTCCATGATGGCGACCGCCGCGAACTTGGTTGAGGTATAGACCCCTGCCGTGACCGCCGGCAGCAGTCCACTCATCGATGCCGTGGTGACGAAGTGACCGCCTTCGTTGTGCTCCTTCATGTGCGGCAGGATCACCGAGACGCTGTTGTAGATGGCACCGAAGTTCACATCGATCGAGTTCTGCCACTCCGCGGCGGTGGCCTCGCTCGCCTTGGCAAACGTCTTGATGCCGGCGTTGTTCACCACCACATGCAGCTTGCCGTACTTGGCCTTCACCGCCTCCAGCAGCTTGACCCAGCCATCGCGTCCCACCACATCGTGCATGACGGGGAAGACCGGCGCGTCCTTCGCAAACAGCGGCAGAGCCAAAGCCAGGCGCTTCTCATTGCGATAGCCGATGACGACATTCATGCCGGCATTGGAACAGGCCCGGGCGATGCCCAGCCCGATGCCATCGGATGAGGCGGTGATGTAGGCGGTCTTGCCCTTGAGGTCACTCAGCGGCGGCGCCTGGGAGAGTTTGGGTTCCGGCGGTGGCGGGGGCCGCGCCCCCGGCGGTGGGCCGCCTGCCTGTTGCGCGCCTGCCGGCGCGCTGGCGCCCAGGCCCGCGAGCAGCGTCGCCGCACCGGCGCCCGCGGCCAGCGCGCCGAGGAATCTGCGCCGATCACTGATCGCCGAGTCGATCTCCGCCGACTGCCCGGCTGGCTCCTTCGTTGTCATACGTCCCCCTGCCTGTCGTGATTGGTAGGCACGCAGTCTATCCGGCTTGGGGTCGATCGAGGCCACCGTCCCCGTCGTCGCTGCTTTTCCGCGCCGGGCCGAAGACTAAAAATGCAGCGGGATCATCGTGTTACTGCGATGCCGGCGGCCGTCCGAAGGCTTCGCCGCCCGCTCTCGGACTGGGCGGCGGCATCGGTCTGCCGGTGACCGGATTGGGATAGTGATAGGGCTCGATGTAGTAGTTCGGAAACGTCAGATAGATCACCGTGGGCGGCAGATCCGGCCACGGCGGCCATTTCTCCGGATAGGTGTTCAGAATCGTGTTGTCCAACCAGCCGACCTTGTAGCCCGAATACATGTTGAACGGGCCGTGCAGTTTCTGGAACTGCCACACGCCGTTGATCTTGACGAATTTGTCTTCGTAGTAATTGTGGCCCCAGCCACCTGAACTCATCACGAAGGCGATGCAGCGCACGGCGGCGGTCACACCGTCGGGATTGATGGTGGGCAGGCATTGGAACTGCTGGTGATCGATCAGGGACCCGTCGCGAGGACCGATGGGACCCAACCCGACATGCATGTATTCGAACACGCGCGCGCGGCCGAGAAACACACCCTTGCCGCCGATCTCCAGGGTTGCATCAGGCGCGAACAGATCCGCCAGGTAATGCCACTGGGCCTTGTCCACGTAGTAACCGTAGGCGTCCTGCACGATCTCGACATCGGTCAGATCCTGCAGGCGCTGGATGCGATCGCCGAGACTGTTCAGCTGTTTCTCGATGCCCTGCAGCTGCTCGCTCCCCTGCGCATGAGCGGCCACAGTCCAGAACCAGGCCAGTGCCATCACACTGAGTATTCTACGCATGACTTACTCGTGCTCGCCCGGCGTGGGTTTGCCGCTGACGGGATTGGCGTAGTGATACGGCACGATCTGCAGCTTGGGGAATGACTGGTAAACCAGGGTGGGCGGCTGGTCGGGCGGCACGCTGGTACTGGGCGGATCCATCGGATATGGCTTGGCCACCCATCCCTTGTCGTAGTCTCCCCAGAAGGTCACGTAGTAGTGCAGCTTGCTGAACTTCCAGGTGCCCTGGTCGTTGACGTATTCGTTCTCGTAGATGCCGCCGCCCCAGCGCCCTTTGCCGCCGCGGGACAGCTGCACGTCACTGCGCCAGCGTGCCTTCGCAGTCCGGTTGTCATCGGATACATTGATGATCGG